>JBMNNW010000093.1:0-19961 GCA_050942735.1 Armatimonadota bacterium
GGTCGCCTGACCGGCCCGCCGTTCCCGCCGTGTCGTGCAGGAGGGGCGAGCTTCCATGCTCGCCCACGCCGTTGCCGTCGTGTCGTGCAGGAGGGGCCGGTCGCCTGACCGGCCCGCCGTTCCCGCCGTGTCGTGCAGGAGGGGCGAGCTTCCCTGCTCGCCCACGCCGCGAATCGACGCACCGTGGAGGCCCTGCCATGACCCTCTCCGAGCACTACGACGTCCCCACGCAGGAGTGGCCGTTCGCTCCGGGCGAGCGCACCGTGCCGATCTACGTCCGTGAGCCGAAGGCCGGCGTCTCCCCCACCACCGGCATCATGATCGTGCTGCACGGCTGGGGCGGGGACTACCTCTCCGAATCGATGATGCCGTGGATCGACTACTATCCGGACGCGTACGATGTCGTGGTCGCGAGCGTGCAGTACCTGCAGTCCACGAAGGACTGGTGGCCCGCAGAACGCGAGATCCCCTACGACCACGGCTACCTGCAGGCCATCGACGCCATCCGCGCCCTGGGGTTCGTCCGGGAGCGGCTGCGCGAGGCCGGCGCGCAGTACGATGACATGCGGCTCTTCATCATGGGGGGAAGCGGCGGCGGGAACATCACGCAGATGGCCGCGAAGCTCGCCCCGAGGACCTTCGCGGTCGCCGTGGACTGCTGCGGGATGCCCGGACTGATCGACGCGATCGCGTTCGGCACCGGCGAGTGGGGTACCTCGCTCAATGCCGCGTACTCGCGCGATCCCGACAGCCCGAGCTACCTCGCCCCGCACGCGCAGCGCATCCGGGACTTCGGCGATCGCGAGCACTGCCGGCTGATGGCCGGCCTCGGCGCAGCCCTGAAGATCGTCATCATCCACGGCCTCGATGACACCGTCTGTCCCGTGGTCCCGAAGATCCGGCAGTTCGCGAACATGATCGCGGCCAGCCTCGACGTGGACGCGCATTTCCTCAGCCGGGCGGACGTGGACGGTGTGGCCGTCACCGCACCCGATCACAGCATCGGCCCGATGCACCTCGCGACCGACAGGTACGCCGGGATGTACCTCCGCCCGAAGAGCCCGCTGGCCCGCCGCCGCACGGGCCCGTCCGACTTCGACGTGCGCGGCGAGATCGCATACCCGGTCGAGGGCGGGCGCTACCTGGTCAGCTACGACGGCCCCGCGACCGTGCGGTTTGAGCCGCACTGAGCGACTCTTCCGCGACACGGGCGTTCACTCCGTCGGTAGACTCACCCGCGCCCCCGCGCCCGTGCGCATATCCCACGTGTGCGGCGAGCGCTGCATGATGCTTACCGCCATCGGCCAGCGCACCTGGTCGCCCACGCCGTAATCGAAGACCTCGAACCACGTCCCCTCGGCGAACTCCGAGGCAAGCCGCTCCGCGGTTGCCTCCGGGTGCTGCTCGTGGTCGATCATCGCGAACGTGCCGCTGCGCACCTCGTTGATGCGATACTCCGCCGATCCGTCTGCGTTGCGGATCCGTGCGCCGTCGTAGTAGCCGAAGCGCTGCAACTGGAAGGGCGTCCGCGTCAGGACGCGGTGGTCCGCCGCGCCGGTGACCTCGCCGGTGCCGATACGCGAGTCCATCGACAGTGCCAGCGTAACGCCTTCGGCGGTCTCCTCCACCCCACGCACCTCGTACGCCACCGAGCGCTTCTCATTGCCGATGAAGACGCTCTGCCCCACCATCGCGCTCGGGGCCTCGGGCGCCGGCGCGATCGTGATCGTGAAGTCATCATGATTGACCGCGACGACCTCCGAGCGGAACTCTGCCTCATCGAGCGCGAGCCCCTGCCCGTCCTTCTCCAGCACCGTCCCGCCCACGAGCGAGACGGCCACCGGCTCTCCGTCGCGCTCCGCCCAGACGCCGAACCGCCCCGCGAAGCGGAACCCGCCCTCGGCAGTCCGCTCGACGGTCGGGTCGGCCGACCAGAAGACCGTGTCCACACGCCCGCTCGCAAGCTCGATGCGCGCGGCCCCGGCCTCGAAGCCCGCCTCATCGGCTCCCGACAGCGCGATCGGCTTGGCGCTCAGGATGATCGGCTCCTGCAGGTAGGGCTCGAGCACCGCCAGCACCTGCGTGCGGACGACCTCCTCATCGCCACCACCGGGATTGTGCATCATGATCCACTTCATCTCGTAGGGCGAGCCGCCGGAGGCCGCGCGACCGTCGGTGACGTTGACCTCGATCGGCGACCCGCCGGAGTCGCGCGCGTGCAGGATGTGCTGGCGGAGGTGAAGGCCCTGCTCTCTCGCATCATCCGATGAAAGCGCCCACTCCCCGCGCCACGGATTCTCCGCGACGCCCTTCTCCACGTTGTAGAGGTGCGGGAACGTGAAGTTGATCCCTCGCCAGCCGTAGCTCGGGTGCCTCGTCGCCCCATGCGCCTGCAGCCAATCCTCATCACCGTAGGGCACGTCGGGCCCTGCGAGGGTCCCGCCGTCCTGTGCGGCAAGTTCGATCCGCTCCGTGGTGTACTCACCCTCCTGCGCGTGGAACGCCCACCAGTGCTCGGAGCCGCCGGAGATGCGGTAGAAGTCCAGCGCGTAGAACTCGTCGGCGGAGACGTCGATCAGCGCCAGCATCCGCCGCTGCCAGTAATCGGGCATCGGCCCGCCCGCCTTCTCGCCGGTCGCGTTGTCGTATTCGAAGTGTGCCCGTGCGCGCATCTCGGTCACATGCGCGATGCCCGCGTCGGCGATGTACTGCGCCTCGGCCACCTGCGTCTGATAAGGGCCGAACTGCCGCGCCAGGTTGTGACTCGACCACAAAGGCTCCCACTGTCCCCAGTTCCGCGGATAGCCCATGTGTGAGAGGATGTTCCCGCCGAAGGCGTCGAGGCCGAAGTCCATCAGGTCGTCCTGCACATGCGACCGGGCGTGGCGGTAGTGGCTCCACATCGCCCGACGGTTATCGCCGGTACCTCCTCGAACGATCGCGAGGCCGTAGCCGTCGTGCAGTGAGCTTGCCTCATTCCAGTCGTCCGGCCACTTCGCCGCCTCCGCCTCGATCTGCTCGCGCGTGTATCCAAAGTCCTCCGAGGGCGACCATCCGGGCGCGTTCGCCAGCGCCCACGCGAACTTCGGCTCCTCGAAGACGCGATAGGCGTGCTCGAATGCCGCCGCGCTCGCCGAGTGCCACGTGATCGGCGCGAGCCTCGAGTAACTCGGGTAGCTTCCGGTGTCGCCGACCTGCGGGAAGCTCCGGCCGATCGTCACCGTGTCCATGCAGAAGTCGAAGATGTTCTGATAGCGCCGGCTCTGCGTGATGTCCGGGTACTTCGCCCGCGGGTAGACCTCCGGCCGCATCTCCCGCAGCCGCTCAATCGACTCCACGATCGGGCCCAGCGGCGTAACGTGCATCGAGTTATGCCCACCCGTGGACTCGTAGGGCGCGCCGTCGCGGAAGAACGTGTTCGGCACGAAGATGCGCATCTTCCCGTCGCCGTCGTAGAGCCAGTCCAGGAAGTCATCGCCTCGCTCGTAGTTGAGCGCCTCCGCCATCCGCACAAGGCCGCGCTGCTGGAAGGGCTCGTTCGAGCGAGTCGATCCATCCATCGCACCCTGCATCCAGACGGCCATCAGGTTCTCCTCGATGAACCGTCGCACATCCTCGTGGGTCTGCACGTCAAAGCCCCTGCTTTGCAGGAAGGGGATGATCCGCTCGTCCCGCTCGATCTCCGGCCAGATCATGTCGTAGGCCTCAGCGTGCGCCCACTGGTGGCCGGGCTGGTCGATCGAGTAGACGGTGAACCCGGTGGCGTTCAGAAAAGGTCCCTCGTCGAAGCGCCCCTGGCCGAGCCGCTCCACCTGCGACTGGCTGTTACGGTGGCGGTGCTGGGTCATCGTCGCGAGGTAGGCGTACTCGTCGGCGAGCCTGCAGAAGGCGACCAGCGCCGCGTGCAGATACTTCACATCACCGGTGGCGATGTACGCGCGCGAGCAGTCCGGGGCGATGCGCAGCATCTCCTGGCAGTAACGCTGGTTGGTCTCCGCGATGAACCCGTAGCGCCTGCCGTCGGGCGCGAGGTAGCCCCCGCCGATGCCGTCGTCGGGGAACTCGCCGGAGGTGAAGTCCCCGGCACCGAAATCGTTGGACGGGTACCTCTCACCGCCCACCGGGCACTCGATCTTCCAGTGGTAGGGGAAGCTGGCGTCCTTGATCCACGGGTAGAACGCGCGGGTCTCGTAGATCTCCGTCCCGTGGACCGGGCAGCCGTGCGCCACATTCACCCAGTGCCAGCGCGGGATCGTCGAATCCGTCTGCATCGCCCAGATCTCATCGGCGGAAAGCTCCGCGTACGTCTGCGCCCTGCCGCCGGCCGAGCCGGTCCGCATCGCCGCGATCTCCTCGTCCGAGTAGATCGTCCGGCCCTCCTTGAGCGCAGGCAACTGCTCGCCCAGCGGCCAGCGGCGCGGAAGCTGCGTGCCCTTCAGTTCGCGAAACTCGCGCAGATCCTCGTAGCTCCAGACGGTGATCGGCACCGCGATCTCCCCCGCCGGATGCGCGAACCCCACCTCCATCCGCTCGGTCGCCGCCGTCGAGCGGAAGTAATACCTGCGCTGCTCAAGCTCGGTCGGCAGCGGCGTGCGATCCAGCATCTCCGCCTGCTCGGGCACCGTGACGGCGACCTCCGGCGCATCCGGCGGCACGGCCAGCACAACCATGAAGAGGCGATCGACGCCGACGATGTCCGGCGCGTAGACGACGTGTTCGCTCATCCCGGTCTCCTGGGCGCTGCAAAGTGATGCTGCGAACATCAATGTAAGCATAAGCACGAGCGCGATGATCCCGTCACGCATGAGTCTCACCTGTCCCCTGCCGCCGATCGATCCGCGGCGACTCCGGTTGGTTCGCCGACCGGCCATTTCGCCCACGACCGCTCGCGAACCTGCCCGTGAGGTGAAGGTCATTGCGCCTCGCCGGCGAATTGCCTCATTCGACCATGCATACAAGCCCGCCTGCGTGTCGGGGCATCGGCAGGGAGGAACCAACATGTCAGACATTCCGATCGCGCTGCAGCTCTACTCAATCCGCGACGAGATGGCCAACGACGTCCCCGCTACTCTCAAGAAGGTCGCCGAGATGGGCTACGACGGCGTGGAGTTCGCCGGGTTCTTCGACCACGCCCCCGAGGAGCTCGGGGGTATCTGCGACGATCTCGGCCTCGGCATCGCCGGCGCGCACGTGCCCGTCACGGCCATCCAGGAGGTCGAACTGCAGGCCGTCATCGACGACATGCTCAGCCTCGGGAACGACTACATAGTCGTGCCCGGCCTGCCCGCCGAATACCGCGAATCGATCGAGGCCTGGCAGACCACCGCGGAGCTTTTCAACGTCGCCGTTGACCGCGTGACCGAGCACGACCTCGAACTCGGCTACCACAACCACGCCCACGAGTTCGAGCCGCTGGAGGGCGAGATCCCCTGGGATGTCTTCATGGAGAACACCCGGGAGGACGTCTTCGGCCAGCTTGACGTGGGCCACTGCATCCGCGCCGGCCAGGACCCGGTGCTTTATCTGCAGAAGTACGCCGGCCGCTATCTGACCGTCCACGTCAAGGACTTCGACCCGGAGAACGAGAACGCGCTCGTCGGGGAGGGCGTCGCCGACTGGGACACGATCTTCAATCTCTGCGAGGACGTCGCCGGGACCGAGTGGTACATCATCGAGCAGGAGCACTACCCCGTCCCGCCGATTGAGGCCGTGGAGACCTGCCTTGTCAACGTCAGGCGCATGCTCGGGCGCGACTGAGCGTTCGGCGTCGAGAGCGTTGTGATCGATCGGGGGCCTCCTCACCTCACACGGGGAGGCTCCCTCACTCCCACCGCCGGCGCGAGACGTGCGGGGGCCCGGCAGGTGGGCGTGACAGGCTGGTGGAACTGCCGTTCTCCGGTGTCGTGAATCGCCTGTCGAGAGGGTCGAGCGCGTGGAGCACTCGACCGGGCAGGAGCCACGGAGGTGCCGCGCATGTCCCCCAGGATGTCGTTCGCATTCCCTCTGCTGGTCGCCGTGTTCTTCGCCGCAATCGTGCTTGGCGGCTGCCCGTCTCAGGAGACCGAGATCGAGGCCGAGGTCCCGCCCGAGGCCGGTCTGCTCATTGAAGATGAGGCCGAGGGGATGCAGACCGGCGACGGAGTCGCCGACCTCGGCGACTTCGAGTGGACGGAGACGCCGACCGTTGAGATGGCCCCCTCAGGTCCGGTCCGCGGCCAGATGAGCGAGCGGGCATTCGAGGCGAACCTCGTCCAGCTCAGGAAGGATGGCGAGGACAAGTTCTACCTCAGATTCTCCAGCGCCGAACCAGCCAACGACGATCCGACGATGGTGATCGTCGGTGACGACTCCTGGAAGCTGAGCTTCACCGCCCCGGAGGGGGAGACCGGAACCTGGACGTGGGCGCTCTCCGATGACAAGGATTTCTCGGAAGAGCATCTCTTCCACTACTACGCGCAGGGCGAGGGCAGGGGCCCGATGAGCGTGAACGCACCGTGGGCCGCGGCCCTCGAGATCAGCGAGTGGAGTATCGAGGAGCCTGAGGAGGATGCGGGCACCTTCCACCCGATCCTCGGCACCGCCAGGGGGAAGGTTGTCCTCATCATGAACGATCAGAACAAGAGCTGGTGCGCGGGCGAGTTTGAGGCGGTGTATTTCGAGTAGCCCGTCGCGCCTCGGCAGGGCACCCGCGACGTCCCGGAACCTCCGGGGCGTCGCTTTTCTCCCCGCGCATGGAGGAAATCAGCCACCGACGCGGAAACTCCCGCCCGCGCGACAGCCTTCGTCACCTCATGGGGGTGCCCATGCTCGCCCGAATCCACTCAGCAGCGATCCTCGGCGTTGACGCGTATCCCGTCCAGGTAGAGGTGGATGTCTCGTTCGGCAAGGAGGCCATCAACATCGTCGGCCTCCCCGACGCCGCGGTGCGCGAGAGCATCGATCGCGTCGAAGCGGCCATCCGCAATTCAGGCTTCGAGTTCCCCAAACAGCGCATCACCGTCAACCTCGCTCCCGCCGACATCCGCAAGGAGGGCCCGGCCTTCGACCTGCCGATCGCGCTGGGCCTGGTGGTCGCCACCGGTCAGGTCGCCGCCGACGGCATCCTCGACGAGGTCGCGCTCACCGGTGAGCTGTCCCTCGACGGCCGGCTCCGGCCGATCTCCGGGGCGCTGCCGATGGCGCTGGGCAGCCGGGAGGCGGGCCGGCGCGCACTCGTCGTCCCGCCCGACAACGGGAACGAGGCCGCGGTGGTCGATGACTTCGAGGTCTTCGCCGCGGAAACGCTCTACGACTGCGTCAAGCTCCTCGAGAGCGATCTGCGCGACGAGCCGGTCCGCGTCTCCGACCGGCAGATCAGCCTCGAGACACCACCCTATGAGGCGGACATGTCCGATGTCAAGGGCCAGGACCACGTCAAGCGGGCGCTGGAGATCGCCGCCGCAGGCGGACACAACTGCGTGATGGTCGGCCCTCCCGGCTCCGGGAAGACGATGCTCGCGCGCCGCGTGCCCTCGATCCTCCCGCCGATGACCCTCGAGGAGGCGCTGGAGGTTACGAAGCTCTACTCCGTCAAGGGCCTGATGCGCCCCGGCGATGCGCTCATTCAGACGCGCCCCTTCCGCCACCCGCATCACACCGTCTCCAGCGCGGGCCTGATCGGGGGCGGGAGCTTCCCCTCGCCCGGTGAGGTCTCGCTGGCGCATCACGGTGTGCTCTTCCTCGATGAGCTGCCGGAGTTCCCGCGCAACGCGCTGGAGGTGATGCGCCAGCCGCTGGAGGACGGACAGGTGACGATCGCGCGGGCGCAGACCACGCTGACCTTCCCCGCGCGCTTTCAGCTTGTCGGCGCGATGAACCCCTGCCCGTGCGGCTTCAGCACCGACCCGCAGCGCGAGTGCACCTGCGGGCAGGCGCAGATCCAGCGCTACCTCAAGCAGATCTCCGGCCCGCTGCTCGATCGGATCGACATACACATCGAGGTCCCCCGCCTCACCTCCGATGAGGTTATGCAGCGCGAGCCCGGCGAGTCATCGGCGTCCATCCGCGACCGCGTGGTGAGGGCCCGCCATCGCCAGCACGAGCGCTTCACCGACGCGCCCTTTTACAGCAACTCCGAGATGAACTCGCGGGCGCTGCGCGAGTTCTGCCCGCTGTCGGGCGAGGTGGAGTCGCTGCTGAAGACGGCGATCGAGCAGTTCGCGCTCTCCGCCCGCGCGCATGACCGGATCATCAAGCTCGCCCGGACGATCGCCGACCTTGAGGGCGCCGAGCAGATCGGTGTCGCCCACGCGGCGGAGGCCGTGCAGTACCGCTCGCTCGACCGCAAGCTCTGGGGGTGAGCCGGCCCGTCCATCACGTCCATCACTTGCCGTCGCCTGCGACTTGCAGCTTCACGGGAGGCCCCTGCCGCGCGCGCGTCGAAATCCCCTCCCGCGGGATATCTCATGCGAGACCGGGAGTGCTGCACCGTGGCTGCGACCGTCTACCGCTTCATGGACGCGCGGATGCTGATGAACCTCGTCGCGGGCAACTGGGCGAGTTTCGAGACCGAACGTGAGTCTGACGAGCCCTTCGAGAGCGACGGCCTCCTCGCGGTGGACATCCCATGGGTGCGCTTCACCGCGGACGAGGACGCCGCCCGGCGAGGGGCCGGCTGCCGTGGTGGCATCGTACATCTCGACATCGGGGCGCTCGTTGAGGACGAGGACTACCTCAGCGAGGCCGATCACGTCTACGTCATGGCCGACGTCCTTATCGGTGAGCCGGTGAGCATCGAACTCAAGCCCTGACCCACGTTCACGTACACACCCACGACGTGCCGGGAGACGATCAACGATGGCTCAAGAGCGCGTATCCATCGAGGAGCAGGTTCCGGTCGCAGGCGACTGGGATGTGGTCGTATGCGGAGGCGGCCCCGCGGGCATCGGCGCCGCCATCGCCGCGGCGCGCGAGGGAGCATCGACACTGCTGGTGGAGGCACTCCAGCACCTCGGCGGCCTCGCCAGCACCCTCGCGACGATGTGCGACACGCCCGGCGGGCCGATCTACGATGAGCTGATGGACCGCCTGGCCGACCTCGACTCGGCGTACTACCTTGACAACCGCGAGCGCTACTACCCGCCCGGCCGCATGCGCTACCGCCCGCAGATGTTCAAGGCGGTCGCCGCGGAGATGGCTGATGAGGCCGGCGTGGACGTGCTCCTCGGCACCATCGCCGAGGGCGCCTGGCTCGAGAGCAACGCCGTGCGCGGGGTCTTCCTCGCCAACAAGGCCGGCCGCTCGCTGGCCCGCGCGAAGGTCACCATCGACTGCACCGCCGACGCCGATCTGGTCGCCAGCGCCGGGGCCGCGTTCGCCGTCGGAGCGCCTGAGGACGGGCGCATCCAGCAGTGCAACTTCCGCTGCCTCATCGGCGGGGTGGATGCCGAGCGCTTCAGGGCCGAGGGGCCTGACGAGGCGGCGCTCCGGGAGATCTGCCGCGATGCGGTCGCCGCGGGCGACGTAACGCCTCCCGAGGCGCTCTTCGGCATCGACCCGAGCGTGTTCCCGTTCAGCGAGGAGAGCGGCGGCATCGTCACCCGCTGGGAGTTGCAGCACGTGGACCCGACGAACCCGCGGCAGACCTCCGAGGTCCTCATGCAGTGCCACCGGGCGGCGCTGGACATCGTCCGGATGCTCCGCGAGCGCGTCCCCGGGTACGAGGAGTGCCTCATCCAGGCGATCGACCCGGTGCTGGGCACGCGCGAGTCGCGGCGGCTCGAGGGCCTTTACACCGTCACCGGCGACGACGTGCTGGCGGGCAGCAAGTTCGACGACGGCGCGGTCCCCGCGTGGTTCTGGCTGGACCTTCACGACCCCGCGCCCGGTCTCTCGATCCCCTACTCGCTGGAGTTTGTGAAGGCGAATCGGCCCAAGCCGGGCGACTGGTACGAGATTCCCTACCGCTGCCAGGTCCCACGCGAGGTGGACGGGCTGCTGGTGGCGGGCCGCTGCATCTCCTGCGACCACCCGGCACAGGGCTCGCTGCGCGTCATGCCCACCTGCTCGTACCTCGGTGAGGCCGCCGGGACCGCCGCGGCGTGGGCCGTCGAGGCCGGCGTCGAGCCGCGCGAGGTCGATGGAGCGCGCCTCAAGCGCGTGCTCAACGAGGAGTACTGGGAGCCGCCGACCTACGACTGACGCAACCTTCCACGACATCGCGAGGGTGTCCGCTCGACGAGCCCCGTGCGGAGCGAGTGGGCGCCCTCATCTTCTGTCCCCGCAGGAGTGCCGCGCCCCCCCGGCGAACCACCCTGCATCTGCGCCCCATCATGCCGCCGCCGGAGGTCACACCCGTGCGCAACCTCATACCCGCGCTCATCGCGCTCGCTCTCACCCCGTGCGTCGTCGCACTCGCCGCCCCCGGCGATCAGATGCTCGACAATCCCGGCTTTGAGAAGGGGCCGTGGGCGCAGTCGCCCGCGTGGAAGGGCGAGATGACGGTCGTGGACGAGCCCGTCTTCTCGGGCGACGGCGCCGGGAGGCTCGTCGCCGAGGACGGCGGCGCGATGGCGTACACCGGATACGTCCCCGTCACCGTCGGACTCGACTACCGCTTCACCATCCACGCGAGGGGCGTCGGCAGCCTCCAGCTTCGCTCCACGCAGCTTCGCAATCACCCCGAGGACAGATACATCATCGAGCGCCCCGAGCCCCCGGTGGAGCTGACCGATCAGTGGCGGGAGATCGCCATCGAGATCTCACCGCGCGATCCGCTGGTGACGCAGCTCGCGCTGGTCGTGGAGCTGTCCGGCGAGGACGCGGTCGTCTACCTCGATAACGCGCTGCTCACTGCGGAGGGCGTCCCGGGCGCTGAATTGACGGTCGAGCCGGGCTACGTGATGATCGCCCCGGGCGAGAGCGTTGATCTGCGAATCAGCGCGCGCACGGAGGCCGGGCCGCTCACCGAGGGCGCGCTGACGGCGATGCTGAGCGTCGGTGAGTATACTGAGGCCGAGGAGGTCACGATCGCCGGCGAGACCACGGCGCTGCCGGTGTCGCCTCCGACCTCCACCGAGCCGGGCCAGGCGACGATCACCATCGCCTCCGCCGAGATCGGCGCTGGCGCGTCCGTGTGGGGGGACGTGGTTGACGCGGAGACCTTCGCGGAGTATGAGGCGCTCGCGGCGGCCGCGCCGATCGACACTCCAGCGCACATCCTCTTCCTTGGCGACTCGCTGACCGACCAGCGCCGCGGGCACAACTACACCGACATGGTCGGCTACTGGCTCCACCGCGTGAACGGCGACGTCAGCTACCGCAACGCGGGCGTCGGCGGCGACTACATCACGCGCATGTGGCAGCGGCTGCAGGGCGAGGGCGCGCACCGCCAGGAGATGTACGACGACCTCTTCGAGCCGACGCCGACGCACGTGTTCATCTGGCTTGGGCACAACGACAGCAAGCTGCGGCCGAAGCCCGAATACGAGACGCCGGAGGATTACCCCTTCGATCCGGTGGTGCCGCTCGATGAGTTCGAGGAGACGTTCGTGGCGGTCATCGGGTACATCCGCGAGAACGTGCCTGAGGCTCAGTTCACGCTCCTCTCGTCGAGCTCGTCGGTCCACGAGATCACGCGCGCCACGGTCATCACGCGCATCGAGCAGCGCGGCTCGGGCGGCTCGTATTTCGGGAGGCCGGACGTGCTCGAGGCGTTCAATGAGCGGATGCGGTCGGTCTGCGAGGCGACGGGCGCGGCCTACCTGGACGTCTACGAGCCGACGCGCGCGCACCCGGACAGGCCGTCGCTCTTCACCGCCGACGGCGTCCACATGACGCACGAGGGCAACCTGCTGGTGGCGAGGGAGATACTGGCGTATCTGGGGGAATAGGATGTCGGGACGCGGTCAGACATCGCCGCACCAAAGCTCCGCGATTCCCGATGCGAATACCTGGAAACTGTGTGATCGGTTGCGTGCGGGATCCATGTGCTGGCTGATTTCTCTGGCCACGGCGATCTTGGGGTAGGTCTGCCGCGAGTAGTTCAAGACTCTGGCGAGTGCTTCCCACGTACCGCCCTTGATCGCGTCGGGGTCACGGTAGGGCGCCCGTTTCGCGAGCGAAGCAGATACGTGTGGGTAAGCCGCACACAATGCCTCGACATCGCCGAAGAACCACGCTTCCAGTTCCTCAATTGCGACCCGGTTCAGCACATGAAAGCGACCGCCCATCGCTCGCCCCTTCGGCACGAGCCCCGCATCGGCGGCGATCACGTCAAGCTGTGCTTTCAGGCGCTGGCAGTCATCTGCGTCGCGGTCAACCAGGACAACAATGTGCCAATCCTCGTGAAGCCAGTGAGCATAGCCCCGAAGGCGATCCGTGAGCCTGCTCAGCAGCTCCTTCTTATCGCTGAACGGGCGAAGCGCGAATGATGCGCCCTGAGGCAGCAGCCGGGGCATCAGGTTCTGCAGCGCTTCCGTGGCAGACGGCTCCTCAGTGACTATCTCAATATGCATCGTGCCGGCCTTCCCCCACATGTGTCACTCGCGATCCTCCTGCGTTCGTAAGCGGATCGCCGACGTCGAAGTAGCCCTCCATCCAGAGGTGCCCAAGCGAGGCGCCGTGCTCCATCATCCGGGGCACAAGCTCCATATCCGCCGCACGCTTCGCCTGAGTGTACCCATCGTCGTCCCTGTAGAGAACCCACGTTTCCTCTGGGCGGAGCCCCTGCAGAAAGAATGGGGAGTGGGTGGTTACGAGGAGTTGTGAGCGCCCGGTCGCGAGCCGACACTCCTCGGCAAGCTCCGGCAGCAGTCGCGGATGCAGGTGGTTCTCCGGCTCCTCGATGCCCACCAGTGGCGGCGGGTCAGGATCGTTCAACACGACCAGGTACGACAGCATCTTCAGCGTACCATCCGAGGCGTACTTGGACAGAACGGGCCGATCGAATGGCGCATCCTTGATCTGCAGCAGCAATCGGCCGTCTGCCAGCGGGCTCGCATCCACGCTCTCCAGCCTTGGGACTCGATCAGTCAACGCATCCAGGATCCGCTTCAGCACGTCCGGGTGACGCTCCTGAAGGTACTGCATCACGTTGGGGAGATTGTCGCCGCGCTGGCTGAGTCGTTCCTCGGGACCGGCCTCCGGCGCGCCACGTGCATCGTCCGCTGAGAGATACGAGAGGTACCACCCAGTGATGAACCTGCGCAGGGCACTGACTCGCGGATGCTTCTGGAACTGCCCAAGACTGTTCACTGCTAACATCTCTGGACTGTCCAGCTCGGCTTCTTCCCTTTGGCTATCCTCGCGAGACGGGGCTTCACCCGTCCAGGCGCGTCCCGCCCCGCGATGGAAGTCGAGGAATTTAAACGGTCTGCCGTGCCGACGGCCACGCCGCCAGCGAAGAGACTCGTCTGCTACGTACGGACCCTCATCGTCTTCCCCGATGGCAAGATCATACGTGATGATGGGCTCGTCCGGGCCCTCTCGGTACTTGAGTTCAAACGAAATACATTCGTCCTCGCCAGCTCCTCGCGACCGCAGTTCCCTGAAACGCCCCCTGCGATCCCAAGCGCGACGCAGGCCATCCGTGAAGCACTCCGACAGGAATGCGAAGACGTCGAAGACCGTCGATTTGCCGCTCCCGTTTGGGCCCACAAGCACGGTCAGCGGTGTGATGTCCCGCAACTCAAGATCGCGTAGAGCACGAAAGTTGCGCACTCGAAGTTGCTCGATGCGCGGGACGCCCTCGTTGTCGTTCGCCTGGTCGCTCACAGTTATCCCTCGCAATCCGGATGAGCGAAGTGTGCTCATTCTACCGAATGTCAGACACACTGGCAACCCGGAGGGCAGGCGAGAGGCAGAGCCACGGCGAATGAGCACCGCAACACACGAGAACAGGGCCGCTGAGGTGACCACCATGCCCGCGCAGTCACCGCTCTTCACCCAAACGCCCCTCTTCACCGCCGGGGAGGACGGCATCTGCGAGTTCCGCATCCCGGCGATGGTCTGCACCAACGAGGGCACGCTGCTCGCTGCGTGTGACGCGCGCGTGGACAAGCCCGGCGATGCCCCCAACAACATCGACCTCGCGCTCAAGCGCTCCGACGATCTCGGCGAGACGTGGTCGGACCTCGAGATCCTCGTCGATGACGGCGGCGAGATGTGCGCCGGCGATCCATGCATGCTCGTTGACCGCGTCACCGGCGCCGTCTGGATCATCTATGACCACGCCTACCCCTCGATGGATGAGTTGCGCCGCCGAGACCCGGAGCGCGCGGAGGGCGCCCGTGAGGGCTGGAAGGGCCGCGTCATCTTCCTCCACGCCATCCGCAGCGATGACGACGGCCGGACCTGGTCCGAACCGATCGACCTCACCCCGCAGGTCAAAGATCCCGCGTGGGGCGCGGCGATGGCGGGGCCGGGGGCGGGCATCACTATGACCGCCGGACGCCTGATCTGTCCCGGCTACCGCCGCCACAGCGCCGACTTCGCCCTGGACGCCG
This sequence comes from Armatimonadota bacterium, assembly GCA_050942735.1. GTDB lineage: Bacteria > Armatimonadota > Zipacnadia > Zipacnadales > UBA5352 > UBA5352. The sequence continues at coordinate 14,484 of JBMNNW010000093.1, forward strand.
CCCACGTCTACTTCAGCGACGACCGCGGGGAGACGTGGCAGGTCGGTGAAGCGCCGTGCTCGGCGACCAACGAGGCGCAGGCGGTGGAACTCGCCGACGGCCGTCTGATGCTCAATATGCGCACTCCGCGCGGCCATGGCTGCCGCATGGTCGCCACCAGCGCCGACGGCGGCGAGACGTGATCAGAGGCGCGCGATGACCCGGCGCTCGTCGAGCCCGCCTGCCAGGCGAGCCTCATCCGCTGGACGAGCACGGCGGCCGGCGATGACCGCGACCGGCTTCTCTTCTCCAACCCCGCCAGCGCCGAGGAGCGCACCGACATGACCGTGCGCCTCAGCTACGACGAGGGGCAGAGCTGGCCGGTCGCGAGGCTGGTGAACCCCGACCGCTGCGCCTACTCATGCATGGCGGCGCTGCCTGACGGAACAGTCGGTCTGCTCTACGAACACACCGGCCCCGACGCCGACACTCCGGGTTTCGAGCACCTGGTCTACGCACGCTTCAACGAGGCATGGTTGCTGCAATGAGGGGTGAAGAGTCATGATCAGACCGCTGGCCATCTTCCCGGCGGTTCCCATCGCACTGCAGGCCTCGCTGCTGCTCCTGCTGCTGGCGGCTGCGGTCGCGACCGCCCGGGATCAACCGATTTACACCACCGTTGACATGGAGAAAGCCGCCGAGTACGAGGCCGCCGTCGAGCGCGTCATGCAGATGTCTGAGGAGGAGATGCTCCAGTATCTCCCGGAGCTTCCGTACATCGGCATGTGCAACTGCCCCAACTGCTACGGCGGCGCGGAGGGCCGCAACATCTTCTCCTGGACCCTTGATCGACCCTACCAGCTCGTCTGCCGCCACTGCGACCTTGTGATCGACCTGCCGGACGAGCGCTTCCCGGAGACCGGACGACTCGTGGGACACAACGCCCTCGGCGAGGAGGTCGCATTCCCCTACTATCTCAACGAACAGACCGGCGAGCGCCACTACCTGACCGGCAACCTCTGGATGTACCATCGCCGCTGGCTCACGACACAACTCAACGCCCTTGGCCTGGCGTGGCGCGCGACCGGAAGACCCGAGTACGCCCGGCGGGTGATTCTGGCGCTCGACAAAGCCGCGACGCTCTACCCGCACTGGCCGGCGATACACAACCGGAACGTCAATCGCATCCGCTTTTGCGACTCGCAGGAGCCTCCCTACCCGTGGGACGCCGGCCGCTGGGGGAACTTCCACAACGAGATCCCGCGCGTGATGATCACGGCCTACGACCTCGTCTACGACAGCGACCAGTTCGACGCGCTCTCACAGCAGCGCGGCTACGATGTACGCGCCCGCATCGAGAACGACTTCTTCCGCCCCACCTACCGCGCCGCCGAACTCAGCCCCTACAAGGTCAGCAACGTGGTCGGCTACGACATCACCAGCGCGGCGATGCTCGGGCGCGTCATCGGTGACCCAGCGATGGTACACCGCGCCTTCGGCTGGATGCTGCGCAATCTCGACGAGGGCTTCTTCTATGACGGCGCCTGGAGCGAGTCGCCCAGCTATCACTACATGACGCTCGGCGGCCTGCGCCGCGCGTTCTCGGTCATAGAGGGCTACTCCGACCCGCCCGGCTACGTCGATGACGTCACCGGACAACGCTTCGACGACCTCAACCCTCTCGCCGTCGCGCCGTTCTGGAGCAAAGTGCAGGACGCGTTCAAGACCATCGGCCACCCGGACGGGACCTCAGCGGTGGTCCATGACACCTGGCCACACGAGCGGCGCACCGAGCCACGGGAATCGACCGTCTCGACCATCCTTCCCGGCTACGGGCACGCCTCCCTCGGCCGCGGCCACGGCGCCGATCAGGTGCAGGCGCAACTGCACTTCTCCGGCGCCTACGGGCACAGCCATCGCGACACGCTCGCCATGACGCTGTGGGCGAAGGAGCGCGAGATGCTTTCGGACATCGGGTACACCTGGACCGATATCCGCTGGTGGACGGTCTCCACGATCAGTCACAACCTCGTCGCGATCGATCGCGCGGAGCAGCAGGGCCGTCCGTCCGACGGCGACCTGCTGCGCTTCTTCCCGGCAACGCCCGCGCCACACTCCGAGCGCAGCGTCAGCGTCGTTGAGGCCGACGGCCGGCGCGCCTACGCGAATGTCGAGGACCTCGACATGTACCGCCGCCTCATGATGGTGGTGCCGATCTCCGACGGCGACGCCTACGTCGTGGACATCTTCCGCACCCGCGGCGGCTCGATGCACGACTGGCTGCTGCATGGCAGCGCCGATGAGGACACCACCGCCGAATGCAGCCTGCCTCTGCGCGACGCAGGCGCGGAGTTCGGAGGCGATGAGCCCCCGCTCAGCTACGAACTGTGGCGCGACGTCAGGCGCGCCGACGCCGACACGGGCTTCTCCATCACATTCCGGTACGCCACCGAACCCGACCGCGGCGTACGCACACACATCCTCGGCTCAGCGCCGACGCAGGTCTATCTCGGCGAGACACCCTCGGTGCGGCGCGCCGGCACGGGCTCGCGGGGCGACAACCGCCAGACGCTCGACTACTGGATGCCCCACCTCGCGGCCCGGCGGAGCGGCGAGGCGCCGCTGCATTCGATCTTCACCGCCGTGCAGGAGCCGTTCCGTGGCGAGGCGTTCATCGACTCGGTCACGAGGCTGGATGTCTCGCCCGCGGATGACAACTGCGTCGCGCTGCAGGTCGTCTCCGGCGAGATCACCGACACGATCATCAGCACGCTCGATGAGGCTCCCTTCCCGGAGCGGACCGTCGGTGACCTGACGATCCGCGGCCGACTCGGCGTTGTGCGGCGGATCGACGGCGAGGTGGCCGCCCTCTGGCTCTTCGAGGGCCTCGAACTGAGCGCCGGTGATGAGCGCGTCACCCTCGACGCCCCGGCGCTCGCCGGGGAGATCAGCGGCGCAACCCGCATCGCCGAGGGCGGCGAGCATGACGCGCTCTTCATCGCCGGCGACCTGCCGGCCAGCGACGACCTGCGCGGAAGCTGGCTCATCGTGACCCACGGCAACGGCTTCACTCACGGCTACGAGATCGACCGCATCGAGCAGATCGACGGGAGATCCGCGATCATCCTCACCGATGACCACGGCCTGCGCATCGACGGCGAGACCACTGAGGAGATGTACTTCCCGCGACGCACGATCGAAGGCCCCAACACCTTCACAATCCCGCTCGCCGCGTGCGTCGTCCGCGACTGACCCGTGCAAACCACCATCTTACACTGGAGGCCGACCCATGAATCCCTGGAGGTTCCTCTGCGCCTGTGACATGCAGCCCGGATCGCCGCGCTCGTTCCGCTTTCGCAGGCAGCATCGCGAGAACTGGGAGCGCGCGCTCGAGCAGCTTTGCCGCGAGGAGGCCGACCTGATGCTTGTCGGCGGAGATCTCACCCGTGACGGCTCGATCCACGACTTCGAATATGAGGAGCTGAAGTCCGAACTCGGCAGTCTGCCTTACCCTTTCTACGCCGTGCCGGGCAACATGGACACCGGCAATAAGCACGCGGAGATCGAGCATAGGCGCTCGCACGCGGAGGTCACCGGCGAGCAACTCGACCGCTTCGCGCAGTTCTACGGCGCCTTCCCGTGGAGCTTCATACACGAGAACGTGCGCTTCAGCGGCATGTACGCCGCGCTCGCGGGCTCCGGCCTGCCGCACGAGGAGCGCATGTGGCGGTGGCTCGAGGACGAGCTTCCGGCACTTCCACGCGCCGACCATCACGTGCTCATCATGCACTACGCGCTCTTCATCAACGACGTGAACGAGGAGACCTGGGACCTCACCGATGCCTCCCAGTATCACTCGTGGTACTTCTCGATCGACAAACCTGACCGCCTGCGCATCTTCGAGGCGATGAAGGCCTCCGGCGTCGAGATCGTTCTCAGCGGCCACATCCACTGCCGCAGGCCCGAGCAGGTCTTCGACGGCGTGCGCTTCTTCAAGTGCGCGGGGATCGCCTTCCCCCAGTGGCCCGACCGCTGGCCGGACGGCGATCCGACCCTCGGCTATCACCGCTTCGAGGTCACCGACAGCGGCATCGCCGAGACTTTCGTGCCGCTCGAGCAAGAATCGACCTCCGATGAGGGCTTCGGTCCGGGCGGCCATCCCGACCCCGAGGAGCGGGATTACTCCCTCGCGTGGGAAGAGCCTCCCGCCGAGTTCCTCACATAGACAGCCACGCAGTTGACTGAGGGCGGGTCGGATGGCACGCTCCTTGCAGTGCTCTCCCTCTGCCCTCACAGTTGCCTTTCCTCAAGACATCTTGAGGTTTGAGTCTCTCCTTGCGCGGCAACTCCCGCATCTATGACGAGAAGAGGTTCTTCTTGTGGCTTTGTGGTTTCTTCATTGGACCACTCGCTTTCCTCGACATGGGTTACCGTTGCGTCCTCCTGCAGCAGCACATAGAGCCCCCCAACCCGCTCAGAGCCTATTTTTTGAACCTAAGATTGGTGTGCCCCCACCAGAACGGATCTCTCCGCAGATGTATGGCAGCCCCAGGCCCTCCCCTACACCATCGACCAGGGCATGGCGGTTGGATTCGCCCTCGACGCCGGCGGCAATCACACATTCACCTACGGCGTCTCGCAGGGCGGCCTGCGCTACGGCTACCATGACGGCTCCAACTGGACCTCATCCACCATCGCCACCGGCTCGTTCACCGGTGAAGCCAGCTCCCTGATCTACGTCGATGGCACCCCCCACGTCGTCTACGGGCAGGACATCGGCACCACCATCGGCTTCTATCACGCCTGGCTCGATGGCGACACATGGCTCAACCAGAGCATCTCGGACTCCTCCACCTGGCCCCGACACTCCGCGCTCGCAGCCGACGCCGACGGCAACCTCGCCGCCGCGTGGCTCGATGAGCACGAGCACGGGACCGATGACGATACGCTCGACTTCGCGTTCTTCGACGGCTCCTCATGGACAACGCAGAGCGTCTCCACCTCACTGCTCATCCGCGGCAACCTCGACCTGATCGTCGCTGGCGCGGCCAGCGAGGCCAGCCTTGCCTATATCGACATGCAGCCGGGGATCTTTATGCCCTCAGAGCCGACCTGGGCCGAGCGCTCCGGTGGGACATGGAACTCAGACGTCGGCCTCGGCGGCGTAGCCACCGACATCTTCGCCGAGTACATCTCAGCCACCCTCACACCCGAGGGCAACCCCGCCGTTGCCTATATCGACACGTGGAACGGCGGGCTGCACTACGCCGTGCGGACGGAGAGCGGGTGGACCGTCGAGACCGTCGATCCGATGATGCCGGCGATGGCGTACTCCGACCGGCGATACACCGCGATGGCCACCGACGACTGGGGCTACATCCACCTGCTCTACTTCGACCCGGATGCGAATGAGCTGAAGTACCGCTACCGCGACAGCGAAGGCTGGTCGAGCGCGCGGACGATCGCCAACGCGGCCGCCCACTGGCTCTCGCTGGAGAT
>JBMNNW010000012.1:0-66492 GCA_050942735.1 Armatimonadota bacterium
CGGTCCTCCAGCACGACCTGCCACTGCTCGGCTCGCTCGATGCACACATGTCAGTATTCGCAAACCTATACACGAGTACCTCCCCCACCACCAAAAAACTTGCACAGCTAAAACCGATGCTGCTGGCCGACCGATGACACAGTTGAGCAACTTGCGGCTTCCCGGTCGGCTCCGGGGAGCGGAGTACCGCGCCCGCGTCATGGGGGCGGGCGGGCTGACTGGGGGTCAGGTTCAATGAGCACGATCAACGCGCTCGTCATCGACGACTCCGGGATCATGCGCAAGATGGTGATGCGCGGACTGGAGGAGGCGGGGCTGGGCGAGTTCGAGTTCGCCGAAGCCGAGGACGGGCAGGACGGGCTGGCAAAGTTCAATCCGCGTTCCACCGACATCGTCTTCGTGGACTGGAACATGCCGAACATGAACGGCATGGAGATGGTTCGGAAGGTCCGCGCCCAGCACCCGGATCGGCCGGTGGCGATCGTGATGGTGACGACGGAGAAGCTGACCGGGAAGGTGGAGGAGGCGCTCGACGGCGGGGTGGACGCGTTCATCTCCAAGCCCTTCACGCCCGAGGGGCTGCAGAAGCGCGTCGGCCCGCTGATCGACCGGATCGTTGAGAGCAAAGGGAAGAAGGGCGGCGGCTTCTTCAAGCGCCTGGTCGCGTAATCCTGAGGCGGAAGTCAGGGGGTTCACAGTTTCGATGACCACTCCGAAGAGGAACGCACTCAACGCCGACCATGTGCGCTGCGTGGTTGATGCCGTTGGCTCCGCGATGTCGTGGGTGGCCGGTGAGGAGCCGCAGCTTCGCGGCGAGGAGCCGGTCGAGAGGTCGCTTCGCTGCGAGGGCGTCGTCGGCTGCATCTCGCTGGTCGGCGACGTAGACTGGTCGCTGGTGCTGAGCATCCCGCGCGCGACGGCCTCAGAGCTTGCCGGACGCTTCGCAGGCTTCGAGATCCCGTTCGACAGCGCCGACATGGGCGACGCGGTCGGCGAGATGGCGAATCTGCTCGCCGGCGAGGTGAAGGTGCAGCTTGACGGCATCGGCCTCGCGGCGGAGATCTCGCTGCCGCAGGTCTTCCGCGGTGAGATCATCGAGGTGCTGCAGCTTCCGCATGTTCCCGCGGAACTGCTCAGGTTCGAGTGCTCGTGCGGCCCGCTGTGGGTGGCGATCGCGCAGTCGGGCTGAGTCCGCTGATGCGTGGCACGGGAGTTGCCGCAGTGGCGGCCGAGCCCGAAGAAAGGGGAACTGACACGCCATCATGCCTGAGACCGGTCGTGAGATCGTCCGACTGCTTCACGCCGCGATCGATGCTCTCAGCACGTCGCAGGCCACCGATCGGAACGCCCTCTCCACCGCGGGAGCGGCCCTCGAGGAGGCCGTGGAGGCGCTGCCGCACGGCGTGCCCGGCGTCGGCACGGTGCTGAGCCTCGCGCTTGAGGCGCTGGAGGGCGCATACACGGGCGCGCTTGATCGCGCGAACGCCATCTCCGCCGTGGGGGATACGCTGAGGGCCGCACTGCGGGGCCTCGACGCACCCGCCGACGCCTCGCCGACCGAGGCAGCCGACGGGATCGGCCAGGCCGGACGTGCGCTCTGGGCACTGCTCGCACGCGATCCGGGGCTGTCGCCCTTCGCCGAGCCCCGTCCGAGCGCATCCACCGGGAGAGCGTCCATCACCGAGCGTCTCGCGACGCTGATCAGCCTCGACCCGGAGGACACGCCCGAGCTGGCGAACCTCGCCGCGTGGCTGGTCGAGCGCGCCGAGGACGCGTCTCTCGACGACGCGGCGCGGGAGGCCGCCGATCGCGCGCGCGAGCTGGTCTGCCGGGTGCTCGACGGCTCGGCCGACGACCCCGCGCAGGCACTCGACGAGGCCGCGGAGGCGCTCAGCGAGGCGGCAGAGCCGCCACCGGCCTCGCCGCCGGCCGAAGAGGCCGATGAGCCCGCCTGCCTGCAGTTCGCGGGCGACGCGGCGCTGCTGGCGGAGTTCATCGCGGAGGCGCTCGATCACCTGCGCAATGCCGAAGCCGGAATGCTGGCGCTTGAGATCGAGCCGGGCGACGGTGAGGCGGTCAACGCCGTCTTCCGAGCGTTTCACACGATCAAGGGGGCCGCCGGCTTCCTCGGCCTGGCCACCGTCCAGGAGCTTGCGCACAGGGCTGAGAACCTGCTCGTGCGGGTGCGCGAGGGAGAACTCCGTCTCACCGAGGGCCACGCGGACCTCGCGCTCGAGTCCGCCGACGCGCTCAGGCAGATGCTTGAGGACCTCGCCGGCTGGCAGGACGGTCCGCTGCCGGAGCCCCCGCGCGAGTACGATGAACTGCTCGGAAGGCTGAGCGCCCGCGGAGTCGGCTGCGCCGGTGCACCCGTCCGACCGTCGGTGGAGGCCGGTGCGTCAGCGGCGACGGCGGTCGCGCAGGCCCCGCGCAGGCGGCGGAACACCGCTCAGAACGTCGCCGAGGGCACCGTGCGCGTCGGCACCGGCCGGCTGGACTCGCTGATCAACATGGTCGGTGAGCTTGTGATCGCCAACGCGATGCTGGCTCAGGACGAGGAGCTACGCGAGCGGTCCGGGCAGGAGGTCGTGCGCAAGATCGATCAGATCTCCAAGATCACCCGCGAGCTTCAAGATGTGACCATGTCGCTGCGGATGGTGCCACTCTCGGCGACCTTCCAGCGGATGGCGCGGCTCGTGCGCGACCTCTCTCGCAAGTCGGGCAAGCAGGTGGAGCTTCTGACCGAGGGTGAGGACACGGAGATCGATCGCAACATGGTCGAGGCCATCTCCGATCCGCTGCTGCACATGGTGCGCAATGCCGTCGATCACGGCATCGAGTCGCCTCAGGAGCGGCGCGAGGCCGGCAAGCCGCCGACCGGCACCGTCGTCCTTCGCGCCTACCACGCAGCCGGCAGCGTGGCGATCGAGCTTGAGGATGACGGCAGGGGGCTGGACCGCAAGCGCATCCGCGCGAAGGCGGTGCGCGACGGGGTGATCGCCGAGGACGCTCAACTCTCCGACGAGGAGATCTTCCGGCTGATCTTCGCCGCGGGCCTTTCCACCGCCGAGCAGGTCACCGACGTCTCCGGCCGCGGGGTCGGGATGGACGTTGTGAGGCGCAACATCGAGGCCCTGCGCGGCCGCATCGAGATCGCCTCGACGCCCGGCGAGGGCACGGTCTTCACCGCCCGCGTCCCGCTGACCCTCGCGATCATCGACGGGATGCTCCTGCGCGTGGGCGCAGAGAGGTACATCCTGCCGACGATCAGCATCCTGCGCGCGGTCCGGCCGGAGCCGGGCAGCGTGAGCAGTGTCAGCGGGCGCGGGGAGATGATCGACCTGCAGGGCGAGCTTCTGCCGGTGCTGCGCCTCCACGACCTGCTGGGCATCGACGGCGCGCCTCGGAGCGTCTGCGACGGGCTCGTGGTGGTGACGGAGAGCGGTGGTGCGGCGGCCGCGCTGCTGGTGGATGAGTTGCTCGGCCAGCAGCAGATCGTCATCAAGTCGCTGGGCGACGGGCTGGGTAACGTGCCGGGCGTCTCCGGAGCGGCGATCCTCGGCGACGGCAGCGTCGGGCTGATCCTCGACGTGGACGGACTGCTCAGGATCGCCCACTCGTATGAGGGGGCGTACACGGCGGCGTAGCGCCGCGGGGAGGCAAGTGACGGCAGAGGTACCTTCAGCGAGATGACCGAAGACGTGCGCGGGGCCCGGATGGGCCGTGCGGAAAGAGGTGACGAGACGATGGCTCAGGCCGACGTGCTGACCGACGCCGAGGCCGCGGAAGCGGGCCCCGGCGGGAAGTACCTGACTTTCGGGCTGGGGGGTGAGGAGTACGGGCTGGAGATCCTGAAGGTGCGCGAGATCATCGGCGCGATGGACATAACATCGGTTCCGCGCACCCCGGACTTCGTGATGGGCGTGATCAACCTTCGGGGCAACGTGATCCCGGTGATTGACCTGCGCCTGAAGTTCGGGATGGCCCACGCCGATCAGACGGACGAGACGTGCATCATCGTCGTGGACGTGCTGGGGATGGAGATGGGGATCCTGGTGGACCGCGTCTCCGAGGTGCTGGACATCGCCGAGGGTGAGATTCAGCCCGCGCCAAGCTTCGGGGTGGCGGTGGACACGGACTTCATCCTCGGCATCGGCAAGGCAGCGGACAAGGTGACGATCCTGCTCAACATCAGTGAGGTGCTGTCGTCGGTCGAGGTCGGCGAGATTAGCCGGCTGGCAGACTGCACACTCCCCGAAGATGTCGGGGAGGAGACGGAAGAGGTGGAGGATCAACCGTGATGCGCACACAGAGGAGCGCACTCGCATGTGTTGTGACGATGATCGCGGTGAGCGGGATGGCTGTCGATGCGTGTCCCACGGGCCTCAATGTCGTGCCCACGGCGGACGTCCAGCCCGAGGGCCGCCTCAGCATTCAGCTGGAGGTGGCGCGGGATGCAACAGCACACGATGACGACCCGAGGTGGTCGCTCCTGGCCCAGATCGGGCTGCCCCACCGGACGGAGCTCGGCGTGGATCTCGCGGACCTGCAGAGTGACGCCCTATGGCTCCTCGACGCCAAGTGGCAGGTGGTGGAGGAGTCCGATGACCACCCCGCTGTGGCCCTCGGGCTCCTGGACATCAACCGCGGCCCCGAGCGTGGTTACTACCTGGCCGGAGCGAGGCACATCGGTTCCGGCGCGTTGCGGGCCCACGCAGGTGTGCTGCGCGTCAATGATACGACAGCCGGGATGTTCGGCGCCGAGGTCGAGGTCGCGCCCCGCACCGTGATGATGATCGACCTGATCACAGGAGCCGACGGTCGGAGTGGGCTGGGCGTCGAACACGCGCTCGGCGCAGGCTACGGGGTATACGTGTTCCACATCGCCGGCAACACCGACGACGGTGCGCATCCGTCGGGCCTGAACCTCTCCTGGGAGGGGCGGTGGTGATGCGGCTGAGGATGCCCTGCGGCAGCGATGAAACGTGCCGGCGACCTACCAGCATTGACCCGGGCGGCGCGGAGCACCCGACCGCCCCAACACTGACGCGACAGGGAGCATCGAGATCATGTTGCAGAAGCTGAACAGCATCAAGCTCGGACCGAAGCTGATCGGCGCATTCGTGTCCGTGGCGCTGATCGCCCTGGTGATCGGCCTGGTCGGCTACGCGGGCATCAATGCGGTCGACCATCAGGCCGACCAGCTGGGTGAAGTGCGCTTGCCATCGGTGGACTACCTGTGGGAGATAGATGCGTGCATGCAGGCGATCTGGGTGGGCGAGCGGGGGCTCACGCACCCCCGCATGATGGACCCGGAGCTTCGGCAGGAGCAGTACGACTGGATTGACGAACACCGCACCAAGGCGGAGGCCGCGTATGAGGCGTTCATTCCGCTTGAACACTCAGAGCAAGATGCAAAGCTGTGGGGTGAGTTCGAGCCGCTCTGGGCGGGCTGGATAGAGAAGCATGAAGTGGTCTACCACCTGAGCGGCGAGAAGGACCGGCTCATTGCATCGGGCGTCCCTCCCACCGATCCTCGCGTCGTCTCACTCGACGACCAGGCCTTCGCTGCGTCTCTCGAAGCCCAGGCGGCAGCAATCGAGGCGTCAGATGCGCTTGATGGTCTCCTCGAGCTGCAGCGGGAGGAGGGGACCGCGGCAGTCGCGACGTCGGTGGCGGTCACCGCGCAACGCCAGCTCATCATGCTCGTGGCGAGCGGCATTGGCCTGGTGCTGGCGGTTCTGCTCGGCGTGGCGATTTCGCGCAACATCAGCGACCCGATGCGCCGGACGGTGCGGATGATCGACGAGATGGGCAGAGGGCACCTGAATGAGCGACTTGACCTCAAGCGCGGCGATGAGATCGGCGAACTCGCGGGCACGATGGACCGGTTCGCCGAGGACCTCCAGCAGCAGGTGATCGGGTCGATGCAGCGCATTGCGGAGGGGGACGCGAACTTCGAGGTCCCCGTCAAGGACGGGGCCGACGAGATCGGTCCGGCACTGAATGAGACCGCAGGCGCGATCCAGGCCCTCGTCAGTGACGCCAACATGCTCAGCGAAGCCGCGGTCGCGGGAAAGCTCGACGTTCGCGCTGACGCCGAGCGCCACCAGGGGGACTTCCGCCGCATCATCGAGGGCGTCAACGACACGCTTGACGCGGTCGTCGAGCCGCTGCAGGAGGCCAACGAGATCCTTGAGGGCGCAGCGAATCGCGACCTGACCTCGCGCATGAAGGGCGACTACCGCGGAGAGCTGGCCGAGCTGAAGAACTACGTCAACCGCGCGCTCAACGCCATGGACGAGTCGCTCGGGCAGGTCGCCGGCGCCGTCGTGCAGGTCGCGGAGGCCTCCGGGCAGATCAGCTCGGGCAGCCAGCAACTGGCCGAGGGCGCGGCCGAGCAGGCAAGCTCGCTGGAGGAGGTGTCCTCGAGCCTCGAAGAACTCGGCGCGATGACCCGGCAGAACGCGGGCAACGCCGGAGAGGCCCGCAATCTCTCCGACGAGGCCGCCGAGGGCGCGAAGAAGGGCAATGAAGCGATGACGCGGATGTCGGACGCGATGGACCAGATTCAGGCGTCATCGGAGGAGACCGCGAAGATCGTCAAGACGATCGACGAGATCGCGTTTCAGACGAATCTGCTGGCGCTCAACGCCGCGGTGGAGGCCGCGCGGGCGGGCGATGCGGGGAAGGGATTCGCGGTGGTCGCCGAGGAGGTCCGCAACCTCGCGCAGCGCTCGGCGGAGGCCGCGAAGGACACCGCGGACATGATCGAGGAGGCGGTCAAGAACGCCGAGGGCGGCGTGACCATCAGCCACGAGGTGGCAGAGGCCCTCACCGAGATCGGGAGGGGTGCGACGAGCGTCAATGAGTTGGTCGCGGAGATCGCGGCTGCCTCCGACGAGCAGGCGCAGGGGCTGGAGCAGATCAACACGGCCATCGGGGAGATGGACTCGGTCACGCAGAACAATGCCGCCAACTCCGAGGAATCGGCCTCGGCGGCCGAGGAACTCTCCGCACAGGCCCAGGAGCTGCGCGGGATGGTCGAGACCTTCCGCCTGACCGTCGCGCAGAGCGCATCGGGCGGGACCTCACTGACCCTCGTAGGCAGGGACCCGGGTGAGGAGGCGAGGCGTCCGACGCCCGCGCCCAAGGAGCCGCCCTCACGGGCGATCCCGCTCGATGACGATGACGACATGGAGGCGCTGAGCAGCTTCTGATCCGCCGCCTCCGGGGCACGGGGCCGCTCACCTCATCAGGGCGGCCCCCGCCCCTCCTTTCTCGCCGAGAGGCTCAAGTGCCTCGGGTCACGCGCCGATAGACTCCACGACGCGAAGGCGCTCCGCGCACAAATCCGCGAGCGCCCGCGCAGGGGAAGGAGGATTCCGCGGGAGGTCGGGGAACAATCAACCGTCGGGGCATCGTCACAGAATATGTGGCGTCCGGATGGGCGCCGCGACGGTCGTCGCGCCGATCGAAGCCCCACCTGCCGCGGACCTGTGGAGGACACAGCATGCTTCGAGACATTCCACACTGCAAGAGCATCCTGACACTCGGCGTTGCGGGGATGATCGTGGGCGTGGTGATGCTCACGTGGATCTACCCCGCATTCTGCTCGAAGGTGTCACAGGTCAAGGAAACCAAGGTCCGCGAGCTGATGCACGATCGCTACGGCATCCCGAGCCGCTCGGGGTCACTCGTCGGGACGGGATCAGGCGCCGAGCAGGAGCTGTCGAAGGTCCTGCATTCAGACGCCGCGCCCGCCCATCGCGAAAGCGACGACGACGCCGTGGAGGGCGACGCGCCTTCGGCGGCCGTCGAGAGCGTCATCCCCGAGCAGGCCTCCGCGAGCGCCGGGAGTCGCTGACGCGCCTTCGCGCGATTCCCACGGTCGCCGAGACAACGCGGACCGGAACCCGGAGCGTGGCATGATCGCTCAACTTCCGGTCGATGAGTTGACTGATGCTCAGTTCGATGAGATCAGCCGGCTCGTGAAGCACCTCTGCGGTATCAATCTCCACTCAGGCAAGCGCGAGCTTGTTCGCGCGCGTCTTACCCGACGCCTGCGCGACCTCGGCCTCCCCAGCTTCGAACTCTACCTCGAGCGCCTGCGCTCAGATGACGGTGAGGAGATCGTTGGGCTGCTTGACGCCCTCTCCACGAATCTCACCCGCTTCTTCCGCGAGCCGGTGCACTTCGAAATTCTCGCAGCTCGCGTCAAAGACCGGGCCGAACACTCACCTGATGCACCGCTTCGGCTCTGGAGCGCGGGTTGCTCGTCGGGTGAGGAGCCCTACTCGCTCGCCATCAGCCTGCTTGAGGCCCTCGGTGAGCGCGCCTCCGGCCAGGCCCGGATACTCGCCACCGACATCTCCACGCGCGTGCTCGCGACCGCACGGGAGGGCGTCTACCCGTCGTCGCGTGTTGAGGAGCTCGACCGAGCGCTTGTCGCCCGCCACTTCAGCAGGACGCAGATCGGCGGCGAGCGTCATTTCCGCGTGAGTGAGCCTGTTCGTCACCTCGTCCGTTTCGCGCGCCTGAACCTGATGGACCCGTGGCCGATGAGCGGGCCATTCTCGGCGATCTTCTGCCGGAACGTGATGATATACTTCGACAAGGCCACCCAGCAGGAACTTATCAGACGCTTCTGGGAGATCCTCCAGCCCGGCGGCGTACTCTTCATCGGACACTCAGAGAGCCTCACCGGTGTGACCCACCGCTTCAGATACCTCCAGCCCACCGTGTACGAGAAGCCGCTGAGCGAGAGCGGGCGGGTCCAGTGAAGCGCGTGGTCGGCGTGGCGGAGATGGCGGTCTCATCCGATCCCGCGGATGTGCTGATCACGCACGCGCTGGGGAGCTGTCTTGGGATCGCCGCACACGATTCCGAGGCCTCCGTCGGCGGTCTGCTCCACGTGATGATGCCGTTGTCGCAGATCAACCGCGAGAAGGCGAGTGCGAACCCCTTCGTCTTCGTGGACACCGGCGTGCCGCGCTTCCTCGATGAACTCTTCAGCGCCGGGGCGGTGAAGCGGCGGCTGACGATCGCCGTCGCCGGTGGAGCAAGCACCAGCGCCAGTGAGTCCGACCGCTTCGCCATCGGCAGGCGCAACCTCGTTGTCTTCAGGAAGCTCATGTGGAAGAACGGGCTGCTCATCGGCGCGGAGGACGTCGGAGGGAGCCACGCGCGGACGATGCGCCTGGAGATCGCCTCGGGGCGCGTCGTGCTCTCAACCGGCTCAACCCACCGGGAGCTGCAACCCGCACGGCAGCATCAGCAGAGAGGAGGGGCGCGCAATGTCGCTTGATCTGCTCATCGTGGACGACAGCGCCGTCATGCGCGCGATGGTGCTCAGGACACTGCAGATGGCCGAGGTGTCGCTCGGCGAGATCCACCAGGCCGGCGACGGCCGCGAGGGCCTCGCTCTGCTGGGCGAGCACAGCATCGACCTCGCCATCGTGGACATCAACATGCCGGTGATGGACGGCGAGGAGATGATCCGCCGGGCGCGGGAGAATCCGGCCACCGCGCACATCCCGATCATGGTTATCTCCACCGAGGGCAGTCAGACGCGTATCAGCCGGCTCGTCCAGCGCGGTGTGCGGTTCGTGCACAAGCCATTCACCCCCGAGATCATCTGCGACGTGATCGCCGAACTGGCAGGTGAGGCGGCGTGACCCGACCGACCGAGCAGCTTGAACGCACCCTGCTTGAGATCACCGAGGCGACCTGTGAGACACTCGCGTTCATGTTCCCGACGCCACCGATCGAGGACGAGAGCAACGCGCGAGGCGACTACCAGGGCGAGTTGACGCACGTCCGCGTGTACTTCGCGGGTCCATTCGCGGGCTCGCTCGCGCTTTCCATGCCGCGCTCGATGCTGCCCGCGCTTGCGGCGAACATGCTCGGGCTCGATGAGCAGAGCACAACCAGCGAGCAGCGCATCGATGCGGCGCGCGAGTTGTGCAACGTTGTCTGCGGCAACCTCCTGCCGGCCGTCGCCGGGCGCGAGCCGGTCTTCAGCGTCAGCCCGCCGGAGCTTTGCGACGATCCGGGAGCGCCGGACTCGGCCGCCTGCGTGAGGAGCCGCGCGTGGCTCGACGAGGGCTGGGTCGAGGCCCGCTTCACGGTGGATGGCGGCCTCGACCGACTCCCGCACCGCCGTCGCGACGAGCCGGGAGCCGATGGACTGAGGTCGATCGCATGATCCGCGTTCTCGTCGTGGACGACTCGGCGGTGGTGCGGAAGGTGCTCGCGGAGGAGCTTTCGAGAGCGCCGGACATCGAGGTCGTCGCGACCGCCACCGACCCCTACGTGGCGCGCGACAGGATCCTCGCGCTGCAGCCGGACGTGCTGACGCTCGACATCGAGATGCCGCGGATGGACGGGCTGACGTTCCTCGGCAGGTTGATGCATCATCGGCCGATGCCCGTGGTCGTGGTCAGCTCGGTCAGCCCGGAGGGCAGCGAGGCGGCGGTGCGAGCGCTGGAACTCGGCGCGGTGGACGTGGTCTCCAAGCCAGGATCGGCGTTCACCGTCGGGGACATCTCCGAGCGGCTGATCGGCGCGATTCGCACCGCGGCCGGTGCGAGGGTCGGCCGCCACGAGCGCCCCGAAGGCCGCGAGCCCGATCGCTGCGCCTCGATCCCGCGCGTTGTGCGCACCACGCACAGAGTCATCGCCATCGGCGCGTCCACCGGCGGCACCACCGCGATCCGGGAGGTGCTCACGCAACTGCCCCGGACGACGCCCGGCACCGTCATCGTCCTGCATATGCCCGAGCACTTCACCGCCGCGTTCGCGAGGCGGCTCGACGAGCAGTGCGTGATGGAGGTGCGCGAGGCGCGTGACGGCGACCCCATCGTCCCGGGCGTGGCGCTCATCGCTCCGGGCAATCGGCACATGGTGGTCCGGCGCAGCGGCGCCCGCTACATGGTCGGGCTCAGGGACGCTCCGCCCGTGCATTACCAGCGCCCGAGCGTTGATGTGCTCTTCCACTCCGCGGCCCGACAGTGCGGGCACAACTGCCTCGCGGTGATCCTCACCGGGATGGGCGCCGACGGCGCGGCCGGGATGCTCGCCATGCGCCGGGCCGGGGCGCAGACGCTCGCGCAGGATGAGCGGAGCTGCGTCGTCTACGGCATGCCGCGAGCCGCGGTGGAGATGGAGGCGGTCGATCAGATCGTTCCGCTGCACGAGATCCCCCGGCAGATCATCAGTGCGCTGGCCCGCTCCGCCCGCTCCGCCCGCTCCGCCCGCTCGCGCGGGTAGCGCTCCGCGCGGAGATCTCCCCGAACGCGGCTAAAGCCCGTGTGTAAACGCCCGATATACACTTCGGTGCAGGTTCTGTTGCGCGCCCGCGGCGGTCAGCGCCACGGCCCGAACGAGCCTGCCGAAGTGTCGATCCGGCTCCCCCGTCGCCGGGGCGTCCAGATCGTCGCCGCATCACACAGGGCTCAGCGGGTGAACCGTCCGGACTTCGCGACGCGAGCCGCATGCCATCCGCCCCGAGCCGCCAGACCCCAACCGGGGAACGAGGAGGACTTCGCATGTCGCTCACTCGCATCAACCAGAACATCAGCTCCATCAACGCGCAGCGGAACCTCGACAACAACTCCGCCCGCATCGGCCGCTCGATCGAGCGCCTCGCCAGCGGTCTTCGGATCAACCGCGGCGCGGACGATCCGGCCGGTCTCGTGATCTCCGAGCTGCTCCGCGCGCAGGTCTCGGGGCTCGACGTGGCCGAGCAGAACGCGTCGCAGGGGGTGAACCTGATCAAGACCGCCGAAGGGGCGCTCAACGAGGTCTCAGGCCTCCTGCGGCAGATGCGCGACCTCGCGGTGGACGCCTCGTCGGACTCGAACAAGAACGCCGACGCCCGCGCCGCATTGCAGTCACAGGTGGAGTCGGCGCTCAACACCATCGATGAGATCGCGGTCAACACCAAGTACGCGGGCCGCTCGCTGCTGGACGGCTCCGCGGGCGCCTCCCGTACGATCCTCGACCCCACGGCCGTCGCCGGGCAGAACCTGACCTCCGTTGAGGGCAACGGCAACATCTCCGTGAGCGTCAGCACCGCCGCGGAGAAGGCCATCTCCGAGTCGGCCACCAGCGGCGCGGTCGTCGCAGGCAGCGCCGTGGACGGCACCGGCTCAATCGACCTCGACGGCGGCGAGCTGAAGCTCACCATCAACGGCAAGGCCGTCAAAGCCACCGACGCGATGGGCGGCGGCGACCTGGTCATCGACGGCACCACCACCTGGCAGCAGCTCGTGGACAGCATCAACCAGACCGCGTCGCTGCAGGGCGAGGTCACCGCCGAGATCACCGCCGACGGCGAGCTGGCGATCATGTCCGCGGAGTTCGGCTCCGACCAGCACGTCTCGGTGCAGTACACCTGGGACAGCGCGGGCAGCGGCTCGGAGGACCTGACGGGGCTGCTGGACGCGTCCGGCTCGACCTTCGAGGCCGACGCGGGCGTGGACGCGGTGGCCGACGTGGTCTTCGGCGGCGAGGCGCTCGGCGGCGGCAGTGACGTGACCTTCGGCGGCGGCTCGGGCCTGACGATCAGCCACGCGACCTACGGCTCGATCACCCTCACCGAGGCCGCGGGCACCACGACGGGCGACTACGTGGACGTGATCTCCGCGCAGGACGGCCAGCTCTCCTTCCAGGTCGGCAGTGAGGCCGGCCAGCAGGCGACCACGACCATCAGCTCGATGAACACCGCCCGCCTCGGCACGACGAGCGCGCTGGCGGACATCGACATCTCCACGGTGGCCGGGGCGGAGACGGCCCTGACGGTGATCGACGAGGCGATCAACCAGGTCTCCGCGGTGCGCGGCGACCTCGGCGCATTCCAGGTGAACGAGTTGGAGGCGGAGGCCCGCTCGCTGGCGGTCGCGCGAGAGAACCTCTCCGCCTCGGAGAGTCAGATCCGCGACACGGACTTCGGGCGCGAGATGGCGGAGTTCACCACCAGCCAGGTGCTGGTGCAGTCGGCGACGGCCTTCCTCTCACAGGCCAACGCGCTGCCGCAGAACGTGCTGCAGCTCATCCGCGCGTAGACGCAACCCGCCGGCTGACAGGGAGGGGGGCGCCCCGGCGGGCCCCCCTCACCCCGCCTGTCAGACGGCGTTCGCAGGCCGAGACCGCAGCGCACCTGCGTTGACACGATCCGGGCAACCGGCGCACAGGAGGCGTCGCGATGAACATCGGAAGCATGGCGATCAGCGGACTTGTCGCCCGCGACATCGACATCAGCGGAGTCATCACGCAGCTCGCGCAGATCAAGCGTAGGCCCGTGGAGCTGCTCGAGCAGAAGCAGTCGACGCACAGCAGGCGCCTGACGGCCTTCCAGCAGCTCACCGCGCGATGCCTGGCGCTGGGGACCGCGACCGCCGGGCTGACCGACGGGACGGCCTTCGAGCAGGTGACGGCGCGCAGCGGGGACCCGGGGACGATCGCGGTCAGCGCCTCGGCGGGCGCGCCGGTCGGCTCGTACCGGCTGGAGGTCGCGCGGCTTGCACAGAGTCAGAAGGTCTCATCGGGAGCGGTGGCGAGCACGACGGAGGCGCTGGGCCACTCGGGGGAGTTTCTGCTCAACGGCAGGGTCGTCGCGGTGGAGGCGGGCTTCACGCTCCGCGACATCCGCGACGCGATCAACGCCGCGGGCGCGGGCGTCAGCGCCTCGATCCTCACCGGCTCGGAGACGGAGCACTACCTGCGGCTGACCAGTCTCAGCTCCGGTCTGCAGGGCGCGATGCAGATGGTGGATGTCTCAGGCGTGCTCGAAGCGCTGGGCGTGCAGGACGGAGCCGTGAGCACGAAGCACGCGCTCGCGGACGGGATGGCCTCGGACGCTCTGGCGGAGAGGTTCACGCCGGTGGGCGAGGCGCTGGGGCTCGGGGCCGCGCCGGCGGGCGTCATCAGCGTCAACGGCGTGCACGTCTCCATCGACCTCTCCGCCGACAGCCTCGAGGAGATTGCCGCGTCGATCGGCGCGGTGGAGGGCGTCGGCGCGACGGTGGAGGAAGTTGAGGCGGGCGGGGTGACGCGCTATCAGCTTCGGATCACCGGCGAGAGCGGAGCGCCCGCGCTCGTTGACGATGGGAACGTGCTGCTCGCGCTGGGCGTGCTCGAGCGCGGGCTCGCGCATGAGGTGGACGCCGCGCAGGATGCGCTCTTCACGATCGACGGCGTAGCGATGAGCCGTCCGACGAACGCGGTTGACGACGCGATCGACAACGTCCAACTGCAGCTTCTGCGGGAGACCGATGGCGCGCCGGTGACAGTGAGCATCGCCGCGGACACGGCGGCGACGGTGGAGGCGGTGCAGAGGTTCGTGGACGCGTACAACGCAGTCATCCGGTTCATCAGCGAGCATCAGAGCTTCGACACGGACGCGGGCACGGGCGGGTTGTTCCTCGGCTCACCGGCGGTCCTGCAGCTTGAGACGCAGTTGCGCGAGCAGATCAGCAGGCTGGTGAACACGCTCGGCGGCGAACTGACGCTGGGGTCGCAGGCGGGGCTTCGCTTCAACACCGGCGACGAGATCGTCTTCGACAGCCTCGCGCTGCTCGACAGACTGCAGAGCGATCCGGAGGGCCTCAGGCGCCTCTTCGGCACCCGCACCGCGACGTCGGGCGAGGTCGAGGTATTCGACTACTCCTCCGCGACCGCGGACTCGGGGCCGGGCGGCTGGGCGGTGGAGATCACCCAGGCGGCCACGCGGCCGACCGCCATCGGCGCGACGCTCGCGGCAGGAATCGCGATGGATGAGACGCTGACGGTCAACGGTGTCTCGGTCTCACTGACTGCGGGCATGAGCGCCGAGGAGGCGGCCGACGCGCTCAACGCGGCCCTCATCGGCGAGCGGATGGAGATCACCGCGGCCGTGGAGGGCGACCGGCTGGTGCTGCGGCACGAACTGTGGGGGAGCCGGCATTCGATCGCGATCAGCTCATCGCTCGACGAGGGCTCGGGCGGCACCGACCTCGGCGGCTCGGTCGCGGGCGAGGCACGGGTATATGAGGGGCAGGACGTGGTGGGGACGATCCGCGGCGAGGCGGCCACCGGGACCGGGCGGCTGCTCACCGGCGGGCGAGGTACCCCCGCCGAGGGGCTGCGGCTGGTCATCGCGGCGACTGAGGCGGGGCCGGTCGGGGAGGTGCGTGTCAGCCGGGGGATCGCGGCGCGGATGAGCGCGCTGATCGAGCGAGCCACCGACAGCCGGACGGGCGCGCTGACACGAGCGGCGGAGGGGCAGTCCGGCGAGATCGCCGCGATCGACGAGCAGATCGCGGCGGTGGAGGCCGACGTGGACCGCTACATCGAGCGGCTCCAGGTTGACTTCGCGCTGATGGAGAGCAAGATGTCGCGTTCGCTGGCGCTGCTCGACTGGATGGAGAATCAGATCGAGTACCTTCCCGGCGCTCAGCGCAGGAGATAGCCCGGTGGCACGTGACTTGCATCATGACATACCGAGGGACAGGAGGGTCGCGGATGGCCTCAAAGTATGCCCCTGAGGCGTACCAGGAGATGCAGGTGCTTGGGTCGGACCCCCGGCAGCTCGTGGTGCTGCTGTGCCAGGCGCTTGTGCGCTATCTGATGCGCGCGGATGATGCGATCAGGCGGCGCGACTGGGAGACGAAGTCGGCGGCGCTCTGCCGGGCTCAGCAGATCTTCTCCGAGCTGATCTGCTCGCTCGACGAAGAGATCGGTGGGGAGCTGGCCGAGCAACTGCGGGCGCTCTACGTGCACCTGCAGCGGCAGCTCGTCGATGTTGACCTGCAGGATGACCTCGACAGACTCGCGTACGTCAGTGAGATGGCCGCGAGGCTCGTCAATGCCTGGGAGGAGGCTCTTGAACGATGCCGGGAGCAGGAGCTGGGAAGCAGGGCGGCGTAGCCGACGCGATGACGCCTGCGGAGGCGGTCAGGGAGCTCGGCCGCGTGGAGCGGGAGGCGATCGCCGCGGGGGACTGGGATGCGCTGGATGGGATCCTCGAGCGTCAGAAGGCGATGTGGCGGGAGCTGGTCGAGAGCGCGGAGCCTGACCGCATCTCCGGGACCGCGGATGCGGCCGGAGAGGCGCTCATGGCGCTCTACGAGGTGCGTCGGCGCAATCACGCGCTGATCGAGCAGAGCTTGCGGGAGATGCGCCGCAGGCTCACCGTCGCGCACGCGGGCTCCGGGGCGCGCAGCGCCTACCAGCTCACCTCCGGGCGGGCGGCGTAGGCGGAGAGCAGGCGCCCGGCCTCGGCTACGCTTCGAGCATCAGGTCGCCGGGGCGGAGAGTGTTGCCGTGGGCCATCAGCAGGCCGCGCTGGATGGCGTTGTCGAGCTGGCGGAGGTTGCCCGGCCAGCTCTGCCGCCGCAGCAGCTCCACCGCCTCCGGGGAGATCGCATCGGGACCGCGCGCGTGGCGGCGGAGGTGCTTGCGCAGGAAGAAGCGCGCGAACGGCTCGATGTCCTCCGGGCGCTCGCGCAACGGCGGGAGGCTCAGCGGCATGACCGCCAGCCGGTAGTAAAGGTCCTCCCGGAAGCGCCCCTCCTCCACCGCGCGACGAAGGTCCTGGTTGGTCGCGCAGATCAGCCGCACGTCCACCTCGATCGGCTTCGTCCCACCCAGTCGCGTGAATGTCAGGTCCTGGGCGAACCGCAGCAGCTTCACCTGATTGTCCATGCTCATCTCGCCGATCTCATCAAGGAAGATCGTCCCCCCGTCGGCGACCTCGCAGAGCCCCTTCTTCGCCTGCGTGGCCGAGGTGAACGCGCCCTTCTCGTGACCGAAGAGCTCGCTCGTGAGGAGTTGCTCGGGCAGGGAGCCGCAGTTGATCGGGACGAACGTCCTCTCCGCCCGATCGCCCATGAGATGGATTGCGCGGGCGAGGAAGTCCTTGCCGGTGCCGGTCTCTCCCTCGATGAGCACCGGGGTGGGTGTGCCGGCCACGCGCGCGGCGGCGGCGTAAGCCCGTCTCACCCGTGAGCTTCGACTCATCACGTGCTCGAAGCCGTGGCGCTCGCGAAGAACCTGCCAGAGGTACCCCGCCTCATCGCCCGGCGCGGTGTCTCCGCCGGTGCCCAGCACCTCTGAGGCACGGGACAGCAGCTCCTCGCGGGCGAAGGGCTTCTGAAGGTAGTGCGCTGCGCGCAGCCCGAGCGCCTCGACGGCCGTCTCGAAGCTCGGGTGCGCGGTGATGATGATCGCGGGCGCGTTGACGCCCTTCGCCCGGAGGTGGCCGAGCAGTTCGACGCCGTCGGCGTCCGGGAGCATGCGATCGAGGATCAGCAGATCGGGCGGGCGGTCTCCGATGGCCTCCGCCAGCGCTGAGGCGCCATCCGCAGCGGTGCGCAGCTCGCAGTCAAGTTCGCCGAGGGTTCGGCCGACGGTCGCGAGCATCTCCGGGTCGTCGTCAACGATGAGCACGGTGGGCCTGTCGGCCTCTGACACGATGATGGCGTCCCTTCGGTGCGGCGGGGTGAGTTCAGGAGTTCAGACGCGTGTTGAGCGCGGCGCGCAGCCGCGCGATCGCCTGGGTGTGAATCTGACAGATGCGCGATTCGGTCACGTCGAGCACCAGGCCGATCTCACGCATCGTCAACTCCTCGTGGTAGTAAAGGCTGATGACCATCCGCTCGCGCTCTGACAGTTCGCCGATGCACTCGACGAGGAGGCGGCGCATCTCGGCGCGGTCGGCGACCGCGTGCGGGAGCCACTCGGGGCGTTCGGCGTCAATGCTCGCGTTGGTGGGGGCATGCGCATCGCCCGAGGACTCCGAGAGGCTCTCGAGAGAGACAAGCGCGGCCGTGGAGGCGTCGCGCAGCAGCTTGCGGTACTCGGCGGCCGTGAGGCCCAGCCGCTCGATGATCTCCGCCTCATCGGGCTGGCGGCCAAGCTGCTGACGTAGTTCGGCGACGGCCGCCTCAAGCTCGCGGTAGCGCCCGCGCAGGCCGCGCGGCGCCGGGTCCATCCTGCGCAACTCATCGAGGATCGCCCCGCGCATGAGCGTACATGCGTAGGTGCGGAAGCTCGCGCCGCGCCCCGGATCGTAGCGATCGACGGCCCTGATCAGCCCGATCATGCCCGCGCTGACAAGATCCTCGCGGTCAACCTGCGCGGGCAGACCTGAGGCGACGCGGTCCACCTCGTAACGCACGAGGTCAACGTTCTCGGTGATCAGGTGCTCGCGTTCAACCGGCGACAATCCGGCGCTCTCAGCGGTCTGAAACACGGGTGAACCCCCTGATCGGGTGATGCGACTCATGATCGACGAGGTGGATGCAGATGGGCCTGCCTCGCGCCGGCGACGAGGACCTCGTTGAGGGCATCTTGAGTGAAATGTCACGAGAACTCCGCAAGTTCATTCCTCGTAAGATGATCCCGCACCTCCAACTCGTGCCGGTTCTTCGTGAGATAAATGCGTGCGCCGGGGCGTCTTCGCATCAGATCCCCCCGGATGCTCGCGCTCGCTCGCGGCGGCTTCGGCGTCGCCGGTAGACGGCGGCGAAGATCTCAGCCACCACGGCGTAGAGCTTCTCCGGCACCGCACCGCCGAGTTCGCAGGAGCGGAAGAGGCTGCGCGCGACCGGCGGGTTCTCGATGACCTCGATGCCGTGCATGCGGCCGAGGCGGATGATCTCCCGCGCGACGGCACGCTGTCCCTTCGCGACGACCTTCGGCGCGGTCATGCTCACCGGATCGTATCTCAGCGCGACGGCGAAGTGCGTCGGGTTGGTCACGACCACGTCGGCCCGCGCCATCTCCGGGGAGATGCCCTGGGCCTGCATCGAGCGGCGAAGCTCTCTGCGCTTTGCGCGGATCTGCGGGTCGCCGTCGCTCTCCCTGAGGTCGCGTTTGAGTTCATGGCGGGTCATGCGAAGCTGCTTCTCATGGTCGTACCACTCGAAGGCGTAGTCGGCCGCGCCGATCACCAGCAGCAGCCCCATCGACTTGACGAGCATCTCCGCGGCGATCGCGCCCATCGCCGCCATCATCGGCCGAAGCTGCATGTCGGCCATCAGCAGTATCTGCTCGGTGTGAGCGCGCAACACGAGCGCGGCGACCAGCCCGACCGCGCAGACCTTCAGGATGCTCTTGAGCGTCGCGACGGCCCCCCGTGCGCTGAAGAGGCGCTTGAAGCCGTTGACCGGATTGAGCCGCGACCAGTCGGGCTTGATCGCCGAGGGGGCGATGAGGCCGCCGGTCTGCGCGGAGGCGGCGACGACCGTCCCGACGATCACGGCGAGCATGATCGGCCCGAGCAGCATCGCCATCATCGGCAGCAGACTCGCCCACGCGGCCATCACACCGTCCGCGTCGATCTCACGCGTCCCCGCGATCCGCAGCCAGTGCTCGGTGAGGTCCTGCAGACGCCGCAGCATCCCCGTGCCTCCGAAGCGCCACGCGAGGTAGATCGCGAGCAACCCGAAGGCGCGGGTCAGGTCAACGCTGGTCGCGACCCGGCCCTTCTCCCGCGCCTGACGGCGCTTGCGCGGCGTTGGTTGCTCCGTGCGTTCCTCGGTCGCCATCGGCAGCCTCTCTCTCCGGCACTCACCCTGCGAAGGCCCGCAGCACCGCGTCCATGTACGTCGCCATCACCCGCGTGATCTGCCCGATGTTGTGCAGCAACATCGGCATGCCCACCGCCGCGATCGCGAAGGCGAGTGCGATCTTCGCCGGGATGCCGACAAGGAAGACGTTGATCTGCGGCACCGCCCGCGCGACCAGCCCCAGCGCGAGGTCCGCCAGCAAGAGCGCGACCATCACCGGGCCGGCGACCCTCAGCCCGAGCACGAGCAGACTCGTGCCGAGGTTCGAGACCAGCGCCGCGAGGTCGGCGCCGAGCGTGATGCCGCCGACGGGCACGATCGCGAAGCTGTCCGCCACGCCGCGCAGAAGCCAGTGGTGGCCGTCGAGCGTGACGAAGAAGATCAGCGCGAGCATGTAGTACCCGGTGCTGAGGATCCCCGAGTGCGCGCCGCTGACCGGGTCGAAGAGCTGCCCCGCGCGCAGGCCGATCTGCAGATCGAGCATCTCGCCGCCGAAGCGCAGTGCCTCCAGCACCGCCGAGACCACGAAGCCCAGCGCGATCCCGAACCCCAGCTCCGCCGCGCACACGGCGACGTACACGATCGGCTGATCGGTCTGAGGGGCCGAGCTAGTCGCCACCGGCGCGATCACCACCGCGAGCGCGAGCGCGAGGGCGACGCGCACCGGGACCGGGGCCTGCTGGTAGCTCAGTCCGGGCGCGACCGCCGCCAGCCCCACGACTCGGAGTCCGGCCGGCAGAAGGTCCGCCGCCTGCTCGATCAGCAGCACGAACACTTCGATCATGCGGGCACCTCCACCGTCTCCGGCTCCAGCGCGATGGCCCCGCGCGCCCGCAAAGTCAACTCGGGCACGATCTCGGCGTGGGAGAGCACGGTCACGTCGGGGAAGCTGCGGCGGACCAGTGCGCGCAGGTGCCGGCGGATCGGCGGCGAGGTAAGGATGACCGGGGCACTCCCCCGAGCCCCCAGCTCCTCCGCCGCCGACTGCACCGAGCGCAGCATGGCGTGGAGCGCCGCCGGGTCGAGCAGGCAGCTCTGCCCCTGAGGAGTCTCGACGATCGATTCTGCGACCAGCGCCTCAAGTTCGGGGTCGAGCACGTACGCGGCGAGCGTTTCTCCGTCGCGAAGCTGCTCACAGATAGTGCGGGCGAGGGCCGCGCGCACGTACTCCGCCGCCGCCATCAGATCGCCCGAGGCCCGCAGGCCGTCCGCGAGGGCCTCGACGATCGTGGACATATCCGCGATCGGCACGCCCTCATCCAGCAGCGCCTGCAGCACCTGATGGAGCTGGCCGACCGACGCCATCTCCGGGATCAGCTCGTTGACCGCCGCCGGGTTTGTCTGCCGCAGCTCATCGAGCATCACCTGCACGTCCTGGCGGCTGACCAGCTCGGGTGCGTGCGCCTTTATCAGCTCGCTCAGGTGCGTCGCCAGCACGACCTCCGGCTCGACGACGGTGTATCCCCGCGCCTCCGCGAGCGTCCGCTGCTCGGCATCGATCCACCACGCCGGCAGCCCGAATGCGGGCTCGATGATGCTGGTGCCCGGGAGTTCGTCGAGGCCCTCCCGGGTGGCGATCGCCATCATCCGCGACGGCTGCAGGCCACCCTCGGCGATGCGCGCTCCGCGCAGCCGCACCACGTAGGCGTTAGGGCGCAAAGTCATGTCGTCCTGGATGCGCACCGGCGGGACCAGCAACCCCATCTCCGATGCGATCTGCGCGCGGATCGCCCCGATCCGCTGCAGCAGCGAGCCGCGGCGGCTTTCATCGACCAGCTCGATCAACCCGAATCCGATCTGCACCGCGAGTCTGTCCGGCGCCGAGACGGCGGCCGTCCGATCATCCGGCGGTGTGTCCTCGGCGGCCTCCCTCGCGGCCTCATCCTCGTGACCACCGGCCCGGCGGACGAGCCACGCGAGGACTCCCGCGGTGGTGCCGACCGCGAGGAAGCTCAGCGTGGGCAGGCCCGGCACCATCGCGAAGACCACCAGCATGATCCCGACGATTCCGACTGCCCGCGGCTGGGCGAGCACCTGCGTGATCACGTCGGTGCCGAGGTCGTGCTCGGAGGCCGAACGCGTGACGGCGAGGCCGGTCGCGGTGGAGATCAGCAGCGCCGGGATCTGACTGACGAGGCCATCGCCGACCGTGAGCAGCGCGTAACGCTGGAGCGCCTCTCTCGGCTCAAGCGACAGCCGCGTCATGCCGATGATGAGGCCGGCGATGATGTTGATGACAACGATGATGATCGCGGCGATGGCGTCGCCGCGCACGAACTTGGTGGCGCCGTCCATCGCGCCGAAGAAGTCTGCCTCGCGTTCGATGGTGCGGCGGCGCTCGCGGGCCTCGTCCTCGGTGACCAACCCCGCCGAGAGGTCCGCATCGATCGCCATCTGCTTGCCGGGCATCTCGTCGAGGGTGAAGCGCGCCGCCACCTCCGCCACGCGCTGCGAGCCGCTGGTGATGACCACGAACTGAATGATCACGAGGATGAGGAAGAGGATGAGCCCGACCACAGGTCGCCGCCGACGACGAAGTTGCCGAAGGCCTCGATGACCTTCCCGGCGTGGGCGTTGAGGAGGATCAGACGCGTCGAGGAGATATTCAGCGCGAGGCGGAAGAGCGTCGCCACCAGCAGCACCGACGGGAAGACCGCGAACTCCAGCGGCTCCCGCACGTACATCGCCACCAGCAGGATGCACAATGCGACGCCGAAGTTGACCGTCAGCAGCAGGTCAAGCACCGCGTCGGGCAGCGGAATCAGCATCATCGCCACGAGGCCGATGATCCCGACCGCGATCATCGCGTCGGTCTGCCGCAGCGCACGCCCGAGGATCGACACGATCAGCCACCCGCCCCCGCGCGTAGTCTCCCCGCGATCCGCGCCCGGATGCTCGCGGCCGCACGACCGTAGAACTCCTGCGCTCGCCCGGGCGTGATCTGCAGCAGTGCGGCGATCTCCGGGAAGCTCAGCCCGTCCTCGAAGTACAGCGTCAGGAGCCGCCGCTGATCCTCCGGCAGCGCCGAGACGGCCCCCACCAGCGCGCCGCCGCCTCCCTCGTGCGGCCGACCGGGCAGCAGCAACTCGGGACTGACGCCGAAGACCAGCCCGGCCTCGGCGAAGCGCTCGGCAAGCCGCCCCTCGTCGAGGCCGAGGGCGCGCGCGACCTCGCGATCCTCGCTCACGTCCGGGCAGCATTCCGACAGCGCCGAGCACAGCGGCGCGATGCGGCACGGCCACGCCGCCTCGAACCACGAGCTTGACAGCGCCCACGCGCGCATGCCGCCAACCACCCGGCCCATCACATCGCTCTCAGGCGTCAGCTCTCCGGTGCGGCCGTCAGCAAGCTCCAGCACGGTCACGAGGCCCTGGCTCATCAGCAGACCCTCGTCGAGCCACGGTGAGATGCGCGCGCCCAGCCGCCCCATCGCAACCCGCACAAGCGCCGTCAGCGGGCGGAGGGCCTCGCAGTCACGGGTGACGATGAGCGGCTCTCCGCCACCCTCGCCGGAACTTCGCTCGCCTCGCCTCTGAGTTGTGCCTCGTGCCATCTCGACTCTCCCACCCGGTCCGCTCAGATGCCCGCCCGTCATTGCACGTAGCGCGGGATGTTCGTCAGAAGCTCGGTCGTGAACCCGGCCAGCGAGCGAAGCATCCACGAACCGCAGGCCAGCACCGTCAGGCCGATCGCCACGATCTTCGGGACGAATGTGAGCGTCATCTCCTGCACCTGCGTCACCGCCTGCACAATCCCCACCAACACGCCGATCAGCAGGGCAACGCCCAGCACCGGCCCGCCGAGCTTGAGCGTCGCGATGAACATGTCCCGCGCGAGGTTCACGTAGATGTCCGTCGGCACGATCGCATCGCCTCCTCCGCGCTCAGCCGAAGCTGAGCACCACCGACTGCGTGAGCAGATACCACCCGTCCACCATCACGAAGAGCAGGATCTTGACCGGCAGTGAGATCATCACCGGTGGGACCATCAGCATCCCCATCGACATCAGCGCGCTCGCCACCACCAGGTCGATCACGAGGAAGGGCACGAAGAGCACGAAGCCGATCTGAAAGGCGGACTTGAGTTCACTTATGACGAAGCCGGGCATCAGGATGTGAAAGGGAACATCCTCGGGCCTCGCCGGACGCGCATGGTCGGAGATCTCGTAGAACAACGCGAGGTCCTTCTCCCGCGTCTGCGCGAGCATGAAGCTCCGCAGCGGAAGCGCCGCGCGATCGAGCGCACTCTCGTAGCCGATCTCCCCCTCCAGATAGGGGCGGACACCCTCCTCGTTGATCGCATCGAAGACCGGATGCATGACGAAGAGTGTCAGGAAGAGCGCGAGGCCGACCAGCACGGTGTTCGGCGGCGTCTGCTGCGTCCCCAGCGCCGTGCGCAGGAAGCTCAGCACGATCACGATCCGCGTGAACGACGTCAGCGTCATCAGCAGCGCCGGTGCCAGCGACAGGACTGTGAGGCCAAGCAGGATCCGCAGCGTCAGGACGATCTGCTCGGGCTGGTCGCTCGTCCACGCCTCCGGCAGCGCGGGCATCGCCGGCCCCTGCGCCGACGCCTCTCCGGCGAGCAGCAGCGTCACCGCCACCGCGCCCGCGACGGGCCAGCGACGTGCCCTCTCGCGCATCGTCTATCCCTGCTCCTGCAGCTCGCGCAGCAGGCGTCCGCGCCGTCGCTCCCAGCTCTCATCGCCGCCCTCGACCACGTCCGGGCGGACCGAGCGCGTCGAGATGCCCGCGCGCGCGACGTTCAGCTCGTCGGTCGAGCCATCCGCGCGTCTGCGCACCGCGTGGTAGGCCGAGGGCCCCGTCGGCTCCCCGGTGACGTCCGCGATCTCGACGACGCTCCCGTCGCGGGCGGCCAGCAGGATCCGCCTTCCCTCGACCTCGACGAGGTAGAGCCGCCCGTCCGCGCCCAGCGAAAGTGTCTCCTCCAGCCACATCCTGCGGCCGCCACGACCGCCCTCGCCGAGCGAGTTCAGGCGGCTGTGCTGCCACCAGCGGATCCCGCGGATCACGCCCCACGCGACCACCAGCGCCAGCATCAGCTTGCCCACCACGTCCACCACCGACAGCGACGCGGACTGCGTCGCGGGATCGGCAAGGTACCCGCCCTCGTCAGACGGCGGGCCCGGTCGCTCAACGGAGCCCTCCTGTGCCGGCGCCGGGCCCACCGCAAGCGCCACCGCCAGCACCAGTGTCAGCGCGAGTGTGCATGTTCTCACAACATTCACCCTCCATCACGAGCGATCTCCAGCGTGCTCTCCGCGTCATCCACCAACTCGGTGATCCGGTAGCCGAACGTCTCGTTGATCACCACCACCTCGCCCCGGGCGAATACCCGTCCGTTGATCAGCAGGTCGATCGGCTCGCCGGGTATCCGGTCGATCGTGATGACCGAGCCGCCCTCGAGGCGCAGCACCTCCGCGAGCGGCATCTCAGTGCTGCCAAGCTCCACCGTCAGCGACAGCGGCACATCGAGCATGCGGTGCAGATTCCGCCATCCTCCGGCGCCATCGTCGGCATCGGCCTGCCTCTCCGCCGGCTCCGGGCGGAGCTGGTGGACGAGGCCGTCCGTCGCCTCCGGGTGCGGCGTCCGGGGCTCCTCGCCCTGCGCTGAGGTCGTCGATTCACCATCCGGCTGCCGCGCCGGGGTGTCTTCGGGTCCGCCGGTCGTCTCAGGCACCTGGATGTCCTCCTGTCTGCGACGCGATGGCGCGCGCCCACGCTGCTCCGGCGCGCTCATTGCATCACGAAGGCGGTGAAGAGCACGTCATGCACGGTGTGCGTCTCAAGCGCGGCATCGAGCCTCTGCTGCAGCGTCGCCTTGAGCTTGCTGCGGTCCTCCTGGTCGCGCAGGCCCTCGAAGCTGTGGCTTGAGAGCACCTCGATCGCAACGTCCCGCGCGTAGCGGTGGCTCGCGGGCGGCAGCTCGCGCGTCCCATCCGCTCGGTCTTCGGCATCTCCATGTCCGCCGCCGCCTCCTCCATCCCCGTGCTCGGCGACCACGACGATGCTGATCTCCGTCTGCAGGTACCGCAGCGTCCCGTCGGAGCTGCGCAGGTTCACGAGGAACTCCCCCAGCGACAGCGTCTCAGTGGCCGTGGCGGACGAACCCTCCTCGTTGCGTGAGGCCTCTGCCGACTTCGCCTCGCCGCCCGTGGCCGCCCGCAGCTTGCTCCACGCGAGGAAGCCTCCTCCGCCCAGCATCACTGCCGCCAGCATCAGCGCGATGAGCTTGAGCGCGCCAACTCCGGCTCGTGGACCGATCAGTCGCATCAGTGCACTTCCCTTCGTGTGGTCGGGGCCGGCGCATCCACGCTCCGGCGTCCGGTGTGGTCGTAGTAACGCGCCCTCAGGTCGATCTCCGGCATGATGCGCACCGGCCGGAGGCGCAGGCTCCCGTCATCCTCGGAGGTTCCGGCGGGATCGAGAGGGCGCTGCGGCTCGTCGGCTCTGAGCACAACGATGTCAACGCGCCGGTTGCGCATCCGGCCCTCCTCTGAGTCGTTGGGCGCCACCGGCCTGGTGTCGGCGTATCCGACCGCCGAGATGTGATCGGGCTCGATGCCGCACGTGCGGATCAGGTGGACCATCACGCCGCTGGCGCGCGCCGCCGACAGCTCCCAGTTGGAGGGAAAGCGCGCGGTGTTGATGGGCAGGTCGCAGGTGTGCCCCTCGACCAGCACCGGCGCGTGTGACTCGCGCAGCGACGGGCCGAGCGCGTCGAGAATCTCCCGTGTCTCTTCGGTGAGGTCGGCCCGGCCCGCCGGGAAAGTCAGCGCGTCGGCCCTGAGGCTGACCGTGACCACGCCGTCCCTGTGCGTGATCGTGATACTCTCCCTCAGTTGATCGGACAGTCGCCCGTCGATCGCGCCCCTGATGTCGTTGATCAGTGCGGCGCGGTTGCCCCCGATGCCGCCGCCTCCCGCGAGAATGCCGTCGCTGCCGCCGAGCACACCGCCGCCCGCCGGGCCGTGAAAGACGTCTCCGAGCGCCGACGCGACCGTCTCAAACTTCTTGAGGTCGAGCACTGAGAAGGAGTAGAGGACAATAAACACCGCCAGCAGCAGGGTGATCATATCCGCGTAGGTGATCAACCAGCGCTCGTCATGTCCGTGCTCCTCGTCATGCCGCGCGCGCCTGCTCAGCGTCACCACCCCCGCTGATCCGTCCCGCGCCCTCGAGGTCGTCGCGATCGGCGGGCGGCAGGAACGACTTGAGCGTCTCCGCGACAAGGATCGGGTTGTCTCCGCGCTGGATGCTGCGGATGCCCTCGATCACGATCTCGCGGCTGTGCTGCTCGACCTTGCTGATCGCCTTGAGCTTCCCGCCCAGCGGGATGAAGATGATGTTCGCGGAGGCCACGCCGTAAAGGCAGGCCAGGAACGCCGCGGCGATCGCCGGCCCGATCGAGCTTGGGTCGTCGAGCATCGCCATCACGTGGATAAGGTGCATGACGGTGCCGGTGACCCCCAGCGTCGGGGCCAGCGCGCCCATCGCCTCAAGCATCGTCACACCGGTGCGGTGGCGGTCGGCGAGCTGATCGACCTCGGTGTAAAGCACCTCCGTCACGGTCTCAGGGGCAGTGCCATCCGCGACCATCTGCAGGGCTCGGGCGAGGAAAGGATCGCTGTCCTCGAGCGCCGGAATCTCGCGCTCCAGGCCCAGGAACCCCTCGCGGCGCGCAAGCTGGGCCATCGCGACCATCGTCCGGCAGACACCCCGAGGGTCGGGCGGCTGCGCGAGGAACGCCCTGCTCACCGTCACCGGAAGGCGCTTGATGTCCTCGAGGCGGAACATGATGGTCGCCGCGCCGAAGGTGCCGCCGAACACGATCATCGCCGCCGACAGATTCACCAGTGCGTCGAGGTGCCCGCCGTCGATGACCGCCGAGCCCAGGATCATTCCGAATGCGACGATCAGTCCGATGATTGTCCCTGAGTTCACTGCCACGCTGCTCCTTTGATGCCCGTCAGTGCGTCGCGGTCGTCAGGATTCACTGCACCACTCGCCCCCACTGCGCGAGAGTGGCGGGCGTTCCGCCACCCTCATCACGCAGCGAGCGCAGGTACTCCACCGCCTCGGCAATCACGGTGTCCACATCCTCGCGCACCACGAAGGCGTTGCCGCTGGTGAGTGTGATGACGGTGTCGGGCACCGCTTCGATCCGCTCAACCAGCAGTGCGTTGATGACCAGTTCTCTGCCGTTCAGCGCCGTGAGGCGTATCATCGCGTCCTCCTCTCTGCAAGGCCCGTGCCGCCGGGCCCTACTGCATGAGCCGGACGACCTCGTCGAGCATCTGATTCGCGGTGGAGATCACCCGCGTTGAGGCCTGGAAGCCCCGCTGGGTCGTGATCATGTCCACAAACGCACGCGTCAGGTCCACGTTGGACATCTCGAGGTTGCGGGCTACCAAGCTCCCGCGCCCCCCGGTGTTCGAGGCCCCGACCGCCGCGGCGCCGGAGGCGGGTGCTTCGGTGAAGAGATTGCCGCCGATGCGCTGCAGGCCGCCGGGGTTGGCGAACGATGCCATCGCGATCTGCCCGAGCGCCCGCGTGCGGCCGTCGGAGTACTGTCCCTCAACCACGCCGCCGTCGCCGATCCCCACGCCTGTCAGAGACGAGGCGGGGCGCCCGTCCTGCGAATGCACCACCACCGAGTGCGCCTGCGCCAGCGCCGTGACTGAGGCGAGGTCGAGGGTGACGCTCTGCGGTGAGGCCGCGCCGTTGGTCAGCGCGACGTCGAGGTTGAGCACTCCCCCGGCGCTGAGCCGCCCGGCGGTGTCGAACTGCAGGGTCCCGGTGGCGGTGCTGCCCTCGCAGAGGGCCTCGACCTGCCACTCGTTGACATTCGCGGTGTTGGTGAATGTGATCTCCACGGGGTGCATCTCTCCGAGCGAGTCGTAGATGGAGATGGTGCTGGCGACCGAGTCGCCGACGGCGGCGGTGGCGTCGAGGTTGCCCCTCAGCAGCGCGCCGCCGGTGGCCTCAGGTGGCGCGAGTTCGCCGATGTTGAAGCTCAGCGCTGAGATCGGCCCGGTCGCGTTCACCCCGCCGCTTGCGTCGGCCATCCAGCCCATCACTTTCATCCCGCTGGCCGCGGCCACCAGGGTGTTGGTGTCATCGAGTGAGAATGAGCCGTCGCGGGAGTAGTACTGTCCCTGCCCGTCGCCGAGCACGAACATGCCCTGTCCCTCGATCGCGCAGTCAAGCGGCTGACCGGTCGGCTCCAGCGACCCCTGCGTGTGCTGGACGGTGACCGACCCGAGTGAGACGCCCGACCCGACCTGCATCGGATTCGCGCCGCCGATCCCGACGTCACTGCCCGATCGCCCGCCCTGCAGCGTCGCGTAGAGCGCGTCCTGGAAGGTCGTCCGGCCCTCCTTGTATGCCACCGTGTTGGCGTTGGCGATGTTGTTGCCGACGACGTCAAGTCGGCTCTGAAACGCCACGGTCCCCGACAGTCCTGAGAACAAAGCCCGGTTCATCGATGGTGCTCCTTTCGCTGTGTCACGGTCGCCACGTCTCGGGCGAATCGCGCGGTGGGTCGCGGTGGATCGTGGGGCAGGCGAAGCGCAACTTCGGTGCCGCGCGGGCACGCGTGATGGAGCGTCAGCGTGCCGCGATGGGCCACCGCGATCCCCCGCGCGACCGTCAGCCCCAGCCCCTGGTGGAGCGCAGGGTGAGTGGTGAAGAAGGGCTCGGTGGCCCGTCTCCGCACCTCTGCGGTCATGCCCGGCCCGTCATCGATCACGCGGATCTCGCTTCGACGCCCATCGCCGGCGGTGCGCAGCAGCACGCGTCCCTCAGGCCCCATCACCTGCAGCGCGTTGAAGACGAGGTTCACGACGCACTCACCGAGCTGACCCGCGTCGCCCCAGGCCGGGGCGATGGCGGCGAGATCCGTCTCGACGCGCACCTCGCGAAGCCCCGGCCAGTGTCCGCATACTCGTCTGACCAGCCCCGCGACCTCGTCGGCAATTCTGCTGAGGTCGAGCGCGCGCATCTCCGCGGCCACCGGACCAGCGGTGAACGCCTGCATCGAGCGCATCAACTCCGCCCCTTCGGCGGTGGAGCGCTCGATCCGTCCGAGCAACTCCACGATGTCATCCGATGACGCCCTCTCCCTGAGCAACTGCGCGTTGCCGAGGATCGCGGCGAAGACGTTGCCCAGCGCGTGTGAGACGCCGAACGCCAGGTTGCCGACCGTCCGGAGATGCTCGGGCGCCCCATCCGCGCCGTCCTCGGGCGCGACGGCCAGCGTCGCCGCCGCCGAGAGCGCAAGGTCGGGCAGCAGATGCATCCGACCGCAGGGGCGCCCCTCGCCCCGTGCGCCGATTGCCAGCAGCCCGAGCGGGCCCGTCCGCCTCTCGCTGTGCAGCGGCACGGCGGCCCACGAGCGCACCTCGAGATCGCGCAACCTCAGCCGCAGAGCCGACCACGGCTCGCGCCAGCCGTCCGAGCTCTGACAGGCGCGCTCGAACACGCGCGCGGCCTGCGGGCCCAGGTCCCAGCGCGCGTGCGCGGTGCCCGCTCCATCGCGCACGGCCAACGTCGCGCTGAGCGCCTGCGGGTACTCCGTCGGTCTGAGCATCACCGCGGCGTCGCAGCAGAGCAGCTCGATGGCGCTCTCGACCACCGACTCCGTCGCCCTCGTGCGTCCCGTGAGCGCGGCCCGCGTGAGACACTCGAGCGCGCGCGCGCGAATCCCGGGCTCGTCTGTCACTGCAGTTCGTCCGACGAGTGTGTCGATCGCCACGATCCCGACCTCCTCAGTTGCCGACCGCGAGTACATCTCCGGGAGACAGCCGGGTCTCCCCAACGACGAGGCGGCATGCTCCGCCCGACAGCTCCACGCCCTCGACCGGGCCGGCTACGATCTCTCCCGTCGCCGGGTCTGTCCACCGGACGGTGCGCCCGATCAGATCGACCGCGTCGCCGATCGATGCGTTGGCGAGCAAAGCGCCGATCTTCTGCAACTCGGCGACGGACTGCAGTTGCGCGAGCTGGCTCATGAACTCCGAGGGATCCATCGGACTCAGCGGATCCTGAGCCTTGAGTTGCGCGACCAGCAGCGTCATGAAATCATCCACGCCCCCCAGCGACTGCGCGCCTGCGGCGGCGCTGGAGCCCGACGTCGTCGCGGCTACCCGCATCATCTGCGTCTCCTCCTGTCACGCCATCACGTCGATCGTGCTGCTGCCGGGCTCCGAGCGCGGCGCGCGGGAGTGATCGTCGGATGGCCGCATCCGAGCGGGCGTCCGAGACGGACTGCGCCCGGTGTCACCTCGGTGTGCTCCGTGATCGGCTCCGCCGCGCGCCGTGAAGCGCACATCGAACTCCGCGACCTGCAGATTCTGCCCGGCGAGTTGCTCGCGAACCTGGCTCTCCACCGCGCGCAGTGTCATCGCCGTCTCCGGCCGCTCCGCGATCAGCGTCGCCCGCACCTGCCCCTCGCGCAGTGAAAGCTGCAGTTCGCAGCGTCCAAGCTCCGGTGGATCGACCTCCACCACCAGCCGCTGAGTCCGACCTGCCGCCAGCTCCACCGGTGAGATGCGGGCGGGCTCGCGGATCGTGAACACCGCCGCTGCCGGCTCACTCGCCGGCGGAACTCGGAGACCGGCGCTCTCCGGCACGCCGAACTCACCGGCGACCAGTGACGGACGGTGAATCTCCGCTCCGGGCGCACGGGCCGGGACGTGACCGCTCGATGAGCGAGCGTCGCCCGCAGGCCCCTCGCGCAGCATCGCCCGCCGCGGTGGTTCGATCGGCTCCCCGCGGTCCGGAAGCGGCGCGGGACGCGGCTCCTGCACGGCGGCCCCGAACCTCGGCGCACCCGTCTCCGCGGGAGCGCGCCCGTCCTTGAGACCCTCCGCCCGCCGTGGGTACGCCACGTCTTCGTCCGACGTCTGACCGGGCGTGGGAGCCTCGAAGGGATGCGGTGGCGGCGAGGAACTCGGCCTGCCGCGTTCGGCTGCCGGAGCGGTCGGCACCTCGCGGACGGCCGCCTGCTCCGACGCCGGGAGATGACCCGCGCCGGCCGCCCGATGCTCAGGGCCGTCGGCGGCGAGGATCCGCAGAGGCGCCGATATCGGCGGCTGCGTTGACCGATCCGGGGGGCGGATGTCCGCCCGAACTCCGGACGGATCGCGCGTCGGCTCCTCCGGCGCTCGCTGCCTGGCGTCGGGTATCACCGTGGTCGAGCCGACGGCGTGGCCGCGTTCCTGAGCAGGCGGCGGGACGCGAGGCGAAGCGACAGGCCTGATCTCCGCCTCCGGCCTGCCGCCATCCCGCGCCGGTGGGGAGGCCACGGCCTCCCGAGCCGGCAGGCGGGGGACGGTCTCCTCCGCGTGAGGCGGATCGTCCGGCACGGCGATCGGGCGCGGCATCGGCATCTGCCGGGATTGTTCGCCGCCGATCGGCGCGGTCCGCGGTCCGATCAGGTCGGTGAGGCCCTCGGGATCGAGCGTCAGTTCGAGCGTCTGGCGCGACCGGACGGCCCCGCTGCTCACTGTCGGGGGCCGCTCAGGTGGCCCCGGCCTCCCCCCTGCGCCGGGGTCAGTGTCCTCAGTCAACTGAAAGACGGGATCATCGGCGCTGGCCCGCCCCCCGGCGTCCGGCGACGCCGTCCGTGGGGCGCTCGCGAGCGTCGTCGCTGCCTCAGGCATGCGCCCGGCCGGGCGGACCTCGGAAGCCTGCGGCGAATCCTCCACCTCGGCGATCGCGGGCCGCGGTGGAGCCTCGTGCCGCGCTGAGGGCATCGCCTGGCGCTCGCGGGCATGCGCCCCGCCGTGTTCGGCCACCACCGGCACCGGCTCGATCACCGGCGGCGTGCTCCACGCGGCGATCAGCGCAAGAAAGTCCACCGGCTCGTGTGTCGCCCGGGCGCGGTCGGTCGCCGGTCGGATCACCGTCGTCCCGCCGTCGCCTTCGAGGTGCGGTGGGTGGTGCATCATCGCGCGGCCGTCCTTTCCTGCAGGTAGCGCTCCACCCGGCGGACGTAGGCTTGCGTCTCAGCGTAAGGCGGCACCCCGTCGTAACGTCTGACGGCTCCCGGCCCGGCGTTGTATGCAGCGAGCGCCAGGGTCCGATCACCGAAGCGCTCAAGCTGCGCGCGGAGATAGCGCGCACCGCCGTGCACGTTCTGCGCCGGATCCCAGGGGTCCGTCACTCCAAGAGCGCGCGCGGTGCCGGGCATCAGTTGCATCAGCCCCATCGCACCCGCCGAGGACCGGCAGCGGGGATCGTAGCCCGACTCCGCGCGGACGACCGCGTGGATCAGGTCCTCGCTCAGGTCATTCACCCGAGCCGCCTCCTCGATGATCGCGTCGAAGCCCGCCCCGTCATCTGTCCTGATCCCCGTGGCCTGACCGGCCACCGCGCGGTTGAGCGCGGTGGCGAACTCCACCGGTCGCGCGGTGCCCGTCCCCGCGGTGAGGCCTCCGAGGCGGGCCTCGATCGTTGAGATCCGCTGCATGATCGTCGGCAGTCTGCTCAGCACTGATGTCCTCCGCGGCTTCTCATCAGACGCTGTCAGGGTCGGCGGCCGGTGAGCCGACGAGCGCCGCGTGACGGTCGGCGCGGTGTCGGCTGATGGCGGCCTCGTTGAGGTCGCGTTGCTCGCGGAGCATCTCCTCGCGTGCGTGCTCGGCCTCGCGTCGCTCTGAGAGTCGCTCCAGTGTCCGGCGTGCCCGCGATGCCTCCACCAGCTCAGTCCGCCGGGTCTCGGCCTGGCGCTCGGCCTCGTCGAGGCGCTGCTGCTGATTCGTGAGCCTGCGGCGGAGGTCGGCGAGCACGCACGCGGTGTGCTCGACCTCACCCAGCGCCACGCTCGCGCCGCCTCCAGTGCCCGGGCCCCGAAGACCCGCGATGATCGCGTCATGCCGCAGGCGCATCTGCTCGAGGTCGGCGCGTCGGCCGCGAACAACGCTCTGCGCGGTCGCGAGTCGGCGCCGGGCCTGCTCCTCCTCGCGGCATCGCAGCTCAAGGGCTGTCTGCAGTGGGAAGTGATACTTGCGCACGCGGCCTCACCGTGCTCTGCGGCGTCATTGCTGCTCGGGTCGCTTAACCTTCGCCGCAAGCGCTCGTTTCTTTAGCCGTGCGTGAGGTTCTTGTCAGAGGAAGTTACCTTCTCGCGCTCTCCACCGACGCTGGCCGCCGCTTCGAAGCTCGCGAGGGCATGGGGGATGTTCGGGCGTCGATGCGCCGGCTCGGCCTGAAGCTCAGCAGGCGTGGGTGTTCGTTGCGGCGGGGGCTGCAGCGCCTCGGCGAGCCCGCTGCGCGTGTCTTCGAAGCTCTCGCAGTCGCCGGCATCCTGCCGGAGAAACTGCAGGATCTGCGGCCGCAGTGCGATGGCTCGATCGACCTGCGGGTTGCTGCCCTGCTCGTACGCTCCAAGGTTAATCAGGTCCTCGTGCTCCTGCCAGGTCGCGAGCGCCTCCTGCATCTTCCGCGCGTTGCGCAGGTGCTGCTCGCCCGCGAGCCCGTCCATCAGTCGGCTGACGCTCTCGAGGACGTCGATCGCGGGGTAGTGCCCCTGGTGCGCGAGACTCCGGGAGAGGACGATGTGCCCATCGAGAATGCTGCGCGCGGCGTCGGCGACCGGCTCGGTCATGTCATCCCCGTCCACCAGCACCGTGTAGAGCGCCGTGATGCTCCCGCGCGCCCCCATCCCCGAGCGCTCCAGCAGCCTCGGCAGCTCGGCGAAGACCGAGGGCGTGTACCCGTTGCGCGTCGGCGGCTCGCCCACGGCCAGCCCGACCTCGCGCTGCGCCCACGCAACCCGCGTGATCGAGTCCATCATCAGCAGCACGTCGAGGCCCCGGTCGCGGAAGAACTCCGCGATCGTCGTCGCCACCTGTGCGCCTCTCATTCTCACAAGCGGCGGCTGATCGCTGGTCGCCGCCACCACCACCGAGCGGGCAAGGCCCTCCTCACCGAGCGTCTCCTCGACGAACTCACGCACCTCCCGCCCGCGCTCGCCGACCAGCCCGATCACGTTCACGTCGGCCGCGGCGTTGCGCGCGATCATCCCCAGCAGCGTGCTCTTGCCCACGCCCGAGCCGGCGAAGATCCCGATCCTCTGCCCCCGACCGCAGGTCAGGAGGCCGTCGATCGCCCGCACCCCCAGCGGCAGCGGCTCAATGATGCGCATCCGCTCCATCGCCGGCGGCGGGGGCGCCTCCGCGGGCAGGAACGCGTCGGGCGGCGGTGCGGGACGGCCGTCGAGCGGCTCGCACAGTCCGCCGAAGACGCGCCCGAGCATCGCCTCCCCGACCGGGACCATCATCGGGCGTCCGCACCCGACCACCGGACTGCCCGCCGAGATCCGCCGGGTATCACCCAGCGGCATCATCAGAAGACGCTCATCGCGGAATCCAACCACCTCCGCGCGGATCGCCCCGGCGCCGGTCGCGATCTCACACAGGTCGCCGATCCGCGCGGGCGGGCCATCGGACTCAATGATTATGCCCACCGACCTCGTGACCCGACCGGAGCGTCGCACCGTGTCAACCTCGCCGATCCGCGCGGCCAGTGCCCGCAGGCGCTCGGTCATCCGCCTTCACCCTCGCCCAGCGCCGCGCTGATCTCATCGCCGAGCAGTTCAACCTGCGTTTCAATCCGCGCGTCGAAGCGGCCGCGCTCCGTCTCGACGATGCACCCGCCCGGTCCGATCGCTTCGTCGGCCACGATCTCAAGCTGCTCGGCACCATCGGTGGCCGCCAGCAACTCCGCCGTCGCGGCGCGCACCAGCGGCTCATCGGGGGCCGGCACGCGCACCGTCAGGCGCTTCGCCCCGGCCGTCTGCTCGATCGTCGAGCGAACCACGTCGAGCACCACGCCGTCCTCGGCTTCCACCTTCCGGCGGATGACATTCCCCGCCATCGTGGCGACCAGCCGGAGGAGTTCGCGCTCGCTCTCCTCGAAGCGAGCCTCGGCGGCGGCGCTGATCTGCTGCAGCAGCGAGGCCCGCGCGCTCTCGAAGGCTGCCGCCTGCTCCGCCACGCACTCGCGCAACGCCGCGTCGAGCTGGCCGCGCGCCTCGCTCAGCGCCTTCGCCCACGCCTCCTCGCGAGTGTTCTCCCGGATACGCTCGGCGTCCTCACGCGCCTGCGCGACGAGCCGCTCCGACTCCCGCCTGCCCTCGCGCAGCACTCGTTGCGCGCGCTCGGAAGCCTGCGCGTTGCCACGACCGCACCGGGTCGCGGGCTCATCCCCGTCGAAGCTCGGCCAGCGCCAGGGTCGCGGATCCGCGTGTGCCATCAGCCCTGCTCATCTCCCGCGTCCCCGTCCCCCTCGGCCATCTGATGCAGCCATCCGCTCAGGTGCCGGGCGAAGTCCTCCGGCGAGCGGTTGCCCAGCTCGGAGAGCCGCTCGGCCGGCCCTGCCTGCGGCTCCGGCGCCTGCG
The DNA here is from genome assembly GCA_050942735.1 of Armatimonadota bacterium. GTDB lineage: Bacteria > Armatimonadota > Zipacnadia > Zipacnadales > UBA5352 > UBA5352. The sequence goes on from JBMNNW010000012.1 coordinate 35,979, forward strand.
GTTGGCCCGCCGCGTACGACGGCTCGTCGCCTTCGGTGCTCGCCTCCAGCTCTGCGAAGCTCACCGGCCCGAACTCCACGCTCTCCTCGTCATCGGACGCGTCGGCGTCGGAGACTGTCTCCCCCGACGGCTCCTCGCGTCTCCCATCCCCGGTGTCCGGCTCCTCCTGCGGTCCGAGCCTGCGCGACACCATCAGCATCGCTCCCGCGATCATCGCCAGCATCACAATCACGCTGGCGTAACGCAACGCGCGGCTCATCGACTGCGCGCGGGCCCGCTCCGCCGCCGCCGACTCCGCCAGCTCAGCCTCCTTCTGAGCGATCTTCACCGCCTCGATCGCCATCGTCTCGACGGTCACCACGTCCCCGCGCTCGGGCTCTATCCCCGCGGCCGCCTCCACGAGCTGCCGCACCTGCCTTCCGGTCCCCGCTCCGAGGCTCTCATCCACCACCACCGCCACCGCCAGCCGCTGCAGCGCGCCCGGCGGGCTGGAGACCTGCTCCTGCAGCCGCGCGTAGTCGTACTCGCGGCTCTCATGACGGTGCTGGTAGCTCCCCCCGCCGCCCCGACCCGCCTCCGGCCTGCCGTCGAGCCCCGCCGGGCCGCCCACTTCGCGGCCGGCGTCCCCCTCATACTGCTCCTCGGTCAACTCCTCCCGGCGCACCACCCCGAGACCCTCAGGAGGATCGAAGCTCTCACGCGTGATCTGCTGGCTCTGAAAGTCCAGCGTGGCCTGCACGCGCACCACCGAGCGGTTCGCCCCCAGCACCGAGTCGAGCATCGTCTGCAGGTGCCCGCGCACGCGCTCCTCCCACGCCCTCGTCGCCTCAAGCTGCGCCATCGTCTGCATCCCGCCGCCCCCGTCGATCCCACCGGTCAGCACCCGGCCGACCGTGTCCACCACCGTCACCGCGTCCGCCTCCAGCCCCGGCACCGCGCTTGAGACAAGCTGCGTGATTGCCGCCACCTGGCCCGCCCCAAGCTTCGCTCCCGCCAGGCCCACCACCACCGACGCGCTGGGAGGCTCCTGCTGCTCGCGGAACAAACGCTCTTCCGGAAGCGCGACATGCACCCGCGCGGACTTGATCTCCTCCAGCGTGCAGATGCTCCGCTCCAGCTCGCCCTGCAGCGCGCGCTGGAGGTTCACGTTGTTCTGCAGGTCGCTCGTGGAGAAACTGCTGCGGTCGAAGAGCTCGAAGCCAACGTTCGACCCGCCCGGAAGACCCTCCCCCGCAAGCTCGATTCGCAGTTCGTAGAGTCGCTCGCGAGGAACCTGCACTGTCGTGCCTCTGTCCGCGAGCTGATGGCGAACGCCCGCTTCGCGCAGCCGCTCCACCACCGTCTGCGCGTCCTGCGGCGACAGCTCGGAGTAAAGCACCGCCCACGACGGCTGCGCCGCCCACACGCCGACGGCGACCAGCCCGCCAAGCAGTAGCGCCGCCAGCGCGATCAGTGAGATCTGCTGCCGTCGTTCAAGTGCCTCCCACGTCTCCCTCAGTTGCTCGAGCATGACCCTCTGCCCCGGCTCCCTGCCGTCCGATGGTCCTCAGATAACCCACCTGTGCGCCGCGCCTCAGAGCTGCATCCGCGAGATCTCTTTGTACGCCTCCACCGCGCGCTGGGTCATCTGCGCGGTCAGGCGCAGCGTCAGATCGGCCTTCTCAAGCGCGATGATCGCGGTGTGCAGGTCATCGGCGTCACCGGTCGCGACCCGCCGGACCGCCGAGTCCGCCGCCTGCTGCGTCTCGTTCACCCGGGCGAGCGCCTCCCGCAACACCTCCGCGAAGCCGCCCCCGCCGCCGCCGACTCTCACACCATCCGCCGCCGGCGCCGTCTCCGGCCGCTGGACCGGAAGCGGGATGAAGCTGCTGTCAACTCGCATCGAGTAACGACCTCCCTTACGCCAGGATGCTCAGCGCCGTCTGCATCATCTCCCGGCCGGAGCGCAGCGCCGCCGCGTTGGCCTCGTACGCTCTCGCCGCCAGCACCATGTCCGCCATCTCCGTCGGCAGGTCAACGTTGGGCATCTCCACGTAGCCCTCCACATTCGCATCGGGGTGCGCCGGGTTGTGTATCCGCCGCAGCGGTGCGTCATCCGGCCGCACCTCCGCGACGCGCACGCCGCTGCACCGCACACCTCCCGGCCCCGAGCCGACCTGCTCGGCCCGCAGCACCACTTGCCGTCGACGCCATGGGCCGCCCTCGACCGTGCGCGTGGTCTCCACGTTCGCGATGTTCTCGGCGATCACGTCCATCCGCGTCCGGCCCGCGCTCAGCGCCGAGCCACTGACCCGCAGCGCGTCAAACACTCCCATCGCCTACCCGCTCCTCCCGTCGCCGATCACCGTGCCGATCATCTGCAGCCTGCGATCGATCAACCGCGTCAGTGCCTGGTAGCGCACCGATGCCTCGCCCAGCGCGAGCATCTCCTCCTCGATACTCACGTTGTTGCCGTCAGGCCCCGCCGGGGCGGCGGTCGGCGTCAGCGACGGCCTCACGCGACTGATCGCCCCAGTCTCCCGGCCGCTCTGCTCCGCCCTGACCGCCGCCCGCAGCGCGCCCTCAAAGCTCACCCGCCGCGCGGTGTAGCCGGGCGTCTCGATGTTCGCGAGGTTGTTCGCCGCTACCCGGTGTCCTGCGGCGGCGCCGTCCAGCGCCTTCTCCAGCGCCCGCGTCGTCAGGTCCGCCACGCCGTCGGTCACGAGCCTCGCCTCCATCGCTCTCGTGGCAATGTCCGTGCCGATCCGCCTACGCCGCCCGGTAGATCCGCCGCCGCTCCGTCGAAGACGGGATCCCCAGCGCACGGCGGTACTTGTTCACCGTCCGCCGCGCCAGCGCGAACCCCCGCGCGTCCATCTCCGACTGCAGCTCCTCATCGGTCAGCGGTGCGCTCGCCGGCTCACCCGCGAGAACCTCCCGCAGCACGGTCTTCGCCGGGAGTGCGTCATCGAAGAACACGCCGAAAGGCACGCTTTCGCCCGAGGGCATCTGCACCAGCTTGCCCATCGTCGCCCGCGACACCGTCGACTCGTGCAGCCCCGTCAGCTCGGAGATGCGCTTGTGCGTCAGCGGCCGGTGCGCAAGCGGCCCGTCGAGGATGTACCCGCGCTGCTGGCCGGCGATCGCGCGGCTGATGCGGTAGAGACTCCGCTCGCGCTGCTGCAGCGACCAGATGAGCTGCCGCGCCGAGCGCACCTGCGCGCGAGCCCGCGTCGTCGCCTCATCCTCCGCGCGGCTCTGCCTGCGGCGCATCCGCTCATCCAGCCGCCGGTACGCCTCCGCAACGCGCACCGTCAGCGCCCGCGAGGTCAGCAGCGCCACCTCGATCTCATCACCGTGCGCGCTGAGGATCACGTCCGGGCGCCTCGCCTCCGCGTTGCCGGGCAGCAGATGCTGCCACCTCACCCGGAACTGCTCTCCGGGGTAGGGCGTAAGCCGCGAGCGGATCGCCCGTAGCGCCTCCCGCGACTGCTCCCGCGTTAGACCCAGCGCCGAGCACAGCGCCGGCCAGCCTCCCCGCTCAAGCGCCCGATCACATTGCTCCACCACACGTCGCACGTACTCCGGCACGTCCGGCAGTTCGTCGAGCTGCAGCAGCAGGCACTCGCGCAGATTCCGCGCGCCCACCCCCGGTGGCGCCACCGCCTGCACTGATCGCAGGGCCGCCTCGACCTCAGGCAGATCAGCCTCAAGCTCCAGCGCCGCCTCCAGCGTGGAGATCGTGAGATAGCCGCGTTCGTCGATGCACTCGATCAACCACGCCGCGATCTCACGCATCCGCCCCGCCGTCGTGGGCCCGACGCGCCGGTGCAGCTCATCACGCAGGTTGTGCCGCGATGGCGCACGCGTGGTCGAGTCGCCGGACACCTCGCTCCACCCGCGCCGCGCCTGCTGCTCCGGCGCGACCGTCGGGATCTCCTCGCAGTCGAACTCGCACTCGACCTCCAGCGCGGGATTCTCCGCGGCCTCCTCGCGCATCCGCGCCATCAGCGCCAGGCACGGCAGCTCGAGCAGTTCGCTTCGCACGATGAGTTGGAAGTTCACGACGGGGACCTGCTGCGCGCCCACGATCAGATCATTGCGTAGCTCCAACACCTCGGGGGACTTCCTTTCGCGCCGCCTCGAATCTCTTCGTCGGAGGTACTTCGGCGCCGCAGGCGGCAACTTGAGTCCTCAACGTGATGGCGCTGACATCACCCCCGCCGACAGAACCGGCCGGCGATGCGCCCTCGGAGGTGGATCGGAAGCGGTGCGCGAAGGGGAGTTGCGCTCGTTCACAGCAGCCCGCGGAGGCATCTCATGTCAAGACTGGTGGTCGTCATGTGCGGTGTGTTCTGTGTCGCGATCCCGACGGTCTGCCCGGCGCAGGTACCCGTCGTGCAGGACGGAGAGCCCGCTGCGGTGGTGGTCACCGCCGACAACCCGACCCCCGTCGCGCAGTATGCCGCCGGGGAGTTGATCGAGCACGTCCGCGAGGCCACCGGCGCGGCGCTGCCGATGGCGGTGGAGTCCGCGATCCCCGACGGCTACGCGGGCAGGATCTTCGTCGGAGCGACCGACGCGGCCCGCGCGCAGGGCATCGACCCCGCTGAACTCGCGCTCGAGGAGACCGTGCTGCGCGTGGTCGGCGGCGACCTCTTCATCGTCGGCAGTGAGGACGATGAGGCCGACCCGCTCAGTCAGAGCAACGAGCACAGCGGCACGCTCTTCGGCGTCTATGAGATACTCCAGCGCTATCTCGGTGTGGTCTGGGCGTGGCCCGGGGAGTTGGGCCGCTTCGTCCCGCGCACCGACACCGTCGTCATCGCCGACGAACTCGACGAGACCATCGCGCCCGCACTCGCCTTCCGCGGCATCCGATGGGGGTACACCAGCCGGATCGTCGTCCACGGCGAGGACTACGACCCCAACCATGAGCGCATCGCCTTCTCCCGGGAGGGCATCGAGCGCTACGGCCGCGACCTGCAGGCGTACCTGCGCCGCCACCGCATGGGCCGCTCACAGGCAAAGCCGCCGGTCGGGCATTACTTCAGCGGCTGGTGGGAGACGCTCGGCGAGGAGCACCCGCACTGGTTCATGCTCAACGAGCAGGGCGAACGCGGGCCGCTCCCCGGCGAGGGCACCAGGCACGTGGCAATGTGCGTCTCCGAGCCCGAACTGCACCGGCACATCATCGACCAGTGGGACGGCCGGTCCCCGATCCGACTCGGGGAGGTGGACGCGCGGGACCGATGCCGCTGTGAACGGTGCCGCAGTTGGGACGCTCCCCAGCCCGAGGTCATCCCGCCCGTGCTCGCCCATGACGAGCGGTCGTTCTACCACCCCATCTGGGTGAGTGACCGCTATGCCCGCTTCTGGAAGACCATCCATGAGATGGCCGTCGAGCGCAACCCCGACGCGCAGGTGACGACGTTCCTTTATCAGAACTACTTCCCGGCGCCCGCCGAGGTCACCGATCTGGGCCCGAACATCTACGGGGAGTTCGTGCCCTGGGGCGATGATCAGGTGGACTTCTTCCCGATGACCGAGGGTGCGCTGGAGTGGCTCAAAGAGCAGTGGATCGGCTGGTCGGAGACCGGCATCACCATGTCGTACCGCCCCAACTACATGCATGACGGCTACACCATGCCACATCTCGACACACGGCAGGCCGCCGAGTTCTTCAAGTTCGCCTTCGAGCACGGCATGATCGGCACCGACTTCGACAGCCTCACCGGCCAGTGGGCGACGCAGGGACCCAAGCTCTACGTGCACATGCGACTGAACGCCGACCCCCGCCTCGAACTCGACCGGATACTCGATGAATACTACTCCGTCTTCGGCCCGGCGGCTGAGCATGTGCGGGATTACTTCGGCTACTGGGAGGACTACGCGGTCGAGCATCACCAGCATATCATCGATCTCTTCCGCGAGGTGGGCAACCGCTGGCAGCGCTTCCCTCTCAAGGCGCATGAGGCCTACCCGCCCGAGTGCTTCCCGCCCGCAGAGGCGTTGCTTGAGGCCGCGCACCAGGCCGCCGCGGATGCAGACCCCGAGTACCTCGCGCGGGTGGAGTTCCTTCAGGCCGGGCTGGAGCACGCGAAGCTCTGCGGCCAACTGGCCGCGCTCTTCGACGGCTCGTACAACATCCCTCGCGACAGCGAGCGCTTCGGCCAGGCGCGGGAACTCCTGCGCGAACTGGTGAGCTTCCGCAGGGCGCATGAGCACATGTACATCTCCGATTACGCATACGGCGCGGCGTGGCGCGAGGTGCGCCGGTGGAACATCAACTCGCTCTTCGACTGATTTGCCGGCGACCAGGCCGCGCCTCGTCGGGCAGCGGCGCTCTCAAGGGCGTGGCGGTGCCGCCTGCGTCACGCCCTCCCTGCACGGGCCGATCAGCTTCGCCGCCAGCCGGCCGTCGGCCGTCCCGGTCTCGGCGAGGAACTTCGGCCGGCCTCGGACGCACACGATCATCGGGTCGCTCACCGGCTTGCCCAGCGGAATCACGTCACCCGTCTGCAGCTTCGTCGCGTCACTGAGCCTGATCTGCGTCCTGTGCAGGATCACCGACACCGGCACCACGATCCGCTCGCCGCTCTGCCGCAGACGCTGCGGATCCACCTCCCGCCGCTCCTCCACTGCCCCCTGGTCACCGAGAAGCCGCTGCGCCGTTGCCACCGGCAGCGCCACGCGCATCTGTCCTCCCACCCCCGCGATCTCCGCCGACATCTCGACCGTCACCATCTCCCCCTCGCGAACCTTCCCGCGAAGTTGCACCGCTTCCGTCAGCACCTCCGCCACCGACGGCTCGCGCCGCCCCAGCCGCTCCCACGAGGTCGCCCAGATCTCAACCATCTCCCCGATGAAGCGCCGCAGCAGCGCCGCCTCCAGCAGCGTCGCGGGCCGATCCAGCGCCTCCGCAGGCCCGCCGAGCATCCGCCCGACCACCGGCCCGAGCAGCTCCGGATCAAGCTGCCACAGGATCGGCGGCAGCCCTCCCGACAGCTCGACCATCCCCATCGCGCAGTGGCGCGGCACCTCGCTGAGGAACTGCTCGAGGCCCTGCCCCTCGACCGAGACCACCTCGAATCGAATCGGACTGTCGAGGTAGGCGTTGATGATCCGCCCGAGCGCCGTCGCCAGCCGCTCGGAGTACATCCGCAACTGCGACAGCGCCTCCCGCGACAGCTCGCTGCCGGTGCGGAAATCATACGCGCGGGTCGCGCCAACGCCCCGGACCCGGCCGCCCGATCCGGCGGGCCTGCCCGGCTCGAGGTCACGTGCCGACTGTGCCATCACTCACCTGCCCGATCTCACTCGATATACTGCGCCTCTTCGGTCGTCAGCGTGATCTCACCGGCCTGCTCGAGGTCAAGCGCAAGGTTCACGAACTCCTTCTGCGCGTTCTCCACGTCCCGCACCAGCATCGGCCCGAGGAACTCGATCTCCTGCTCGAGGATCTCCCGCGCCCGCTCCGAGACGTTCGCGAAGATGCGCTCCTTGATCGCCTCATCCACGCCCTTGAGCGCCTGTGCGATAGTTGCGTGCTCCAGGCCCCTCAGCAGCGTCTGCAGATCGTGATCGCTCAACTGCACCACGTTCTCGAACGTGAACAGGCGGTCCTCGACGCGGTCGGCCAGCTCGGCGTCGCGCTCCCGCAGCTCGCACAGCAGCCGCTTGCTCGAGCCGCGGTCCATGTCCTCGAGCAGATGCACCACGAACTGCAGCCCCCGGTCGGCCCGGCCCTCATCGTCAACGCGGAATGTCTGCCGCCCCAGCACCTCCGCGATCGCCTCGACCGCGCCCGGCGCCAGCCGCTCCATCTTCGCAACCCGCAGCGCAAGGTCAGAGCGCGCCTCCGGCGGCCACTCCTTGAGAACCTGCGCGGCCTTCTCCGGCGCCAACTGGCTCAGCACCACCGCCACCATCTGCGGCGTCTCCTCCCCGAGCATCCGCCGGATGCTGCCCGCCTCCGCGTTGTTGAGGCTGCGCAGCCGCTGCAGCGCCGTCCTCCGCCGCTCGTCCTCGACGGTGAGCGACTGCCGGCCGAGCACCTCTGCCATCAGGCGCTCGGCATGGGCGGACGCCTGCAGGCCGTCAGGGCGCGCGATCGCCTCTTCAAACTGCCGCAGCGCCGCCTCCTGCTCGGCACGATCGATGCGCCCAAGCTCCGACATCGCCGAGATGAGCTGCTCCGCGTCCATCTCCGGCATGTGGCGGCAGACGCTCGCCGCCGCGTCCACGTCGAGACTTGCGAGAACGATCGCTGCTTTGCGGATCTCCGGAGCGTCCATCACCAGGCACCGATCCCCCGGCGGGCAGAGATTGTCGTCACCGTCCGTGCAGAGCACTGCAATCGGCGTACCAGTTCCGGCCGCCTCCACCCGGCGTACATACAAAGGAGCCCCCGGCGTGCGGGGGCTCCTGAGGGATCGTCGTGGGAACGTGCGTCAGAACGCGAGCGTCGTGCGGAACTGCAGCAGACTGCTCGACTGGTCGGTCGAGGAGTCGCGCGGCTGCTGGTGAGCCCACGTCAGCGAGGTCTCCAGACCGTCCGCGATCTCATGCCGCACGCGGGCGCCGTAGAGCTTGTCGTAGAACAACCCGTCCACCGGCGAGGCATGCCACCAGTCGCTGTTCTTCGACACGCTGTAGTAGAACACGTCCAGCGGCCACTTGCCGTCCCCGGCGTACCACGTGCCCTGCCCTCCGACGACCTGGAGGTTCGGCATCGTGAGCGGGCGGCGCAGCCAGCGCTCGTAGGGGAACACGCGCTTGTTCACCGGATCGCACAGCAACTCGTAGTAGGGATGAAGTGACGAGTAGACGATGTCATACTCGGCGTCAACGTCCGTGAGTACCGCGCTCAGGTCGATATCCGGCGAGTCAAGCAGCTCCACGATCGCGATGAACGCCTCAGGGTTGTTGGTCGGACCGTAGAGCGCACGGTTGCCGTGCGCCTCAAGGCGCCCGTATTCGACCCACATGTTCAGGTTCTTATAGTAATTCCACCAGCCGTCCACGCCCCACGCCCGCTCGGCGAATGACCGCCCATCCGGCCGTGTGACGCCGTATCCGCGGATCAACCACGGCGCGCCGATCGACCAGCGCGGCCGCTTGTACTGCAGATACATCGACTCGTAGTGGTTGGCGTCGTAGGTGTATTCGGCCTCGGAGTGCTGGTAGTTCGCCCCGCCCACGAACGCCTGCAGGCTCAGACCGTCGGCGACGAACGGATCGATCAGCGCGTGAACGCCCTGCTGCGACAGCCGCTCATTGTTTACGACAAGGCCCAGGCCGTACGCCTGAAACTGCCGGCCCAGCGTCCACGTGACGTCGGTGGGCCAACTGGCGTCGAATCGTACCCACGCCTCATCGAGGTAGATGTTGTTGCCGAGGTAGCCAAGCTCCGGATGCGGGTTGCCGCCGGTGAATGGAAGCGGCGTATGCACCTCGAGCAGCTCGCTCGTCAGCGCGGCCAGCGGGTGTCGCCCGTCGGCGAGCTTCAGAGCTATCCGCCCGAAGGTGTCGTCGCCGCCGATGTACCCCTCGAGTCCGACGCGGATCGTCAGCGCATCAAACTCGTTGTCGAGATTGATGTCGCCGCAGACCGTCCCCAGGCGGTAGTCAACGAAGCCGAAGGGCACGGGGAAGCGCCGGCGCTGCTCGATGTCCCGCAGGCGATTGTCGAGGTCACCGACCTGCTCGGCCAGGTCGCCGACCTGGTCGCGAATCGCCTCCAGTTCATCGGCGAACTCCCGCGTGAGGCCATCCACGACCTCGCGGATCTGATCGTCGCTCACACCGGGGCCCTGCGGCCCCTGCGGGCCGGCGGGGCCGGGCTCACCCTGCGGACCAGCCGGGCCCTGTGGGCCGGTCGCGCCCGCCGGTCCCACCGGACCGGCATCCCCGGCCGGACCGATCTGGCCCTCGGTGTCCAGTGCGTCGAGAAGCCGCGACAACGCCATCGCGAACTCGTAGCGTGTGAGAGGTCGATCGCCATGGAAGCCGGATCTGGGGTAGCCGATCATGATGCCCTGGTCCAGCAACATCTGGACCGCATCGTAGGCCCAGTGGTCGAACGGAACGAGCCCGAGGGTCTCCTCGACATCCTCCGGCTCGGGGGCAGTCGCCACGAGGGTCGGACCTGGTGGCACGTACTGCTTGCCACTGGCGATCATCATCGGTCGAGCATCATCAAGTCCTTGTACCATCCGGGACTGGGAGTCCCCGAAGTCAGAGTACGCGTCAACTCCCTGACCCCAGACTGACCCCGCCGTCAGCCCCATGAGTACGATTACTGCTGCAATGCAGGCTGCTTTCCGCACCTCATAACACCCCTTCTCGCTCCAGATAAGGGGACCAATTCAGCATGATGGTATAGTGATACCGGGTAAAAGTCAACACGAATGCCCAATGATTCTCTCATTCTGCACCTTAACGATCTTCATCGCACCCCGCCTGAGCACCCTCTTCACCGGGGAAGGAACCTTCCCATCCGCCGCCGAAATGCACACCTCGATACGACCGAGAAGGAGGGTCTCCATGAAGCTGCAACAGATCGGCACATCAGACATCCACGCCACCCCGATCATCTTCGGCGCATGGGCTATCGGAGGGTGGCTCTGGGGCGGAACCGACGACGAGATCGCCATCGAGGGCATCCACGCCGGCCTCGACGCGGGTATCAACGCCATCGACACCGCCCCCGTCTACGGCTTCGGCCACTCCGAGAGCGTCGTCGGCCAGGCCATCGCCGGGCGGCGCGATGACGTCTACATCCTCACCAAATGCGGCCTCCGCTGGGACATTGAGACCGAGCGGCATCACTTCGATACCGAGGACGCCGAGGGCAACCCCGTCAGCATCTACCGCAACCTCAAGCGCGACAGCATCCTCTACGAGTGCGAGCAGTCACTTGAACGCCTCGGCATCGACCACATAGACCTGCTCCAGTGCCACTGGCCCGACGAGACCACGCCCATCAGAGAGACGATGGGCGCGCTGACCGAGCTGCTCGATCAGAAGATGATCCGCGCCATCGGTGTCAGCAACTTCACGCCCGAGATGATCGAAGAGTGCCTGCAGTACGGCCCGGTGCACTGCTCGCAGCCGAAGTTCAGCCTGCTCACGCGGGAGAACTACGACGGTGTCATCGCGTGGTGCCACGAACACGACATCGCCAGCATCGTCTACAGCCCCCTCGAGCAGGGGATGCTCACCGGCAAAGTCACTCTCGACCGCCGGTTCGGCGAGGGCGACCAGCGCCACGACCGCCCCTGGTTCACCGAGGAGAACATCCGGCGCGTAAACGAGATCATCGACGAGGTAATGCGCCCGATCGCGGCGGCGCACGAGGCCACGGTCGCTCAGATCACGCTGGCATGGACGATCGCCGCTGAGGGCATCACCTGCGCGCTCGCGGGCTCGCGCAGCGCCGGTCAGGCCTCCGAGAACGCGGGGGCGATGTACATGGAACTCAGCGACGAGGAGTTCTCGGCGATCAGGGACGCCTTCTGGGCGATCGAGGGGCCTTAATCGGGGCCGCGTCCAGGCGCGCCGGCAGCCTCAGCCGCCCGCCGCGGAGCCCCGAAGAGGCCGGGCGCAGCCGCCGCCGGCGATTCGACAATCCGCGCCGCATTCGGCCTTGCCCTGTGTCCGGCGATATGCTACAATACGTATCCGACTTGGCGCGGAGAGGTGGCCGAGCGGCTGAAGGCAGTCGCCTGCTAAGCGATTAAGGGGGTATAAGCCTCCTTCGAGGGTTCGAATCCCTCCCTCTCCGCCAGACGGTGGCAGCCGGGGCGACGGCGGCCATGAAGACAACGACATGCGGCCGAGCGTCGCGGTACCGCCGTCCGGGTCGCCGCCGCTTTGCTGTCGCTCTCTTTGACGCCTTATGCGCCCGTAGCTCAGTGGATAGAGCACTGGCCTCCGGAGCCAGGGGTCTCGCGTTCAAATCGCGACGGGCGTACCATATGTAGTCACGCACCGCCGACGTGCCGGCGGGTTGATATTCCGCGCGGGTTGCGCCGACAGGCGTGGCCATGCAGCGAAACGTGCGCCGGTAGCTCAGTGGATAGAGCGCCGCCCTGCGGAGGCGGAGGTCCCGCGTTCAAATCGCGGCCGGCGTACCACCTTTTCTTCGACGGCTCCGCGTGGATGGCGGAGCCGTTGTGCCGAAGGACAACGGGTCGGGTCTCTCAGTCTCGTGCACCGCGGCGGCTGCACCCGGAGCGGGTGCGCCCGAAGCGGGGAGATGAACTGCCGGCTGTCCCGCCGCAGCGGCGGGACCCCGGCGTCATCCACCGCACGGGATCCGCCTGATCCCCTGCGCCCCCGTAGCTCAGGTGGATAGAGCAGCAACCTCCTAAGTTGAAGGTCGCCCGTTCGACTCGGGCCGGGGGCGCCATCCAGAAAACACGGGCAGCGGCACAGTCGTCCATAAGACGACCGCGTGGCCGGGCACTTTCGGCCCTTCAATGGGCCGCCGACGTTGCAGGGCGGGGACCTGCGCCCCGCGGACCCGGACACGTCTTACAGCATGCGGCGGTGAGGTGGCAGAGTCCGGTCGATCGCGCTCGCCTCGAAAGCGAGTAGGCCCGCAAAGGTCTCGTGGGTTCGAATCCCACCCTCACCGCCATACACAAGCAGCGACTGCGAAGGCCGACGGCAGCGCGACGAACGACAGCGACCGGACGATAGCGACCACAACAGGTCCACCGGCGGAACGTAGAGCATCGAACCGTATATCGCACTCCTCTACAGCAGCCCTTCGAGACGAGTTCTGTCCGTCGCTCTGCCAGATGAGAACCTTGACAGCTTGAGCCGATGAATCACATCTCGTTTGCGCAGGGCGGAGGGCCCGAGTTCTCCGAGTTTCGCCCCGCCCTGCCGCACGTCGCGGGTGTCGAGCCTGCATGAACTTTGCCGCGCCTGCCACAGCTTTGGGCGGAGAGGTGACCGAGTGGACGAAGGTGCTCGCCTGGAGAGCGGGTAGGCCCTTGCGGGCCTCGTGGGTTCGAATCCCACCCTCTCCGCCAGACGGCAGCAACGCCGGCGACGGCAGCAGCAGGGATCACAACCCGCGGGATGGCGCAGCAGTACACCGGCACGCTCGGGGGATCACAGTGCCCGACGGCCGTTGCCATCACTGTCGTTGCCGTTGGCGCCGTTGTCGCTTTCTTTGCTGCCCTGATTCGGTTGCGCTAAGCGGGGGACTGGCGGTACCCTGAACCCACAATCCGCCATAGTGGGGCCTAATTCCCGCCCGAGGATTCGTTGCTTGGCGTCTGACCCTCGTAAGTGGTGATGAAGGTTGGGTCCCGCGCAAGGAGACGGCTGCTGAACCCCGTCAGGCCCGGAAGGGAGCAGCGGTAGGCAGCAGGTCTCTTGTGCCGCGGATCACCTGACCGGAGCCGGCTGCGAGGGTAACGGTTGGGCGGCGTCTTCGACGACCGGGTGCGCAACCGACTCAGGGCAGCAACTGAAGCGACGAACACGACGGCACAGGCATCTCGCAGCGGCGTTCCCGGCTCAAGCTGGCTTCACGAATTCGTGGCAGCCCGGACTGAAGGGGCATCCATGGCGTACCAGACCTTCGCCCTCAAATACAGGCCGCAGACTTTCGACGAGATCGTCGGCCAGGACCATGTGTCCACCACCCTCAAGAACGCGGTCTCCGAGGGGCGAGTGGCGCATGGATACCTGTTCGCAGGACCGCGCGGCACCGGCAAGACCTCCACCGCCCGCGTACTCGCCAAGGCCATGAGTTGCCTCAACGGCCCCACGCCCGCGCCCTGTTGCGAATGCACCATGTGCCGGGCGATCGCCTCCGGCAATGCCATGGACCTCATCGAGATCGACGCCGCCTCCAATCGCGGCATCGACGACATCCGCGAACTGCGCGAACGCGTCGGCTACGCCCCCACGCAGGCCCGCGTGAAGTTCTACATCCTCGACGAGGCGCACATGCTCACACCCGCGGCCGCCAACGCCCTCCTCAAGACCCTCGAGGAGCCGCCCAACTTCGTCCACTTCGTTCTCGCCACCACCGAACTGCACAACATCCTGCCCACCATCCGGTCGCGCTGCCAGACCTTTGAATTCCGCCCGATCCCGCAGATCGAGATCGTCAAAGCCCTCCAGCACATCGCGCAGAGCGAGGGCGTGAACGCCGAGGAGGCCGCGCTCGGTGCCATCGCCCGCGCCGCCGGCGGGGCCATGCGCGACGCCGAATCCATCTTCGACCAGGTCATCGCCTACGGGCGAGGCGACGTTACCCTCGCCGTCGTCAACTCGATACTCGGCGTCACCGACGCCGAACTGCTCAGCTCCGTCGCCGACGCCGTCGCCGGTGGTAGAATCGAGGACGTCTTCCGACTCGTCGATGAGATCGTCACCTCCGGCAAGGACATCGGCCAGCTCCTTGAGGACCTGAGCCTCTACTACCGGGACCTGCTGCGGCTGTCGCTGGGCGCCCTGCCACCCGCGTGGATGCGCGCATCCACCGATGGCGAGGAGCGTATGCAGGCACAGGCGGCCGCGATGGGCCCCAGGCGCATCGGCGAGGTGATCGAAGAACTTGGCGAGGCCTCCGCGCGGATCCGCGACACCGCGCAGAAGCCGCTGCTGCTGGAGATCACGCTCGCTCACATGGCGTCGATCCCCGCGGAAGGGGCGATCGCGCCGCCGCCGGTGCAGCCGGCCGAGCCCGCCGCCGAGGAGACGCCGAAGGCGGGGGAGAGTGCGGCGGACGCCGAGGCGGGGCAGAGCTCAGAGAGCAGCGCATCGCCGGCCGATGACGCGACCGTGGAGAGCCCGGCGGGCGCGGACGAGGCGGATACCGACACCGACGAGGCTGCCGACGGACCGCTGAGCCTCGACGATCTGCGTGAGCGGTGGCCACGGGTGATCGAGGCGCTCAGCGAGGCGGGCCACCCGGCGATCGCCGCCATCATCAGCGAGACGGTGCCCAGCGCGGCGGACGGCGAGACCGTCACTGTCGCCTTCGCGCGCGAGTTCGAACTCTCGCGAGCGCGGGATGGCTACGCGCGCGAGATCGCCGAGGCCGTCGGGCGGGTGTTCGGCCGGACGCTTGAGGTCGCGTGCTCACTGCAGGAGCCGAGCGCCCCGACGGGGAATGATGAAAAGGAGCCGCCCGGCCCCACGGAGGGCGGCGCGGAGATGAGCGCATCGCAGCAGCAGGAGACAGTCCTGCGGCTGCTTGACGAGTTCGACGGCACCGAGCACACGCCGGGGTAGGAGTTTCGCCTCCGGCAAGGTGCCGACCTGACTGATGCGGAATATGCACCACCGGGACGATCCGGTGATGAGGAGCCCATGATCTGCCATGTTGAACCCGTTCCAGAAACTGATCGAGAGCCAGCTTGAGGGCATGCAGCAGCAGATGACCGATGCCGCCGAGGAACTCCGCGTGACGGAGATCATCGGCAGCGCGGGCGGCGGCGCGGTGAAGGTGACCGTGACCGGTCTCGGCGAGATCGTGGAGGTGGCGATCGACCCGCAGGTCGTCTCCGAGGGCGATTGCGACCTTATCCAGGACCTCGTCTGCGCGGGGGTCAGGGAGGCGATGCGCAAGGCCTCCGACCTCAAGCGGGCGAAGCTGTCCGACGCACTGCCGCTCGCGGGCATGGGCATGGAGTTGCCCGAGATCCTCTGAGAACACGCCACCCCGCGGCGATCTGAGAGAGACGCCGTCACGGTGAGCGTGGCCCTTTTTTTGTGACGAGGCGGACGATTCCGCATGCTCAACTACGCCGAGCCCATCCGGGACCTGATCGAGCAACTCGAGAGGCTCCCGGGCATCGGCCCGAAAAGCGCCCAGCGACTCGCATTTCATATCCTGTCCTCGGGCCCGGAGCGCGCGCACGCGCTCGCGGACGCGGTGGATGCGGTGCACAGCCGCATCCGGCGCTGCGAGCGGTGCGGCAACTGGTCGGTACACCCGCTTTGCCCGGTCTGCATCGACCCGGAACGCGACACCAGCGTGATCTGCGTGGTCGCCGACGCCAAGGACCTCATGGCCCTGGAGCGCGCGGGCGAGTTCAGCGGGCTCTACCACGTGCTCGACGGGGTGCTCTCGCCGGTGGAGGGCGTCGGCCCCGGTGAGTTGCGCGTCAACGAGCTGCTCGAGCGGGTCGATGAGTTGGGCGTGAGCGAGGTGGTGCTCGCAACGCCGCCCACAGTTGAGGGTGACGCAACGGCTGAATTCCTGCGTGGGGTGCTGCTCGAGATGGGCGGCATCCGCGTGACTCGCCTGGCGCTGGGACTGCCGGTCGGTGCCGACCTTGACTACGCCGACCAGGTGACCGTCGCGCGCGCGATGCGAGGCCGCACCGAGATGTTGGACTGATCGGCCCCGGCGGATGCGCGCCAGTGCGCCCGCCGGTTGTTGCGTGTCACGAAGCATCCAGTTCACCGGCACAATCGCCGGTTCATGACTGAGGAGGTTAGTCCATGGCACAACTGACCGAGATCCGCTTCCACGGACGAGGTGGGCAGGGCGCTAAGACCGCCGGCTACATCCTCGCTGTGGCCGCCGCGGAGGAGGGCTGGAACATCAACGCCTTCCCCGAGTATGGCGCCGAGCGCCGCGGCGCGCCCATGAAGTCCTACGTTCGCATCAGTGACGAGCCGCTGCGCCTGCGGTCGGGCGTTCGCAGCCCCGACATCGTCGCCGTCCTCGACGACACGCTGCTGGCGACGCAGAACGTCACCGAGGGGATGGAGGACTCCGACATCCTGATCGTCAACACCGACCAGACCCCCGACGAGATTCGCAAGCAGCTCAAGAACCCCAACGTGCAGGTCTACGTGGTGAACGCCACGCAGGTCGCGATGGACACGATCGGCCGCCCGATCCCCAACACGCCGATGCTCGGCGCGATGGTGAAGGCCGCCGACCTGGTTGCGCTCGATTCGCTGAAGGCCGCCGTTGACGTGCGCCTCGGCGGGAAGCTCTCGCAGGCCGCCATCGAGTCCAACTACGCGGCCCTCGACCGGGCGTACGAGGAGGTACATTCATGAAGAAAGTCTATGCCCCTGACGCGAAGTGGCATGAGATGGAGCGGGGTGGGATCATCCCACAGGCCGGCAACGCCGAGGAGTACAGCGTCGGCGGCTGGCGCAACGAGCACCCCGTCCGCGATGACGAATGCTGCATCGACTGCCTGTTCTGCTGGATCTACTGCCCCGACAACGCCGTGCCGGTCAAGGACGAGTCCGTGAAGGGCCTCGGCTTCAATGCCGACCACTGCAAGGGCTGCGCTATCTGCGCGGAGGTCTGCCCCAAGGACTGCATCACCATGGTCCCCGGCGGCGAGTTCGAGTCGGATGAGTCCGGGCAGTCGGAGGAGGAGTGACAATGGGTGAGCGAGTCGCCCTTGAAGGCAATGAGGCCGTGGCGGAAGCCATGCGCCAGATCAACCCCGACGTGGTGGCGGCCTACCCGATCACCCCGTCCACCGAGATCGTGCAGACCTTCGCCCAGTTCGTCTCCGACGGCAAGGTTGACACGAACTTCGTTGCGGTCGAGTCCGAGCACTCAGCAATGAGCGCCTGCCTCGCCGCCGCGACCGCCGGCGGCCGCGTGATGAACGCGACCTCCGCGAACGGCCTTGCGCTGATGTGGGAGATCCTCTACGTGGTCTCCTCGATGCGCCAGCCCGTGATCCTGACGGTCGTCAACCGCGCGCTGTCGGGCAACATCAACATCCACTGCGACCACTCCGACACGATGGGCGCGCGTGACTGCGGCTGGGTGCAGATCTACGCCGAGGACGTTCAGGAGGCCTACGATAACCTCATCCAGGCCGTCTGCATCGGCGAGAACATGGACGTTCGCCTGCCCGTGATGAGCTGTCTCGACGGCTTCCTGCTCTCACACTCCTACGAGCTGCTCGAGGTCGAGGACGACGCCGCGGTGCAGGAGTTCGTCGGACCCTACAAGCCCGACAACCCGATGCTCGACATCGAGAACCCGATGACCTTCGGGCCGCTCGACCTCTACGACTACTACTTCGAGCACAAGCGCTCGCAGTTGGACGCGTACGCGCCCGCAAAGCAGGCCATCATCGACGAGGGCAAGCGCTTCGGCGAGACCTTCGGCCGCGAGTACGGCCTGATCGAGGAGTTCATGACCGACGACGCGGACTTCATCGTCGTCGCCATCGGCTCCACCTGCGGCGCGCTGCGTGATATCGTGCAGCAGCAGCGGGACGCCGGTGTGAAGGCCGGGATGCTCAAGATCCGCGCCTTCCGCCCCTTCCCCGCCGCGGAGATCGCGAGCGCCCTCTCGGGCGCCTCGGCAGTAGCCGTGCTCGACCGCGCCGCGTCATACGGCGCGAGCGCCGGGCCGCTGTATCACGAGATCACCTCGGCGATGCTCACGCACGGCACCGTACTTCCCACCAACAACTACATCTACGGTCTGGGCGGCCGCGAGATCCTGCCCGAGGACCTCAGCAGCGTCTACGATGACCTGCAGAAGGTCGCCGAATCCGGGCAGCCCGCGGAGCCTGTCAGCTTCCTGGGCCTGAGGGAGTAGGAGGAGAGCCAATGCCTAACCTCAAGCAACTGTCCCATCGCGAGGTACGCCTCACGGGTGGCCACCGCCTCTGCCCGGGGTGCGGCGAGCCGATCGCCGTCCGGCAGATCCTGATGTCCACGGAGAACCCGGTGCTGGCCGCGAACGCGACCGGCTGTCTCGAGGTCTCGACCACGATCTTCCCCTACAGCGCGTGGAATATCCCGTGGATACACATCGCCTTCGAGAACGCCGGGGCCGCAATCTCCGGCGTGGAGGCCATGTACCAGTCGCTGAAGAAGCAGGGCAAGATCGACCCGGACGCCGACTACAAGTTCGTCGCCTTCGGCGGCGACGGTGGCACCTACGACATCGGCCTGCAGGCGCTTTCGGGCGCCGCGGAGCGCGGACATGACTTCCTGTATGTCTGCCTTAACAACGAGGCCTACATGAACACCGGCGTGCAGCGCTCGTCCGCGACGCTCATGGGCACGCACACCACCACCAGCCCGGCCGGCTCGGTGATCCCCGGCAAGCAGCAGAACCGCAAGGATCTCACCGAGATCATGGTCGCGCACGACATCCCGTACGTCGCGCAGACCATCCCCGGTCGCTGGAATGACATCACCCGCAAGGCCGAGAAGGCCTTCGAGATCGAGGGGCCGAAGTTCATGAACGTCCTCACCCCCTGCCCGCTTGGCTGGGGCCATGAGGGCGGCCTGACCCCGGAGATCTCCCAGCTCGCCGCCGACACCTGCCTCTGGCCGCTCTATGAGGTCGAGTACGGCGAGTACAAGGTCAACTACAAGCCGAGGGACAAGAAGCCCATCGAGGCATTCCTCGAGCCCCAGGCCCGCTTCCGCCATCTCTTCCGTTCCGATGAGGGCGAAGCGATGCGCAAGGCGGTCCAGGAGTGGGTTGACTGGAAGTGGAACCAGCTTCTGAAGAAGGCCGGCGAGTAACGGGCCTTTGGGGCGGGGTCTTCATCCCGCCGGGAACGCGAACGACCGCGGGGCGCCCATCCGGGCGCCCCGTCTCATTGGTGTGTCGCAGCCTGCGTCTCAGCGACGCACGCACACAGGTGTGGGCGCCCACGCCACGACAACGGGCTGCCTGGTGAGGGTGTCGGGCCGCCCTATCGACTACGACTGACAGCGGCAACGACCACGCCGCCCCCGCGGATACGCTGCCGCCGGGGCTGCGTCTGAACCGGCTGCGTCCGGGAACCGAGGCGACGAGGTCGGCTCAGCTTTCAGCGCTGCACGGGGCGGCAGAGGATCTCGTGCACCTTGAACTCGCCCAGCTTCATCGTCGGGGCGGCGGTCGCGACGATCGCCGTATCCGCGCCCCGGCCCGTCCCGGCGACGAGCATGCACTCCTCCGCCTGCGTGACATGGCCCGCGTCGGCCGCCATCAGCCCGATCTCCACGCAGACCTTCGTCCCCTGCCCGAACGTGCGCAGGATGTTCGCCATCGCCCGCCCGGCCTCGGTGCCGTAGAAGTCGCCCGTGTGGAAAAGCATCGTCGCCGGGTGGAACCTGTGCCCCTTCTCCTCCAGCTCGGGCACCAGGTCGAGGTCGAACTCCGGCTCATCTCGCCAGCCAAACTGATGTGGCACGATGACCAGCGTGATCTCCGTGCCTTCGACCAGCTCCGCGGCCCGCCGCGCGGTACTTCCGGTGGTCGAGGCCACCACGATCGTGGACAGGTCCCTGGCCTGCGCGACGTCGATGGCCAGGCGCAGCGTCTCGTCGGTGTTGCCCTTTCCGGGCTGCTCGAAGTACGTCGTCTCTGTGCGCATGATCGCCTCACCTCGGGTCAATACTTGCCCGTGCTCCGGGTGGGTTCCTGCCCGCGCTCGTTGAGGGATGATCGTCATCCGGCGGGAGCGCGAAGGCGCGTAGCGCCCGCGCCGGTGGGGGAGGCTGTCCACGGCCGAGGGCGCGGGCTACTGGTAGTAGCGGTGGAAGGCGCGGTGGACCACGGAGTCCTTCGGGAGGACGTCGTTGACGATCACGCCACCGAGCCGCGCGTGACGGTCCTCGAGGTCGTCGAGGCAGCGGCGCACGGCCATCGCGTCGCTTCTCGCCACGCTCACGAAGAAGACCAGATCGACGATGGGCGCGAGGGAGGTCGCGGTGCCGAATCCGGTCATCGGCGTGCAGTCGATGAAGACGTAGTCCGCCTGCCCGGCCAGCAGGCCGAGCGTCTCACGCATCGTGGCGGCCGAGGCCAGCTCCGGCCCCACCTCCGGCTCCGTGCCGACCGACAGGACCGAAAGCGCCTCGACCTCCGTCGGCAGCAGAGCCTCGTCGAGGCTGACCCTGCCGAGGCAAACGTCGGTGAGTCCGGGGGTATCGTCGGGGAGACCGAGGCCTCGGGTCATGCCCGCGCCGTAGAAATCAGCGTCCACGAGTATCGTGCGCTTGCCGACCAGGCTGATGACGGTCGCGAGGTTGACCGCGATGGTCGTCTTCCCCTCGCGATCACGGGCGCTGGTTATCAGCGCGGTCCTGAACGGCTCCCGCTCATTGAGCGCCATCACGGACGACCTGAGGACCCGATAGCTCTCGAGGTAGGCTGATGCCGGAGGCTGTGGTCCAAGGATTGTCTCGGTTGGTGTCAGCACCGTATATGCCTCCGTGTCAGAATATGCCTTCGTCGGAACCAGACCCGGTCGCCGGTGTCTCCTCGGACGCGGCGGAACGGCCGGTCGGCGGGATGTCGCTGCGCGGGATACCGGCCAGCACGGGGACGCCGAGCATCCGCTCGGCCTCCTGCTCATCCTGGAAGCTGAAGTCCACGTAGTGGAGCACGAAGATCAGGAGGACGCCGAGGGCGAGGCCGCCGGCCGCCGCGGCGACGAGCCTGACGAGGAACGCTCCCAGCCCCCGCGCCACATGTCGCGGCTCGGCCTCGGAGAGCACCTCAAACAATGGCGTCTGCTCCAGCAGGTCCTCCTCGGCCTCGATGCGGTCGAGGCTATCGAGCAGCGTGTTGTAACTGGCCTGCGCGGATGTCAGCCGCGCCGCGACATCCTCGAAGACTCGGGCGTCGGCCCGGACATCAGGCAGCCGGCCGCGGATCTCCCCGGCTCTGCTCTGCAGCAGCTCAAGCTGTCGGCTCACCGCGGCTGCCTCGACATTCGCGTTGATCGTGGTCTGAAGCAGAATCGTCGATGCCTGAGGGCTGATCTCCCTGGAGGCAGTGCTGGCCTCGAGTTCGCGGAGTCTCTCTTTGAGGCGCTCGATGGTAGCCTCAAGGGCCTTGACTTCCTCGTGCTCGGCGGTGCGCCTGGTGAGTTGCTCATCGAGTTCGATCTGTCTCTCGAGGATCGTCTGCCGTAGTGACTGCACCCTCGGGTCAACCGCGGCGACCTCCATCGGAGCGGCCTCCGGAAGTCGTCCGGCCTGCCCCGCGAGCGCCTCGGAACGCGCCTCTGCAGTCCCCCGGGCCATCTCGGTGTTCACGATCTGCTGCTCCACCAGCGCCAGTTCGGAGGTCAGTCGGTCCAGCACGCCGGTGGGTGTGACGCCGCCGTACTCCCGGGCGAGTTCATCGGTGCGACGCTGTATCTGTGCGATCTCGCTCTGGAGGATGGGCTCGCGCTGGTTGAGGGTGAAGCGGACGCGCTCAAGATCGGCGGCTCGCCGCTGACGCCAGACGTCGGCCAGCGTGGCCATCACCGCGTCACAGTAGCGCAAGGCGACGTCCCTGGCGTTGCTCACGTTCGGGTCGAATGTCTGAGCGGGGACGCCCGTTGCGGCGACGTAGATCAACGCGGCGCTGCTCCCCTGGATACGTTCTGCCCGAGGTGGCTGCAACTGACCGAGGGCCTCGCCGAGAGGGATGCCCATCTCTCGGGCCGCCGCCTCCATGACGAACCGACTCCCGAGGAACTGATTGAGGTCCTGCCAGAATCGCTGGTCATCCTCAGCTGATCCGATGATGACCTCGTTCCCGCGCAGACGCGTCTGCCGCTGGGCGGTCTCGTGAACGAGCACTCTGCCGGTCGCCGGGTAGACCACTTCCTCCGGCAGCAGCCTCGCCACAACGACGACCGCGCTGGTCAGCGCCGCGATCACGATGGCGATCCAGATCCGCCTGCGGATGATCCGATAGTACTCGATGAACTCCATCCCGAGGCCCCTGACTGCTTAGAATATCTGTGCGTGAAGCTCCGTTATGCGCGGCGGCATTCGATGCCCGGTATTGCCCCCAACGTGTCCGGCGTTAATGTCACTGCACCGCCCCGTGCTGAACCATGACGCGGCCGACCTGCGCCTTCTCCCATCTGACGGCGAGCCCCAGCGGTGTCATCCCATTGTCGTCTCGGAGGTTCGGCTCAGCTCCGTACGTGAGCGCCACTCTCGCCGCGTCGGCGCTGTTGTTCATGGCCGCCATGTGCAGCGGCGTTCTGCCGCGGCTGTCGCGCGCGTTCGGGTCGGCGCCCGCCTCGAGCAGGACGGCGGCGACCTCGGCGCTGTTGTCGCGCGCGGCGAGGTGCAGCGCAGTGTAGTTGCTGATGGTTCGCTCCGGGTCTCGCACGTCCGGCTCCAGCCCCTTTGAGAGCAGGAATGCCGCTATCTCGGCCTGCCCGCTTACCGCGGCGGTGTGCAGGCCTGTGTATCCTCCCTCGTCGAGGTCCCGCAGATCCGCGCCCTGCTCGAGGTGGTACCGGACGTCGTCGAGATCGCCGGCGCGAATCGCCTCGTGCAGTGTGAGGTAGCGCGGTCTCTCGACCGTCGTAACCACACCCCAGAGCCCGGCGACGATGACCAGGCCAAGAAGCGGCCACAGCCACCGGCGCGGCCTTCCTGCTGTCTGTGTTGCACCGGGCGGCGCGGCCCTCTCGATACGGTTCACGGAGCACGCCCCTGTGCAGTTAGAATATCGCGTACAATGGCGCGTTGATCAGCACACTTCTGAGCACTTCCTGCAGCAGCGAGTGCCGTATGCTCCTCGGCGGAATCCAGAGGACGTCGCCGGGACGCGCGAGATACGCGGGATCGCCATCGCGCACCTCCGCGAGATCGAACAGATGGATCTGGCGGTCGCCCGCCTGGATCTTCTCCGCCACCGCCTGCTCGCGCTGCCGCTCACGGGTCGTGGGCATCTGGCGGGAGGTCGGGCGCGCGCCGTAGTGGCGCTCACGCCAGTCGCGCCAGCCACGCGAGGGAGCGGCCCTTTGCGGCTCCTCCACCGGCTGCCGGGCGATCCGCTCGGAACGCACCGGCTCCTCGGGGCCGACCCGGCGGATGAGCGCTATCTGGCCGATCTTCGCCGCGGACGTCGGGCCGCCGGCGTAGGCCAGCACGTCGATGACCGTGTCTCCCTCGTGGATCGGGTGCGTCCCCGGGGAGCCAACTTCGCCGAAGATGTAGACCTCCTCGCGGATGCGCGGGATCAGCAGCGTGTCGCCGGGCTTGAGCGCCCGATTGTGCTCGACTGCGCCGTCCTCCACGAGCGCCTGCACATCAACGATCAGCGGCTCAGAGTCTCGCAGGAGCACCGCGGCCTTCATGTTTGCCGAGGGCAGGGCGCCGCCGGTCAGCGCCCACAGGTCGGCGACGGTCGGCGCGTCGGTGATCGGGTAAGGTCCGGGACGCTCCACCTGGCCGACGAGATGCACCACCTGAGGCGTGCTCGGGACGATGAGCGCGTCCTCGGGTTGCAGCGCGATGTCGGCGGAGGGATTGCCCTCCTCAAGGAGCGTCTTGAGTTCGACGCGTATCTGCTCGCCCGCGCGGATGATGTAGGCGGCGGAGCTGTCCGCGTCGGCGGTGATCCCGCCCGCTCCGAAGAGCGCCTGGGTGACGGTGTGCGCCTCGTCGGGCGGAAGGGAGCCGGGCTGATGGACCGCGCCGAGGACGAAGACGGGCCTCGCCTGCGGCACGACGACGACGTCACCGGGCTCGAGCGGGGCATCGGCGCCGACCTCGTCGGAACGCGCGCTCGCGGGTCTGAGGAGCGTGCGCAGGTCCAGTTCGATCCGTGCGCCCTCTCGGAGGATGTACGCGCGGGCCAGATCGCCGTCCACGGTTGGGCCTCCGGCGAGCGCGACGGCCTTGGAGGCGCGGTCTGCGTCGGCGGTTGAGTGCGGACCGGGCGCCTGAACCGAGCCGATCACGTGGACGGCGTGAAGTTGTGCCTGGGGGACGACGATGATGTCGTCAAGCTGAACCTGCGTGTCCTGCACGACCCCCTCCGCGACCGGTCCCTCGGGGCGGACGATCGAGCGGAGGTCGAGGCTGATGCGCTCGGTGCCGCGGAGCAACTGCACGGAGCGAAGGTCCGCGCCCTGCACCGGGCCACCGGCGGCGAGGACCGCGCGCGAGGCGGTCATGCCCTCCTGAAGCGGCACGATCCCCGGGTTGCCGACGGCGCCGACGACGCGGAGCGAGCGCTGGACAAGCGACGGGATGAAGACCGTATCCCCGGGAAGCAGCATGACGTCATGCGGCATGGCTCGCGCGGCGCCTGCCGCATCGACCGCGGCAACCAGCGTGGGCTGATCGCCGCGGATAAGCACGACCCGCTCGAGATCTGCCTCGGGCGTGGGGCCGCCGGCGGCGGCGAGCATCGAGAGCAGCCGCGGGTGCAGGCGGAGGTCGTAGCTTCCGGGGCCGCGCACCGCGCCGAGAATCGAGGCGGTGCGGCTGACGCTGCCGATCTGGATCACGGTCACTCTGGGGTTGATGACGAAGCGCGCGAGTCGCGCGGTGATGTCTTCGGTGATCTCGGCGATGGTGCGGCCGCCGGCCTGGATGGGGCCGATCATCGGAAGCTCGATGGTACCCTCAGGCTGGATGAAGTAGTTTCCGCCAAGCTGAGGCTCGTTGGTGACCTGGACGGACAGTACATCTCCAGGCTGCAGTGGCATCCGGCGGAGCTGTGGGGGCACCTGCTGCGCGGCAGGCTCGGTAACGGCGTCCGCATCGGCCGCAGGCACGTCGGCGGCAACAGGGGAGATCCCCCCTGTGATGACGGAGAGCGCAATGATCGCGAGGCATACCTGCCGTACCGGCATTGTGCCCCACCTCCTGGTGCGATACCCGGCGTGCTGCGGTGGCGTGGCGCAATTGTCACCGCCGACTTCACTGATGTTCCGCGGCGGTCGCAACCTCAATTCGCGTCAACGTATTGTGTTTTTCGACCCGACGTTTGAGACGAAGTATATTCATTGATTGTCCCCGCGTCAAGGGCGGCCCGAAACGCACCCCCGGAATCGCCACTCTCAGCGCTCCCAATGCGAACGAATCAGCCGGCATGATCTCCGGCGGCCCCGGGTCGGGCGGTGCCGGCTGGTCCTCCACGAACATCAGGAGCGTGAGGCCCAGCAGGATGTACGCGCCCGTCAGAAGCAGCAGCCATGCCGCCCGCAGGCGAGCCTCCCGGGCGCGGCGGAGCCTGACGCGAGGCAGCACATCCGCTTGGTTCGAGGTTCGTCGAAGATCTTCCTCCAGGCGCCCGACTGTTATTACGACGATCATCAGCCCAACGAGGACCGTCGCGATCGCCGAGAGGGCTATGATGATCTCGGAAAGGTCGATGTCGATCGTGAGCCAGCGGGGGCGGCGCGGGTCAAACACGCGCACGACGACCCCCGTCAGCGGCAACGCCGCGACCGCCAGCCACCTGAGACGGCGCGCGTGCCGCCGGACGGAGGCGCGCAGGTGACGGGGTGGCCGCGTTCGGCCTGAATGATCGGTCCGCCGTGGGGGCCTCGCGAGTATCATGGCCTCCCTCCGGTTGTCGGCCTGGCGGTCGGGTGCGTGATTCGGTCAGGCCCGGATGCCGCTGAGCGCAAGCAGATCGGGCCGCCGCGGGATTTCCCCGGTCGGCGGCCCGAGACGCATGCCCCCCTGTGGTGGCGGCGCGGAGTACCGGTCGATCAGGCTTCAGTGGACGCCTCACCCGTCCGTCGCCGCCGAGAGGCCAGCGCGAGGGGGATCCCAAGCGCCAGCAGTACGGCGCTGACGGGTTCAGGTGTGTTGTTGATCCACTCGCTATCCTCGCCGAACTGCACATGGATAGCGGAGGGCAGGTGCGGTCGGAAATGATCATCCGTCAGCACCGGTCCACTGAAGGTCGTCCGAAACAGCCCGATGGTCTCGCCGGGGTAGACGGGGTTGTTCGAGTTGGGCCCGGGGGTTCGGGCAGGCCAGTAAACGGCGTTGCCGTGCTTCTCCGTTGACAGGACCTGCGCCTGGCCCCATACCACATCTCGAACCCATATACCCTTGACGGTGACCTCGGTGGGTGCCGCGGTCTCCCACGGCAACTCGGGGAGGTCGTAGAGAGCGAAGCCGGTCATGCGCTCGTTGCTCTCCCCGCTGTCGATCCCATTGTACCGTACTTCCCAGAAGTACGAGTACCACGGGACATCGTTCTCGTCCCATGTGACGTCGTAGGCTCCGCCGTGAGCGACCGTGGCCGTGAAGTGCGGAAACGCGTACGCGCTCGTCGCCCCCACCACCATGATCGCCACGAGGATTGGAGCCAGCGTTCTCAGTCTCATGTTGCGTCCCCTCCATCCTGCTCAGTCCGATGCGCCGCCGATCCGCGCGGGCGGCAGACGGTTGTACAGTGTCCGCCGAGCGCCGGGGTTTTGGCATGCATGGAACGGTACGCCACAAAAGGCCACATCTGTCTCACAATCATCTCACAGAGCATTCTCATAAGCGCCACCGGCTCGGGCCGCCGATGCGTCGCCGCCGTGGCGAGGGTTGCAGAAGTACTATCGCGGCGTGTCGTGCCGCGAGAAGATCCGCGGTCCACCGACGGGCGCTATCCGCGCAGCCGGTCGCTCCAGCGCCACGTTGGGCGGCGAGCCGTGCCGAGCACGAAGATGGCGTACCACAGATCGAGGGTGATCAGCATCATGATGAGCGTTCCATGATCGCGGTGCCCCTCAAGATGCTCCGCGAGCAGAGGGTTCACCCTCGCCTCGTCGAGCAGCGAGACGCCCCGTGTGAGCGCAGGAAGCAGCCGGGCTGCGTCGTGGCCGGCGATCCACTCGCGCAGCCACTCACCGATCGGCGCGCGGAAGCCCTGCTTGGGCCTGTCGAGCACCTCATCGGGCAGCACACCGCGGGCGGCCTCGTAGAGCAGGACCTTCCGGCGCAGGCGGCCGCGCAGCAGATCGAGCACAGAGCCGGTGGCCTTGAGGCGGGGCGGGAGGGTCTCGACGAGATCGCGCACCCCGGCGTCGAGGTAGGGCTCGCGGACGATCAGGCCGTGGTAGCCCGCCATCTTCCCGACCTTCGCGAAGACGCCGCAGGAGCCGTCGATCGCGAGATCGAGTGCGGTGATCCGCTCGAACTCGCTGATCTGCGCCCCGTCGTGGTCGAGCAGCAGCGGGTCAATCCGACCGTTCCGCGCGGGCAGAGCCTCCGGGCGCAGCAGCAGAGATCGAGCGCTCTCGGGCAGAAGCTCGCGGCAGGCGATCTCACGGTAGATCGACAGGTAGGCCTGAACCGGGTCGCAGGCGACCGACTGGAGGGCCTTCCACGCCAGCCTCCCGCAGCCGGACCGGCGCAGCGAGCGCCAGAGGCCGCCGCGCGGGCAGCGGTACTCGGGGGGCAGCAGCGCGGCTGCAAGCGCAGGCATGCCGGGAACTCCGCCGAGGGTGCTGCGCATGAGCGCCACCGGGTAGTGCCGGCCGAAGAGGTGATCGGGGCCGTCGCCGGAGATCACCGCGGGGATCTGTGCGCGGGCGAAGCGGGCGAGGTTGAAGGTCGGGATGAACGAGTAGTCCATAGCGGGCTCCTCGAGGGCCCAGACCATCTCGGGCAACTCGTCGAGGACGGCCGCGCTGGTGAGCGCGAGTTCGTGGTGCTCTGTGTCGAAGCGTTCGGCGACGAGGCGGGCATAGGCGGACTCGTCGATCTCCTCACCGGGGTATGTCACTGAGAACGTGTGGATCGGCTCGTCGCTCAGCTCGCGCATCGCCGCGACGTTGAGGCTCGAGTCGAGGCCGCCGCTGAGGAATGCGCCGATCTCGTCGGCCGACCGGATGCAGCGCGCGACCGCGTCGCGGTGGGCCTCGCGGAGCCGCCGGGCAGGGTCCCCGCCGGCTTCATCGGGCGCGAGCCGTAATCTGAAGCCCCGGCGCAGATCGACAGCCCCGTCGCGCAGGGTCAGCACGCAGCCGGCGGGGAGTCGCGAGACGCCGGCGAAGAGCGTGTCCGGCGGCAGACCGTGGCCGACGTCGAGGTAGCTGTCGAGCGCCGCGTCGTTGACCACGCCGCTCCAGACCCCGCTGCCGACGACCGCGCGGGCATCGGTGCCGAAGACGAACGCGCCCTCCGCCTGTGCGTAGAAGAGTTGGTGGATGCCGCCGATCCAGTCGGTCAGCAGGGTCAGGTAGCCTCTCTCGGGTTGCCAGATGGCGGCGGCGAAGAGGCCGGAGATCTCGGGCGTGCGATCGAGTCCCCCGTTGCGACTGAGGGTGAGCAGCCTCGCTGCGGCCTCCGCCCTGACGAGCACCTCGCCATCGATCCCCACGCTGCCGCTGACGATGGCGCAGGCGGCGGTATCGGCGGCGCGAAAGAAGCCCTCGTCGGCCCCGGCCTCCGCGTCAAAGGCCAGCCCCAGTGTCGTCCCGCCCGAGGTGACGAGGCGGGTGGCGAGCGGCCGTGGCGCCCGCATGACCACGACGTTGAGCGTTGCCCTCGCCTCATCGGGGCTCGGAGCGAGTATCCCGAACATGGGTGCCTCCTTCGATGTGCCGGGCGATCACGGGTGGACGCGCTCGCCGGGCGTCCCGACGGCCGGTGGCCCCGCCTCCAGCAGGTCACGCAGCAGGTGGTCGAGGTCACGGCCGACGCGGTCGGGTGAGTGGTGCTCTTCCACGTACTCCCGGGCGCGCGCGGCCATCCCGCGATGGAGCTGCCGATCAGTTCTGACGGCGCTGATGGCCCGGACGAGGCCGGGCGTCGTTTGATGGACGTAGCCGAGGCCGTGTCGCGCGATGATGCCGTCCGGGTCGCAGCTTGCGACCACCGGCAGGCCGACGCACCAGGCCTGCAGGAAGACATTCGGGAAGCCCTCCAGCTCGCCGTCGGAGGTGCTGATGAGCATGTCGGCCTCGAGGAAGTGCCGACCGATCTCGCTGTGCGGGACGAACCCGAGGAACTGAACGTTGGGCAGGTCGGCCGCCTGGAGCAGAGTCCGCTCATAGAGCGACGCGTGGCCGCGCATCTTCCCGCCGGCCATGACGAACTGGACCTCCGGCAGTTGGGCCGCGATCTGCAGGATCATCTCGGGGCGCTTCTTCGGCTGGATGGAGCCGACCCACAGCACCGGCCCGCCGGTCCCCCGCGAACACTCCCACCCGTGCCACGGGGCCACGTTGCGGATCAGGACGCCCTCACGGCCGACGTGCTCCCGGAGCAGACCGAGCTGCTGCCTGCTCTGGCAGACGATGGCGTCGGCATGGCGCATCCCGTACCACGCGGGGACTCGCTCGGCGAATGGAAGCCCCGAGAGCCGGGGGACGGCGTAGGTCGCGTCGGCGTTCTTGCCGAACCAGAAGAGCGAGTGCCTCCCGCGTGACCGCGCAAAGGCCGCAACCACGCCCGTCTGGCCGGTCAGGCCGCGGGTGACGTAGACGTCGGCATCGACGCTCGCAAGTGCCTGCCAGAAGCGGTTGAGGGCCCTCGCGGTGCCGAACAGCGCGCCCCGTCGACCGGTCTCGTAGCCCGGCTCGACGCGAAGCCCCTCGTCGGTAATCAGCGCCGCCCCCTGGCCGTAGTCGCCGACGAGGAAGGAGACGGCCCACCCGCGACCGGCAAGCTCGCGGCCGAGCAGGTACATCTGCAACTCCGCGCCCCCCATGGCGTCGGGGCCGGTGCCGGTGAGCAGATGCACCATCGCGGGGCTGGTGTGGATGAAGCAGATAGATGGTGCGTCACCGCGAGGGCAGGTTGCTGGTGAGCCGTTCATTATCGGCGCAACTCCATCCGGCCCGCGCGCAGGAGC
>JBMNNW010000094.1:0-19776 GCA_050942735.1 Armatimonadota bacterium
GTAGAGTTCGAGATCCTCCATGGCGTCCCAGTTGGGGACCTGGATCCACTTGGCGTGGCCATCGGCAAACGCCATGTTGGCGCCTCCGTTGTGGCGCGGATCGATCATCGTGCGGTAGTAGATCCGGGCATAGAAGGTGTAGGGCATCGGGCTGGCGGTGCGTGGCGGCTCGGGCGCATAGCCGGTGTCGGCGATGACAACGGTATCGGCCGGGCGCCGGAAGTCCGCGAGCGTGTAGGGAGGCCGGGAGTTGTTGTGGCAGATGTGGCGGTTGTACCCGTAGCCGATGCCCGATGACGTCGGGCCACCCGCCCAGCGGCCGGCGGAATACGAGGGGCAAGAGAAGATTTGGACGTTGTTGATGTACGGGTAGATCGCCATGTACCAGTACATGGTCCCCGAGGTGGAGCCATTGGGGTAGGTCACCGTCCCACCGCTGGGTGCCGCGCGATGCGGGAACGACTCGTCATAGTCCTGTACATACATGCTCAGGGCGAGCCCGATCTGTTTGACGTTGGACAGACAACTGGTCTGCCGCGCCTTCTCGCGCGCTCGCGCAAAGACGGGGAACAGAATCGCCGCTAGGATCGCGATAATCGCGATGACAACCAGCAGTTCGATAAGGGTAAAGCCACGTCGCATAGCCTGTGTCCTCCTTCTATAGTGGTGATGCAGTTGAGTGAATATGGTACACGCTCTCTGATAACTTTGTCAACTCGCTCGTCTTTCTTAATCCCGGCACGAGTCTCGACCCTGCCCCATCACCGCTGCCTCAGTGCTCCTCGGGGTTGAACCACTCGTCGGAGCCGGTTGCGAGGTAGGGTGGGATGCCCTCGACACGCACCGCGATGTCCATCCGCGCCTGCAGGACCACATCGAGCATCGTGCCCGCGGGGTTGTCCCCGAGGTCGAACTGCAGCGTCACGCTCTGCGCGCCCTCACCGGCGTTTGTCAGGAACTCCGACGCCAGCGCCTCGCCGTCGGGACCGAGGAGCATCCCGCCCCAGCGCCCGCTGTGCCACGCGCTCAGTTCCACCGTCCCGCGGGTGGTGCCCGGGGGAGCGTAGAGCGCCCACCGCGCGATGCCGACACCGCCGATTGCCACACTCTCGTCTACTTTGACGACGCGCCGGCCCTGCGAAGAGTTCACGTCCCAGACCGAGCGCATGTCGTCGGAGATGCGGACGGTGTATACCCCGCGCGGACCATCGGCGGGGGCCTCGACGACGAACTCGAAGGGGCTGTCGGTGTCATACTCCTCGGCGGCAATGACCTCTCCACCGGGGGCGATCAGTTGCACGGTGCCGGTCTCATCGGCGCGGGTCCTCGCGCCGTAGGGGCTGCGTTCGGCGGTCACCACGAAGGCATCGTCGCCCTCGCGGAGCAGCAGGACCTCCTTGACCAGCGGCTCGCGTATTTGCAGCCGGTCGGCGGGCGGGGCGGTGCGCAGCATCTCGACGACCAGTTGCTCGGGGTCGGTGCGCAGGGCCGTCTGCACCGCCGGTGAGGACGGGTCGGCCCGGTCGATCGCCGCCATCACGGGCGAGGCGAAGAAGAGCGACTGCGCGAAGCTCTTCCCGTTCCCGCTGCCGCCATCGCGCACCACCGCCGCGAAGGCATGAGCGACCATCTCCAGCAGCTCCCGGTCACCGGTCTGCTCGGCCACGTAGGCGACCGGGCCGATCACGAGCATCGTGGTGCCGGTCCCCGCCAGTTGCGGGTTCTGCAGGTAGTGCGGCGAGGAGGTGTAGTGGAAAACCCACCGGTCGGGGATGTACATGCTCCTCACCCAGCGCATCGCGGCCTCCATCGAGGCCAGCACCTGCGGGTCGCCGGTCTCCTGGTGGTAGGCCTGCATCCCGCCGAGGAGCACACCGATCAGGAAGGTCACGTTGCCCACCGCGTCCGGATAGCCCGCGGCGTGATCGGAGGGGAGGAGATGCGGCCACGCGCCGGTCCCCTCGAGGTCCTGCTCGTCGAGCGCAACCTGCAGGATCCGCTCGGCCGCCTGCAGGTAGACCGGGTCGCCGGTGGCGCGGTAGATCGCCATGATGGCGACCATGGACCAGCCTGCCGACCGCTCATGGGTCCCGAGTCTGTCGAAGGTCGGGGCCATCGCGAAGGCGACATGCTCGCCGAGGCCGATCCCGGCCTCCATCACGCGCGGGTCGCCGGCGAGGTACCAGCCGTCCATGAGCCCATCGGCCCAGGTGTGCCCGTTGGCGGCGGTGGTGTGATAGCCGTAGCGGTAGCTCCAGCCGGGCTTCGCGAGGTTCTGCGACCACTCGCCGGTGTGTCCGACGGAGTGAAGCTGCATCGCGCCGACGTGCAGCGGGTCGGGGTGCGCGTGGACGCAGTCAACGTCGGCCATGTGCCGCACGCCCTCGAGCGCGAGGCGGAAGTAATCCCGCTCGCCGGTGCGGGCGTACTGCATGAAGAGCCCGTGCGGCAGATCGTACTCGTTGTTCCCCCAGTTGGTGCCGCGCTCGCCGAACCAGTCGCCGTAGTTGAAGAAACCGTACTCGCGCTGGCTCTCCTTGATCTGCATGTGCTGCTCGAAGCGCTGCGCCACGAGCGCATCCCATGCTTCGAAGACGCCCTCGCGCGGCGGGGCGAAGTCTCCGAGAGCGGCGGTCCCGGCGTAGTACTGCGCGGGGATGACCGGCACGACCGGCAGGCGGGTCTGCCCGGCATGCTGCGCAAGGTCGGCCGCGCCGCCACCGTGGAAGGTCAGGCTCATCCGCGTGGTCTTCGACATCCCCCACTTGAAGCGGTAGTGCCCCTCAACGAAGGGGAAGCTCAGATGGTCGGGGAGATCCTCGTAGAAGCTCTCGCCCGCGAGCGGCGGCAGGATCTGGATCAGCGCGGCGTCCGCCGAGGCGCTGAGCGCCTTCGGGTACTCCTCCCAGAAGTTCTCGACCGCGACGATCACGCCTGCCCCGGCGGCGGAGCGGTAGTCCATCACGCCGCTCGCGCGCAGGTTCTCGCGCTCCTCACCGGCGAACTCCAGCAGCGCGTCATGCTTCTGGATCAGCGAGGCGTCCGGTCCGACCTGCTGCTCGACGACCGCATCACCGTCGGCTCCGGGCAGCAGGAAGCGGGCGTTCGCGCCCCCACCGCTCAGAGCAACCGGCAGCGTCAGCGATTCGATGTCGGTGAATTCGGTCTCGAGGTAATCATCGATGTGCGTGGCCGCGACGTGGACGGTGGGCGAGCCGGCGACGAAGGTCAGCCGCACGATCGCGCGCAGATAGTCCTCGCCGTCCTCGGCGACGTAGGGGCCCTCAAGGCGGACGGTCGTCGCCAGCGGGCCCTGCTTCTCCACGCGCACATCATCGGGCGCGCCGCCCGCCAGCCGGTAGACCTTGCCGCCCTCGCGCACCACCACGATGCCCTCGGGGAGCGCCGCCACCGGCTGGCCGCCAAGCCGCACCTCGTCGAGGATCGTGAAGCGCTCGCGGCTGATCGTCGCCTGCAGCGGACCGGTGCTGACAACGAGCGCGCCGCCCTGGTCGCTCACCTGCACGGGGTCGGCGATCTCCGCGCGAGCGACCTCCGCGCCGAACTCGACGGCGAAGTCCGCGGTCGCGCCCGCGTCCATATCCACGAGCGTCTCGACCAGCGCCCAGCGGATGGAGCCGTCGGGCCACCAGGAGGTCACCGTGGCCTGCGCGGGCCGCTCGCCGCCGTCGGCGTCGAGTACGCGGATCATGCCCGGATCGAAGAGCGCGCCCTGCTCGAAGGGCATTCCGAAGCTCATCAGCTCACCGGCGCGCGCCACGCCCGCCTCCTCGAGGAGGTTGATCGTCACCGCGCGGCGCGCGACCGCCGGGGTCTGCTCGGGGGCGCGGGCCTCGTGGTCGAAGGGGACGGGGGGTGTCGGTCGGCGCTCGGGCAGGTTGCGCTCACCGGGGGCGGGCTCGACCTCCTCGCGGAGCAGGCCCTTGTAGGCGAGGTTCTCGGCGTCCGGCAGCTCGGGCTTGGTGCGGCCGGGGTTGACCGGGACGCTCACGGGGAGCCAGTCGCTGCTGTCGCCGCCGCCCTGATCGCTTTGCACCAGCGTTCGGAGGCGCACCTGCGCCCGGTCGTCGGCGGTGAAGATCCTGATGTCATCGGCGATCCACGCGATGTTGCCGCGGACGGTCCCGCGTACCGGCGCTGCGCCGCCGGCGTAGACCGCGCGGTTGTGCACCGAGGCGCTGGCGCGCGCGCCGCGGGTGGAGTAATGCACGTCGGTGCCGATCACCTCGGGCTTGTCCTGCCTGCCGCTGCGCGGGTTGTTGTCCGCGTCGAGGTAAAGCAGCGCCCACGTTCCGGTGCGGGGGAACTCGCGGTCGAACTCCAGCGCCCAGACGTAGCGATCCTCGGCCACATGCGCCATATGTACGCGCCGAACCACCGGGACAGTCGCGTCATCCCGGGGCGGCCGCTCCATCACCACGCGCAGGTCCTGCGGGAGGTCGTTGGTGGCCCCGAGGATCTCGATCACATCGGCCGGGACCTCAATCCGCTCCTGCGCAGGCGCCGTCGTGACGGCCTGAAGGCACAGCAGCGCGAGGGTAATGCTCAGTATCCATCGATGACTGCGTGTACTTCGCATGACGCACTCTCCTGAATCCACCGGTCCTGTCTTCGTTAGTTCGTGGTCCCCGTCGGCTGGACGTGAAGGTTGACGAACGCCACGTCGCGGACGTACTCCCGCCCTGAGGCGACGCTCACCGGCTCGCCGGCAGAATCGTGGCGGATGACGTTGCTGATGATCGAGTCGGTGAGCGAGCCACCGATCAGGATCGTGTGCTCCGAGCGGCTGACAACGTTGCTGACCATCACCCGCGAGGTGTCACCGACCGGAGCGATGCCGCCGCCGTAGCGATCATCGCCGATCTTCACCGCCGCCTTGCAGCGCATCCCGGCGGGCGAGGTGTCGATCAGCCCGTCGAGGATGATGTCGTACATGCAAGCGCCGGAGGTGTTGAGCAGCCTGACGATGTGATGGCCGCCCGCGCAGTAGCCCCTGACGTTGCGGATGATGACCTGCCGGATGTCATCAAGGCCATCGCCGCGCTCCTGCGCGCCGCTCACCATCGTTGACCGCAGCTCACCGGCCCCCCGGTCGGGGTTCGGGATCGCCGTCAGCGCGATCAGGTCATCCCCGGTGTACCCGGTGATGTTCTCGATCAGGATGTCGTGGCAGCCCAGCCGCAGGTCTATCCCGTCCTGGTTGAGGATCGTCTCCTCAGTCCCGTCGATCATCTTCTTTCCCGTCGAGGCGAAGTCGAGATCGCGCAGCCTCCCGTGGGCGCAACGCTCCAGCGAGATCGCCCATGCGTGCGAGTCCTTCATCGCGATGTTCTCGACGCTGAAGTCCTCGACGAAGGCCATCAGCACGCCGATGTTGCGCCAGTCGCCGCTCTGACTCTCCTCTGCGACGTTCGCATCGGTGCCGAAGGTTCGCTCGCCGAGCGTTTTTGCGCCGTCCCCGGTGGCGCGCGGACGATCGGCGCCCTCCAGCAGGACGCCGCCACGCCCGCGGATATGTATCCCGCGCAGCGGCTCGATCTGCGCAATGCCCTCCCCGCAGTTGGCACTGCGCATGAAGTTGTCGCGGCAGGCGTCGGAGAGCTTCAGGTGGCAGTTGTCAAGCTCAAGGACGGTCCCACCGGGCAGCAGGATCGCCGAGTCGAGCAGCCACAGGTCGCGCTCGCCATCGGCGGCGAGGTTCCGGCGGGGGATGACCACCCGCCGCCCGGTCCCGGCCGCGGCGGCAAGCGCCCGATTGATCCGCTCAACATCTGAACCCTGAAAGTCATTCGGCGTGACGACAGACTGCGTATCCACGAGCCCATCTCCTCGGTGATGCGGCCTGATCGGGGTGACTGCCTCCGCGCTCGTCACGTCACGCGCGGAGCGAGTCAGCCGATCTCATCCAGCGGCCAGATCGGCCGCCGCAGCTTTGTGAAGTCGAGCAGCGTGACGTCCGGATTGTGCACGCCGGGGGTGTCCACCTCGAAGATCGCGCTCGCGATCGGCCCGAAGTCCGCGCGGAAGTGCACCGCGGACTTCAGCCCGATCAGCAGGCGGTCACACGGGTCGATCCCCACGCTGCGCAGCGCCTCGCAGTCGTAGGGCTGGATGCGCTGCTCGGTGAGCACGATCTCAACGTTCCCGACCACGAAGACCACGGTGCGCCCCATGTTCACG
This sequence comes from Armatimonadota bacterium, assembly GCA_050942735.1. Lineage (GTDB taxonomy): Bacteria > Armatimonadota > Zipacnadia > Zipacnadales > UBA5352 > UBA5352. Next base: position 6,202 of record JBMNNW010000094.1, read on the forward strand.
CGGACACCGGTGTACATCGGCCCGCGATTCTCGTAGCGGCCGTCGGAGATCAGGCGGACGTAGCCGGTCAGCGTCAGCGGTGGTCCGTGCCGGTCGTCGGTCTTCCCGCCGACCTGCAGCATCACCTCGTTCCCCACGCCCACCTCGACGGCCCGGGCGACCGACTCCGGATCGACGATGATCGCCACCGTCGAGCCCGGTATATCGGCCTCGACGAGCGCCTGCAGCATCACGGTGCCGTCGCAGGGCGCGCCGCCTCCGGGGTTGTCCGAGCCATCGGCCAGCACCACGGGCCCCGCGCCCGTCGCGACCGCGTGCGCGATGGCATCCTCAAGTGGGGTGAGCTGCAGGCGGAAGTCCTCTCGGCGGTCCCACATCGCCGCGGCGATCTCGTCGGCGATCGCGCGGGCCAGCGCCTCGTCGCCATCGGCGGTGACGACCACCGATGCGCCACAGTCGGTGATGTCCGCGAAGGGGAAGCCGCCTGAGACGGTGACATTGAGGACACCCTCGCGCCCCTCCGCATCGTGCGCGAGCGCAATGATCTCGCTCATCGGCGGCACCAGCGTGCACTGCCGGGGCGGGCCGATCAACATCGGGGCCTGCGCCAGCGCCGAGACCGGCCGCAGCCGTCCCGCCGCGGTCGCGAGCAGCAGCCGCACGGCGTCGCGGCCCCGGTCATACGCGTCAACGTGCGGATATGTGTCATACCCGATGAGCGCGTCGGCCTCCTCCACCATCAGCGGGCTGATGTTCGCGTGCAGGTCGAGCGTCGCGACGATCGGGACCTCCGGGCCGACGACCTCCCGCACGTGCGAGATAATGTCGCCCTCGGCATCCTCAAGCTCCTCGGTGACCATCGCACCGTGAAGTTCCAGCAGCACGCCGTCCACCGGCAGCGCCGCCTCGAGCCGTTCGAGCAGGACCGCAAGCACCCGGTCATACGCCTCCTGCTCGATGAGCCCGGATGGCTGCGGGAAGGTCCACAGCAGCGGTACAACCTCAAAGCCCAGCTCCTCGGCGGCGTCGAGAAACGCCCCGGTGCACATGGACTTGCCCCTGAGGTTGCGCACCAGGTCCTCGCCACACATCAGGCCCGGGAAGCCGCGGCCGCGAGTGAAGTCGTCGAATGTCGTCAGCCCCTCGGCGAATGTGTTGGTCTCATGTGAGAACCCCGCGACCGCGATCCGTGTCATCCGCGAATCTCCTCCGTTGTCGTCCGCCGGCGCGTTACCTGAAGTATCTCCTGAAGACGTCCGCGATCTCCTGCTTCCCGATGACGTGAATGCTGCTGCACACCTGAATCCTGCGGCAGCCGTTGTCTATCATCGTCCGAAGCTCCATCTCCACGCGCTCGGCGTCTTTGACGGGAAACTGCCCGGGGCGGTCGTAGTACCCGATCATCCCCACGCCCACCTGCCGCTGATGGTACTTCTGCGCCTCTTCCACGATGATGCGCGAGTACTCCGCGATCTTCTCTTCCGGCCAGAGGGTGTACCACGCCGCGGTCTGCCCGCAGAAGTCAACGTCGAGGCGGTTCCCGTAGAGCGGCTCGGGGGCAAACACCGGCCAGATGTGAATGTTGGTCCTGATATCCGGGCGTTTCGAGCGTGCGTAGTCGGCGAGGTGGTTGATGTACGCCACCAGCGCGTCGCGGAAGAACGTCACCTCCGCCTCCTCGGCGGTCATCCCCGGGTTCGCCCCGGCGTACTCCGCCAGCAGCGCCTCGCAGCGCTCACAGTAGCAGCGATGGTAGTTCTGATAGCCGAACCCGTCGAAGCCCAGTCCCTCAAGGCCCGGCACGGAAACGATGTCATCGATCAGCGTCTTGAGCAGGTCGCGGCACTCAACCTCGGTGAAGCACACGGCGCGATTGAGCAGCACCTCGTTGGCCATCACCGGCTCCCCGCCGAACTGATAGGGCGTGATGTACCTGTTGTCTCCCGCCGAGAGGAAAGCGAATGCGGCCTCCTCGTCCTCGTTCATCACCTGCCAGGGCACGGGGCGGTCGGGGTGATGCGCGCGCCAGACCCGCTCCGCGTGGCCCATCGGGGTGATGTACGCGTAGACGCCGATGTCATGCCTCGCTGCGGCCTCGACCGCCCGCGCGAGGAATTCGGGATCAGTCGAGCCCGTGATCAGCGCGTCAAAGCCGACCTCCGCGGCATCGGCCATGAACGCGTCGAGGTCGCGCGCGTCAATCCCCCAGCCGACGAGCGTGAGTTCAGCATCCTGCGCCGCGCCCTCAGCGCATAGCGTCAGTGACGCGGCGAGCGCCAGTGTCCACACGATCGATGTCCTCATGCGAGTCCTCCGCGAACTCTCATCGGCGGAACGCGTCGCTCATGGTGCGATCTTCCCGAACTGCATCTCATCCACCCAGAGAACCTGGTCGGGAGGATCTCCATCACCGAAGACGATGCTCAGCGACGTGTACCCCGACTCAAGCTCCATCTCCGCGACGTACTCCCGCCACGCCTCACTCGGCTCGATGCTCACCTGCCCCCCGGTGCCGAGTGCGCCGCTGACGCGCACCGTCGCGGTCTCCGCGTTTCCGCGCGCGTGGAAGCGCAGGACGTAGGTGCCACCCGAGAGCAGGCGCATCGGCTGTGCGTTGAGGTTCATCCGCAGCTCGGGCCGCTCGAACTTCAGGCAGGACTCGCCGCCGACCGCATCCTCCCGGCTCCACCACGGCCACGACTCGCCCATCTGACGCGGGTGCGAGACGGTCCATCCGCGCGGCGGGTAGTCGGGGTTGCCCTCCTCGAAATCGCCGTTGCGCAGTACGCTGACGATCTGCCCGCTGAAGCTCCGCTCAAGAGTGAGCACCGGCTCGGGGATGGCGTCCGGCGCGAAACGCACAAACACCTCCGCGCCTTCGCGCAGCGGCCCGGCGATCTCCGACTCACCACGGGCGCTCCGCTCGGGATCCCAGCGGTCCTGGATGAGCACCTCCGCGCCGTCGGCAACGAGGCGATAGACACCCGGCTCGCGCGGCGTGACGGTCCCGAAGGCGATGATCTCCCCCGTGTCGGCCACCGCGCTCTCAAGCTCGACGGCGTAGCTGCCCGCACCGTCGGTGACACGCAGCGACACCGGCGCGGGCGCTGACGTCAGATCCCGCAGCGGATCCACCCACACGACCGCCTCACCAGCGCCGTCGAGCGCGAAGCTCAGCATCCCGCGCTCCCACGCGAAGTCAAGCGGCCGCGCGGCCGCCGGCTCATGAGGCGGCGCCACCAGCACCGCCTCGGGCTCCTCCGGCAGCCACACCGCGACCTGCACAGGCCCGTCGTGCGCGATGACGATCTGCGCGGCGGCGGCCGGGCTCTGGTAGTCGCAGGCCGCCGCACAGGGCGCGCTGACACTCAGGAGAGGCGATCCCTCAACGACCAGCGTGGACGCCCTCTCGGCCATCCAGCGAGCCACCGAGCCGTCGGCCTGCCGCGCGGACGCCGCCACCAGCGCGTCGGAGGCCAGCGGGCCGGCCTGTGCCACCACGCGCTCGTCCGCCGCCCGGCGCTGCAGCAGCACGGTCTCCGACAGGCCGCCGCGCTCGAAGGCCAGCGCGAGGGCGTCGCCCGCCTCGATCTGCCGCAGCCCCTCGATCGCCGGGCCGGCGGCGACGTCATGCGTCTCCATCACCGCGAGGATGCGCTCACTGGCGCGCTCTGTGGCGGGGACCACGCGGATGTTGAACTGCTGCGGGAACATCTCCGTAACGCGCGAATAGGCCCGAGTGAGCACCGGGTGCGGCCGCTCGTCGGTCTGCTCGTAGGTCATGCCCTCCGGCGCGAGATGGTGCACGCCCATCCGCATGTGACGCTGGCGGATGGTCATCGACTGCGCGGCCTCGTCGATCTCCGCGGCCTCGAAGGCGTTCAGCAGCCACGTGTACTCGGAGGGCTCAGGCGCCCTGAGTTCGTCGTAGACCACGAAGACGTCCGGGCGGATGAACACGATGGTGCGGTCGAACTGCTCGAGCAGGTCGCCGTAGGCCTCCGACGCGTCGCCGGTGAACGCGCAGTAGCGCGGCGAGTCGAAGAACGCGCTGATATTCCCGCGCGCGGTGATGCTGATCGGCTGGCTCTGCCCGTTGACCAGCAGCGTATTGTGCGCGTTGCTGGCCTGGTAGAAGTCGCGCCAGTAGTCGTCACCGTAGTACGTGTAGTACCCCGCGTCCACGGCCATGATCTCCCCGCCCGCGTGCACGATGAAGGCGTTCTGATCGGCGTGGGCGTGGGCGTGCGCGCCGAAGCGCGAGCTGCGGAAGAAGATGCGGTTGCCCGCGTGGTCGTAGAAGCGATCGTAGGCCGCCAGCTTCCCCACGTCGCGGAAGGCCTGCGCCTGGGCGATGTCCACCGGGGGCTTCGGCTCCAGCCCCGACTCGGAGGCGTACCACATGAAGAGGCGGTCGGGGTTGGCGACGACCGTCTCGCTGAACCACTTCACGTAGGGGCTGGCCGTCAGCGTCGCGAGAAGGTTCGAGATCGCCGCGTCATTGCCGCTCCCGAAGATCGGCGAGTGCAGGGTGAAGACGTCGCCCCAGTGCTGATACCAGTAGTTGAGCGCCATGCAGTAGAGCCAGAAGTCGCCCGAGCCGCGAATCCGCGGCGTCTCGAAGAGGTCGATGCCGGTGGCGGTGCGCATCGCTGCGAGGGCGTCGAGGATCAGGATGTACTTGTACGCGTAGTAATGCCCCTCGCTGTATCCGCCGTCATGCGCGAGGTAGGGAATGCGGTTGACGTACTGCCGGATCATCCAGTCGGCCCACTCCGCCGCTCGCTCCGATTCGTCGGCGATCGCGAGGACCGTCGGGAGCAGCGCGTGCATGCACTGCTGGCCGTGGGAGTGCTGGAAGTTCAGGTGCAGGTCGATGGCGTCGCGGATCCATCCCATCGCGTTCTCGCCGTGATACTCGATATGCTCGATCAGCGCCTGCCGCTGATCGTCGGTAAGAAGGTCGTACACCCAGTCGTACGCGAGCGCGACGTTCTTGAGGCCGTACTCGTACGCGAAGACCACCGTGTCATGTGAGCCGCGGTGTTCGAGGTGGTAGTCGATGCGGAAGGGGGCGAGGAACTCGAGCCACTGCACCGCGGCCCGCGCGTACTGCTCGTCTTCGCTGATAAGGTAGGCGTGGGCGAGGGCGGCGGCGATCCGCGCGTGCCGGTTCAGCGCGCCGATGTTGTACCCCGAGAGCGCGAAGCCCTCGCCATCGCGCACCACGAAGACCTGGCCGCGCTCGGCTCCCGGATCGGCGGGGATCGGCTGCAGCGACAGCTCCGGTGGCGAGTTCGCCAGCGCCTGGTCGGCCTCGTGGCGGAGCGCCTGCCAGGCCACTGCGGCCGCCCCGTGCCGCCGCTCGCGATACTCGTCGAGCGACGCGGGCGTCACAAAGAGCCGCGGGTGCGCGGGCATCCGCGCGATGATCTCGGAGGTCGGCGGCACCGGAAGCGGCACCGCGCCATCGGGAACGATGAAGCTCTTCGCCGGGGATGGATCGGAGACTTCACCGGCCTCGTCTACGACGAAGTAACGCCACCACCAGCGGCCCGTCGCCAGCGTCTCGGAGTGATTGTAGAAGGGCAGATCGATGGCCTCGACGCGGATCAGGTCGGCGTCGAATGCCTCAGCCGTGGACAGTTCGAGGGTGTATGTCACGGCGTTCTCATCCACACGCCAGATCATCTCCGGCGGATTGACGACCACTTCCGCGCCCTCCTCGGGCGCGAGCGGCGGGTGGGTCGCCGGCTGCGGCGAAGTGTCCACCGGGAACGCGAAGCAGGCCGGGGATGACAACCAGCAGGCGGCCAGCACGACCGGAAGCGCGCCTGCCCGAAGTACTGCGCGCAGATCATACATGCTCATCGGCTCCTCGGCACGGCCGCGACCGTCTCGACTGCAGGCGTCAGAGCGGCTACGCCCGAACGTCGGATGCCAGTTTCTCCGTGAAAGTCCGCGTCGCCTCCGTCGGACCTGCGAGCGGGGCGATGGGCGCTGACGTCGCGCGGGCCGGGCACCTGCACGCCCGGCGGTGCGCAGGCGCCGGCAGTGCCGGTGGGAGGCGACCCAGACGGGGGCTCAGAACCAGAGCTGGTATCTGTCGCTGAAGAACTGCCCGCCGAAGGACGCGAGGAGGCTCCAGACGAGGCCGGCGGCGAAGTAATGCCCGACGGCGACGCCGATGAAAGCCGGCACCAGCGCCCGGTAGGCACCCATGCCCGCGACCTTGAGCACGCTCATCTTGATGAGCGAGACCAAAAGGAGCATCGCCCAGCCGGTGTATCCCCCGCCCGTCAGCGCGAGGATCAGCCCCAGCGGATGCAGCGGGAAGCGCAGGAATGCCCGTCGCAGCCCCGCGAGCCCCAGCACCATCGCGAATCCGGCCAGGCTGGCGATCGCCTCCGACCGCCTCGGGGGGACATGACTTTGCGTCCAGCTCGCCGCGGCCTCGTACGACTGCCGCATCAGCGAGACGCGGAAGCCGCCGGAGGTCGTCCCGCCCTCGAGGATGTTCGCGCCGTACTCGTAGAATGCGTTGAGGTGCATCACCCAGCTCACGACCGTCCCCAGCAGCACCGCGGCGAGCATCAGAACGATCATGCGCCGCCGGGTGATGCCGGCGTCATCGCCGATCTTCAACGCCTCCGTCGGGTAGGCCATCAACTGCGCCATATACCCGCGTGTCATATAATGCATCGATGCCATCAGCGTGAGCGAGCGCATATTCCCGCCGGGCGCGAGACGCGCCGTCCCAAGGCAGTTGATCAGCAGATTCTGCTCGCCGCCCAGCGGCCGGCCCCACATGCGAGGGTAGCCCGACTCGGCGCGCAGCCGCGCGTAGCCAACGCCGTAGATCAACACCAGCGCGAAGTAAGGCGCCCAGACGACCGGGCTCATCCCGGCCGCCGTCAGGAAGACGACGATGACCAGTGAGCAGACGATGATCGCCGCCGGCAGCACCCACCTGCCCTCCGACCGGCGGCGCAGTCCGCCGAAGACCTCAAGGATTCGGTGCCGGGCGCGGTAGACAAGCAGCGCCACCAGCGCGATGTATGCGCCGGCGGCCTGCTCGTTTTCATAAGGAAGCTGCGCGTTGTCCACGCCACCGAGCGCCGCGCCGAGCGAGATCCCCTTCATGTACACGAAGTAGAAGAAGACCGTCGAGAGCGCGATCTCCGTCGGCATCAGGTAGCCGAAGCCGAGTATCTCCGGGCGGTAGGAGATGCGCATCGGCCGCAGCGCCGAGAGGGGATGTTCGCTCAGCAGCGGATCGAGACTCTGGTCTGTGCCAAGCGCCGAGAGGCCGGGATTGTACGCGTTGAGGATGTTGAGCAGGTTGTACAAACACGCGAGCGTGAAGCCGATCCAGAATCCGCGATCCGTCCAGATCTTCAAGGTCCCCTCGCTGTGCTCGACGAGACGCAGCGGCAACTCCGCGAGAGGGTAGTTGAGATGCTCGGACTGCTCCCACTCCGGATGGAAGAGCGCCGCGAGCGCGATCAGCAGCCCGAAGAGTGCGACGAAGAAGACCATCCACAGCGACAGCGGCCCGACCCATGCCTCCCACGGAACTCCCGCACCGTCCGAGCCCTCGAAGTACGTGCGGACGACGGCCTCATCCGTCGGCCCCATCCACCCGGGGATCATGCCGTGCAGCTCGCCGAGGTTGTTCTCAGGCGCCGCGAAGTAGTGCAGCGTGGGGATCGAGTGCAGGAAAAAGCGCATCGCCCCGCCGGAGGTGAGAGCCACCGCGAGCGTCAGGAAGCAGTACACGCCGATGATCTCGCGCCGCGAGACTCGCAGCCGCCGCACCAGCGGGTAGGCCGCCAGCAGCAGCAGGAGCGCCGCCAGCGCGGGAATCGGCGGCACCGCCATCGCCACCTGAGCGCCGATGCTGATCAGCGCAGCCTGCCGCACCCACAGGTTCGCCAGCACCAGCAGCACCACGCCGATGACGAGCACCGCCGCCATCTTCAGAGGCGCGGATTTCGGCGCGACCTCTTGCCTGCTCTCAACCTGCGCAGCCATGACGCTCCCCGTCCGCGGTGGATTGCCCGTCGATGCTCCTACTGCGCGTACGACGGCCCGATCGTCACCTCGGCCAGCCAGAACTCATGGCCCTCGCTCACGCGGTCGCGCGCCGTCTGCCACTGTCCCTCAAAGGCGAACCGCTGCACCACCGTGACCTCGGGCCACAGCTCGCGGATCGCCCGTGCGTCGAGCCGCAACGTGTGCCACTGCCCGTCGTCGATGAGCGCCTGCGCCTCCTCCGGCTCACCGGGCAGCTGCATCGCCGCGGCGGTGCCCGCCAGCCAGACGCGCCGCGTCCCCTCGTGCGTCGGGAACGCCTCGACGTACGCCCCGACGGCCGCGCCCTCGCTGATGCGGTACCGCACGGTGATGAACGGGTCGCGATCGATGCTCCACTCGCGCGGGTTCGTCCGGCAGGGCATGTACGCCCGGTCCTCCGGGGCGATCACACGAAGCGCGTGGCCCTCGTCGGTCTCCACACGCTCCCACCGCGTGTTGCCCGGCCGGTAGTTGTGCCAGCGCCACCACGCGTCCTCGTCGTCCGGACCGAAGGTGCTCTGCAGCAGCGGCTGATCGGCACCGCGCGGCTGCTCGACGACCACCAGCCCCGCCGCGCGGGCGACCTCGCCGTCGGTGTCCTCAACGCGCACCCGCACTCCCCACTCGCCCTCCTCGGCGAATGTGTGCCGCACCTGCGCGCCCTCCAGTCGCGTCCCGTCGCTGAGCTGCCACTGCACCGTCGCTCCCTCAACCTCCGCGGGCATGATCGCGCGGAGCAGAACCTCCTCGCCGGGCCTCGCCACACACGGCGTCGCGACAACCACCGGCGGCGCGATGCCCTCCGCACCGACCTCGAAGACTCCGACCTCCGGCGCCTCGCCCGCCCACGGCAGACTCACCGGATCGCCCTCGCTCCACTGCAGCGGCCGGTCGAGTTCGAGTACGTCGGCCTCGTAGTCGGCCCGAACCACGCGCGCGAGGTTCCCCGCCGAGCCCACCGCGATCAGGTCGCCGACCTCGCCCTCGATGCCGAATCCGTCGAAGAACCACTGCGCGTCCTCGACCTGCAGGCTCCGGCCCTCGCCACCGGTGAGCGCGCGTGTCAGGAACATGCCCGCGTCGATCAGCGGGCTGCCGTCGGCAGGCACATGCTCCCACGCGGCGGCGTCGGTGAACCCCGGGGTGGCCGCGATCGTGCCGCGAACCATCTCCCCCTCTGCCACCGCATCGGCGGAGTGGCGCTGGCCATCGATCTGCAGGCTGCCGTCGATGAGGTTGCTGATGAACTGCACATCCTCGGCGGTGTTGCCCTCGTAGACGACGATCTGACGCCCGGCGCCGAAGGGGTCATTCCCCGCGAACACGTTGTTCGCGAAGACCGCGTCGAACGTGTTGGCGCGGTTGGTGACTGTCACCGCGTCGGCGGTGTTGCCGTGAAAGACGTTGTTGTACACGCGCACGCGGGCGAAGTCGAGGGTGTCGCGGTAGGGCGCGACCGAGAAGAGCCGGGTGCCCCAGTTGTCGAAGACTCGGCTGCCCCGGAAGATCGAGTTCGTCACGAAGAACCCGAACCTCGAGTCGGCGGACCTGCCGCCGTCGAAGCCGCGCACGATCGCGTTGTTCTCGAAGAGAAGCTGATCGACGCTGTCGATCAGCAGCGTCCTGCCGGTCTTCCCCGCAAAGACGCAGCCGCGGATGACCACGTTACTGACACTGCGATCGGGAAGGAAGAGCAGCAGCGCATGGGCGCTGCCGGAGATCTCGCAGCCCTCGAAGACGAAGCGCTCGGAGTCGCTGATGTACACCATGTTGCCGGACATGCCACCGAGCATCGTGCAGTCCGTGAAGCGCACATCGGCGCAGTCGATCATCCGCACTCCACTGCCTCGCCTGCACTCGTCCATGTGCAGATCGATGAACTCCAGCGACGACGCTCGCTCCACGTGAATCCACGTTCCCTCCGCAAAGCCGGGGCGGAAGGCCAGACCCTCAAGCCTGACGTGCTCGACGTCCTCGAGGACGAGCGCCGCGCCCGAGTCGGATCCCGTGAGCACCGCCTGGTGGCGCTCAGCGGCGCGGAAGACGATCGGCGCGCCCGGCTCGCCGCCGCGCTGCGGCCGAAGCTGTCCGGGATACTCGCCGGGCGCGAGGATCACGGTGTCTCCGGGGCCGACCGCCTCCGAGGCGCGCTCAAGCGTCGCCCACGGCTGCGCCTCGCTGCCCGGCCCGGCGTCATCGCCGCCGGGGGCAACGTGGTACGTCGCGGCCACGGCGGGGGCTCCCGCCAGGCAAAGCATCACGCAGGCTGCCAGCACACTGGTACTTCGTGCGTTGCTCGTTGTCATCATCATCACTCTCGCCGTCTGTCGCTTGATCGTTCCTCGCAGGTCCACGGCACCTCAGGGGGCGGGACCGACGATCACTTCATCGAGGAAATACTCATGCCCCGCTGTGACGAGATTCCTGCCGGTGGCGCGGATGTGCATCAACTGCCCCATCGCCAGGTCGTCGCCGTGCGCGGCGCGCAGCAGTTCCGCCGCATCGAAGCGAAGCTCGTGCCACTCGCCGTCATCGATCAGCGGCTCGTCCAGCGCCATCTCGTCGGCGGGCAGTCCACCGCTCGGCGTCTGCGCTACGCGGACTCCGCGCGATCCCTCCGAGGTGGCCCAGCCGAAGACCGAGAGCACAAGCGGCGTCCCGGGCGCGATGCGGTAGCGAACCATCACATGCGGGTACCTGTCGAGATCCCAGTGCTGCGGCTGAGTCTGCGCGCCAAGGTAGTAGCCATCCTCCTCCGCGAAGACCCGCAGCATTCCGCCGTCTGTCGGCCCCTCGCTCAGGAATTCGTGCGCCTGGGGCATCGGACGGTAGCACATCCACCGCCACCACGCGTCCTGGTCGCTCTCGCCGAAGGTGCTGTGCATCAGCGGGGCGTCGGCGGGGCGTTCCCTCTCCACGAGCACGAACGACGCCCCCCAGCGCCTGATCCCGTCCGCGTCCGTCACCGCCACCCGCACCGGGTAGTCGTACTCCTCTGCGTACGTGTGCGTGACCTCGGCGCCCTCCGCGACCTCGCCGTCCCCCAGCAGCCAGCGGATCTCCGCGGGCTCCAGGCCACCGTGCATGATCGCTCTGAGAGTGACCGGCTCGCCCGGAGACACACGCGCGGGCTCCGCGAGCACCTGGACCATCGGCCTGCCCTCATCGCCGATCTCGTACGCGCCGATCTCCGGCGCCTCACCGCTGAAGGGCAGGCTCACTTGCGCCCCGTCCTCCCAGCGCAACTCGCGGTCGAGGTGGAGCACCCCCGCCTCGTGGTCGATGCGCAGGATGCGCGCCCGCCGCCGCTCGGGGCCGACCACGATCTCATCACCGCGCTCGCCCTCAATCCCGAAGCCGTCGTAGAACCAGAGGCTGTCGGCCACGCGCAATTCCGCGCCTTCACCGGCTCCCAGCGCGTGTGTGAACGTGCGGCCGGCGTCGATCATCGGGCTGCCTGGCGCCGGGCGATGGTCGTACGCGTCGGGCTCCCGGTAACCCGGCTCCGCCAAGATGTTGTCGCGGAAGACGCCCTCCGGAAGCGCCTCGGCCTGCTCGAGCGTGAAAAGCTCGCCCTCGTACTGCACGTTCCCGGCGATGATGTTGCTGGTGAACGTCACGTCATCGGCACCGCCGTTGCGAACGCCCACCTGCCGATCGTCGCCGAAGCGGTCGTTGCGCGAGAAGACGTTGTTGGCGAAGATGCAGTTCTCCATCGTCTCCGACGCACCGTCGAGGTCCGTCGCGACGGCCGTGTTGTCGTCGAACACATTCGCGTAGAAGCGAATGTTTCTGAAGTCCAGCGTGTCGCGGTAGCGTCCTGCGATGATCATCTGCGATCCCCAGTTCGCGTACACGCGGTTGTGCCGGAAGATGCTGTTGCTCGTGTCGAAGGCGAAGCGGCTCGATCCCGAGCGCCCCCCGTCGTCGGAACGCACAATAATGTTGTCCTCGAAGAGCACCCGATCCACCGCATCGATGAGCATCGACCGCCCGGTGTTTGGATGCAGCACATTCCCGCGCAACACAAATTCCGAGTTGGTCCTGTCCGGCCAGATCAGCAGCACGTCATGCCCGCCGCGGGAGAACGAGGAGCCCTCGATGACCACGCGCCTCGAGTCCTCGATCCGCGCCATCGAGCCCCGCCGCGCCAGCCGCACGTCGCAGCCGCTCAGCCGCAGGTCGCTGCTCTCGGTGACGTGGAGCGCAAGCCCGTGGTCGGTGTCCTCCATCAGCATATCTTCGAGCACGATCCGCTCAGACTGATCGGTGCGCACCCATCTGCCGCGCGGATCCTCAGTCCGAATCACCAGTCCCTCAAGGTGGATGTCGCTGACCTCGCTGAGTACCACCGCGTATGCGCCGTCCCCGTCCCGGTCGCCGATGAGCACCGCGCCCCGCCGCGGCTCCGCCTTGAAGACGATCGGCGCGCCCGGCTCGCCGCCGCGCTGCGGCCGAAGCTGTCCGGGATACTCCCCGGGCGCGAGGACCACGGTGTCTCCGGGGCCGACCGCCTCGGAGGCGCGCTCAAGCGTCGCCCACGGCTGCGCCTCCGTGCCCGGCCCGGCGTCATCGCCGCCGGGGGCCAGGTGATACCTCGCTCCGAAAGCGGGCCCTGCCACGACGCAGAGGGCCAGCAGACAGATGCTCAGTCCGATGTTCGCGTTCATCTGAATCACTCGTGCTGTCCGTCGGTTAGTATTGCCCGGCCCGCACGCGGCGTTCAGCGCGCCGGACCGATCATGACTTCATCGAGGAAGTACTCATGCCCCGCCTTCACGAGATCGAGGCTCGAAGCGCGGATGCTCATCAGCTTCGCCATCTTCAGATCCTCGCCGTGCGCGGCGCGCAGCAGCTCCGCGGCATCGAAGCGAAGCTCATGCCACTGCCCGTCGTCCACCAGCGGTTCTGCCAGCGCGATCTCCCCCTCAGGCCGACCCCCGCTCGCGGTCTGTGCCACCCGAACACCCCGCGAGCCCCCCGAGGTGGCCCAGCCGAAGACCGACACTATCAGCGGCGTCCCCGGCGCGATGCGGTAGCGGATCATCACATGCGGGTAGGCGTCGAGGTCCCAGCCCCGGGGCTGGGTCTGCGCGCCGAGCTGGTAGCCGTCCTCGCGGGCGAAGACCCGGAGCATCCCGTCGTCGGTCGGCCCGCCCGGCAGGAACTCGTGCGCCTGGGGCATCGGCCGGTAGCACATCCACCGCCACCACGCATCCTGATCGCTCCCGCCGAAGGTGCTGTGCATCAGCGGCGCGTCCGCCGCCCGCTGCTCCTCCACCAGCACCAGCGACGCGCCCCAGTGCCGGAATCCATCCGCGTCGGTGACGGCGACGCGCACCGGGTAGTCAAACGCCTGATCGTACACGCGCGTGACTTCCGCCCCTTCGGCGACCTCACCATCGCCCAGCAGCCACCGGATCTCCGCGGGCTCCAGGCCACCGTGCATGATCGCTCTGAGAGTGACCGGCTCGCCCGGAGACACACGCGCGGGCTCCG
>JBMNNW010000197.1:0-3603 GCA_050942735.1 Armatimonadota bacterium
GGCCCCGGGGCCCGGGCGCCGCCGCCCGTTCTATCTTCACGTGAGACCGACTGATGGAGGTTGGTCGAGTGACATGAGCTGGTCAGGACGCAAGCTGCTGGTGAACTTCGTGACCAACCCCGACCCGCGGGGACGCGGCAACGTCATGCGCTCTCGCGGCTCGGAGCAGGGATTCCAGCCGCCGACCGACATCTACCAGACCTCGGACGCCATCGTGGTGCGGGTCGAGATCGCCGGAATGAGCGCCGAAGAGATCAGCCTGTCGCTCGATGACAGCAGCGGCCGGCTGACGATCTCGGGCGTGCGCAACGACCCTGCCGGCGACGAACCGCGTCGCTACGTGAACGTCGAGATCGACTGCGGCGAGTTCATGCGAACCGTGCAGCTTCCGAGACCTGTCGATGTCGAGAGCGCCGAGGCCGCCTACGACCGCGGCTTCCTCGTCGTGCGACTGCCCCTCCGAGCGCAGGGCGAGGCGCAATCCCGCAACGTGCCGATCGACTGACCCGAACACGAATTCACGCACCACAAGGGACGGACGCCTGGCAGATGAGACTGTGGGGAAGTGAGCTTCAGCAGATGGAGCAGACCGAGCAGGTTATCAACGAGGAGATCGTGGGAGGCCCGTCCATCCCGGAGGAGCTCCCGGTGGTGCGCCTGATCAACGGCGTTATCTTCCCGGGCATGCTCGCTCCTCTGACGGTCACCAACCCCCTCGACATCGAATTGATCGACGAGGCGCTGAGCGACAACCGCATGATCGGCCTTGTCGCCCAGCGCGATTCAACCGCCGACCGGCCCGGGCCGGATGGCCTCTACGACGTGGGGCTGGTCGCGCTCATTCAGAAGATGATCCAACTGCCCAACGGCGACCGGCGACTGCTCGTGCGCGGACTGAGCCGCGCGCGGATCACCGAGTGGACGCAGACCGAGCCTTACCTCCGCGCCTGCGTCGAGGAGATCGAGGAGCCCGAGGAGATCAGCGACGTCGTGCGGGCGCGCAACCAGGCTCTGCTCGACCTCCTCCGCCGCCTGGTCGAGATGGCGCCGCACATGCCCGAGGAGATATACATCCAGGCGCTGAACCTCGAGCACCCCGGCTCCCTCGCCGACATGGTCGCGTCGATCCTCAACGTCGAGATCGATGAGCGCCAGCAGATCCTGGAGATGGTGGACCTCGACCAGCGCCTCCGGCGCGTCATGACGCTGACCACCCGCGAACTCGAGCAGTACGAGCTGACCCAGCGGATGCAGCAGGACGCCCGCGACGAGCTGAGCGAGGCGCAGAGGGAGTACTTCCTCCGCCAGCAGCTCAAGGCCATCCAGCAGGAGCTTGGTGAGGGCGAGGACCAGCGCCCGGATCTCGTCGAGCTGCGGCAGAAGGTCCACGAGGCGAAGATGACCGAAGAGGCGCGTGAGGCGGCTGACCGCGAGCTTGAGCGGCTTGAGAACATGAACCCCGCCGCCGCCGAGTATAACGTCTCCCGCACCTACGTTGAGTGGCTGACCGAGGTTCCGTGGCTGGAGGCCACCGAGACGAAGATCGACATCAGGGAAGCCCAGCGCGTGCTCGATGAGGATCACTACGATCTCGAGGACGTCAAGGAGCGCATCATCGAGTACCTCGCCGTGCGCAGGCTCCGTGAGGAGATCAAGGGGCCGATCCTGTGCTTCGTCGGCCCCCCGGGCGTCGGCAAGACGTCGCTGGGCAGATCCATCGCGCGGGCGACCGGCCGGAAGTTCCACCGCATCTCACTGGGCGGCGTGCGTGATGAGGCCGAGATCCGTGGTCACCGTCGCACCTACGTCGGGGCGCTGCCGGGCCGCATCATCCAGGGCCTCAAGCGCGTCGGTGTCAACAACCCGATCTTCATGCTCGACGAGATCGACAAACTCGGCTCCGGCGCCGGCTTCCGAGGCGACCCGTCATCGGCGATGCTTGAGGTGCTCGACCCCGAGCAGAATGACAGCTTCAGCGATCACTACCTTGAGGTCCCCTGCAACCTCTCCAACGTGGTCTTCATCACCACCGCCAACGTGCTGGAGACGATCCCTCCGCCGCTGCTTGACCGCATGGAGGTCATCCGGCTGCCGGGATACACGCTCAAAGAGAAGCTCCACATCGCCAGGAAGTACCTCGTGCCACGGCAGCGTGAGGAGCACGGCCTGACGGCCGAGCAGTTCAGTATCTCCGACGCCGCGCTCGAGGAGATCATCTCCGGATACACCCGTGAGGCAGGCGTGCGCAACCTCGAGCGGCAGATCGGCGCGCTGGCGCGAAAGATCGCGCGCAGGGTCTCCGAGGGCGACGAGAGCCCGCCGAACGTGAGCATGCGCAACCTTGAGAACCTGCTCGGCCCGCGCCTGCATTACTCGGAGGTCGCGGAGCGGACCGGCCAACCGGGCGTCGTCTGCGGGCTCGCATGGACACAGGCGGGCGGAGATATACTCTTCATCGAGGCCACGAAGATGCCCGGCAACAACCAGTTCACACTCACCGGTCAGCTCGGTGACGTGATGAAGGAATCCGGCCGCGCCGCCATGAGCTGGGTAAGGGCCCACGCCGAGGAACTGGGGATCGCCCCGGACTTCCACGAGAGCACCGACATCCACCTGCACGTCCCCGCGGGCGCGGTGCCCAAGGACGGTCCCTCCGCGGGCGTCGCGATGGTCACGGCGATCGCGTCGCTTCTCAGCGGCCGGGTCGTGAAGCCCAACGTCGGGATGACCGGCGAGATCACGCTGCGGGGCAGGGTGCTGCCGATCGGCGGCGTCAAGGAGAAAGTCGTCGCCGCGAAATCAAGCGGACTCGACACGATGATCCTGCCGGCGCGCAACCGGCCGCAGGTTGAGGAGATCTCCAGGGATCACACCGAGGGCATGACCTTCATCTACGCCGACGAGATCACGGACGTCCTCGACGCCGCGCTGGAGTGAGCTGCTACCGGCTGAGGATCAGAGCGTGATCTACCGGGCGCTCGTCGGTGCTGACCGCCGGTGAGTTCTCCGTTCGCGCGCGGCGCCGGCCGGTGACTTCCCCTCAGAAGTACCCCATCCCGCGCAGCCGCTTCTCAACCTCCGGGTCCTCGGTCTCCACCAGCCCGACCGTCGCGGGGTGGGGGCGCGCCTGGTCGCGCCAGCGTTCGAGGATCGCCAGCATCTCGCGCGCGATCTCGGGCTCCTGCTCGATGAGATTGCGCGTCTCCTCCGGATCGCTGCGCGTGTCGAAAAGCTCCATCGCGCCCGTCGTCGCATCGATGAGATGCCAGCCCCCGCGCACGCACGAGCGGATCTCACCGACCATCGCGGAGAAGTCGGCGCTGGGGTTCTCCTTCTGCGCGCGCTTCAGCCGCTCCTCGGGCCACGGGCCGCGTTCGCAGATCGCGTACTCGCGTCCCGCCCCGGTGGCCGCGTCCCGCAGGTCCACGCGCGCGGCCGCGGTCGGCGCGAGTCCGTCGAGCGCGCCGGTGATCTCCCCCACCGTCTGCGTGATGTCCGCGAGCTGCACCGTCGCGTCCGTCCGCTCACCCCTGGGGAAGCCCGGGCCGTGCACGATCAGCGGCACACGAACGAGTTGGCGGTACATTCCCACCGGGCGGCCAA
>JBMNNW010000095.1:0-19410 GCA_050942735.1 Armatimonadota bacterium
ATGTTCGGCGGACGTGCGTGAGGAGTCCGTGGCGGTGGTGCGCGGGGCGCGGCACAGGTCCGCGCCCTACAGTCGGCGGCCCCGCCATGGATGTTCGGCGGAGGTGCGTGAGGAGTTCGTGGCGGTCGTGCGCGGGGCGCGGCACAGGTCCGTGCCCTACAGTCGGCGGCCCCTCCCGCGGCACGCCCTCATTCTCGCGTCACATACACGTAATACGCGCCGCGCTCCTGGCCGTCCGGGTCGATGAACCACGCCTCAAGCTCCGTCACGCCGGCGGTCAGGGTCGCCTCGAATGTCACCCGCTCCGCGCCGGGCTGAACGTTCGCCACCGCGTCCATCCCCGCGATGCTGATCCGGGCGCGTTCGGGATCGATGGCCTCGCCCGGACCTTCGGTCGCCTCGTTGAACGGGCAGACCTCCTGGTGCTCGGGCCGCAGCGTCGCGTTGATCGCCGTCGCGATCTCCTTCGGCCAGCGCTGCAGCTCAAAGGTGTAATGCCCGTCCCTCTCCACCTGCACCGCCCAGCGCCCCGTGGACTTCTGCGCCGCCTTGATGTGCCCCTGGTTCCACGCCACATCGCCCAGCACGTCCATCGCGCCGAGGCGCGTGGGGTTCTCCTCATCGGCCCCCAGCGAGATCGGGCAGACCTGCTCGAGCAGCGGCTCAACCTCCGCCCAGAACTCCTCGTGCGCGATGCGGAGCCGGCGGTGCATGTCGGGGTACTGATCGGCGACGTTGTTGTGCTGCCCGGGGTCGGCCGGGATGTAGCAGAGTTCCTCGCCGCCCACGAGACGCCAGTCGCGGCAGATCACCGCGTTCTCCCACATCTCCGGCGGCTCGGTGCTCTGCCGGAACTGCAGAAAGACCTCGCGGTCGGGCATCGAGCGCGGCTCGCCGCGCAGGATCGGCGCGAAGCTCAGCCCGTCCCACGGCTTATGGTCGGGCACGTCGAGGTCGCACAGGTCGCAGAAGGTCGGCAGCAGGTCCATGTGTGTGAGCAGGTCGCGCACGTCGCGGCCGCCGTCGATCCCTCCGCCGGGCCACCGCACGATGAACGGGACGCGATGGCCGCCGTCGTAGTAGGAGCCCTTGCGCCCGCGCATCCCGGCGTTGTAGCCCTCGCCGGTGTTGTCCCACCACCCGCCGGAGGTGCCGTTGTCGGTCATGAAGATAAGGATCGTGTCATCCTCGATCTCAAGCTCCTGCAGGTGCCGCCGCAGGCGGCCGAAGTTCTCGTCGATGTTGGTGATCATCCCGTAGAATTCGGGCTCGCGGATCGCGGGGTTGCCCCGGTAGAGGTCGGCGTACTGGTCCGCCACGAGGTAGGGTGAGTGGGGGGCGTTCGTGGAGACGTAGGCGAAGAACGGCTCGTCGCGGTGCTCCTCGATGAAGCTCATGGCCTCCTCGAACCAGATGTCGGTGCAGTAGCCCTCATGGGCGACGGGGACGTCGTTGTGGAAGTAGGTGTCATCGAAGTAGTCGTTGCCCCAGTAGTCGGGGGTCTGGCCGACTCCGCCGCCCTTGTGTGCGACGACGTGCTCGAAGCCGCGGTCCTGCGGGCGATAGGGGTAGTTGTCGCCGATATGCCACTTGCCGAACATCCCGGTCGCGTAGTCGTTGTGCAGGAAGACGTCGGCCATCGTGGTCTCATCGCGGCGGAGGATAGAGCGGCCCCAGCAGGTGGCCCATGCGCCGTTGCGCAGCGGGTTGCGCGCGGACATCAACGCGCCGCGCGTGGGCGTGCACAGCGGCGACACGTGAAAGTCCTCGCAGCGGGTGGCCGAGAGGTAGAAGTCGTCGATGTTCGGCGTGCGGATCCACGGGTTACCGTTGCAGCCAAGCTCCCCGTAGCCCTGGTCGTCGGTCATGACGAGGATGACGTTGGGTCGGCGCGCGCTCATAGGACAATCCTCCGTGATGGGACTCCCGTCGCATGCCGTCGGCCGTTGTCGTTGTGGCCCCTGCGCCCTCGCAGGGGGCCGTTGTTGTTTGCCATACGCAGCTACTCGGCCATCTCTGTGGCTTCACCAGTCACGGCTTCAGCAAACCGTTCGATGTCCTCTGCTGACATCAGACGCGCCCAACTGTGCTTCTCATGGGGCGGAGGAAGCACCGACTCGAGTTCATCTTCGGGAATCTCAAAGAATCGCGCGATGCGGTCAACATGCATATCCATGAGCAGGCGCCCGGGCTCAGTCCCCCAGCCAGCGCATATCCCGAAGACCTTGAGTCTCCTGCCATCCGGGAATTCCCCGTAGAAATTGAGTTTCCAGACGTGACGCCAAGGGCTCAATCCGCACGTGGTAGCCAGATCGAGGGCCAGATCGAACTCCTCTCCGGCGCCCCTCTCCGCAGCCATCTCGCGCAGTTCATCAATGGTCGAGGACCTCCGCCCACCGGACTTCTGCTTCCGCCGCTCGACTTCGGACGGCTCCTCAAGCCATGAGCGCACAAGGTACTGCGCGCCGTTCTCTCCCGCGAAGCAGCGAAAGAACACCGCATTGATGTCCACCCCCCACTTTTCCGACAGGTAACGGATGCTCCTCTCCACATGGCCGTCCAGGCCCGCAGCGACCACAATCATGCGCTGAGTCCCATTGACGACCTCAGGCAGCTCCTCTCCGAATGTGTTGTTGAATGCGACGTCCAGATCGCAATTGAGATGGTCCCGTGCGATGTCTTCGACCTCGTCGTGCGTGAGATCCGCCACCCAGGCGGTGTAGCCGAGGACCTGCGCGACCACGTCTCTGGGCGTCTGGTCCTTCTTCAACTCGACTACGACAAGCTGGCCAGCCGGATCGATGGCCAGCAGATCAAGACGGTCGCCGAGGTCAGTCGTGACCTCTTTGCCAATGACCAGAAGATCGGTGTCGATGATGCCGATGTCACCTTCGATCCACTCCTGCAACAACTCCTCCGCATCCAGCGAGGTGGACTCCGTCGGCCTCAGTTCACGTCCTTCAATCTCCCACACGCGTGTTTCGACAGGCATGGTCTGGACCTCCGTTGTCCGTTGACGGTGCGGCGGAATCACGTAATGCCTGCGGTCTATCCTGGGAGAGCGATCCCAGACGTCTGGGCCCGGCGTAGGGCTTCTCGTCTTTGCGCGCGTAGCTGATGGCGAACTTCAGGGAAAGCCGCGAGCAATGGTGCGCGGCTCGTGTAACCCCCACGACCGGTTCTTCGCCGACGCGCCGAGGGTGTCCTTCCGTCGAGCGGACGCGAACCCCGCAGGTGCCTGCGAGCGTCCATTGAGACGCAGGTCTCGCCCGCGCGACGGAGAAGAGACTACCGCCCCTTCGAGAGTCGCCGTCATCGCTTCATGCTGGAGGCCCGATCATGCGACGGACAGTGATTATGTGTGTGCTGCTTGCTCTCGTTTCACTCTCATGTGCCTGGAGCTTCGAACCTGATATGTCACCCCAACCGGCGAATCACCCGCCGCTTGCGCCCGAGGACGGCGCGGTGGCGACGACCAACCCGCCCTCGATGATCTGGCGGGTCGATGACCGCGCCGCCACCTACACGCTTGAGATGAGCCAGAGCGCCGATTTCGCGGGCGATCTCATCCGCGTGGCGGGCATCGACATGCCCTTCTACAACCACTCGGAGGTGCTCGGTGAGGGCACCTGGCACTGGCGTTACCTCGTGGTGACCGGGGAGGGCGAGGTCTCCGAGCCGAGCGCCTCCCGCAGCTTCATCATCACCGCCGAGACGCCCGCGATGCCCGTCCCGCCGACCGATGAGATCCTGCGGAACATGCCCGATCACCCGCGCATCTTCGTGACCCCCGACACGCTCGATGAGTTCCGCGCGCGGCGCGAGACGGTGGCGGTCGAGGCGTGGGAGGATATCCGCCACACCGCCGACTCCTACCTCGGCATCGAGATCCCGGAGCTGACCTTCGGGCCGATGCCCGAGGACCCTGGCACCGAGCGTCGCCAGCTCTTCTACCTCCGCGACGGCGAGCCGGTGGTCACCACGAACTTCGGCAACAGCGACCTTATCGCGGCCGCCGCGCGCGCGAACTACCTCTCGATGGCGTGGCTCATCAGCGGCGAGGAGCACTACGCCGAGGCCGCCCGGAAGTGGGCGGTGCTCAACGCGCCCTTCCGCGTTGACTACCACCTCGAGGATCGCGGCCAGCACGACACCGTCGTCTACCACTACGAGCAGGGCCTCAAGAGCATCGCGCTGGCCTACGACCGACTCTACGATCGCCTCACCGAGGAGGAACGGGAGGCGATCCTCGAACACATCATCTACCATTCCGACAACGCGATGAAGTGGGTCCGCGACCGCGCCCGGCTGCACCTCACCTACCAGAGTTCGCATGCCCAGCAGTGCATGCACGCGCTGCTGACAACCGTTCTCGCGGTGGCCGATGAGACCGAGGAGACCGCCGATTGGGCCGACTGGCTGATCCGGCAGTACGTGAACCGCGACGCGTGGGGCTCCGACGACGGCGGCTACTCCGAGGGGCAGACCTACGGGCACAAGTTCAAGGACATCCTCGAGGGCCTCGCCGCGCTGAGCACCGCCACGGGCATCGACGTCTTCCAGCGCCCGCGACTGCGCAACGCCGGCTCTTTCTGGATGTACTGCATGTCGCTGAACTACTGGTGGAACCACTGGGGCGACGTCTACTCGCTGCTCACGACCGTCCCCGGCTCTTCGGCCGACACCTACATCGCGCGCTTCGTCGCCTCGATGACCGATGATCCCTACGTGACCTGGTGGAGCGACACCGTACTGGGCAACCCGCGGCATATGCCGCTTTGGTACCTCTCCAGCACCGGGATCGACCCGAAGCCGCCGGTGGACATCGCGCAGACCCGCCTGTTCCCCGACGTCGGCCAGCTCGCGGCCTACGACCGCTTCTACGACCACCGCAGCAACCGGATCTTCTTCCGCTCCAGCCCCTTCGGCGGGCACAGCCACGCGCACGCCGACCAGAACGGCTTCGTGATCCACACCGGCGGCGAGATCATGGCCGTGGATGCGGGCTACTACACCTACTACGGGGATGATTACCACCGACACTGGAGCATGGCCACCCAGGCGCACAACTCGATCCTCGTCAACGGTGAGGGCCAGCCCAAGAGCATCGACTCGAAGGGCCGCTTCACCGCGTTCCTGAACTCCGCCGACTACTCGCTCTTCACCGGTGACGCCGCGGAGGCCTACCCGGAGATGCTCGAGCGGTTTGACCGCACGGTGATCTTCATCCGCCCCGGCATCTTCGTCGTGCACGACGACCTGCACGCGACCGAGGCCTCGGAGTTCGACTGGGTGCTCAACACGCACGAGGAGGTCGAGATCGACGCGGACGCGCAGTCGATGATCGTCCGGCAGATGGATCAGCGCCTGCGCGTGCAGCACCTCGCCCCGGCGGACCTGCGCTACTCGCAGAGCAACGAGCGGCCCTTCCCGATCAAGACTGAGAACCGGGCGTGGTCGCGGTACACCGAGGCCTTCCCGCAGACGTACCACATCCGCGCGACCACCGCCTCGGCCGAGGAGGAGCAGATCCTCGCGGTGATGGACGCCTACGACGCGGGCGAGGGCCCGGCGGTGCAGGCGGTCGCGCAGATCGAGGCGGAGGGCGCGCTGGCCGCGTCGATCGAATGTGACGGCCACGCAGAGACCGTGCTCTTCCGCGACGGCACCGCCCCGAGCGCTTCGGCAGCGGGGATTGAGACCGATGCCCGCGTTGCCAGCGTGGGCCGGAACGCCGATGGCGCGGTTATCCGCTGGGTGATCAGCGACGGGACGCGGCTGGTCGTCGATGGCGCGGAGGTCTTCAGCGCCGACGTCGGCTGTGACGCGGCCGCGCAGATCGCGGCGCCGGGAGCCGCCGCGCTGGTGCAGATCAAGCCCTCCGCACCGGCGACCGTGACGGTCGGCGCGCTCGCGGGCGCCGTGAGCGTCTTCGCCGCGCCGCCCGACTTACCCGAGCAGGCTGTTGCGGTCGAGATGCAGGACGAGGCCGCGCTGACGGTCGAGGGCGAGACGGTGCTGTGGATCGATCCGGTGCTGGACCTCACCGCGCCGCTCGAGCCGCTGCCGCTGACGGTGAGCGACAGCGACGGCGAGTACACGGTCGAGTTGCAGCGCTCAATCGCCGACAACGGCGAGATCATCGCATGGGCGCATTTCGAGGACCCGCGCGAGCAGGGAGTGTACGAGTTCGCGGCGTCCGGGGATGCGAAGATCTTCGTGCAGGATCGCTGGGAGATGCCGCTGAGCGCCGACGGCGTCGGGTCGCTGACCGCGCCGTGGCGGGAGGCGGCGGAGATCTTCATACGCTACACGCCCGACCAGATGCCCGAGGTCACCGCGACGCTGCGGGAGAGCTTCCGCGGGGAGCTCGTGAACCTGCTGCGCAACGGCGGCTTCGAGGAGGGCAGCCCCGACTACCCACCGCGCACGTGGACGATCGCCCATCCGCGCGACATGGGCTACACCTGGCCCCACTGGAGCCAGGAGGACGCGACCGAGGGCGCCTCGTGCCTGAAGTTCGTGCGGCCCGAGGTCCGGATGACGCTCAAGAGCCAGCCGATGCGTCTGCGCGAGAGCGGGACGTACGTTCTGCGCTTCATGGCCCGGGGCGATGCCACACAGGCGAGCGTGATGGTGACGGGCCAGCGGGGCTCGCGCGTTGACGTGCCGATCGAGCCGAGCGAGGACTGGCGGCAGTATGAGGCAGAGGTCGAGATGGTGCCGGGGTACACGCTGGTGCAGGTGAACTTCGGCAGTGGCGCTGCGCCAGACCAGGTGCTGTGGATGGACGACGTGCAGTTCGGCCGCGTGGCCGACTGAGCGCCCGCGGGATAGTGTCGGGCTCCGTGGCGGGGTTTGGGGACTCTTCGACCCCTCGCCCCGCCACGCGCCCGGCGCTGTGAATGGGCCGGACGCTTCTCCGACGAACCGGACGACCTTCCCCCACACGAGGTGAGCTGTCCGTGCCGCGGGCATCTCGCCGGTTCGCCGGTCATGCGCTGCAGCCGTGCACTGACTCGCCCCCCCGTCCGGATGACAGATGACGTGCTCCGTGCGCTCATGGACAGCGAGTCAGCGCCCGCGCTGAAGGTCCCGCGCGGCGCAGGCCGAAATCTGCTGCGAATCTCGCGCACCCGCAACGCAAACCACGCCCCACAGGCGAATCTTAAGGAGTGTCCTCAATGAAGGAGTACGGATTCGGTGTCGTCGGATGCGGCGTCATCAGCAGCGTCCACTTCAAGGCACTGCAGATGGTCGAACGCGCCAATCTCATCGCCACCTGCGATGTCGTCGAGGAGCGCGCGCAGAAGGCCGCCGACGAATACGGCGCGGAGGCCGTCTACACCGACTTCCACGATCTGCTCGCCCGCGACGACATCGACGTCGTCCACGTGACGACGCCGTCGAGCCACCACCACGTGGTGAGCATCGCCGCCTCCGAGGCGGGCAAGCACAGCTTCGTGACCAAGCCGATCGACATCACGCTCGATAAGATCGACGCGATGATCGAGGCGGCCGAGGCGAACGGTGTGAAGCTGGCCGCGGCGCACCAGTTCCGCAGCTACGACAGCTACCGGCAGCTCAAGCGCGCGATCGAGGAGGGGCGGCTGGGCGAACTCTACTACGGGAACGCGTTCGTGCCGTGGTGGCGCGAGCAGAGCTACTACACCGACCGGTGGCAGGGGACGTGGGAGCACGATGGCGGCGGCGCGCTGATGAACCAGTCGGTGCACTGGGTGGACCTGCTGGTGTGGATGATGGGCGATGTCGCCGAGGTCTGCGGCTACGCGGATACGAAGGCGCACGAGATGGAGACCGAGGACATCGGCACGGCGGCGGTGCTCTTCAAGTCGGGTGCGCACGGCGTGATCCAGGGGACGACGCTGACGTATAAGGGGATGAACTCGCGGCTGGAGGTGCATGGCTCGAAGGGCAACGTGGTGATCGAGGCGGACAGGATCACGCACTGGGATGTCGAGGGCGAGGAGTCGCTGGCGGACGCGGACGTGGCGGATGATGAGACCTCGGCGGCGGACCCGATGGCGGGCCTCGGCGACGCGGTGGGCGCGCATCGCTTCCAGGTGGAGGCGCTGCTGGACTGGATCGAGGGGACGGGCGAGCCGTTCGTGACGGGCCCGGACGCGCGGCGGCCGGTGGAGGTCAACCTGGCGATCTACGCCTCTCAGCGCACCGGAGAGAAGGTTCGACTGCCGCTGGAGGTGGGGGCGGAGGTGGGGTTTTGAGGCGCGTTGGGCTATACTGAGCGGGGGTGAGTTGCATGTATCCGCGCAAGATCGAGTCGAGCTTCGGGATACCGCCGGGCGAGACAATCAGAGAGACGCTCGACGCGCTGGGACTAACTCCGCCTGAGCTTGCCGAATGCCTCGGCATGTCCGAAGGAGACATGTCGCGGCTACTGGCCGGTGAACGTGCACTCACTGATGACATTGCGGAGGGCCTTGAGCGCGAGCTTGGGGTGCCAGCGGGGTTTTGGCGAAGGCTGGAGGGGCTGTACCGGGAGCGGGAGCCCATCTGAAGACCGGTCACCAAAGCTCATCATCAGCGTCGCTTGCAGAGACGAGAAGGGCGCAGCGTGCGGATAGCGAACGTAACAGCGACAGCATCTTGAATGCCGTAACCGGGGGGATTTTCCCCATGCGGTTTCTGATCGATACCAACATTCTGATTCCACTGGAGCCAACCGCGCGGCAGGATCTACAGCTTGAGGACGCGCGCATTGTGCAACTGGCGCGCGCAGTTCAGGAGGCGGGACACGGCCTTCTCGTACATCCCGGCATCATCCATGATGTCAGGCGCAATGGCGACACTGACCGCCGGGTTCTGCGCGAGCGGCTTGTCCAGAAGTACCCTGCTTTGCAGGACCCTCCGGAAGCAAGCGACAGATTAAGACAGTTGTTCGGTTCGCCAGTCCTTGGCTCAAATGAGTGGGTGGATAGCCAGCTTCTCGCGGCAGTCGAGGCGGACGCGGTGGACTATCTGATCACCAATGACAGGGGAATCCGGCGGAGAGCTGTCGAGGCAGGACTTGGGGACAGGGTCCTGGGCACTAACGAAGCACTGGAGTTAGTCGCTCGCTTGTTCGATGCTCCGCCGCTGCCGCCACCGGCCGTCGAAAGCAAGAAGGCGTACGCCCTCAATGAACAGGATCCCATCCTCGAGAGCCTTCGGGAGGACTATGGTGCATTTACATTCGATGAGTGGCTCACGAAGGCGAAGCGAGAGCATCGGCAGACTTGGGTTATTCCGGCTCGCGACGCAGATGCCTATGCTGGAGTGTGCATCGTCAATGAGGAGAGGGACCAGCGCTTCGCCGATACGAAGACCCTGAAGATTTGCACATTCAAGATCTCTGAGGAGCATTCTGGACTGGCGTACGGAGAACTGCTGCTTCGAACCGTGTTTGAGTATGCCCATCAGAATGATTACCGGCGACTCTACGTCACAGTCTTTCCGAAGCACGAGGACCTGATCTACTTTTTGGAGCAGTTCGGCTTCTCTCGCCTTGGTCTTAACGCTCTCGGCGAGTACGAGTACACCAAGCCGATGCACCCTCCGGAGGCGACCATTGAGACCGAGACTGCCTTGGAGTATCACGTACGGTACGGGCCCTACGCCTGGCGATGGAACCGCGATCGCGCTTGGGTCATACCGATCAAGCCGCGTTACCATCACATCCTCTTTCCGGACGCAGAACCGCAGCGGCCGCTACTGCCGGGTGACCGTCCATCAGGCAACAGCATTAGAAAGGCCTATCTGTCCAGGGCCGGGACACGGAGTATCGCGCCGGGTGATCTGCTCGTCTTCTACAGATCTGACGACACGCAGGCATTGACAGTCGTTGGGGTGGCTGAGGAAACCAGCGTTTCTGAAGCCCCGGAGGACATCGCCACATTCGTCGGAAAGAGGACAGTCTATCGGTACGCGGACATCTGTGAGATGTGTTCGGGCGGCGAGGTGCTCGCGATTCTGTTTCGATATGCTCACAGGATTGGTGACCCGGTACGGCGCGCGGAACTCGAGCAGCGACATCTGCTGACGGCAGCACCTCAATCGATACAGCAATTGCGGAAAGGCGACAAGCCATGGCTCCTCAAACGTCTGAAGCAGCAATAGTCCTTCTCGCGCTGCATCCCCGCTATGCGGAAGCAATCTTCAACGGCAACAAGAAGGTTGAGTTTCGGCGACGGAGCTTCCGTCGAGAAGTATCACATGTAGTCATCTACAGCACCAAGCCGGTTGCGGGCATCACAGGCGTCTTCTCCGTTGAGGCGGTCGAGAAGGCCCCCCCAGCGCAACTATGGGCCCGGTACGCTGATGTTGCTGGCCTTTCGGAGAGTAGTTTCCTTTCCTACTATCACGGCGCTGAGAGTGGTGTGGCCATAGAGGTGGGCGACTGCCGTGCACTCGACCATCCGGTGGACCTTAGCGCTCTTCCAGGCGATGTCTGCGCGCCGCAGAGCTTTCGATATATCACGCAGGATGAACTGCCGCTGGAACTGAGGTCCCTGCTGTGAACTGAATCGGCAAGCACCTGGTGTGCAGGTACCTGACCGCAACAGCCTCCTCACGGTGATCACCTATGACCGCCGCCCACACCTCAATCGCCGACCATCCCGACGCCATCTCCGACGCCGAACTGTGGGCGGCGGTGGACCTGCAGCGCGAAGGGCTCGAGGGCGTCCGTGAGGCCGTCGAGCGCGTGGACTGGCCCGCCGCCGCTGAGGCGTGGGCCGACTACTTCCGCGCCCGCGAGACGCCCACCATGCACTTCCGCCGCGAGACGTGGCCCGAGTGGCTGCGGGAGCATCGCCCGCAACTCGTCGAGCCCATCATCGCCGAGGCCGACGCCATCGCCGCTGGCGAGATCGCGCACGGGCCCTACGTTCTGCGCGTCGAGGGCCGCGACATCAGGTGGCTGGAGAACCCCACCGAGGACACGAACTACGTCTCCGCGGTCGGCTCGCAGTGGTTCCTCAACTGCCTCGGGCGCGCGTATCTGCTCACCCGCGACGAGCGCTACGCCGATGTCTTCGCGTGGATCTTCGACTCGTGGTATGACCACCAGCAGGCGATCCGCGAGCAGCAGGGCGGCCTCGGCTTCGACCCGATCTTCCGCGCGTACTACCCCGGCGTGCGCGCCCGCGTCCTCAGCGACTGCTACTACTGCATCGCGCAGAGCGACGCCCTGACCCCTCAGCTCCACGTGAAGCTGCTCAAGGCCCTCCTCGGCGCGGCGGCGTGGCTCCACGAGCAGGAGGCGTCGGAGTACCGCGTCGGCAACCAGCAGGTCGCGGCGGTGCTCGGCTGCGGGATCGTGGGGATGGTCCTTCCCGAATTCCGCGACGCCGAGCAGTGGGTCACGCTCACCGAGACGCGTATGCGCGAGCACCTGCGAGACGACTTCTTCGCCGATGGCGGCCACAGGGAGCTGTGCACGCAGTACCACAAGACCGTGCTGCGCGACGTCGGTTATGTGGCGCTGGTGGCCGAGACGAACGGTCGTGAGGGCCTCTTCGACGACCCGGACGCCGGGCCGCTGATCGAGCGGGCGTACGAGTGGCTGGCGAAGCTCGTGATGCCCACCGGCGAGACGCCGGCGCTGCACTCGGCGGTCTTCGCGACCGACTGGGCGGTGCATCTGGAGATTGGCGCGCGGCATTTCGGCCGGGCCGACTTCGCGTGGCTTGCCGAGCGCTTCTGGCGGCGCGGGGAGGCGCCGTCGCAGAAGAGCGCGTTCGCGCCCGCGAACTATCTGGTGGCGGGGGACATGCCCCTCCCCCCCGGCCCCCCTCCCCCTGGTCCCGCCCTGGGGGCGGGACAGGCGGGAGAACGACAGACGGCACCGCCCGACCGGTTGTCCGTGCATCTCGAGGAATCGGGTTTCGCGGTCATGCGCACCGGGTGGGAGGCGGATGATCGCTATCTCCTGGTGCAGCACGGCTGGGCGAACACCGGCCATGCGTATCCGGGCGCGCTGCATGTCATCTATGAGGCGAACGGGGAGCTTGTCGCCTCCGCGCCCGGTTCGCCACGCAGCTACCGCCACCCCGCCTATGCTTACTGCCACTCGACACCCTCGCACAACGTGGTGACGATCGACGGGGTGAGCTACCCCGGCCAACCCGCGCCGGGCGGCCATGCGGAGCTGGTCGAGGACCTGCCGGGCGCGTGGATGTTCGCGGGCTACCATGAGGGCTACCGGAAAGCCGCGGGCGTCACGATCTACCGCGACCTGCTCGCGATCAAGGACGGCCCGCTGCTGCTACGCGACCGGGTCGAGGGTGGAGCCCGGCGTGAGGCGCAATGGAACTTCCACACGCCGCTGCGGATGCGGGTCTCCGCCGCGCGCACGGCGCGGCTGCAGGGGGCGGCGGTGTACACACTGTGCGCGGCGCATCCGGAGACGATCACGCGCGCCACGGTGGAGACGCGCTGGCACGCGGTCCTGCCGCGCGACTGCCAGCCGGAGGACTGCGGGGCGGAGGTCAACGTGCTCCGCTGGCACCAGCCGATCGAGGACGACGGGGCGCGGTTCGTGGTGGCGCTCGTCGAGGGGGAGGGAGCGATCGAGGCGGTGGGGGAGAACGCGTACCGGATCAGCGCCGCAGAACGCGAGTGGCTGGTGCTCTTCTGCGACCGTGCCGAGCGCGCGGAGGCGGACG
This sequence comes from Armatimonadota bacterium, assembly GCA_050942735.1. Lineage (GTDB taxonomy): Bacteria > Armatimonadota > Zipacnadia > Zipacnadales > UBA5352 > UBA5352. The sequence goes on from JBMNNW010000095.1 coordinate 12,687, forward strand.
GGGTGACGGCGATGGGGCGCTGTGCAGCGGTGGAGTATCGTGACGATGAGCCTATCCGCGGCTGGGTCTTCGATGGAACGCGGCTGGTGGTGAACGATCTCGTCTGGCTGAGCGAGAAGCGGGCGGCGAGCCGCGAGGTCGGCCCGCGCAGAGTCTGAGTGACGGCAGCGACGGCCGCCCCCTTCAGCAATCAGCGCGAGTTGCTACGCAAACCCCCGCTGCCCTGCAAAGACGGACGTTCGCGGCACTGGGCCCGTTGGGGTGTCCTGCCGTGAGGCTGTTGTCGTTGTGGCCCCGGCGCCCTCGCCGGGGGCCGCCCGGAGGGCGGCTGTGGTTGCCCTTCGGTTCGGAGTCCGGGCCCCATCGCCCGGACGCCGCTCGCTGTCTACCCGATCCGCCAGTTGCCAATCCCCGGCGTTTGCCGTCCGCCCAATGTGGCGCAGGTCTCGCCGCCTGGGGCCGTCCAGGCTCAGTCCTCCAGTCCGAGGATCCGCTGCGCGTTCCCGTGCGTCACCCTGTCGAACGCCTCCCGGCTGATATGCCCGCCCGCCACCGCGTCCTCGAGGAAGTTCTTGAGGTTGATCAACACGTCGTCGCGGTTGCTCGGGCGGCAGACGTCGGTGCCCCAGAGGAGCTGATCCTGGAACCTCTCGATGAACGCGTAGCCGAACTCGGGGTCGCGGCTGACGGCGTTGAAGCCGCTGCCCGCGGACATGTCGCCGTAGAGGTTGGGGTAGCGCTCCATCAACTCCGGGACGCGCCCGCCCTCAACCACCGGGCCTTTCGGGTAGCCGCCCCACGTCTCCTCGGTCACGTCGCCGCTGATATACGACCACCACGGGTTCGAGTGCGCGAGGAAGAGAAGCTCCGGGTGGTCGGCCACCTGCTTCTCAAGCCGCGGGAGGCCGAACTCGTCGATCAGACCGTACGTCCCGCCCTCCTGCGTGGCCACGTGGAAGGTGACGGGCAGGCCGACGCGCTCGGCGTGGTCGAAGAGGTTCGTCACGCGCGGGTCGTCCCACCACAGGTTCGCGGTCATCTCGCCGATTCCCCGGCAGCCCTTCTCCCTGTAGTGCTCCATCACCCAGCCGAGGTCGAAGTCCGGGGAGTTGTTGCTCAGCCGCGGGTCGATGTTGCAGAACGGGATGAACCGGTCCGGGTACTGTTCGGCGATCATCAGGATGTCCTCATTGCTCTGTGTGAGGACGTTGCACTCGGGGATCGTCAGCGGCAGCATCACGCCCATGTCGATCCCGACCTCGTCGTACATCTCGATGAACTGCTCGGGTGAGGCGGGACCGTCCTCGCCCTTCCGCCAGCCGATGTCGGAGATCTGCGCGATGTGAATGTGAATGTCGATGAACATGTCGATTCCTCCGGTGGACGTCCGAGGTTCACAGCCCCAGCAGGCGCACGGCGTTGCCGCCGGTGACCTTGTCGTAGACCTCGCGCGAGATGTCGCCGTCCTCGACCGCGGCGTCGAGGAAGTTCTTGAGGTTGATCAGCACGTCGTTGCGGTTCTTCGGCGCGCAGACGTCGGTGCCGAAGAGCAGCTTATCCTGCGCCTCGGTCAGGAACCAGTAGCCGAATTCTGGGTCGCGGCTGACGGCGTTGAACCCGCTGCCCGCGGAGAGGTCGCCGTAGACGTTCTCATTCTCGAGGATAAGCTCGGCGGCCTTTCCGCCCTCGGTGACGGGGCCGGTCGGGTAGCCGCCGCGGTTCTCCTCAGTGACGTCTCCGCTGATCTCCGACCAGAACGCCTGCGAGTGGCAGAGGAAGATCAGGTCCGGGAACTTCTTCACCGCCGCCTCGAAGCGCGGGAGGTTGAGGTCATCGACCAGCCCGTAGGTCCCGCCCTCCTGCGTAGCCACGTGGAAGGTGACCGGCAGCCCGACCTCCTGCGCGTGATGGAAGAGGTTCTCGACCATCGGGTGGTCGAAGGGCATGTTCGCGGTGACCTCGCCGATGCCCCTGCAGCCGGCGTCCCTGAACCAGCGCATCAGGTAGCCGAGGTCGGCGTCGGGCGAGTTGCGGACCTGTCGCGGGTTGACGTTGCAGAACGGGATGAAGCGGTCGGGGTACATCTCGCAGATCTCCAGCACATCCTGCACCGACTGGATGTGATGCGAGCACTCCGGGTTGGTGCCGGGAAGGATGACGGCTTTGTCGATCCCCACCTCGTCGTACATCTCGATGAGCTGCTCGGGCGTAGCGTAGGTCTGGTCGGTGCCGGGCCGATTCGGGCCGGGCATATGCCGCGTGTGGACGTGGATATCGATGACCATCTCGGCTCCTCCGGATTGACGGCGTCTGCGCAAAGCGGTCTTCTGTGCGCGGTTCGCCGCGGGACGCCTCAGACCTGCCTCGCGGAGGACATCCCGGCGCGCCCGGAGAAACGAGGCGGTGACGGCCGGCGGACAGATGTGACGCGGGAGGCATCACCATGCGACCGATCAGAGCGGGCTTCGTCGGGTTCGGGGAGATCAACACGCCTCGGGAGATCATCGAGCGCAAGTGCGGAGAGGCGAGCCGTAGGCTCCAGGCCGAGGGCATTGAGCTTGTCACGACCGCCCCGGTGAGCGATGACCCGGACGGCAATGATGTGGCACGCGCCATTGAAGACCTTGATGGTGAGAAGTTCGACCTGCTGATCCTGTGCCTCGCGGGCTGGATCCCGTCACACGCGGTCATCGCGGTCGCCGATCGCTTCCGGCACAGGCCGATGATCCTGCTGGGCCTGACGGGCTGGGAGGAGGGAGCGCGGTTTGTCACCACCGCCGACCAGGCGGGCACCACCGCGCTGCGCAAGCCGATGGAGGACCTCGGGTACGACTTCAGGTACATCCCGACCTTCCGCGGCGAGGAGCTGCCGGTGGACCGGATCATGAGCTACGCGACCGCCGCCCGCGCCGCGGCGATGCTCCGGGGCGCGCGGATCGGCACGATGGGCTCGCGCGACATGCGGCTCTACGGCACCCAGCACGACGGCGTATCGCTGCGCGCGAAGATCGGGCCGGAGGTGGAGCCCTTCGAGATGCTGGAGATGGCGCAGGCAATCGAGGAGCTTGACGAGAGCGCGGTCAAGGAGCTTGCCGCCGCCGTACGCGAGCGCTGGGAGTTCACGAAGGACCCGCAGCCGGGGACGATCGAGAACACCGTGCGGCTCTACCTCGCCGTGCATCAGAAGGTGCAGGAGCGCGGCTTTGAGGCGATCTCGCTGATCGACGTGGACGGGGTGAAGAAGCTGCTGGGCTTCGCGCCCGCCGGCGTCTTCATGCTGCTGCACGAGGAGGACGAGGTCTGCACCGTCCCCGAGAACGACATCCCCGGCGCGGTGACGCAGCTCATCGTGCGCTACCTCACCGGGCAGATCGGCGCGTACATGGAGTTCTACGAGTTCCACCGCGACGGGATGCTCATGGGCGTGCCCGACTACGTGCCGACGGAGGTCGTGGACGGGCCGGTGAAGGTCATGCCGACCGCGTTCGGGGAGTTCGGCGAGGGGCTGCTGAACGTCTCGGCGGTGAAGACCGGCCCGGTGACGCTCGCGCGGCTCACGCACACGGGCGATCGGTACATGATGCACATCGTGACGGGCGAGTCGAAGACGCCGCGCGCGTGGGAGGAGGCGGGCTGGACGCCGCCCGCGCCACAGCTTCCGAGCCTCGAGATCGTGCTCGACGGCCCCGTCGAACGCTTCATCGACCAGGTGCTCAGCCAGCACTACATCATCAGCTACGGCGACAACACGCAGGTGCTGCGCGACCTGTGCGGGATACTCGGGGTGGAGGTTGTGTAGGGTGGGGCCCTGCGCCGTTTGTGCGTCGGTTGCAGGGGCCGGAGAGGGCGAGATGTCGTTTGTCTCGCCCATCGCGTGGACGTGCCGAACGGCGGGCAAGTCACGCAGCGAAGTGTGCGTGCCACGGAACGAAAAACGCCCCCCGGCGAGGCGCCGGGGCCACAACGACAACGGCTGACGGCGAACTGGAGGCCACACACAATGCCACTCATGTCACGCGTCAATTTCTGCGGTATTGATGTCTCGCGCCTGATCCTCGGCGGGAACCCGTTCTCGGGCTTCAGCCACCAGAGCCGCGAGCGGGATCAGGAGATGATGGACTACTACACCGTCGAGCGGCTCAAGGAGACACTCGCGCGGGCCGAGGCGGCGGGGATCAACACCGCCATCATGCGCTCTGACCCGCACATCCATCGGCTGCTGCGCGAGTACTACAACGAGGGCGGGAAGATCCAGTGGATCGCGCAGATCTCGGGCAATCGCTCGCTGGAGGGTTTCCCGGCGGAGGTGCGGCGGGCGAGGGATGCGGGCGCGGTCGCGGGGTACCTCCACGGCGGCCTGCTCGACGCCTGCTACGCCGACCGCGACGAGGACGGCTTCGCGAGGCTGGTGGAGACGCTCCGGGAGGGCGGCTTCCCGGTCGGGACGGCCGGACACGCTCCCGAGGCGCACCTGTGGGCGTATGAGCTTGATGTGCCGCTGGACTTCCAGGTGGTCTGCTTCTACAACTGCGGCAGCCTCCACGATGGGAAGGGCGAGAAGTTCCAGGAGCCCGACCCCGAGCACGCGATGGACGCGATCCAGCGGATCGAGCGGCCCTGCATCGCGTACAAGATCATGGCGGCCGGGCGGGTGGAGCCGCGGGCGGCCTTCAAGCGGGCCTTCGCGGGGATCAAGCCGGGCGATGTCGTGAATGTTGGCGTCCACCGCGGCGACAACGACGACATGGTCGAGGAGAACGCGCGGATGGTGAGCGAGATCCTCGGCGCGGGCTGACGGCGGCGGGGGACCGGCTGTCCGCCCCCGCCTGGAGAGGTGTTGCTCTGGCGCGGCTCAGTACTCCCGCGTCTTCTCGAACTCGTCGAGCATGGCCATGAAGTTGTCGTACCTGGTCCCCCACGCGATCGAGTGCGAGGCGCCGAGGATCAGACCGCCGCCCGCCTTCGCGCACTCCATCGTCTCCCGCACGTCGCGGCGGACGTCGTCGGGCGTGCCGCCCACGAGGTTCGCCACGTCCACCCCGCCCCACGCCGCCATCCGGCCCCCCGAGCGCTCCTTGACCATCGCCGGACTCATCCCCGCCTGCGGCTGGAGCGCCTGCAGGCAGTCGATCCCGCCCTCGACGAGCTGATCGAAGATCGGGCGGTTGTCGCCGCAGGAGTGCTGGATAAAGTCCCAGCCCTCCCCGTGGATCGCCTCAGCATTGAACTTCACGTTCGGCAGGAAGAGCCGCCGGAATGCCTTGGGCGAGACGAAGGTGCCGGTCGTGTGGCCGAAGTCATTCTCGTTCATCACCGCGTCGAATTCCCTCCGCCTCCACAGCTTCCGCTGCTTCTCGACCCGGGCTCGTTCGGACGCTCCCGCGCGCTCGATCACGTCCGGGTTCAGCGCCACCTCCACCAGTCCCCGCTCGTATCCGCCGAGCAGGATCTGCTCCTGCGCCATCGGGTAGTGGCCGATGATGTAGCGGTCGGGCGGGAGTCTGTCAACCACCGCATCCCAGACCTCGTAGATCGACTCGTTCTCGGGGGAGACCTCCGGGTCCAGCGGAAACTGATCCGGGGTGTACTGCCGGTCCCAGTCGGTCTTGTGGGAGACGGCCGCGATCTCGTTGGTGATCGGCGAGTACTTGAGGATCTGTCCGCTCGCGGTCTCCCACACGCCCTCGTCAATCTGCTTCGGCTCGGGCGGGTGATGGCCCTTCGGTGGTACGATCGCGATCTTGCGCAGATGGATGAGGTCGTAGATGTCCAGTTTCTCGAAGAGTTCAGGGATATCCTGGATGAGGCCCTCGACCACCTCATCGCGCCGGCCCTCCCAGAAGGCGATGCGCTGGCCTGCCTTGTCGCGGATGTAGGTGTGCCTGCCGAGCACTCTCGAGGCGATGTCGCAGTCGATGGCGTAGCAGGCCAGCGGGACCTTATCGGGCTCCTCGAAGCGCAGTGCGGCCTTCACTCGCTCGCGCGAGGTCATCGTCGGTCGCCTCCCTGTACGAGCGCAACAGTGACGGGCCGTTCGGCGTTCAGGAGGGGCGGCCCGCACGCCGCTGTCGTCCGGCGGCGTGAGGGTGAGGCGCGTCCGCTGTCGTGTGGCGGCGCGCCGAAACTTCCCCGCCCGCCCGCCGTAGAGCCGCTCGCTCGCCGGCTGTCAACGGGAATGGCCGGGCCGGCGGTTCGCGCCAGGCCCGGCCGATGGTTGCGTGTCGTTTGCCGTTCCCGGTTCCCGGTACCCGCGGAGATGCGAAGCATCTCTCCCGGTCCCCGACGCTTACTCCTCGACCGCGGTGACCTTGGGCGGGTAGGCGAAGTCGAACCAGCGGTCGCCGACCTTCGCCTCTGCGGTGTCGCCACCGTGGACATACACGCGGTAGATGAAATTCAGCGTGTCGCCCTGCGGCATCACGTAGTCGCCGCGCTTGGACTGGTCGTTCGTGAAGTACGAGTAGCCCCAGCAGTTGGCGGTGAACAGGCCGTAGCTGCGCACATGCCAGGTCGTCGGGAAGCGCAGGTTGTCGGGCGAGTCGAAGAGCGCCAGCCCGACCTTCTGCCCGTCAAGCTCGCCGGAGTAGTCCACCCACGGGCTCGGCTTGCCCCAGTTCTCCGTCTCGCCCACGCCACCGTAGGCGTTGACGATCTTGCCCGTGCCGCCCTTCTCGTGCAGCGCGGTCAGCATGCGCACCGACAGCGTCCCGGACTCCTTGGTGTC
>JBMNNW010000203.1:0-2853 GCA_050942735.1 Armatimonadota bacterium
CTGCCGTTTGTCGTCTGTCGTCTGTCGTCTGTCGTCTGTCGTCTGTCGTCTGTCGTTTGTCGTCTGTCGTTCGTCGTTTTCCGCGCCGTTTGGAGGGGCCGGTCTCCGTCCCGGCCCGCAGCCCTTCAACGCCCTTCCGGCCCCTCTCCTGTCCGATCGACAAGAGAGGACGGCCATCCCCGAAACGTTGTGTGAGGCCAGTCCTCGGGTCTGTCGCACAACCTCTCCTCAACCGCATTCCACAGTACGTACGTAAAGCACCGCGTCAGATCGTGGTGGTTGCGCGTGTGCCGGTCCCAGAAGTCGCGCTGCCACAGGTTGTCCAGGCCGCGTCGGGCAGCCGCAAGAGCCGCACTCCGTTTGAACTCACTGAAGAACGAAAGCACATCTCCACCGTCCCGCACCACGCAGGCGATGACGTGGAGATGATCGGGCATGAGCGTGGCCGCGATGATCTCGGAGCCATGATGTCGGGCGGACTCGTCCAGGAGAATCTTCAGCGCAGCCGGCAGCCCGCGTTGCAGGAGAATCGGTCGGCGGTGGGATGTGCAACAGGCGAAGAAGACCGGTTGCAGGAGCTTCCGGTATTCGCAGCGCGGAAGCCGGTGAGGTCTTCGGCGGTCAGGGAAGATCTCGGGCGATGGCCATTCGGACATAGCGCAGGTCCCTCTGGTGGTTGCCGGAGGGGCCGGGCCGGGACGGAGACCGGCCCCTCCAAAAGGAACGGAAACGACAACGGAAACGACAACGGCGCCTTACTCCTCCCGCGCCGCCTCCATCACCCGGTCGATGTTGTCGGTGACCTTCCGGAAGCCCTCAACGTAGCGCTCCATCAGGTCGAGGTCGTTCGGCGGGTAGACCGCCCGCAGGTAGCTGTGCGCGGCGATGAACTCCAGCGTCAGCGGATAGTCCTCACCCGAATACTCATACTCCACGTCCGGGTTGAGCACCCACGGCACGCCGCGGCCGAAGCCCTGCTTCTGCACCAGCACGTCCTGCCCGGGGATCGGCCGGGTCTGCCACTGCCCGAGGCCGACGCCCTCGGCGGCGAGCGCCCTGACGCACGCGGCCTTCATCTCACCGGCGGTGCAGTCGAGGTCAAGCTCCTCGGGCTTGAACTCCACCACGTAGGTGAAATACACCGGCTCGCCCCACGGCGGCTCCGCCGGGCCCTCGACGCCGGGGATCTCGGCAAGCTGCTCGGTCAGATAGCGCGCCAGCTCCTGTCGCTTCGCGTTGTTCTCAGGCAGACGCTCGAACTGGCTGAGCATGAACGCGTTCACGAACTCGTGCGGGCGGTAGTTCCAGCCGAGGCCGAAGGCGTTGTACTCCCGCTCCTGCCCACTGGGCGGGACGACCTCGCCGAACTCCCGCATCCGCTTCGCGTGCTCGTAGGCGTCGTCGTCGTCAGTGGTGAAGATCCCGCCCTCACCGGACGAGAGGTTCTTGCTGCGGTTGGTCGAAAAGCCTGTGGTGAAGTCGATGCCGCCGAGCCGGTCGCCCTCGCAGGTCGCGCCGTGGGCCTGGCAGGCGTCGTGGATGACCTTCAGGTCGTGCTTCTCGGCGATCTCCATGATCGGGCCGAGGTTGCAGGGCATGCCGTGGATATGCACCGGCATGATCGCGGTGGTGCGCGGGGTGATCGCGGCCTCGATCTTCGTCGGGTCGATCGTGTAGTACACCGGGTCGATGTCCACGAACGTCGGGATCGCGCAGTGGTGCAGGATCGCCGCCGCCGACGCCCAGAAGCTGAAGGCGCTCGTGATGACCTCGTCGCCCGGAAGCACGCCCGCCGCCGCAACCGCCATGTGCAGCGCCGAGGTGCCGGAGTTGGTCACCAGCGCGTACTTGCAGCCGCAGTACTCCGCCCACTTCTCCTGCATCTCCAGCGCGTGCGGCGCGGAGTTGCCGTGGAATGTGTCGCTGTCGAACACGTCCATGATCGCCTGGCGGTCCCGCTCATCGTGCGGGGGCCAGGACCTGACCATGCCCTCCTCGACCGTCTTCGGTCCACCGTCAAGTGCGAGTTTCTCACCCATCGTTGCAACCTCCAGTGATCTCTGAGGGGCTCGGTGCGTCCTGTCCGCGCAGATTCAACGCGAGGCAGGCGGGAACCTGCCTTCGAGGAAAGAAAGGCGCATCGGCGGGCTTCGTCGCAGCAGGCACGCTCCGCCGATGACTTCCGCAGGTCACGCCGCCTCCCGCGCCGAATGATCTCACCCGCAGTCATCGTCGCTTCCGGAGGTCATCGATCATGCCCGTGCGAGCAGCCGTCATCCCGCAGCCCGGAGGCCCCGTCGAGATCCGCGAGTTCCCGGAGCCCGAGCTTGAGCCCGGTGCGGTGCTGCTGCGGACGCTCTACACCGAGGTCTGCGGCACCGACGTGCATCTGCTGCACGGGCAGCTCGACGCCGCGCCCTACCCGCTGATCCCCGGGCATATCAACGTCGGCACGATCGATGCGATGGCCGGCGAGGTGACGGACGCGCTCGGCGACCCGCTCAGCGAGGGCGACCTCGTGACCTTCCTCGACGTCCACGAGACCTGCAACGCCTGCTGGCAGTGCCTCGTGGCGAGGGCCACCACGCGCTGCCCGAGCCGCCGCGTCTACGGCATCACCTACGGCGCGGAGGAGGGGCTGCTGGGTGGCTGGGCGGAGAAGATCTACCTCAAGCCCGGCGTGAAGATCGCGCGCCTCCCCGACGGCCTGACGCCGGAGACCTTCATCGCCGGAGGCTGCGCGCTGCCGACGGCCTTCCACGCGATCGAGCGCGGCGAGGTCGGCCTCGGCGACACGGTCATCGTGCAGGGCAGCGGCCCGGTCGGCCTGATGGCGACCGCGCTGGCGCGGCT
>JBMNNW010000111.1:0-16406 GCA_050942735.1 Armatimonadota bacterium
GTGATCCTCATCGGCGCGCCCGACCGGCGGCTGCACGTGGGCCGGCGACTGGGCGCCGACGAGACGGTGAGCATCGAGCTGACCACGGCCGCCGACCGGCGCGAGCGGGTTCTCGCGCTGACCGACGGCCACGGAGCCGACGTCACCATCGAGGCGACCGGCTCGCCCGACGCGATCCGCGAGGGGATGCGCCTGACCCGCGATGCGGGCGTGTACGTGGTGGTCGGCCAGTATACCGACGCGGGGGAGACCGCGATCAACCCGCATCACGACCTCAACCGCAAGCACCTCGACGTGCGCGGCTGCTGGGGGATCGACTTCTCGCACTTCTACCGCTCGCTGCAGGTGCTCGCGCGGAACAAGGAGCGCTTCCCCTGGGAGGCGGTCATCAGCCGCTACTACGCGCTCGATGAGGCCGCTCAGGCGCTCGATGACGTCGCGCACCTGCGGGTCGTGAAGGCGGTGCTGAGGCCGAACGGGTGAACTGCTGTCTCTGCCGTTGGAGAGGCCGGCCCTCGCGCCGGCCTGTGCGTTCGGAGAGGGGTGGAGAGGCTCGCCGTTTGCGGCGGGCAGAAGTCCCTGCCCTACATCAGCACAATCACCAGCAGGCCCACGATGAACACAGTGCCGAACGCCGCGCAGGTGATCTTCCCGAGCGCTCGATTCCCCACGAAGGTCGCCAGCACCGCCTTCGTGAGCAGATTCGCCAGGTACGCGATCACCACCACGTTCTTCGCCGGGCCGACGTCGAGATGCCCCTCGCCCACCAGCCGCGCGGTGCTCAGCGTGATCGCGTCCACGTTCGTCAACCCCGAGATCGCGCTCACCAGGTACATCCCGGCGTCGCCGTAGTAGTGCTCACCGGCGGCCATAGCGAGCGTGACGATGCCGTAGAGCGCGCCGAAGATCAGCGCCGCTCCAAGCTGCACCGGGTTCTTCACCTCCGGAGGGTCACCCTCGGTCCGGCCCTTCCCGGTGAACCAGAAGTACGCGAATGGGGCCAGCGACGCCGCGAAGACGATCAGCAGCGCCGGCCAGACGTAGCCGAGAAAGCTCGCATTGACGACACCGATCTCGATCGCCATCCGCGGGACCGCGACCGCGGTGGAAAGGATGATCGCCAGCGCCGCGGCGTAGTTAAGCTTCTCGGAGAGACGCGCCTGTCGGGAGAAGCTGTAGGTCGTCGCCGTGCTCGAGACCATCCCGCCCAGCAGCCCGGCGACGGCGCTGCCCTGCTCCGTCCCGATGAGCTTGTAGGACACATACCCGGCGAGGTTGATGCCTGATACGAGCACCACCATCAGCCAGATGTTGTGCGGGTTGAGCACCTCGAAGGGCCCGTACGCCTGGTTCGGCAGCACGGGCAGCACCACGAAGGCGACCATGCCGAACTGCAGCATTGCGTACATGTGCCGGCCGCCCGCTCGATCGGCCAGCGCGTGAAGCTGGGGCTTGAAGTGCAGGATCGCGGCGGTCGCCACGCCGAGCGCGACCGCAAGCTCCAGCGGGCCGGTCTGCACCATCACGCCGATACCGAAGGTCATCACCGCCGCCAGCTCCGTGGTCAGGCCGTGGCGGCCGCGCTCCATGTAGCCGATGTGCCCGATCAGGATCAGCGCGCCTACTACCAGAAACGCCGCCGGCAGCACCCACGTCATCCCCGTCTGCCCGGCGACATACGCCGTCACCGTGCCGGTTCCGGCCACGAATGTGAAGCTGCGGATGCCCAGCGGGCGCATCTCGCGGCGCTCGCGCTCAAGGCCGATGAACGCGCCCAGCACGAGCGAGACCGCGAAAACCTTGAAAAGCTCGGCAAGCTCCACGTAGTCCAAGTCCGTCATCTCCCCGGCACAGTCCAGGCGGCCCCGCGTCCCACGGCCCCTCTGACACGAGGGTTCGCCGTGAGGGTCGCGTCGTCCTTGTCGCACCACCGGCCCGGGCGGCGGGAGGTTGTCCGGAGGATGCGGGCGAAGATGGTGCCGTGCCCGGACGGCAGTGAGGGAGTGATCGCGATGACCTTCTACGAGAACGCATTCGACGCCGAGAACGGTCTGATCCAGCGCGGCATTGGCGACCGGCAGCGCCTGCTGCGCGCCGAGACCGAGGACTTCCTGCGCGAGCTCTCGCTCGACTACGACACCCGCCGCGATGAGTGCTGGAGTCGCGACTACTCCTCGGAGGAGGCGTATCTCGCGTCGGTCGCGCCGAATCGCGAGCGCTGGCTGCGGGCGGTCGGTGACTTCGGCGCGCCTGCCGCCGCGATGGAGCCGCTAGTGGAACCCTTCGCCGAGAACGAGCACTTCCGCGCCGAGTGGGTGACCATCAACCTCCACGGGAACCTGCGCGGTCGGGGTGTCTTCGCCGCCCCGAAGTCCGGCGACGGGCCATTTCCGACGATCATCTGCCAGCACGGGATCGGCTCGTCGCCGGAGAAGACCTTCGGATTCGACGACCAGGCCGGGCTCTACCACGCCTACGCGCAGCGGGCGCTGGAGGCGGGCTTCGCGGTGATCGCGCCGATGAACATCACCGAGGGCCCACCGCGAGCGCGGTACACGCGCCTTTGCCTGATGCTCGGGAAGACGCTCTGGGGGCTGGAGATCGCGAAGATCAGCCGCCTGATCGACTACGCGCAGACCCGGCCGGAGTTCGACACCGAGCGGCTCGGGATGTGGGGGATCAGCCTCGGCGGCGCATACACCTCCTTCACGATGCCACTGGAGCCGCGCATCCGGGCCGGGATCATCTGCGCGTGGTTCAACCACCGTCTGCGAAAGATGGTGGTGGATGACCCGCGCCACTCATGCTTCCTCTCCACGTCCGAGGAGCACATCTTCATCCCCGGCTGGCTGCGCGAGTTCACCGACGCGGACCTCATCTCGCTGATCTGCCCGCGCCCGGTCATGGCGCAGACCGGAAAGTGCGACGGGATCGCGTGGTGGCCGTGGGTTGAGGAGGAGTTCGCGCGTACGCGCGAGCACTACGAGAGGCTCGGGATTGCTGCTCGGTGTGAACTCGATCTGCATGAGGGCGGGCATGAGATCCGTGTGGAGACCGGGTTGCGCTTCATGAAGCAGTGGCTCTAACGGGCCGCCGAGGCGCGACCCGCCGGTCGTCATGACAGGCCCGCCCGAGCATCTGCGGCGGCATCGGGCGCCGCTGCTGCCGCGAGCGCCTCTCAATCAGGCGGGCGCCTCGATCTGCATCCCGGTCAGCCGCGGCCACACCCGCCTGCAGTTCGAGCACTCAACGAGGTGCTCGGGCAGACCATCCCTGCCGGAGACCGCACCGTGGCAGACTGAGTGCCCGCATCGGCCGTGGATCAGGCGCTGATAGCGCCGCCAGATCCCGAGGGCGTTGTACGTCAGCAGGCCGACTGCAGCGACGACGATGAACCCGGCGACCAGCAGCCGTGGGGTGCCCTCCATGCCGACACTCACCAGCGCTGCGAAGCCGAAGCCGATGAAGAGCGTCAGCGCCGCGAACCCAAGCTCCACCCCGGTCGTGAGCCTCACGAATGCGCGCATCATCGATCTCACCCCTCGTTCGCGTCTGCTTGCACGAGGAGACAATGAATGCAAGGAGCACTGCCCTTCGCGCTACACGCCGCACGGCAGACCGCCGGAGGAGACCGGGCAGACGTCAGAACGTGATCGCGAAACGCTCACACGGGCGATGAAAAGACGTGTGACGCCGATGCTGAGGTCGGGGAACGGGGCGAGCACTGCGCCAATACCCGCCCGGCTCACGGCGCATGTCCCGACGCCGCGGCTCGGTGGGTTCGGCCGGCGCTCCAGCTGACCCCGCCGGTCCCGCAGGACCTCAGCTTCGCGCCGTCGCTCGGAATGTCATGCTCTGCAGCTCCGGCCAGGTCTTCTTGCAGGTCGGGCAAACGACATTGCCCCTGTCCACAAGCTGGCTGCGCTGCACCACGCCGTGGCACAGCGGGTTGGGGCACTTGCCCTCGCTGAGCTGCCGATAGCGCCTGTAGACTCCCATTCCGCTGTGTACGACAACGGCGAGGGTAGCCGCACCGATGATGCCCACAACCCACGTCTTCGCGGTGCCGGACATCCAGGCGGCAACAATGGAGCCCATTCCAGCGCCGAAGAGAATGGCGATGAGCATCTTCGCCACATCTCCGCCCGTCATCAGCCGCGCCATTCCTCTGATCATCCGTCTCACCCCTTGGTCAGTGGTGTGTACGCGGAGACGAATTGGATCATGAATGCAATGAACCGGCTGAGAATTCGCGCAGGTCAGTCTACATCATATTATACCCCATCCGCCGTCGAAGTGTTTCATTAATGTTGTGTGAACTCCGGCTGTAGTGGCAGAATACGCGGGCCGCGGGCTCTCACCGATGGGTGCACGAGGTCGCAATTCGTCGGCGCCAGGGCCGTCCAGTCCCCGCGTTCGCGGCCACGCCGCTCGCGGCGCTCCGTGGCGCGTCTGTCCGATGGCACGGCGCTCATCGGGTCAGGAGCCGCCTCGGCGCCGCCCCGCCCGCGCCAACCGGCAACTCAGTTCCGGTTGTGCGGCGATTCTGCGTGTGCTATACTCTGCGACGAACTCCTATGGGGCATCTGCATGCTCGACAGCTCATCTGGTCCTCTGCGCTGATCGTGGCGCTCGTCATCGGCGCATCTCTGGCCGGTTGTCGTGGCCCGGAGATGGCGCCGCTTGAACGTGTCTCTGTTGTCACCTACCGCTACGTCATTGACGACTCAAAGAACGTCGTGCGCGTGGTCGGGCTCGTGCGCAACACCGACGCAGAGCACCCCACCCCCGAGGCCGAGATAATCGCGACGCTGCACAGCCGCACGGGCTCATTCAAGGGACAGAACCGCGCAGCCCTGCCCGCCCTTCCGCCCGGTGGTGAAGAGCAGTTCTCACTGGCGATCAACGCTCATGGCAGCGTCGATACGGTCGCGATCGAGATCGTTGAGCCGGGGACTGTGGGCGAGTCGGAAGACGATGAGACGCCGTCGGATTCTGATGGGGAGAGTGATGAAGATGGCTCCTGAGCTGAGTGCGGCTGTGATCGGCGCGTCGGGCATCGGCAAGCATCATGCGAAGTGGTTCGCCCGCCTCGGGTGTTCCCTTGATGCGATCGCGGGGAGTTCGCCCGAGAGCGTCACGCGGACCTGTGAGACACTTCAGGGGATGTTCGGATTCGACGGGGAGGGCTATCCGTCGGTCGAGGAGATGCTCGCGGCGGGAAGCTACGATCTGATCTCGGTGTGCTCGCCCGAGGAGATGCACTACGATCACTTCATGAGGGCTCTCGACCACGGGGCGCACGTGCTCTGTGAGAAGCCCATCGTCTTCGATCACGACCTCGATCCCGGCACGATGCTCTCGCGCGCCGAGGAGATGGTCGAGGCCGCTGCCGACGCCGGGCGCGTCGCCGCCGTCAACACGCAATACGCTGCGGGCGTTGACAGCTATCACGCACTGATGGCTCGGCGCGGGGCAGACCCCGGCCCACCGGCCACGTTCTTCATGCAGATGGAGTCGCGGGGTGGGGAAGAGGGGACCGACTACGAGCAGATCTTCATCGATCTGGGCCCTCACCCGATCAGCGTACTGATGGGCTTCTGCGGCCCGGGGCGGATGCTTGAGGGGAGCGCCTCATGCACCGTTGAGCAGAAGTGCGTCGAGGCGGAGTTCGACTACGAGATGGACGCCGGTGGGGTCTGCCGGGCTCGGATCGTCTGCCGCAACCGGCCCGAGGGCGACCTCGTGCGTCGCTACGGCATCAACGACATGCTCGTGGACTACGAGGGGCGCAATGACGAGGAGGGCGTTTACCGCGCCTACCTGACGTATGATGGGGATGAGACGTGCGCGCAGGACTTCATGGAGAGTTCGCTGGAGCGCTTCGTCGCGGCGGTGAGGGGCGATGCACATGCCCCGCTGGCGCCGATCGAGGACGGTCTGCGGAACCTGCAGATCCAGCTCGCGCTGCTGGAGATCGGCCGGCGCACGCAGGCGTAGCAGCACTGAGGAAACACGAACACGGACGGATCGGGAGCACTGTCCCGAGGAGGCACGTCAATGTCGAATGAAGAGACACTCAGAGACGTCACTGAAGATGCATCCCTGGGGGCCGCTCTTACACAGCTCGACGAGGCCGCTGCGCTGATCGGCCTGGACACCAGCGTCCACCAGAAGCTGCGCAGCCCCAAGCGCGTGGTGACCGTCTCGATCCCCACGCAGATGGATGACGGCACGTTCCGGGTCTTCACCGGCTACCGCGCCCAGCACAACATGGACCGGGGCCCGTGCAAGGGCGGTCTTCGCTACCATCCCGACATCACGCTTGAGGACGTCATTGCGCTTTCGATGCGCATGACGTGGAAGTGTGCGGTCGTGAACATCCCCTACGGCGGAGCGCGCGGCGGCGTCGCGTGCAACCCCAAGGAGATGTCACGCGGTGAACTCGAGCGCATGACCCGGCGGTACACCACCGAGCTTGTCGAGGTGATCGGGCCGGAGAAGGATATTCAGGCGCCCGACGTGTACACCGACGCCCAGGTCATGGCGTGGATCATGGACACGTACTCAATGCAGAAGGGCTACTCGGTGCCGGCGGTTGTCACCGGCAAGCCGATCGCGCTGGGCGGCTCGCGGGGCCGCGTCGCGGCCACCGGTCGTGGCTGCGTCTTCACGATTCACGCGGCGATGCAGCGGCTCGGCATGAACGTGGACGAGGCAACCTTCGCGGTGCAGGGCTACGGCAACGTCGGAAGCTGGGCGGCGCGACTGCTCGACGATCTCGGGCCCTCGATGGTTGCGGCCTCCGACTCACAGGGCGCGTGCTTCAACCCCGACGGCATCTCCGCCGTGGAGTTGCTCGCACACAAGAGCGAGACCGGCTCGGTCGTGGATTTCCCCGGAGCGGAGCGGATCAGTCATGGCGAGTTGTTCGAGGTCGACTGTGATATCCTGATCCCGGCGGCGCTGGGTAACGTCATCCACGAGGGCAATGCGCCGAACATCAAGGCCCGCATCATCGCCGAGGGCGCGAACGGCCCGACGACACCGGCGGCGCAGGAGATCCTCAACGAGCGTGGCGTGTTCGTCATCCCCGACATCCTCGCCAACGCGGGCGGTGTGGTCGTCTCGTACTTCGAGTGGGTTCAGGGTCTGCAGGCGTACTTCTGGACCGAGGAAGAGGTCAACGAGCAGCTCCAGGGCATCATGGTGAGGGCGTTTGATCGTGTCTGCGCCGAGCACGATCGGCGCGACTGCGACATGCGTTCGGCTGCGATGGCTGTCGGCGTCGGCCGCGTCGCGGAGGCCGTGCAGATGCGGGGGATCTATCCCTGAGCGTGCCGCGAGTTCGCGCTGTGCGTCGAACAGCCCACCATCACCTGAGCGCCTGCCGGAGAGATGAGAGTGTTTGCAGAGACCACCGTGCAGTCCAGTGAAATCCTTGACAGCGCACTCGAGCAGCTCGACAACGCCGCTGCGCTGATCGACCTGCCGCCCGGGATCCACGCGAGATTCCGCGAGCCCAAGCGTGTCATGACGATCTCGATTCCCACCACGATGGATGACGGTGGTTTCGAGACGTTCATCGGCTACCGTGTGCAGCACAACATGGATCGCGGTCCCGCCAAGGGCGGCATCCGCTACCACCCGCAGGTGACGCTCGAAGAGGTCACTGCGCTGGCGATGTGGATGACCTGGAAGTGCGCGCTGGTTGATATCCCCTACGGCGGAGGCAAGGGCGGCGTCATCTGTGATCCGGGCAGCATGTCCGATCGGGAGCTGGAGAACCTGACCCGGCGCTTCGTCTCCGAACTTGTCGGGATCATCGGGCCCGAACTGGACATCCCGGCCCCTGATGTGAACACCGGCGAGCAGGTGATGGGCTGGCTGATGGATACGTACTCGATGCAGAAGGGCTACCCCGCCCCCGCTGTGGTCACAGGGAAGCCGGTGGCGCTCGGAGGCTCTCCTGAGCGGGGGCCGGCGACCGGCCGCGGCTGCGTCTTCACGATTCGGGAGATGATGCGCCGCCTCAACATGGCACCCGAGGACGCGCGTTTCGTCGTCCAGGGGTTCGGCGCCGCCGGCCGGGCGGCCGCGCAGTTGCTGGCTGAACTCGGCCCGAGGCTCATCGCCGCCTCGGACTCGCGCGGTGCCTGCTTCAACCCGCACGGCATCGCGGTGGAGGACATGCTGGCACACAAGGCCAAGACCGGCTCGGTCGTGGACTTCCCCGGGGCGGACTGGATCTCGCACGAGGACATCTTTGCGCTCGACTGCGAGATACTCATCCCCGCCGCGCTCGAAGACGCCATCCATGAGCAGAACGCCGGGGATATCAAGGCCGCGATCATCGCCGAGGCGGCGAACGGCCCCACCACCCGGGCGGCCGAGGAGATACTGACCGATCGCGGGATCACCGTGATCCCCGACATCCTCGCCAACGCCGGTGGCGTCGCAATGTCGTACTTCGAGTGGGCTCAGGATGTTCAGAAGCTCACGTGGAGCGGTGATGAGATCAACAGGCGGCTCGAGCGCGTCATGGTGCGGGCGGTCGAAGAAGTCTACGCCACCCATGAGCGCCTCGACTGCACGATGCGTGCCGCCGCGATGGCGGTGGCTGTCGGCCGTGTGGCGGAGGCTGTGCAGTTGCGGGGTTTCCGCCCCTGAGAGTGCGAAGTCGGGACCGTGCGACGCATTGAGCATGTGTTCTTCCTAACACGATCACAGATCAGGGAGATGACAGTGGTGACAGCCGACACGTCCTGCACAACGAACGTCCTTGAGAGCGCACTTGAGCAACTCGACGAAGTGGCCGCGCTCGTCGATCTTCATCCTGATGTGCTCGCCAAGCTCCGCAAGCCCAAGCGCACGTTGACCGTGTCCGTGCCCACGCGGATGGACGACGGACGGCTTGAGGTCTTCACCGGAATCCGCGTCCATCACAACATGGATCGAGGGCCGTGCAAAGGAGGCATCCGCTACCACCCGTGCGTGAGCCTCGACGAGGTCATCGCGCTGGCGATGTGGATGACGTGGAAGTGCGCGGTCGTCAACATCCCCTACGGCGGCGGCAAAGGCGGTGTGATCTGCGACCCGACGGAGATGTCGGACCGAGAGCTTCAGAACCTCACGCGCCGCTTCGTCTCGGAGCTTGTGGAGTTGATCGGGCCCGACCAGGACATCCCCGCGCCCGACGTCAACACCAACGAGCGCGTGATGGGCTGGCTGATGGACACGTACTCGATGCAGAAGGGCTACTCCGTGCCCGCGGTGGTCACCGGCAAGCCGATCGCGCTGGGTGGCTCGCTGGGCCGGGCGCAGGCGACCGGGCGGGGCATCGTCTTCGTCACGCGTGAGGCGCTCAAGACCCGGGACATCCCCATCGAGGGTGCGCGGATGGTCGTGCAGGGCTTCGGGAAGGTCGGTGGCGCCTTCGCCGAGCTGATCGAAGAGCTTGGAGCGAAGGTCGTCGCCGCATCGGACATCAGCGGCGGGATATTCAACGCCAACGGCCTCGACATCCCCGCCCTCAGCGAGCATGTGAAACAGACCGGTCTCATCGAGGGCTTCGCGGGGGAGTTCGAGCCGATCAGCAACGAGGAGTTGCTGGCACTTGATTGCGAGGTGCTGGTACCCGCGGCGCTTGAGAACGTGCTTACCGCGCAGAACGCGCCGAACGTCAGCGCGAAGCTGGTGGTCGAGGGCGCGAACGGCCCCACCACCCCGGAGGCGGGTCGGATACTCATCGAGCGGGACATCTTCGTCGTCCCCGACATCCTCGCGAACGCGGGCGGCGTCACTGTCTCATACTTCGAGTGGTGCCAGGGCATTCAGAAGCTCTTCTGGAACGAAGACGAGGTGAACCAGCGCCTCGAAGCGATCATGGTCCGCGCCTATCATGAGGTCTACCAGCGCGCGGTTGAGCTTGACGTTGACATGCGCAACGCGGCGATGGCCGTCGCAGTCGAGCGTGTCGCCGAGGCGATCCTCGCCCGAGGGATCTACCCGTGAGCCATCGGCGCACCTCGCCGATCGAACTGACTGAGCGCCCGCCGATGACGGCGGGCGCTTGTGTTGGCCCTGGACGGGTGCCGCCTCAGTCTGCCTGTCGGCTTTTGAGCCAGCAGTAGATGCTGTCGCCGATCTGATAGTAACCCGCGGGGCCGGGGTGGACGCCGTTGCTCATCCGAGAGACCGTGGTCTGAGCGTACGCGTTGGCCGGGACATTCACGCGGGGGAAGCCCCAGACGGTGTCGAGGTTCAGATGCGCGGGGATCAGAAAGAGCCCCTCGTCCGCGCGCCCGCTCCAGGCCTCGTACTCCCGTTCCACCACCCGGTGCTGATTGCGCCGGTACTGCCAGCGCGTCTGCCCAGAGCGGTAGTTCGCGCCGAACGCGTCCTGGCTTGCTGCCGGCGGGACCAGCGCGAGCAGCCCGATCGGCGTCTCCGGTGCGGCGATGCGTATTGCCGCGATCAGTGCGGTCGCATGCTCGAACATGGCATCGATTCGCTCGTCGATCGTCTCCTCGTCGGCTGAGAATGTATCGTTGCAGCCGAGGAGGATCGTGATGAAGTCGGGCGGCTCGCCGCCGTTGTTCGCGTTGAGGTAGCGCTGAAAGTCCAGCCGGGGCGCGGCGTCGATCTCGAACACGAACGGGCTCCGGACCCGGCGCTGTCGCCCGTCGATCTCGCGGTAGTCCTCAGTGTCCCAGGCTGTCACAAAGCGCCCGAAGCTCCATCCGCCGTAGCCCTCGTGGCGGTTGCCCGTGTCACCGCCGGGACCGGCCTCGCCGATGAGCGTCAGTTCGACGGCCTCGTCCTCAGCGAAAAGCTCAACCAGCCGCTGGGTGTACTGCGACGCGGCAGTCAGGCTGTCGCCGATGCAAAGCACGGCGATCTCCCGGCCCTCGCCCGCCGCCGGATCGACCACCTCGACGGTCGTCGTGGCCTCCTCGATGACATCCATCTCGGCTGTGAGCACCCGCAGCGTCAGCATATGCTCTCCCACGTCTCCCACGGCGGGCGTCGCGGTCCAGCGCTCCTGCTGCTGCGCGCCGAGCGGGCAGTCCACGTCGTAGACGAGTGTGTCGCTGCGCGGGTGCAGCAGCACGTTGTCGAAGTAGACGTTCATCTCCACTCCGGGCGCCGCGAAGATCCGTGGCGGCATGACCGGCCGCAGGAAGTCCTGCGCGAACGCGGGCATGACCGCCGCGCAGATCAGCAGCAGTGCCGGGATGGCGCGGCTCATCGATTCCTGCCCCACGCGGGGTCCTTTACGTGCTCGGGCAGCAGCCTCACGAAGGACGTGTACGCCGGCTCCATCGAGTGCAGCAGCCGATCCATCAGCAGCTCCGACATCTCGCGCCTGATCTCGGCGTAGCCCGGGTCATGCCAGAGGTTGTGCATCTCGCCCGGGTCCTCCTGCAGATCGTAGAGCTCCCCGATGTACTCCGTGCCGTAGTATGCGTACTTGTAGCGCTCGGTGGTGATCAGCATACCCGTCCGGCGCCGGTTGTTGTCGATGTATTCGGTGAGCGCGTTGCCGCGCGACTCGCCCGTGCCGTCGAAGATCGGGCGCAGGCTCGGCGCCGCCATCTCCGGCGGGATCTCCACTCCCGCGTAATCCAGCGCTGTCGCCGACAGCGAGAAGTGCTCGATGACGCCGTCATACTGCGTCGGATAGGCGTCGGTGCGGAGGCGGTCGGGCAGGCAGGCGATCGTCGGCATGTGCACGACCTGCTCGAGGAAGACGCCCTTGCCCCAGCGGCCCCAGTCGCCGAGCATCTCACCGTGGTCCGAGGTGCTCATGATGATCGTGTCCTCGGCCTGGCCGTTCTCGTCGAGGTCGCTGATGATATTCCCGAGCATGTCGTCGATCAGCGTCATCATCGCGTAGTAGTACGCCACCCGGGTCTGCACGAGCCTTCGCGCTTCCGGCGTCGCCTCTTTCGCAGGCGAGTTCATGAACTCCGGCCGGTCGGACAGTTGCATTGTGTACGTCTCCGGGAACGGCATCTCGTCCGGGTCATACATCTCGGCATACTCGCGCGGTGGGTCGAAGGGCCCATGTGGTCCGCAGAAGCCAACCCAGAGCATCCACGGCTCCTGAGGGTTCTCCGCGCGGTCGCGCAGGAACTCCCGGGCCATCTCCGCGATGAAGTAGTCGATGTACTCCTCGGTTGGGAGCACGTTGATCAGCGTGCCGTTGTCGTACTCGGACGTCTGTCGTTGTGCGTAGATCTCGCTGTATGCGCCGGGCCGCTTCTCTTCCAGCCAGCGGGCGTAGGCCTGCCCGAGCGGTGCCGGACCGACCGCGTCGCCCCACTGCCGCCGCCACCGACCGCCCTTCCCGCCCGACAGCCGCGTCCAGTCGTAGCCCTTCGGCTCGAGCATGTGGATCTTGCCCGTCGCGCCGGTGTAGTACCCCGCCCCCTGCAGCCGCTCCATGAACGTCGTCTCCCAGTGCGGGAGGATCGGTGTCGTGTCGATCTCGCTCTCCATGTACTGCACACCGTGCTGATGCGTGTAGCGCCCGGTGTGCAGGCAGGCGCGCGAGGGGATGCATACTGTGTTCTGCGTGTACGAGCGCGTGAAGAGCGTGCCCCTGTCGGCCAGCGCGTCGAAGTTCGGCGTCCGGCAGATCTCGTTACCGGTGATGCCGAGCGTATCGTAGCGCTGCTGGTCGGTCGTGATGATGATGATGTTCGGCCTTCCGCATCGGTCGGGCATGACGATCATCTCCTCCGGACAAGTCTGCAGCATGTCTTCAGAGCGACCGGATCGTTGCGCCAGCCTTCGATGGCTAATCCACCACCGGCTCCTCGGCGAGGCGCTTGTACGTCGAGTGCGGGGCAGTCCTTCGAGGCCGCGAGCTTCCGCCCGGGCAGGCCGATGGGAGAGCAGCCGCAGAAGAAGCTCTCCGGCCGCTGTCCCAGCGCCTCCGTCATCTCATCCCACATCTCGCGCGATTCGGTGCTGATGTAGAGCGGAACGTCGCTGTCCCAGCGCCGGACCTGCTCGGTCAGGTAGTGGTAGATCTCAGCGCGCACGTCATGCGGGAAGGGCCCGGTGATGACGCCCTTCATCTCCTCCTCGGCATCTCTCGCGCGTCGCACGTAATCCTGATCGAGAAGCCCCAGGTCGATCCTCGCCGCGAGGCTGTCGAGCGTGTTCCACATCACCACGCAAAAGCCGATCGACTCGGGGGTGGTGAGCGCGCACATCTGTTCGATGATCTCCGCATACTCCTCGCGCCAGTTCCTCACCGGGATCATCGGCTTGAACTTGAAGCGCACCGGGATGCCCATCTCCTCACACCTGGCCGCCGCCCTGATACGATCGATCGCGGCCCCCGATCCCGGCTCGATCTCCCGGGCGACCGACTCGCAGGTGGTGCTCCAGATCCCGATCAGCCGGTCTCGGTGTGCAACATCGGCGAGCCACTCGACGTTCGCGCTGGTCGAGTGGAAGTACCCGAAGCGGTCGAGTTCGGCGAGCTTCCGCGTGAAGAGGTCGATCACGCCGTACTCCGGCTCCCACGCGATGTGGTCGGCGGCCCAGCCGATCATCCGGAAGCACTTCTGCCACGGCCGCTCGGCGACCACCCGCGGGACGGCGACCTCCATGAAATCCTCGATATTCAGCCCCACCGCCGTGCAGAAGTCCGTCTTCCCCGCGCCGCAGTACTGGCAGCCGTGCGGGCAGCCGTTCATCGTGCCGAAGTCCTTCGTCGGCCAGCAGACGAAGTTCTTCTCCCAGTCATCCTCCCGCTCGTGATAGCAGCGGGCGGTGTCGATATGCCCGAGAAGCCGGTGGACATGCCCGAGGCCGGCGCCCTCGGGGAGGCGTTCGACGATGCTCTCATACTCCGGCTTCGTGTCATCGAGGTCCTGAACGGTGAACACGACCGGGCGCCCCCACGAGCCCGCCTCGTGCTCGAAGACCATCTCCGGCGTCCACGCCGCCATCAGGTCCTCGATGACCGCGGGGACCTCATCGCGGCTGAACGGCTGCGCGCCCGTCTCGGGCAGGTGCATTGCCCCGATCATCCGTTCCATCCGCGCCACCATGCGCGGGTCCTCCTGCACCTCGTCGAGGTAGTAGACCCGCACGGGCTTGAGAGCATACACGCTCGATCACCTTCTGGTGGTTCAGTGATTGGTGGTTTCCGTGAGCATCCGGGGCATCGTGCCTCGCTCCCGGACGCCACGGTCGGTGGGAAATGGCCGCCGGGCCTGTGTGCGCGCCCAGAAGCGCAGCAGACGGTCGCGCATCTCCGCCTCCACGCCGGCCATCTCTTCCCGGCCGCAGAGGTTCACCGTCTCGTCCGGGTCCTCCTCCGTGTCGAAGAGTTGAACGCCGTCGCCGCGATCGTCCACGACATACTTGTACCTCGGCGTCTGGATCATCGAGTAGCGATCGATCTCACCGAGCGCCTCCTGATCCCCGGGAGCCGGTTCGTCTCGCAGTGCGCTCATCAGTGATCGGCCCATCGCTCGTTGGGAGGGTTCCACGCCCAGGCCATCGAGGAGCGTGGGGAAGAGGTCAATCTGCGAGCAGAGTTCATCGCGGACCACGCCCGCGCCCATCCCCGGCCAGCGCACGATCAGTGGGACCTGCACGGCGCTGCGGAAGAAGACCGACTTGTGCACTCGCCCGTGATCCCCGAGCATCTCACCGTGGTCCGACCAGACGATCACGATGGTCTCATCGAGGCTGCGCCGCGTCTGCTGGGCATGAAGTATCTCGCCGATCCAGCGGTCGATGAGGGTGATCTTCCCGTAGTAGTTGGCGGCCATGCGCCGCGCGTCGGCAGGATCCGTCGGTGCACTGTGGAGCAGGGCATGGTGCTCCCGTGCGGCGGGGGAGAGCCACTCGGGTGCCTCAGAAGGCGGAATCGGGTCTGTCATCTCCTCCGGATCGTACATCTCGGCATACTCCCCGGGCGCGTCCCATGGCTCATGTGGCCCGGGGAAGCCTACGAACATGCACATCGGCTCGTCGCGATCGTACTCAGACACGAAGTCGCGCGCAACGCGACCGACGTAGCTGTCCTGGTACTCATCCACCGGGTGCGGGCTGGGCCAGACCGCGGGGCCATCGTGCTCGCGCCGGCGGCGGTAGTCCTCGCGGTAGGCATCCCAGAGACCTCCGCGTTCCTGCCAATGATCGGTCATATATGATCTCATGCGCGTGTTCGCCCACGGTCCGGCGGTCTCGTGCACGTGATCGTACCCTCGCGCGCGCATGTAGGGCTCCCAGTCGCGCGCGTCCATGTCGCCCTGCTGGTAGAAGTGAGACTTGCCGATATGCGCGGTGAAGTACCCGGCATCACGCAGACGGTGGAAGATGGTCTCGTCGAAGGGGTCCTGACAGCCGGCGTTGGACCACATGCCGTGGCTGTGCGGGTAGGTACCCGACACGAAGGAATACCGTGCCGGCATGCAGACGGGGCTGGAACTGCTGCAGCGCGAAAAGCGGACACCGCTCTCCGCCAGGCGGTCGAGATTCGGCGTCTCGATCAGGTCATTGCCCGCGCAGCCCATGCAGTCTGCCCGCATCTGATCGGGCATGATGATGAGAATGTCCGGTCGCTCGGCCATTTTCGCATCACGTCTCCTCCGCGCGGAGCTCGACGACGCTTTCGAGCCGATCCGTCCATCGCGATTGAGCGAGCGGGCCCACAGTCGGTCGGCTGCTGCTGCGGATCGCCGCCGTCCGAGGCCCTCGGGTTCACGCTTCCTCGGCCATGAACTTTGGATGCGGTGTCTTGAGTACGAGGAATGTCAGCAGGTCCTCGTCGGCGTTGCTCACAAGCATCGGCGTCTGAAACGCGATCTCCAGCGCCTCTCCATGCGCGACGGTGTGCGTCTCCCCGGTCTCCTCCTCAAACTGCAGCGCGCCGGTCAGCGGCACCAGCAGCACGTTGGAGTTGGCCCGGTGAAAGGGCAGCGCCTCGCCCGGCTGGAGCCTGATCCGCATGATCTGAATCGCGTCGGTGTCGTACACCGGGCCTCTCTCCGGCCCGCTGTCGAGTTGCAGATCGATCTTCTTCGGTGCGGCCATCCGCATCGCCCTCCTCAGTCTGATCGGCTCCGGGCGTCTCGCCCGGACGGGTCGTCACTTCGCCGCCTCGCGCAGCAGCCGCTCGCGCACGGTCGCGAAGTGCCCGGTGTCATACGTGAAGTGCGTCAGACTCGGCGCGACCTTGGCGCAAAGCACGCGGCTGAACTCGCCGTCGTCTCCGCGCCGCCTCTCCAGCATCGTCAGCAGCTCGTGGTCCTCGATGCCGTCGCGGATGTTCGCGAGCCGCACCGTGCTCAGCGGTCCCTCCGGCCCGGCGACGAGAAGCGAGCCGTCGCCGTTGGCGCCCCTGTACGTGTCGGGGTCCCAGTCGGTCTTGT
>JBMNNW010000013.1:0-64448 GCA_050942735.1 Armatimonadota bacterium
TCCACGCGTACTTCAGATCGTGGCCAAGGCTGTCCACCGCCGTCACCGAGCAGAGAACCTCCCCCCCGGAGGCCACCGGGTTCGGATCGCCCGCGGGCCCCTCGGTGATCGTCACCTCGTGTGCCGGGCCGGCCGCTTGTTTCGGCTGGCGATCGGCCGTCAGCAGGCCCCAGTGGGGCCCGACATCGTATCCGTCCAGGATATCCTCCCTCCACGGCTGATCGAAGGCCGCGAACCTGCAGAAGCCGATAGCACCGGCCGCGCCCTGCAGTTCGGAGAAGAAGTCGCGCTGCGCCTCCTCCGTGCACCACGGCGCGCCTGCGGTCGCCCACCCGGTCTCCTTGAACCACGCGAGCGTGGTGCCGATCGCGGCGGAGAGTTCCTGATAGCGCGCGACGGTCCACCTCGCCCCGGCCACCGGGTCCTGATAGCCCGCCCGGAGCGGATGGCAGGTGGCAAATACCAGCGGCCCGCACCTATCGCGCAGGTCCGCGTTGCTCAGGTACTCGGACCACGGCTCAGAGGTCACTACGCACAGATCGGTCTGCTGCCGCATCCACACCATCGCGTCGTGGACCTGCTGCACGGTGTAGTCGCCGCGCACCAGGCCCTCATGGCCGACGCAGTAGCCGGTCACGTGCGCGGCAGCCGCTGCGGCCGCGCTCAACTCCGCCTGGCTGAGCGGGTCGCAGATTCCCTGGATGACCACCTCGAAGCCGTTGGCGCGTGCAATGCGCGGTATCTCGGCAAGCATGCCGTCGCTGCCGTAGGTGACGATGCCCCCGAAGCCGAGGTCGCGAAGCGTTCGGAGATCATCCGCGATGCCGGCCTCGGTCGGCTCGATGCCCTGGCCGGGATCGTAGTTCGTGGGCGAGTAGCAGATTGTGGAGACACGTGCCAGCGCGTCGTAAAGCCTGCGCGGAGTCTGGTTGTCGTGAAGCACCGTCGCCCCGCGGTCTTGCAGCCCACTTACCACGCGCCACGCAGGTGAGCCCTCGCTCAGATCGGTCCAGTTCCACTCCACCGACAGCCACTGCAATGCCGTCAGTGGCGCCAGCGGTGTGAGTTCACTGATCCGATTGCTCCCCAGGTCCAGCTCGACCAACGCGGTCAGGTTCGCCACCGGGGTGACGTCGCCGACCTCGTTGCTGCGCAGATCCAGCCACTCCAGTGCCGTCAGACCCGCCAGCGCTGTCAGGTCGCCGATCTGATTCAGGCTCAGGTCCAGCCACTGCAATCCTGTCAGTCCCGCCAGCGGCCCGAGATCACTGACCTCATTGCAGTGCAGACTCAGCCTCTTCAGCGCCGTGAGGCCGGCCAGCGGCGTGAGGTCGCTGATCCGGTTGATCCCCATGCCCAGCCATTGCAGTTGCGTCAGGCCCGCCAGCGGGGTGATGTCACTGATCTGATTGAGCGTCAGGACCAATTCCGTCAATGCCGTCAGGCCCGCAACCGGCGTGAGGTCACTGACCGCGTTTTGATCCAGATACAGCCCTTTCAACGCGGTCAATCCCGCCAGCGGCGTCAGGTCACTGATCTGGTTGTCCACCAGAACTAGATGGTTCAGAGCCGTCAGGGCCGCGAGGGGTGCAAGGTCACTGACCGCGTTGCGGTAAAGCTGCAGCCGCTCCAGTGCCGTCAGCCCTGCCAGCGGCGTCAGGTTGCTGATCTCGTTGTGATCGAGGTAGAGCTCCGTGAGACCGGTGCAGTGCTCGAGCCCGGTGAGATCCGAGATGTCCGCGTTCTCTGCCGAGAGGAACACCAGGCCCGTCAACTCATGCGCGTAGATATCGCCGGCGGGCTTGCCGATTGCATCCCTGATCACTGCGTCGAGTCTAGTGTCGGGGAAGTTGACTACGGTCCCGCTCTTTGATGCCTCGGCGGTGCCGCCATGGGCGCCCATGTTGATTCGCCCGCCATTGGGCCACGGCTCATCGCCTACCGGCGTGGCAGGGTCGCCGGCGTCAATGCACGGGCTGTGCACGGCATCGGTGACCCAGCTCCCGCCGACCGGGTCCCGTCGGCCGCCGTACGACTTGAGGTGGAAATCGCCGTTGGCCGCGTCGGCAAACAGAGGATCGGCGGAGATATTGCCGCTCGTCCCCGTGGGGTCGGGCATGCCGACGTACTCCCCGTCGACGTTACCGTAGACGTTGGAGTAGGTCAGAACGGGCGCGGCGCCTGACTCCACGTGAACCCCCGCGCCCTCCGTGTCGAGGAATATGATGTTATTGGTCACGACCGGAGGCCCCCCGACAGGGCAGTCGGCAAAATGCAGGCTCCCGCCGGCAGCGGTCCTGTTGTGGCTCACGGTGTTATTGCTGATGGCAGGCCCGCTCAGAGCGCAGTAGATTCCCCCACCGTGCCGGACTGCCGTGTTGTGGCTGACGATGTTGCCGGTGATGATTGCTGTCCCGTATGCCGAAAAGATGCCGCCGCCATCTGGAGCGGTGTTGGCGGCGACGGTGTTGCCGGTGATGGTGGGCGCGCCATGGCGGCAGTAGATACCGCCTCCCTGCGAACTCGCATGGTTGCCCACGATGACGTTCTTGCTGATGGTGGGGTGTGAGTCGGCGCAGAAGATACCGCCGCCCTGCTCAGCACTGCCCCCCTTGATCGTGAGGCCCCTCAGAACGGCGTCCGGGGTCTCGCCGGAGTCAAACCTCACCACCGAGCCGTTCCCTCCGCCATGGATGATGGTAGCGGCCACGGTGTCCGGGTCGTCCGGGGCCTCGCTGCGCACGGTGATGCTCTTACCCCCGAAGTTGATGCTCTCGTAGTACGTCCCCGGCGGCACGGCGACCGTCTGGCCGTGTCCGGCGGCATTGATGGCGGCCTGAATGGAGGGATGCCGCTCGCCGGTCTCAACGATCAGGACCCCGCTGGCCTGGGCCCGTACGATCTGTACCCACCCGGTCCTCTCATAGGGCGCGGCAAGCTCGCTGGAGTAGATGCGCAGGCTGGCCGGCCCGGTGGGGGCGGCGGTAACCTCGAAGACCGCCACGATGGTGTGGTTTCCGGTCCGAGCCACCGACGTCGCCTGCACCTCAGTTCCATCGGGAAGCACGAGCACAGGCGTGTACGAAGCATCGAAGCCGCCGGTCAGCGTCAACTCACACGGCCCGTCGTTCGCCACGCTCTCCGGACTCACGCTGTGGATGGGGTTCGAATCGACGAACCGCCCGGTGAGGCGGGCGCTCACGTTTCGGATCGCGAGCAGGCGCTCGCCCTGGGGGTAGACGCCCTCCAGCCCCTGATAGTATCCGTAGTCGGGCAGCGTCAGGGTCTCTCTCACGCTGAAGTCCGGCGCCAGGCGGTAGAGGTGGAACCAGTCGCCGGCGTCGCTGGCGGCGACGAAGCTGTGCCCGTCGAAGTCGCCGTACTGGCAGCGCGCCGTCAGGTGTCGCGGCGCCGCGTCGAGCGGCACGCCGTCCGTGCCCACGCGCATCATGTAGGTGCCGACGCCGTCGCCGCCCGACCACCAGACGTGGTAGGCGCCGT
Source organism: Armatimonadota bacterium (assembly GCA_050942735.1). GTDB lineage: Bacteria > Armatimonadota > Zipacnadia > Zipacnadales > UBA5352 > UBA5352. Next base: position 3,502 of record JBMNNW010000013.1, read on the forward strand.
CGTGGAACCTGACCCAGACCCGATCAGTCGCCGAACTCGCAGCGGTCAACTGCCGGTTGCCGAGCAGCGTCCCCGTGGCCCCCTCGACCAGGGCGGTTCGCATGTAGCCGTCGCTGCGTCTGTAGGCGATCAGGTAGTTCGTGCCATCCGTGCCTACGGCAGGGACGCCGTAGCTGAACTGCGTTCCCCCCTGGTCCGCCAGCACGCGCCGGATCAGCGCGAAGTTGTCCCCGGCATCGACCAGCACATAGCCGATGGCACTGCGCGGGAGCGTGGTGTATTGAATGCGGCTCGCAACCAGCACGCTTGCTCCGTTGGTCGCCACTCCAGACGCGCAGCTCCCACCGTTGACATAGCCGGGATAGAGCGTGCAGTCGTCGACGCATACGGGAGCCGAGACGGTGCCCTCCGGGGTCACTCGGAGCAGGTCCGCATACCGAGGCTGGTCTCCCACCAGGCCCGCGACCGGCCCGAGACGATTGTACACGACGTAGTAATCGTGCCTGTCGGTGCACACACCAAAGCCGAAGGTATTGCCGCGGATCATCACATTGAGCAGAAGACCATTGGGATCAAGGACGGTGCCGTCCTTCGCCATGCGGACCACATACAGGGGCGACGGCGAGTTGGTGATCGGCTGGCACGCCAGTATGAGGTTCTGGTCCTCCCCCGAGGCGAAGCACCTCGAGGCGGCGAAGGCTCCTCCCGAGTTGGAGGTACTTCTCGTGCTGATAGTAAAATCCGACCCGTCCCACTGCATGGCCGTGGCGGGGGTGCCGATAGTGATCGCCAGCAGCGCCCCAACACATGCCAGCACGGCCCCAAGCCTGATGCGGCTCCCATCTGCCCTTCTCATCGCTCTCTCCTCCTTGCGTCCGTCTCGACCGTGCATGGAGAAAGGCTTCGGGGCTGCAGGAAGAAGGCGTACTGCGCCGGTTCGCAGGAGCGTCTACTGCGATGGTGCGCGTTTCTTCGGAAGTGGTGCTCTCTTCTTGTTCATAGTGTCAATCGGGCCAACGGTCACGAACCGGCGTTCTTCGAGTTCTCGTGCGATACTGATGACCTGCTCGGGACCTGTCGCACGATGACGTCCAGGTTGCCGGTGTCGATCACCAGAACCTCGCAGGTGGCCTGAGCGCTGCCGGTGGCCGTGCTGCCGATCACCGTGACCGTGCAGGTCCCCGCCCCCCGTGGCGTCACCAGGCCGGTCTCATCCACCGCGGCAACGCCGGGATCGTCAGATTGGTAGCTCAGCGCGGCGTACTCGATGGGCTCGTCGCGCTCATCGAGCGCCACGGCGACGATCATCACCTCGTTGGGAGTCCCGAACCGGTAGAGCGTCGCCTCCGTGGGACTAAGGTTTACCGAGGCAACGGGGCGACTCACCACGTCTACGTCAAGCGTGGCCTGCTGTCCGCTCTTCGCATCGCTCACGGTCGCCCGATATTGACCATCCACCATCGGGTGAACAGCCACCACCGAACCCGTAAGCGGCGAGAGGTTCAGCCCCTCGCCCTCCCAGCGGAAGTCCACGTAGATCGTCTCGGCGGCGTCATAGTCCCAGCCCTTTGCCTGAACGTGCCTGTACTGGGTCGGCTCCAGCTCGACGGAGACAAGTGGCGGCGGGCGATCTCCGCCGGGCATCGGCACGGGGTAGATCTGGACACTGGCCGCCAGGCGATCGGTGACCATGGTCACCCTGGCTACCTGCCGCGCGCGGACCGCGTGAATTGAACTGGCCTCGGCAACGAGGTTGCCTGTGGCGCCGAAGCCGTCGAAACAGGTGGCCGTGATGAGCACGTACCCAGCAGGCACGCTGTCGATCTCGCACCTGACCACGTTCCTGCGGGCAGGCCGATCGATGATCCTCTCGCGGGACCACGGGGACGCCGCATCGTCGGTGGTCTCGACCCGGATTCGCACCGAGTTAGTGACCCGGGGCATGGAGCCGTTCGCAGAGGTGCCCGTCTGCTCGTCGCGCGGAGGGAAGGTCACGGCCAGTCCGATGCTCCCCAGCGTCGTAGGGGAGCCGCCGCCACAGCCGAGGAAGCCCGCCATCATCAGCAACACGAGCAGACCCGGAATCGTCCTCAGACACCGTGCCATCCTCGATTCCTCCATGCTCGAGAGTACCGAGTGCCGCGCCCGATCAGGGCGCAAGCGACCCGAAGCGCTTTGCGACGCCAAGCATGAACCCGGCTTCTCCCTCCCGGGTTATGCGCACCCCGGCCAGACCGGTCCACCCCTCGCACGCCTCCCAGTACCCGGCACCTGACCAGACCGAGTCATAGCCGTCACGGTCGGCATACTCGACGAAGAGATCGATGTCCGAAGAGCGGTAGAGCCCGGGGAGGTAGAGTCCAACGGTGCTCAGCTCCCGTCCCTCGGGGTCCTTTCCGAGCTCGAAGTACAGGTCCGTCTCCCCGGGGAACATGGGCAGCGAGGCATCGATGCTCCAGCCGAGATTGTCGTGCGAGAGAAGCAGATTCGCGCCCAGCAGTCCACCTCTGACCTCGCCGGAGACGCGCCCCAACCAGCCGGAGCGCCTGACCGGCGGGTCGCCCCAGCCCGAAAACTCATCCACCCAGGCAACTGTGGCATGGAGCGCGCCACCTGTGCCGTCGACCGAGAGTCCGTCGAAATGCGTGACGCCAAAGAGCGATCCCAATCCGCTGTTGTTGACCGGTCCCTGCAGCCATCTCTGGCGTCCGACGGTGATGTCCGTGTTACCGTGCCGGTTCACGATGAACGACTCGCTGAGGCGCAGGTCATCATCGCCGTCGAAGTCGGTCAGCGCCTGCAGACCGACCTCCGCGTAGTAGTCCTCGTAGATGCCGGAAGTGCGGAGCCAGCCGCCGCCAAGCGCGCCGTCATCGGAGGCCAGCGCGACGAGGTCGACCTGGTACCACGGTCCGAAGAAGTGCCTGCCGAGCAGCTCCTGGTGGCGCACCTGCCCGAGCGCCGCGAGCCCAAGCGCCCCTGCCACGAGGTCTAACGAAGACGCCGGTCCGGCAGCCCCTCCCACCGCACCCGCCGACTGCACGACGATGTCGAGGGCACCCTGGGGCGGCCCGGTCACGAACCTGCCGGTCACATGTCGCGACGCGGACCGGGCGGCTCGGAAGGCCGCTCCGGCGATGCTGCCGGGGGTGACTGCAACACTGCTGCCCGAACTCCATCCTGCGTAGAACGGCTGATGTGAGCCGGTTCCGAAGCCATGCGGAAAGGCCGGGAAGGTCTTGAAGTCCTCGGGACCGAACAGGCCGCCCGTCTCCGGGGCGAGCGGGACCATGCCGAACGGACCGCTGACATCCACGGGACCGAGCCACGCCTGCACAAAGACGTGGCCGCCACCTCCGATTTGCCGCGGGACACCCGGGGCCGGGGCCGACGGCACCTGGGCCAGCGAGTGAGAGCCGAGGGGCAACTCGGGGTCGGTCGCGTACCACTCCTCAGCGGCAGGGTCGTCGGGATCGGGAAGCGAGCCGTCGTCCCGGACCTCGAGCGTGAGATCGGTGCCCCGCACGGCCGCCGTGATGGTCGCGCCCTGAATCTGCGCACCGCCGGTGCCGGCGACCACCTGTGCGAACACCTGGCCGGCAACGACTCTCGCGCGCTTGGTGTCAGGGTCGGTGATGACCAGGTCGCTGCCCGGCCCCATGCGCACCTTCGTACCATCGGGGAAGGCCAACTCACAGCGGGCGCGCTTGCCCGTACGCACCCGACTGCCGGGCGGGAGGCTCACACCTACCGTGCTGGCCGCCCACGCCCCTGAGGGACCAAGCCGATGCTGCACGTCGAGAATCGTCGCCGTGATCCTCACGGACGCCGCATCCGCGGACGTGCATCCAATCACCAGCGCGGCCGCGATGACGCCGATGGCTGCCGCGATGCTCCTCCTCAGAGCCAGCATATTCGCTCCTCCCTCGACAAACACGACGTCGCGCGGCTCCGGAGGGCCTCGCGCCTGAGCCCTCCGGGGGCGCGAACCATCCCGGGGGGCACGTCAGACGGACAGGAGATCTTCTGCAACACTTTGGGCAATAGTTCGGGGATATCGCCCTGCTTTCCTCGTTAGTGAGATTATTTTCTCACTCTTTCTTGCCGCCCTACCGTCGCGAGTCCGGGCGCTAACACGGGCGGCCTGCGTGGCAGTCTGCTCGCGTCCGGAGGCCACCGGCGTGGTGAGGAAGGAGAAAGTCGCGGCGGAGGGGTCGTGGGACCCGAGGAGGACACACGCGCGGCGTCTCTGAGGCGGCACACGATTCGCCCGTGGACCCATCTGCGCACGAGGGGCCCGCGCGCTGCGTTGGGCCAGACGTGGCGATGGCCGGCGCGGCCACGGTGTCACTGCGCAGGGTCGACCGGCCGTGACGGAGGCGTCATCTGCGCCGCCGCGGGCGGGTCCACGCTGAACACATCGATCGGCTCGGCGAGGCCCCTCACCGGGATTCGACCGAGACTGCGGGGGGCGTAGTCGGGTGCAATCAGCTTGGCGGTGACGTCGCTCATCAGAATGGACGTGCCCAGTTCCTTGTTGGCGCTCTCCAGTCGCGACGCCACGCTCACCGTCTCGCCCATCACGGTGTACTCCAGCATTCTCTCCGAGCCGACGTCGCCTGCGACCAGTTCCCCGGTGTGCAGGCCGATGCGCACGATGATCGGCCACTCGTCAGGAGCCGCCGCGGCGCGCAGATGCGCGATCCGTTCCTGGATCTCCAGACTCGCGGCCACAGCGCGGGTTGCGTGATCATCGTGCGGCACCGGGTCGCCGAAAACCGCCATCACGCCGTCCCCGATGAACTTGTGCACCGTGCCACCGTGCGCGAGGATGACCTCCGTGACAACGCTTAGGTAGCGGTTGACCTGGTTCACTACCTCCTCCGGGGCAGACGTCGAGCAGAAGGTCGTGAACTCCTGCAGATCGGAGAAGAAGACGGTGCCGATGACCCTGCGCCCCGCGACCCTGGCAAGCTCCGGATCGGCCAGGATCACCCGCAGCACCTCGGGGGCCACGCGCATGGACCAGGCGCGCCGCAGCCGCCGCTCAGCATGCCACGAGGTGAGCTCCAGATACACTGTGTCAAGCACGAATGTCAGCGTCACTCCGAGCAGTAGCGGTACCAGCGGCAGCCACATCCGACGCGTCCACATCGCCTCGAAGGTCAGGATCAGTGCCAGTGCCACCAGGGGCAGCCAGCCCAGAAGCAGGCCCCTGAGTGGGCGCAGCCAGCACACCAGCGCGCCCATGAGCATCGAAAGCACCGCCGTGAGCAGTATCGCCATCCAGACGGGGGCAGGCACGATCCAGGCGCTGCGCAGGATGGTATCCGTGGCGGCGGCGATGACCTCAACCCCCGGCATCGCCGCGACCTTCTGGCTCGTCCCGGGGATGCCCCGAAGCGACACGGGTGTGGCGTGCAGGTCCTGCAATGAGCGCGCGGTGGCGCCAAGCAGCACGATCCTGTCCGCCACCAGCGCATGGTCGAACTCGCCGGAGAGCACACGGTAGTAGGGGATGCGCACAAAGCCCTGACCGACTGGGGCGCGGTAGTTGATCAGAAAGTCTTCGAGGGGCAGCGCCGGATGGTCCGAGCGCGCCGCCACCAGTATCCGGGCGGCCAGTTCGGCAGGGCCCACGCCCGCGCGCAGCGCCGCGAGGCACACCGCCATCGAGGGCCAGACCGCGTCCTGATGGGTGACCGAGGTCAGGTAGCGCCGAACCGTGCCATCGAGGTCCGCGGGCAGGCTGACCGCGCCCAGCGCAAGGGACGCCTCCTCGAACTCAGGCAACGGGAAGTTGGCGACAATCAACTCCCCCGCGGCGCCCGTCCCCGCCACCGCCTCATGCACCACCTCAAGAGCAAGCACCACGTTGCCCGCGGCGCGAAGGCCCGCGACCAGGGCCTCATCGTCGGGCGACAGCGGTGGCGTCCAGAGGAACGGGTCCTCGCCGGGCGGACACTCGGGGTCGCCGGAGACGCCAGCGAGGATGATGTCCATGCCGATGACGCGGGCACCGGCGTCGCCGAGCCGCCGCAGCACGCGGGCGTGGAAGCGGCGTGGCCAAGGCCACATGCTCAGCTCAGGCTGCGAAAACGACTCCTCGTCGATGGTGACGAGGGTTATGTCGCGGCTCGGAACAGGGCCGGATTGCCCGTGATCCCCGGGGGCCCAGGCAAGGCGGTAGTCGTACAGACTAAGCTCAGCGCGGTACAGGACCTGGGAGAGCAGCCCTGCGGGGGTGCTCGGGTCACAGAGCCACGCCGCGAACAGGCCCGCCCCCAACCCGATCGCGATCCCGATGACGCGGAGGCCGTGCTGCCGGCGCATAGCGACTCCACCAGTCACTTGAGATGCCCGCGGAAGGATTTCGGCCGCCAGTGGCGCGAAACCTGCAAGTGGAGAGCCGAAGGTGTCCCACGCGGGCGGGACATCGGGGCCTCTGCGACCTGACCGGATACCGTCGCCCGGCTCTGACAAAATAAACTGAGCCCTGCAAAGGTAAAGTAGAAATGTCTGGTTCTGAGCAAACGCCCACCCACCCCAACTCCTCAGACAAGTCGGAGGCAGTCGCCGCTGTTTGGCCATCGTCGTGACGAGTCCTCGTCTATCAGGGGGAGTACGGTCATGGGGGACCGCCTACGCCGCATCGAAGCGGGGTATACTGCAGGCACACCGACGGTCTCAGTGAGGGATGGCATCATGCGCATGCTACCGGGCGTCTGGGCTGTACTGCTGTGGGTGTCGGCAGCGATGGTCTGCGGTGCCGACGGGCCGGCCGATCGGGTCATGTTGTCGAGACAGGAGGCGAGTGCGCTGACGGCGGGCCTGTCGCCCTCGGCGCGCCGGAGTCTGGCGGGGACGATCACGCCCCGGGAGCAGCTCACGGCGATTCAGACGCAGCCCGCGATGGCACGACAACTCCGGCGTCTGAGACTCAGCGGCTCAGGAGGCAAACCCGACGACCCGGCATGGATGACCGGCATCACGCTCACCCCGCTGGAGGCCACGTATCCGGCGGATGGTGACTACATGAACTTCAGCCTCGCGCTGACGACTCGGGCCGCGTATCTCAGCCAGGTGACGCCCCTGCCGACGGCGGCCCAGGAACCGCCGCTGCTGTGGCTGTATGTCCCGAGCAGCAACACTCCGTTGCTGTCGATCGAGGCGAAGTGGCCCATGCGCGGCGCCTACTTGATCACATTCGTCCTGAAGGACGTCTGGGCAGCCTCGGTGGCGAGACCGCGAGTCCATGTGAACGGCGTGATGCAGCAGGTGTACGCCGACAGCGAGGTCGGCTGCGATCGCTGGACCGTCGTGTGCCTCGCTGAGGACGCTCAGAGTCTCTACCACACGATCACCGTCTACCCGGCCGAGATCGGCTTCACACTGTGCTGCCTGTCGAAAGTGGTCGTCAGCAAGGTGTGGCTGGAGTAGAACTCCCCAACCGACAGGGATGGGGCCATCCGCCGGTGGCGAAAGCCAGTTCGACAGTCTGCTGCGGCCCACAGCGATCCGGCCGCGTGCAGGCGGGATGGCACGAGACAGGCTGTCTCACAATGTGGCGGAAGAATGCCCGTGCCGCGCAGTCGGCGGGAGCATGGGAGGGCGCTCGATGGCTGGGTTCAGCTCGACCATCGGTGGTCGCAACCACGGTGGGGATCGCGGGGAGGGCGCCTCGCAGACGACGCCTGGGGCATGCTGCTGGAGCGAACCGGCAGCACCGTCAACCCGCACACCTACGTGGGCCGCGAGCGCTACTACCGCATGCCCAACGCGGCGATGTACCACCTCGGCTTCCGCGACTACGCGCAGGGGGTGGGAAGGTTCATGACGGTGGATCCGGTGCGGGACGGCCTCAACTGGTTCGCGTACGTGAGGAACGGGTCGACAGCCATGGTTGATCCCTCCGGTGCGGCGCCGTGGTGGTGGACGTTCCTTGAGCAGAACCCGCCGACGCCGTCCACACCGGATGGAACTTGCGTTGTAATCAACTGCGACAGATGGATGGACCGGATGGAGAAAAGGATCGGCCACGCGATGGTGGGCTCCGTCAACTGGTGTGTCGATCAATTCGTCTCGGTCGACGACTGCAGACCGAGCTGTATGAGTCTGATGCGCTTCCTGAGAAGTCTGGGTGTAATGCGAGGAGAGGGGGAACCCCCCAACGTAGTCTGGGTGGAGCCGTGGCCATCAGATCCGCTGGACCAGCATCCCATCTTTAAGACATGTCTCGCTGGGTGCTGGGGCGGCCGCAATGCGTTTGCACTCGCATGCACTGTTATCGCGCCCATCGCGATATGGACCGCCTACGTGTTCTTGGGCATGATGTACGGGCTCTGTGTCCATACGTTCGGCCATGGCGACAACCGCATCCGCTGGCCTGACGGAGGCGACAGAATCGGGTGACGGGGCCAGAATCTCGTCGCTCTCATGCGCAGTCCGTGACGCCATCACGAATGGATTGCCACTTGTCAGCTCAGTTGCTTGTGCCATGGGAGGTTCGTGCAATGCGCGTGCTCGTACGAACAGCAGAATTCCTGCTGTGGCTGGTCGTGGCTCACTTATGTTGGTGGGTCCTGGTGTACTGGTTCCCCACCGCTGTCTTGGGATGGCGCGGTCCAACGTGGGCGATCGTGGCCTTCGCGGTCATCCTCATGCCGCTCCCAGTCGCTCTTTCCGCAGCCTTCGCGTACAGGCACGGGCGGCGGTCCTCGGCTTCGGCCAGGGCACTGGCCTTAGCTGTGATGCTCGCCACTTCTCTGGCACTATCAGCAGTCGGGGCGATGCTCTCCTTTCGCCCGGCCGGAGAGCCACTGGATCGGGGCGACGTGGCGCAGGGTGTGATCATGGTAGTGGTGGTGGGAGCAGCGGCCTGGTTAGCCGCCGCTCTCGGCACGCAACATCAAACCGACAGGCGAAAAGCCAGCTCACGGGAGTAGGTGCGTTGCGATCGACTTCGCGGCGGGCGGGAATAGCTACTACGACTACGATGCTGACTCGAAGCGCGTGAGCCAGCGGACGGCGGATGGCTACCGGAAGTTCGTCTACCAGGGGCCGGATATGCTGGCGCTGCAGATGGAGCGGGACGAGAGCGAGGCGACGGTGGCGCATTACACCATGGGCGCGGGGCTGGAGGCAATGCGCAGGGACAGCGCGAGCAGCTTCTATCACTACAACCACCTCGGAACCACACTCGCCCTGACCGGGGCGGATGAGGCGGTCACGGACACCTACCGCCACGACGCGTGGGGAGTGCTGCTGGAGAGCACGGGAAGCACGGTCAACCCGCACACCTACGTCGGCCGCGAGCGCTACTACCGCATGCCCAACGCGGCGATGTACCACCTCGGCTTCCGCGACTACGCGCAGGGGTTGGGGAGGTTTGTGACGGTGGATGCCCCGACACGTCGACCACCTGTCCGCGGCACCGGCGGCGGCGGGGATGCGCCCGCTCCCCCTCCCGTGCCCACTCATGACGGCCGATCCCTGTATGAGTGGATCCAGTTGCTCGATGCGCCTGAGCTTGACACCCGGATCGCGGCGGCGAACGCTCTCGGCGCTATGGGCGAGGACGCCGTGCCCGCCATTGGGCCGCTGAACCGCGCGCGCCTGCATGACGCGCACGAATCCACGCAACGGCAGGCGGCGCTTGCGCTGTGCAAGCTGCTCACCGGCGCGAACCGCGCGGCCACAACGATCCGGCAGGTTGTCTCCGGCCAGCCGCAGACCATTCATGTCGACTCCACGGCAGGTTTTGGTGACGGCGACGAGTACTGGTATCATGATGTGCAGCCAGGCGACGAGGTCGTAGTCCACGCCCGAGCCAGCCTGTCACGCACTGCAGCCGACACGTATCGCGTCGAGGCCAACGCCGCGGTGACCATCGAAGCACAGGGCACGGTTTTCTGGCGCATCGGCGACGGCGAATGGCGCGCGGCCCAGGGCGCCGTTCCGGCGGACGCTGAGGTCCGGATCGGCATCCGGTAAGGCCGACAGAGAGGGCGGCGCGGCGTGAGTGCCTGCAATCGGGTGGATGCTGTAGCCCTGCGCTTGACGCGGCGAGGTCGGTCGCGAGGCATGAGCCTCAGTTGCCCTCATCTGATTGATCGATGACAGGAGTGGATACTGATGCGGACACCGACACCGGTTGAGGTCATGCGCGTGATCGCGATCGCAGCGGTCTTTGCAGCTATCCCGGGGGCTCGAAGCGCCACAGCCCAGACCCACGCTCTCGGGAACGGCTTTCACGATCATGGGCCCTTCGCGGATGTGCTGGTAAGCCGTGGCCTCGTCAGCACAAGCGACGGAGACGGCAATGACGTTGTCGTCGCCCTCGTGCGCGCCAGCGGGATCGCTGAGGCGGTGGTGATCGATGCCCGGACAGGTGAGGTGGAGCAGATACCGTTTCCCGGTCGCGCGGACTGGCCGTTCGCCTCGATCCTGTCGAGCCGCGGCCTCTACTACACCTACACCGGCGGCCACTTCATGGAGTTTGACCCGAAGGTGCGCGACTTCACGTTCGTGGAGCAGGGTCCGAATCGCTGCTCCATGAGCATGACCGAGGACGATGACGGGGTGATCTGGTCCGCGCTCTACCCCGACGCCCATGTGCTCAGCTTCAATCCCGAGACGCGCGAGCTTCGGAACTACGGGGCCGTGAGCGAGCACCCGTCGCTTCAGTATCCCCGCTCCATCGCAGCCGACGATCAGGGCTGGGTCTACATCCGAGTTGCCGGAACGGTTGGGCAGATCTTCATGCTCAACCCTGAGACCGCCGAGGTCAGGACCGCGATCCCCGAAGACAAGGTCGTTGGTGGGGGCGGTCTGCACGTCTACCGTGACCTGAATGGGAAGGTGTACGGGCAGCTCGAGTATGGAGATCGGGGGAGGACGTGGTTCGAGCTGTACGATGGCGAGGCGGCCATAATTGACGCGCCACCGGAGCCGAACCGCAAGCTGATCATCGCGGGCGGTCAGGGCCTGCGACACTACGATCTGCCCGGCGGCGAGCGCATCACCAACCTCGACCTCGTCGAGGGTGTGATGGCCATCGAGAATCCGGAGACCGGCGCGACGCGCGAGGTGAGGTTCGAGCTGGTCGGCGGCGGCTCCAGCCTGATGCAACTGGCGGTGGCTCAGAACGGCACAATCTCCGGCGGGACCTATCATCCCAAGCGCGTCTTCAGCTACGACCCGCGAACCGACACATGGGATCGTCGCGAGGGCTACGGGCAGTGGAATACGGTCGTGACCACCGAGGACCGCTTCTACATAGCCAGCTACACCGAGGGCGTTCTGCTCGAGTGGGATCCCACGCGCGAGTGGGTGCCTACCGAGATCGACAACCCCGACAGCAACCCGCGCTACCTTGAGCAGACCGTCGGCCAGCCTCACGTGGGCAGGCCCTACGCGATGGTGGCGCACCCCGACGGGCGACACATCATCTACGGCGGCACCCCGCACTACCACCACACCGGGGGCGGCCTTGTGATCTACGACATCGAAACCGAGACGGCTGAGATCATCAGCCACGAGGACCTCGTCCCTCTGCACTCCCATTCCAGCCTCGTGACCCTCCCTGACGGCAGGATCGTCGGCGCGACGTCCATCGAGCCGGCGATGGGAGGTGTGCCTATGGCTGAGGTGGCCGAACTGTACATCTTCGACATGGACAGCAGGACGGTCGAGTGGCGAGCGGCGCTGATCGACGGTGTCGAGCGCTACAACGACATGATCGTCGCCCCGGACGGAAGGGTCTTCGGGATCGCGGATCGGACGGTGCTGTTCGTATTCGATCCACAGGAGCGGGAGATCGTGCATACCGCCGATCTCTCCGAAGACTTCGGGCGCGCCGTCCACCAGCAGGGCCCGCGAATCTTCATCGAGGTGCCGGACGGTCGCATCTTCGTCCTCTTCCAGGAGGGCATCGCGCAGTTGAACCCGGAGACATACGAGATGACCATGATGGCCGAGGCGCCGGTGAGTCTGGGGAACGGCGGGGCGTACTTCGAGGGTCGGCTCTACTTCGCCGGTGGCTCGAACTTGTTCTCGTGGGAGGTCCCGCCGGCGGAATGAGCGCATCCGCGTGCTGGCTGTGATAATACGCGGCAGGCGGTTCGAGATACCCGGAGAAGCAGGTCAAACGTATCCGGCAGCACATCTGTCAGGAGTAGCATTCATGGATTCCGTGCAACCTGGACGCAGCGGCTGTCGCGTTTCAATCTACTGGACGCTTGGATCCGACGCGTGACATGCGACACGGTCAATGGAGGTCACCAGGCCCGCTCGTGCTCATACCGAGCGTGGGCGGGCCTGAACTGCTTCCGGTAGCAGGCCGTGACCGACGGGAGATGATGGAGATGGGCCCATTGACGCTGACGCGGGTGAAAGAACTGAAGGTGATTGCGATCATGATGGTGCTGGTCGCAGCCCCATGCGGCCAGAGCGCGTCCGCGCAAAGCGTTGATCTCGGCGGCGGCTTCATTGACCACGGGCCCTTCGCCGACGTGACCGTCAGCCGGGGCACGGTCTGTACGGTCGATGGCGAGGGCAATGACGTCGTTCTTGTGTGGCTGTTCGACAACCGCTACGCCTACGCGCTGGCGGTGATCGACGCGCAGACCGGAGAGATCGAGGAGATCCCCCGGCCCATCGAGCGGGACTGCCCGTTCGCCTCGATACTGGCCAGCAACGGGCGATACTACACCTACATGGGCGGGCACTTCATCGAGTTCGATCCGCTGCAACGCGAGTTCACATTCGTGCAGGAGGGTCCCTCGCGCGCCGCAATGAGCATGACCGAGGATGACAACGGCGTGATCTGGGCGGGAATCTACCCCAACGCCGACGTGGTCAGCTACGATCCCGCCACGGGCGAGTTCCGGCACTACGGTGAGATCAACCAGCATCCCGCGCTGCAGTATCCCCGCTCCATGGCGGCCGATGACGAGGGCTGGGTGTACATCGCGATCGGCATGGCGGTCGGGCAGATTTTCATCCTCAATGCGGATACCGGCGAGGTCGCCACCGTCGTCCCGGAAACCGACGTGGTCGGAGAGGGCGGCGTGTCGGTCTTCCGCGGGGTGGATGGGAAGGTCTACGGCTACGCGCCGGTCGGTGATGAGGGCCGGCAGTGGTTCGAGCTTCACGGCGGGGAGGCGACGCCGATCGACGACAGCCCGGGCGTGGCCCGCAAGCAGATCATCGCCGGCAGCCAGGGCCTGCGCCACTACGATCTGCCGGGCGGTGAGCGGGTCCGCGAACTCGACCTCGTGGAGGGCCGGCTGGTGATCGAGAACCCCGAGACCGGCGACGTGCGCGAGCTTGAGTTTGAGATCAGCGGCGGCGGCGCCTCGAATATGGGCCTGACGGTCGCCCACGACGGCACGATCGCCGGTGGCACCTATCATCCGAAGCGCTTCTTCAGCTACAATCCGCGAACCGACGAGTGGATTCGCCGTGACTGTTACGGCCAGTGGAATGTGGTGGCCACGACCGAGGACCGCTTCTACATCGCAAGCTACACCGAGGGCGTGCTTCTGGAGTGGGATCCGCTGAGCGAGTGGGTCCCGACCGAGCGCGACAACCCCGACAGCAATCCGCGCTACCTGGCGCAGACATACGGACACCCGGACGTGGGGCGACCCTACGCGATGATCGCGCATCCCGACGGACGCCACATCATCTATGGCGGCACCCCCGGCTACGGCTACACCGGCGGCGGGCTGGTGTTCTACGACATCGAGACCGAAAAGGCTGAGATTATCGACCATGAGCAGCTGATCCGCTGGCACTCACAGGCGAGCCTGGTGGCGCTGCCCGACGGCTCGATCCTCGGCGGGACCACCACAGCGCCGGGGATGGGAGGGACGCCGCGAGCCGAGGTAGCGGAGTTGTACATCCTCGACATGGAGACGAGGCAGGTGCAGTGGCACGGCGCTCCCATCGAGGGTGCGCAGCGGTACAATGACCTGATCGTTGGCCCCGACGGCCTGGTCTTCGGCATCATAGATCGCAACCGGTTCTTCGTCTTCGATCCCGAGACCCGGGAGATCGTGCATCTCGCGGAGACCCCCGAGGAGTTCGGCCCCTCGGTGCACCAGCAGGGGCCGCGCATATTCATCGAGGTGCCTGACGGGCGCATCTTCGCGCTCTTCACCGGGGGGATCGTGCTGGTGAACCCGGAGACCTATGAACTGACGATGGTGGCCGAGGCGCCGCGTGGGCTCGGTAACGGCGGTGCGTACCTCGACGGGCGATTGTACTTCGCCGGCGGCGTCAACCTGCTTTCGTGGCCGGTGCCGCCCGCGGAGTGATGACGATCGACCACATGCATGCACTGGCAGTGATGGAGGCGGGAATGTGAAATCCGTGGGAGCAGTGCTGATGATCACCGTGCTGACGGGATGTCTGCTGATGGCGGCCCCGGTCGCGCTCGCGGCGGAGTACTACCTCTCACCGGACGGCGACGACGACTCCGCGGGTGACCGTGAGAACCCTTGGCAGAGCATCGCGAAGGCGAATGAGGCCCTTGAGGTCGGGGACACGGCGACCTTTCTTCCAGGCGACTACATCGGCACCATCGCTCCGGAAAGGAGCGGGACTGCCGACGAGCCGATCACATTCCGTTCGTCGGAGCCATGGGCGGCGCGTCTCGTGGCCGATGGCGTGCCCATGCTGATTCAGCTCAACGGCCACGAGCACGTCGTCATCGAGGGCTTCGAGCTTGATGCCCTGCTGACGGGCGGCTGGTTCGCCATCGATGACAGCCACCATCTGACCATCCGCGGCTGCAACATGCGCCGCGCCCGGCCGATGCACTTCATCCGCAACTGCACGCATGTGAAGCTGCTGGACAATGTGTTCAGCAAGGACACTGTGACCGGGGACACGCTCCGGCCGCTCAACTGCTCGCAGATGCTGATCGAGGGCAACTCGTTCACCCGCGTCGGTCACTGCCCGCTCGTGCTGCAGGAGATGGAGGACAGTGTCATTCGCGGCAATGTCTTCAGGGCCGAGTGGGGGCGCAACTACACCTTCTGGGCCTCGGGACGGCTGCTCATCGAGGGGAATATCATCACCCGGGCACGGGACAGCGCCTGGTCGGCCGACCCGGTCGCGAAGAACCTGTATGATGAGAGCATCTTCCGGTTCAACCGCGTCTTCGACAACGCCGGCATGCCGATGAGCACCAGCAGCTACATCTGGACCGGCGTCAGCGCGACCGGCCTGTACCGCTATCCGTTCCGGTCGATGAACTCCCGCTTCTATCACAACACGTTCACCGAGAACCTCGGGCCCGCATGGTCGCTCGGCGGGGTTAACGTGAGCGCGAACATCTTCCAGAACAACATCTTCTACCGCAACGACCCCTACGGAGGGAACGTACAACTCATCCGGAACGACGGGATCAGCAGCGACAATCAGTTCATCAGCAATCTCTTCCGCGGCACCGAGGCGGGCCAGACGGTCGTGCGCTACCGCGGCGACTTCTGGACCGCGGAGCAGGCGAATGCGAATACTCGGATGATCGGTGAGTACTGGTCGGAGTTCCACGGCAACATCGACGGCGATCCGGCGTTCGTGGACCCGGACAACCGCGACTACCGCCTCAGCCCCGAGAGCGCGGCCATCGACGCGGGCACCCCGCTCGCGGTGGCGATCGGCGCGGGAACCGGGACCGCGCTGCCCGTGACGGACGGGGTCCCGTTCTACGACGGCTTCGGCATCGAGGGCGAGGAGGGCGACTGGATCGCCATCGGCCGGGGCGACAACCTCGCGCAGATCGAGCGCGTGGAACTGCGCTACTACCGCCCGGCGCTACTGCACCTCGACCGCGAGGTGACGTGGACCGACGGGATGCCGGTGAGCCTGCCGTGGGCGGGCGAGGGGCCCGATCTCGGCGCCTACCAGCACGGGGTCCCCCATCCGACCGGTCTGATCGCCCTCGCAAGCCCTGCGGCGGCCGAGCCCGGCCAGCCCATCCAGTTCAGCCTCGATACCCTTGGCAAGGATGTCGCGTCGGTCACCTGGGACTTCGAGGACGGCACCCACTCCAGTGAGATTGCGCCGAGGCACAGTTACGCCGAGACCGGGCACTACGGCGTGACGGCGCGCGCGGTCTTTGCCGACGGGCAGCGCGGCGTGGCCGCGCTTTTCATCAACATCCCGGAGCGGATCGATCCGGTCCTGCCGCTGGTTGAGATCGACTTTGAGGACGAGACCTATCAGACCGAATGGGGCTGGTACATGAAGTTCTACCGGCCGCACCAGACCGGGCAGGCACGTGTGGAGCGCCCCGAGGGCGAAGGCAAGTGCATGCACCTGTTCTTCGACGACAACAAGCGCAACTCCACGGCGGCGCAGATTGCGCCCGGCGCGTGGGAGATCGACGTCTACCCGCTGGTGCGCTTCGCCTACCGCATCCCCGAGGGCGTTCCGATCGCGATCGAGGTCAACACCTTCGGCGGCCCCGACCAGCCCGCGGGCTTCACCCTCGGCGGCACCGACGCGCGCCCCGAGCGTGACAATGACCTCGGCACCTACAGGCTGATCGATGACGGACGGTGGCATGAGATCACGATCGATGTGCGCGCGGCGCGAGAGGCTTTTCCGGAACTGACCCACCTTCGCCAGTTCCTGCTGCGGACGGAGTGGCAGGAGGATCAGGGACAGGAATTCTGGTTCGACGAGTTCGCGATCCTCCCGGAGGATTGAGTGATCGCCGCGCTGGGCGTCACATCGTGGGAGCCGATCGGCGCGAGGGTTCGTGCCCCCGCTGCGGACTCGCCAAGCTCGTCGAGCCCGCAGACCGGATCTGTTCGCGACAGGTGACCGACCTGGCGGAGGAGCTATGGCTGCAGTGGCCGGGTCGTGTCCAGTACCGCCCAATCAGCCGGTGGCATCCCGAAATCGGGAATCGACAGCCGCTCGCCGTCTCGCTTGGCCGATTCATGCGCCACGATCCCCGGGGCGTTGTAGCGAGCCGCCTGCCATACATGGTTGGGCGGAAGCTTTTGCGCCACGACCGAGCGCACGAAGTCGTTGACCAGGAACACGTGGGTGCCGTCATGGCCATTAGGCACTCCGGCAAACTCCAGGGGAAGCTGCCAGAATGGCTGGGCAGGCGACAGCCCAAGGAACTTCTTCCCGAGGTACTCCCGTGGCAGATCGCCCAGATTCTCCTCCGTGACTTCGACGCCGTCAAAGACGCGAATATCGCTGACATCCTCGCGCCGCAGGGCCACCAGATCCCGTGCTTCACGGTAAGGGATACTGTCTCCCTGGCCGTAGTTCTCGGGAAAATCGAGCCAGGTGAAGACACCCTGTCCGGGCTGTTCCTCATACGCGGCTCGGGTGCCCATGATGGTCATACGGCCATCGCCTGCGCCCACCCGACGGAACTCATTGATCCGCGCCATGCCGCCGTCTGAGGTCCGAAAGAGTGCAGACTGGTTACTGAAAACGTTCCCCCACAAACTCGTTTCCGCCTGGAACACGCCGTCGTCGTGGCGGTCCACCTGGCCGAAGCACGATACTTCGGTCATGCGAGCGAAGGTTACGCCCAGAACGAATGCCGTCGAATGCGTTGGGTAGAGCATGGGCGGGAAGCTTGCGGTTGGTTTCCAGCCGTCGCCGCCGCTATGCATGTACGATGCGTAGAAGTGCGCCATGTCGTGATGGTACTGGCCCTCGCCGTAGACGAAACGGCCGAACTCTCCACGCGCGAACTTGTCGCGGCAGAAGGTCGTCTGCGCGCGATAGTAGCTGGTCTCCCCGAGCATGTAGATCAGGCCAGTGGACTTGACGGTTTCCACCAGTTCGCCCAGTTCCTCCAGCGTAATGGCAGCGGGCACGGCGCTGTAGACATGCTTTCCAGCCTTCAGAGCCTGTACCGCCTGAGGCCCGTGCAGCCAGCGCTGGGTGAAGAATGCCACGCAATCGCAGTCGCTGCGGCACAGGGTCTCCAGCGAGTCGAAGGTCTTTGCGATGCCAAAGCGGGCCGCTTCGCGGGCCAGACGATCAGGCATCACATCAGCCAGGTAGACTTCTGCCACGTCTGGGTGACGCTGGAATACCGGAATAAAGCGTGTGCCAAACTGCCCGGCCCCGCATAGTCCGACCTTAAGCTTCATTCGTATTGCTCCCTCTGAGTGCGAGGATCCGACTCTGAACGCCACCACGTCACCGCTCCCGATGCCTTGTGCCCGACCTGCCGGTCCCACGACAGCCGACCTCTGGAGGCCGCGCTCTGAGCTCCAACCCGGGCGGCGCTGTCCCTACTTTGCGGTCGGCAGGCTGCTCGCTACCCGCCGCGGCGGTGCCTGTGGCAGAGCCCACGTCGCATTCGCGATCTACGCGACCGAGTCCTCCATCTCTGTCCAGGCATGTGTGCTCTCTCGTAATCTCGTGTGGGGGATTGTCGGCGGGGAAGGCGGTGATCGCCACCGACGTCGGCGGATGCGCAGAGGCAGTAGTCGATGGTGAGACGGGCCTGATCGTGCCTCCAGAGAACCCGAGGGCCCTCGCGGAAGCGATGCTCGCGTTGCTGGCTGATCGGGAGCGTACTCGTGAGATGGGCCGGGCCGGCCGCGAGCGCGTCGAACGCGAGTTCACGGTGGACCGCATGGTTGAGCAGCATCTGCACGTCTACGAGCAACTCGTCGCAGGCCGGGCCTGACGGCCTGCCTCCGGCGTGAGAGCCCGCGGCTTGGAGGGAGCGGTCAGTCTCCCTACAGAGTGAAGACCCTCCGGAGCCACCCGGCCGCGCGCGTTTCCGCCGGTGCTGTCACGACCGGGAAACGACCTGCGTGGCGGATCGCTCACAGCGCCGCGCCGCAAGTGCCGCGCGGAGACTCGCCAGCCCTGGGCTCCGGGCTTCGCTCCGCTCAGCCCTCCACCCAGGGCTGCCTGACAGGCCACTCAGTACCACACTGCAACTGGCATCACTTGTGGGGGCCGGTCAACGCAGAGCATCCCCGGATTGAGGACGCGACCCGTTCCGAAGACAGGGACGTCACCGGCACATTCCTCTTCGCAGGACTTCGACGCACTGAACTCTTGAGGCTGCACGTGCGCGACGTGAATCTCGCTGACGACATCTGGTCGGGCAGCGCGCCGGTCGTCGCGACGACTACCCGCAGGCGATGCTGTGGAGGCGGTCAGCCCCTCATGTACACTGCTCATCGCTATGCGTCGGCGGGGATCACTCGGAAATGGACAATCGAGTTCCACGCATTGGCGGTGTTGCCGTAGCCATGGAAGCGCACGTACTCGACTTCGTGTGGATCGAAGCTGTAGGTCTCCATCCCCCCCGACGTGCCGGAGCTGGCGCCGTCAAAAACCTCACGCCACGTAACGCCGTCAGTGCTGGTCTCGAGCGCGAATTTCGCCTGGCGCGCGGATCCCTGGTGCCACTGGATGCCGATCCCCCTGACTCGCATGGGACGCACGAGTGTCACATCAAACTGCACATCCTGCCCCTCAGCGGCCCAGTACTCCCGCCGGCCTGGGATGTCCGTTACCATCGCGCGAAGAGCCTGCAGGTCATGTTCCCTGTTCGCCTCGATCCACAGCACCTCCGACTGGGGCGCGGTCTGGCTCTGGCTGAGCTGCGCGCATTCTGACGCGTCATCCCGCACCAGGTCGAGACCTGCCACCGCAGCGAGCACGCTATCGGGGACGAACCACTCCCCGCGTACGCGTAGCACCTCGGCGGGCATCTTGAAGAGATGGCCGTTCAGGCTGAGTTCGCTCTCGTCTGCACGGAACAGGGCGGTCCGGTCGCCGACAGTGACGCGCAGGCCTCCGTCCGCCTCGACTGCTTCGATGCCGAGGGTCCTGAAGATTGCGGTTGCGGGAAGCAGCAGGCAGGTCTCCGCAGTCCGCGTGGGCGGGACTTCGATGAGATTCCCGTTCAGGAACACCCGGTTGGCGAGCGCTGGGGCCGGCGGCGGCATGAAGTCGGGCGGGGTCTGGAACTCCGTGGCCTCGGGCCTCGCTTCCGGCCGTACGGTGAAGTCACCGCCCGGCACGACGAAGAATGCCGTGTTCTCTTCGGGTTCGACCCGAACATTGAATTCGACGGTGTTGTCCTCTGACTGGATGCTCCAGTCCCCGGGGGCCAGGCCAGCGAGCAGCAACTGGTACTCCCCGCCCTCCGGAACACGGACATTGAACGGCTCTTCGATCAGCCGCCCGTCCTTGCTCAGCACAACCACCCGGTCCGCGAGGGTGAGCGCGAAGGTCGTGCGGGTCTCCTCCAGTGCGACCGGAAGCTCCGGCGCATTCTCGTCCGACATCGCCATTACCGTCAGGAAGAGATCACTCGCCTGCGCCGTCTCGGGGGAGAACATGACGCGGCAGCCATGCCCCTCCGGCTTCGACGGATTTGGCGCCGTGAAGAGCTGCCCGAAGACGCTGTTGGCCTCTTCGCCCTCGAGGATTTGCACCGAGCGCTCCTCCGGCTCCGGGCGCAGCATGCGCACGTCTACTCGTCCCGACAGTCCGAGGGCGCTGTTCCTGAGGACCACGCCATCCTCGGTCTGCTCCGGCGGGTTGAGCGTATTAACCTGCCAGTACTTGCGGAACTCAGGGTTGGCCGCCGTGACGTTGTCGAGAATGATCAGCGCCGCCGGTGTCTGCTCGTTTCCGAGGTTGAGGAAGCAGAAGGTGCGCACGTACTCCGTGATCTTCTCGCTGTAGGCGGATGTGAGATCCACTGAGAAGTAGCTGAAGAATGGCCGCTGCGCCACGGGCCCGAAGCTGGCGGATACCTTCCTGCCGTTAGCGAAAGCGGGGTCATTCATCGTCTGTTCCGCGGTGGTGGGGCAGGTGCGGTTGAAGCGGGTGCCGCCATCATTCGAGGTCGTGCCCCGGAAGCTCTCCTCCGGGTCCACCACCAGCAGCATGCTGTGCGCGATCGAGCGCTTGCAGAAGTTCATATCGTAGGGGGTGCCATAGAAATGATACTGGCCAAGATCGACCGCCTGCAGCCCGCGGTAGTAGATCTGGAAGCTGCCTGCGTCAGAATGCTGATGGTTGCCGAAGTGGTAGCCGCCGCCCTTCATCTCAACGACAACGTCGGAGGTGTTTGCGCCCATATTCCAGCCTGTTCGGGCCACCATTGAACCCAGAACCGGGCCGAAGTCTATGGTCAAGGGGAGCGCGTCGAGGCTCTCCTCTGCGGCGAGGTTGGGGTCGTTGAGCAGCAGGAACAGCAGCGGATCGCTGGCCGTGCCGCCCTGGCGCTGGAAGTCGCCTTTGATGATCGGGTCACCGGTGTAGGCGTAGGCGAGCAGCGGCGTCAGCCCCAGGTTCACCTGCCGGCCGTCGGAGAAACCGTCGCCATCGCGAAGCATCTGCCCGATGGGCAGGCGCATGTAGAGCCAGAACTTGTAGACATCGCCGATGTTTTCGTCGAAGACCGGCTCTCCGGTCATGCGCTGGAAGAGCAGAGCGGCGTGCAGGTCCCAGCCGAACCGGTAGGGGCCGTAGCTGATGCCCTGGTTGTGGCGCGGCGACTGGTACTCGAAGCGGCGCATCGGCACCAGTTCCTCGAGGATGCGGTAGGCGCAGTAGCGATACGGCTGGGGGTCCTCGTCGTAGATGGCGATGGCCATGCTGAGAAGGTCGCGGTTCACCTGCGCCTCATTGCCGTGGCCGTTGACGATGAACTGCCGGAACGGAGGCCAGCCGATCTCCATGTCATCGGCCAGGCGCATCAGGTTGACTCGAATGCTCTCCCGCTCCTCGGGCGTCATCAGGTCGTAGCACCAGTCATAGACCAGTGATCCAGAGTAGATGGCCCTGCCGATCTCGCGGGTGATGTCGAGGAGGTTGCCAAACTGCACTGCGGCCAGGTAGGTGCGCATCAGGGCCACGGCTTCGAGGCCGCGCTCCCTGTCACCGGTCATCAGGGAGACGAAGGCTTTCCTCGCGGCGGCCTGCTCCAGCGAGGCGTTGTAGCTTATCTCGGTATCAGGCGGCACGCTGAACTCGAACGGCATCTCCGCCTGCGCTCGCACCCGCGCCCACACTTCAGCATTCTCGCCCTGCTCCAGACTGGCCCGCACTTCCGGGAGCGATTCGTCGTTCACCCACAGTCGCGGCCGGGAATCGGGCGGCACGATGCTCGGCTCGTAGGTGGCCGCCGCATCGGGCACCGCCGGGGGCACATAGGGGGCAACCTGCAGGTAGTCCAGCCGCACACCCTCCGGCAGCCAGACCCGAATCTCCTGCTCCTCACCGGTGAAATCGAACTTGCCTGTGTGCTGGACGCAACTGCCTGGCTGGCTCCAGGGCACGAAGACGACGCGGCTGGTCGGGCGACTGCCATCAATGGAGATCATCAGCCGAAGGGAGTCATGTTTGCCCGAAGCCACCCGCATCGCCTCGGTCCCGATCGCATCCGTGGCGGCGTGGGTGCGGATCCAGTACCGACCTGCCTCCGGAGCCTGCACCGTGAAAACGAGGTCGGGCGAGCTGTCGGACCGGCCCACGTTGCTGGCTACCCCCGCTCTGAGCGACACGCCCTGCTTGCTCGCGAAGGTGTCCTGCTCCACCACTTCCGCGCGATCCGCGCTGATCTGCGCGCTCTCGGCCTCAAGAGTGATCGGATCACCGGGCGCGGCCGCAGCGTCCTGCCGCGATCCACCCAGTGCGGCCATCAGGATCAGGCATGCAATCCCCACCATTAGTCTCTCGATCAGCATGATCGTCCTCCTTCTTCTGAATGCCCAATCCCCCGCAGGACAGGGTGAAACGGTCTGGACGCAGTCTAAGCCTTCGTCAGCACTTTTGCGCAACTCGTTCAACAGAGTCCGTCCATTCGCGCGCTACGGACTGACGCGGTGGCCGGGCAATATAGACTGTTTCGCCGCGATCTGCGGCAGCACCTATGAGTACCACGGTGCAGTGCGCGGTCGTATATCACATCCCGTACCGCTTCTCGCCTTCATCTCACACCACGTCACCAGACACCATTGCGTTCGGGAAGAGCGCAGTGCCGCGCGCTCCAACGGGTGCTTTCACTTCGCTCTCTCGAAATCGCGTGCTTCGGGGTCACCTACTCCTCGAAGTACGGCTTGAGCATGATGTAGTTGAGCGCGATCTGAGTTCCCGGCTCGGCCTCGGCGTCGGTGAAGGTGACTGTGACCGACGGGGCAACAGCGCGGAACCGGACGTGATGGAGGTTAACCCGCGCCAGTCCGTCATTCTCCTTTCGACCGGTGTTGCGGGTGTCCACGAAGACGTACGACTTCTCGGGAATCACCTCGGCGCCGGCGTCGAGCACCGCGTTCATCCCGAGCTGCTTCGGGTCGAAGGCGCCCGTGACGATGTCATCGTAGTCGGCGGTGACGAACTGGAGTGTGTAGATCCTGCCCGGCGTGAGGCCCGTGGCGGTCTGGGTGAGCGTGCTCGGGTCTCCGTCGCCGCGGGTGAATACACAGAAGGTGTCACCCGTCCCGCTCGGGGCGCCCCAGCGCCGCTGGCTGCCCGATCCATAGCCCGGGAAGCTGTCGGCCCGGAGGGCATCCGGTGGATCCGCGACCCAATGCTCGAGACCATCCACGAAGTCGCAGTTCTTCAGGTGACCGGGCGAGTAGACGTAGCCGTAGTCCTTCGACAGCATCTCCGTGTTGCCCTCGACGCAGTAGTGGCGCAGCAGCTCGAACGACCAGCGGTAGAGTTCCTCATCGTCGTAGTAACTCCCCCAGTACCCGGTCACGCCGAGGTCCTGGAAGATGGGGTGGGTGGCGACAAGGTTGAGCTGCATGTCGAGGTAGTACTTGAAGTCCACCTCCGGGTTTACGTCGAGGGAGATGATGGGGATCTGGTTGAAGTTGCCGAAGATCATGCCCGTCCCCGGGCCGGCGTTCGGGAAGTAGTCGCTGAACTGCGCCATCGTGTCGACGACGCGATCGTTGAGGTAGCGGACGGCGTCCTCCTCGCTGGGGCGGCTGTGGCAGTAGGCCTCGAAGAGCAGCCGGCCACGCCCCCGCGACGCATTCAGCGACGCGCTCATGAAGTCGTTGTGCATGCCGGGCAGCGACGGCTTGCCGACAATCCAGGTGTAGATCAGCCGGTTCTCAGGGTTGTCGAGGAGTCGGATAGCCTCGGTGTAGTAGGCCAGGTTGGGGCGACCAAAGAACTGCTCGTCGGCGGTGAACCCGTCGTACTGCGGCGCGGTCATGCCCGGGCTTTGGGACATCCGCGCGACCAGATCCGCGGCGTCAGTGGGGCTCGTTGTGCCGACGTTCGCCAGCCACTTGAGGCCCATTTCGCGCAACTCGGGTTGGTGCTCCTCGGGCACGGAACCGCCGTTCAGGACGGTCACGGCGGGGAATACGTGCCTGACGTGGAAGTCCCAGTCATAGCTTCCGTTCTGCGGGACCTGGCTGTTGCGGCAAGCCGGGTAGTTGAAGATCTCGGAGATCGACCGCACTACGATGCTCCCGCCGGAGGCCGCACCGCTCACCACGAGGTCGTGTGTGCCGCCGGGGATCTCACGGAACGCCTCAAGGCGATCCGTCTCGGCAGTGATCGCCGTATCGTCCGTCCCCAGGACGACGCGGAGTTCGGGGTCCTCCTGCTCGGTCTCCACCTTGATGAAGACCCATCCGTCCCTGGTGGTGCTGAACTCGAACTCCTGCAGCGCGGCAGTGGCCTGCAGCGGCTGCGCCAGCACCTCGATCACCAGATTGTTCAGCCGCCGGTGCGCCGAGGTATCCACCTCGGGGGCCTCGGCCAGGGTGATCGTGTAGGAGTCCTCGAGGATATCCTCCCCGGTGTCACGCTCGACGATCGCGACATCGAGCCTGTGATCGCCCGCGGCGAATCCGGACAGATCCACGCTGTTGAGTTGCGGCGTGAGGGGAGAGGTGCGGACCGTCTCACCGTCGATGGTGTACACGCAGTCATACTCGGAGTGGGGCAGGTCCACGAGACCGAAGAAGTGGAAGGTCATCGTGGGATCGGCGAGGGCGATCTCGTTGAGCAATGGCTCCCAGGCGACGAGCCGGGGACGCTGCTGCTCCAGCAAAACCGGTGATACCGAGCTGCCCTCCAGCGCGCCTTCGCTGATGGCCTCGAGCTTTGCCCCGGCAAACTGGATCTCGCCGACGTAGTTGACTGCAAAGATGGCCACCCCGTAGGCGTCGTTGTTGCTCTCCGGCAACTCGAAGGTCTGCTCCACATACTCCCAGCCGTCGGTGTTCTCCGGGAGCGACCTGATTCCGGCCTCCTTGTGCCAGCCGTTGTTGTGCACGATGACGCCGCAATGGCCGCTGCTGAAGCCCGTGGACTTGACCCACGCGCTTATCTTGTAGGTCTCGCCCGCGACGATGTGCAGGTCGTGCTGGCGGCAGGTGGACCTGACGCCCTCCAGCCCGTCCGGGTTGCTGAAGACGACGACGCCAATGCCGTCCGGCCCGCCGGTCGGGTCGTAGCTGGTGTGTTCCCCGCCCTTCTGCCAGAACATCGGGAAGCCAAGCTGCTCGGTCTCGAACGATCCGTTGATCAACAGGTTCTCTCCGGGCTCCACCGCCGCCAGGGTGATGCCTGTCGAGAGCAACAATATCAAGGGCATCAGTTTCCTCATCATGTCTTCCTCCTTGTGCGTGGGAGTGAGCCGACGCCGGGTCTCTATCCAGCCTGGCTGCGCTCTCGTCGAGTTAGGCCAGATTGTTCATGAGGTGAAAGAAAGGAAAATCGGAGAGACGCGGAAATGCTTCATTGGTTGAAGACGAGGTCGTTCCCGGAGGTCTCTCCGATGGTACAGACTGTTCCGCGGTTCGAACCTGGAATCCTCTCTGGTCGCGAGATCATCGGCAGCTTCGACGGCGGCGATATCTCCTCCGACGGCGGGGTGATACTGGTCGCCGAGGCAGAGCGCAAGTTGGGGCTGATTGGCCGACTGGCATTGGTGATCGACGATGAGCGTGATCCGGTCAAGGTGCGCCACGGGATCTCGGAGATGCTCGCCCAGCGCGTCTTCCCCGCGGGAGGATTCGGCGGGGCGAGGGTGAAGGTCCGCTGCGTGGGGCTGCGCCTCCTCGGCGTCGGCAGCGATCTTTGCAAGTTCAGACCGATTCGCCTGTTGGGAGAGAGTGCCAGTGCGCGGAGTCATCATGTTGGCCGTGATCATGCTCTTGAGTGCGTGCGTGTGGGCGCAGGACGCGATCATGAGTTCCGACTTCGATAACGGTCTGGAGGGCTGGACCACGCGTCTGTCTGAGGGCGTCGGCGAGGTCCGGCTCACAGACGATGGTGCGGGCGGCCAATGTGCTCTGCTGCACAAGACGGTAGCGACCAGAGAGCACACTTCCGTCGGTATCCGGCGGACGGTCACAGTCGAGCCCAACAGCGTCTACGAGATCTCGCTTCGCCAGAAATGCGTCCTCAAGGAGGGCATCGTCGGCTACGCATTCCGCGTCTTCCTGACCGGTGGCGATCTGAGCGAGCACCGCTCGATACCACCGTCAGCGGACTGGAAGCTGTTCACCTGGCGCTTCAGCACCGGCCCCGAAGCCGCCGATCTCGACGTGCTCATCGCGCTCACCTACTCCTCCGGCGACGCATGGGTCGACGACGTCACTCTGCGCAAGGTCGGCGCCTCGATCGAGGCTGAAGACCTCCCGGAAAGGGTGTCAGCCCAGATGGTCACCGACGGTGGCCTGAGCGGCGAGAAGGGCCTGCGCATGGGCCCGGACGGCTCCGTGAGCACCACACTGCCCCTGCAGGCCGGAGCGTGGGAGGTGCAGGTCTACGGTGAAGGCGATGCTGAGGATGGTTTGACTGCCCGCGCGGTCACGGTCAGCCTCGGCTCAGAGAGCCACACCGTCGATCTGTGCTCCACCTCCACCAATCTGCACGGGCGAAACGCGCTCTTCCAGCTCGACGAGCCGGGCCCGGAGACGCTGACCATCGCCCGTGCGCCCGGGTATACCGGAACGCTGGTACTCGACCGGATCGCGTGGCGGGCGCATGACGGCCCCGCTCGCCTGAAGAAGCTCTACATCGACACGACAGTGGTCCGCGACGGCCAGCCCAATGCGGTGATCATCGTCTCGGACGACGCCGCCATGCAGGCGGTCGCCCGCGACGTGCAGGCCGCAATCCGCGGCGCCTCCGGTGCCACGCTGCCGATCGTCGCCGACACCCACTGGATGGCGGGCGACTACCAGGCGCAGAACGCGATAGCCGTCGGCAATCTGCTGCAGAACAAGCTCTCCGAGCGCCTCTACTGCCTCTGGTACACCTATGAGGACCGCTGGTACCCCGGCGAGGGCGGGTGGGTGGTGCGCACCATCCATGACCCGTGGGGCACCGGCAACAACGTCATCGTGGCAGCCGGGAGCGACGAGGCCGGCACAGCCGAGGCCGCGCGGCAGCTCGCCGGCCTGCTCGGCCGTGGCCAGACGCTCACGATCGGGCACACGATCGCGGTAGAGATGGCGCCCGAGGTTGCCGCCGGTATCGAGCGCGCCGTCGGCAGGCCCGATCCGGAGTACGCGCGCAGCAACGTTCCTCGGCGCAACCAGCGCAGCCTGATGAGCAGCACGGCGCGGGCCGGCGTCTCCTACCTCTACTCAGGTGACCCGAGGCGCGCCCGGATGGCCGTCATCTACCTGCTCGGCCACAAGCGGAACCCGGAACTCGGTCATGACACGCACATGGAGCTGTGGAAGACGATACGCGCGTGGGACAACATCGAGGAGTGCCCGGAGTTCACCGATGACGAGCGGCTCGAGGTGACCAACTACCTCCTGCACGTCCTGCGCTCCGAGGAGGGCGTCAACCAGGGCATGTTCGTCAGCGCCCTGGCTCACTCGACCGTCAGGCACAACCACCACATGCTCGCCGCCATGGACGCGTACTACGGCGGCCGGTACTTCGAGAAGTACTACCAGCTCCCCGAGACCGAAGATTGGATGGCGAAGGCGCGGTTCATCTTCTCCACCCAGGAGTCTGAGGACAAGGGCCAGGACGAGTCCGGCAACTACGAGCTGTCCACGGCCCTGAGGCCGCTTCTGCCCTTCGCCTACACCGAGCCGGACTACCAGTTCCTGCCCGGCGGAGCGGCGAAGCGCTTCATCGACCGCTGCGTCGTCTCGCTCGACAACCGCTTCGCCAGTTCCGGCCACGGCGACTGCTGGGATGTGGACTGCTTCTGGCCGGTGCCCTTCGGGGTCGGCGCGTGGTACTACGCCGACACGGGCTACCAGTACATCCTCGAGCAGCGGCGCGCGATGCGCCCCAGCGAGCAGAACGCGATGCAGATCCAGCCACCCTTCCGGATGGATGGCGTGGTACCGGCCGAGCGCCCGGCGCGCTTCGAGGGCGTAACGCTCGCGCCGCTCAATCAGGCGCACTACGACCTCTACCACGGCGGCCAGAACCTCAAATGGAATGTCCCCTGGGAGGGTACTTTCGATAAGATCTCGTTTCGCACGCGGTTCGAGTCGAGCAGCCAGTATCTGCTGCTCGACGGCATCTCGTGTGGCTCGCACGGCCACTCCGATGCGAACTGCCTGATCCGCTTCACTGATAACGATCGCGTCTGGCTGGTCGACGACTCATACACTGAGGGCCCGTTCCTCAACGATCACAACGGCGTGGTCGTCACGCGTGACGGGATCGCAGACAGGATGCCGGCCTGCGCCCGCCTCGACGCCGCCGTCGACTTCGGCGACATCGGCCTGACCCGCACCACGCTGCCCGATCACTCCGGCGCCGACTGGGAGCGCAATGTCATCTGGCTGAAGGAGAACTGCTTCGTGGTGCTCGACCGCATGAAGGCACTGAGCGCCGGCAACTACGGCTTCCGCTGCCTGTGGCGCACGCTCGGCACCGCGAACCTCGACGGCAATACGCTCGTGACGCGGCAGATGAAGAAGACGCCGGAGCGCCAGGACGCGATGTACCTTGTCAGCGGCGGAGATACCGGCGTGACGGTGACGCCCGAGACCGAGGTCTTCGGCGCCAAGTGGCGCAGCTACGAGTACGCCGAGCCGGTCGTCAACATCTGCAGTCAGGACGTCTCGCGCGACCTCGAGGCCGGCCAGCAGTTCACCTTCGCCAACCTCTTCTATGCGTCAAACACCGACGAGCCGCACAGCTTCGACCTGACGAAGCTCGATGAAAGGGCCTCGCTGATCACGGGCGATGAGACCATCCTCGTCGGCGTTGCCGATGGCGGCTACCGCATCGGCGGGCTCTCGATCGACGGCGGCACCTTCGCCCTGCGCCAGGGCAGCCTGAGCGTCGCCGACACCAGGGCGGTCACGCTCGACGGCACGGCCATCTACTCGGGCGACGCCCCGGTCTCGCTGCGGCTCGACCTCGAGGGTGGCCGGCTCATTACGGAGCCGGCGGCACGCACCTACAGCAACGAGACCGCGCCGGCCGGCAAGTTCCAGCAGCGGACCGAGGCGACCGTCGCCCTCGGCGACCGCACGGACTTCGCCGCTGAGCTGCAGCAGGCGAGCAGGCTGGCCGCCGCAGCGGCGGGCGGGGCGCAGCAGCAGGCGGCGCAGACGACGCCCAACGTTACCGCCGCCTGGCAGTTTGACGCCGGCTCGGGCGTCCGCGCGCTGATCGTTGACGGCGACCGCATCGCGCTTGGCACTGAGGGTGGCGCCGGGGTCGTCCTGGACGCGAACGGCCGGGAGCTATGGCGCGTCGACTGCGGCGGCCGCGTCAATGCCGTCTCCGCGGGCGACATCAACGGCGATGGCTCCAATGACCTCGCCTTCGCGTCCGATGACGGCAAGGTCAGGGCCGTCGATTCCAGTGGACACGAGCTGTGGACGCACTCCTTCGTGGGCGATGTGACGCACGGCGGACGCACCGGCGAGGTGCGCGACGTGCTCTGCAGCGACCTCGACGGCGACGGTCGCGCCGAGGTGGCCGCCAGCCCCAGGAATGGCTGGATGTACATCCTCAGCCCCGACGGCGAGGAGCTGACGCGCTTCCAGGGCAGCGCCGGCTACGCGGTCCTCGACGGCCTGCAGGCGCTCGACGTCAACGGCAACGGCCGCAAGACCGTCTTCTCCTTCAGCTCGAGTGGCAGCTTCGGCTCGGGCTGGGATTGCGAGCTTGACGGCACGTCCACCCGCTTCAGCACCGATGGCTGGCCATCTCAGATCCGCGATGTCGCGATGGTTGACTTCACGGGCGATGGTGGCGTCGGCTTTGCGCACGGGACGAGCCGCGGCAACGTCTACTACCGCAAGCCCGATGACGGAGTGCTGGGCAACCGCAGCGTCTTCGCTGCGGGCTCCGGGCTCAGCGCCGTGGCGGGCCTCAGCCGCGCGGGCCAGCCGGGGCTGGTCGCGGTCGGCCTCGAGATGTCCTACGTCCACGTCCTCGACGCCGACGGCAACCTCGTCTGGAGCGCGCCCACTGGCGCCCCGGTCACCGATCTCGTCTTCACCGGCGGCGACAACTCGATGGTCATTGTCGGGACCGCCGGCGGCATGGTGCTCTTCTTCGACGATGCCGGCAGGCAGCTCGGCCGGTTCGTCGCGGGCGATCGCGTCAACGTCGTCGCGGACGGTAACGGTGGCGTACTGGCCGCCGGCGCGGACGGCATGGTCCGGTCGCTCCGGGTGAGCCGGTGACAGGCCGAGATGGCGTCAGCGCAGGCGAGCCGGTCGAAGCAGGCGGCGCCTCGGCAGTTGCGCGGGCACGGGCAGGCAGTGCTTGGACCCTGGAACTGCTCGTTCACCCAGTCGCTGCAGTTTCCTCGTGGCCTCGCCTTTCCACCTGGACCGGAGGAGCCGTCCGACCTGGATCTTACGTATCATGCACGTGCCGCGGGACGCCCTCGATGACACCTTCCGTATCGGAGGAGACGCTGAGGCCCCGCTCTCCCCGCAGTGACTACCGCAGGCCGCCTGCCACCGGGAGTTGCTCTACCGACGAGGTGCCGGGCTATGTCGCCGGTGTCGCCGGGCATGTCGGCCGCGGGCGTCGCCTCACTCGTCTACCGCGGGGGCAGTGTCGGAGGTGGCGCCTCTCCGCCGCGCGGGTCGCGGGTCGCCACCCACAGGCTGCCGGTCGTGCGTGTCACGGGGCAATCGAAGGTGCCGCTGAGCTTCCAGGTACCATCCGGTTCGACGCTGAAAGTCCCCGTGTACGTCTGGTTGACGCGCGTGCGGATGAACGTCACCGTGCCATCGTCAAGCACCCGGCCATTCTCTATGGGGACACCGAATACGGTGCCGGTGAGTCGGTTGCCTTCGTGTTGCAGGGTCAGTACGCTCCGAGAGTTGTTGGCATTGATCTTCCAGTCGCCGCTCAGGTTCGGCACTGAGACGACCGCCGGAGTTGTTGTCGGCGCGGGTGTCGCCGGAGCTGTTCCAGTCCCGCCGCGGGGAGGCAGCGCGTTGAACAGCAGGTCGTTGCCCCCAATCCCCTCGACCAGCTTCACGATCAGAGCACCGTGAGGCGTGATCGAAGCGGTCACCGCGACAGTGCCTGCCTGCGGGTCGGTCCATGTCCCTGTGTAGTTGTTCCCCTGCCCCGCTGCTCTCAGGCGCAGCCAGGCGTTGATGCGATCGTCGAGCGTGCCGACCACCCCGTCGCCATCTCGCCTGACGGACAGCGTCGTGGGCTGCGGGCCGTCAAGCATCGCCATGACCACCCGCCACTCTCCGAGGAGGGCGTCGATGGGGCTCGGGAGGTCCGGTAGAGCCGGCAGGGCCGGTACAGGAGCCGGTGCGGGTGTCGGCTGTGGCGGATCGATCTCTTCCCGCCGCGTCCCAATGGTGAATGACTTTCGACCAAGCACAGTCTCGCCGACTGTGATGGTGACCGTGTAGCGGCCCGGCTCCATGTCCACCCCGCCTCTCGTTCGGATCCCGAACGAGGCCGAGCCGTTGCCGCCTACGTCCTTCTCGCCACGGGCAAACTCCTCGCCATCACACGTCCAGATCGCCACTGCGGTGCTGCCTCGGGGGATATTCTCGTAGTCTATCACCGCGATCACCGTGTTCGTGTGATCGAAATGATCTGTAGTGCCGGTGGTCCGGCCGGCCTCGAGGCCGCTGCCCACCGAGACACCGCCGAAGTCGCCGCGTTCGCCTGCATCGACGCCTCCGGCGGGTGTCGGCGCAGGTATCGTCGGGCCTGTCTGCCCACCGGCCGTCGTCTGCCCCATGGTGAAGGCGGTCCGGACGGGAGTCCTGCCCGGCATGACAAGCTCCACCTCGTAGCGCCCCGCCGGAAGCAGTGGAGCATCGCCGCTGAGCAGTCGGAATGATACCCAGCCGTTACCGGCCTGAACATGGGTCACCGACCGCACGATCTCGTCTCCGTCGCGGAACCAGGCGGCCTCGGCCGCTCCGGCGGTCGCGTCCTGGTAGCGATGCAGCAGCGTGATCTCCGGGAGTTGCTCGAATGCGGTGCCCGCTCCGACCGGCCGGCCGTCCTCCACACTGCGGCAGATCACCACCTGCCCCGTCAGTGGGGTGGGGGTCTCGCGAGTGGGGATCACGGGCGCGGGCGGGACATCGGGAGCGGCAGGGGCATCGGCGACAGGCGGCCCGTCAAACTCGTCCACATCAACCAACTGCGGGATCTCGCCGCCAACGGCTCGATGCAGGCTGAAGCTGCTGGGATCGAAGCCCTCGTTCCAGCGGTAGCCGACCAGCACCCTGCCCTCACTGTCGAGCGCCAGCAGGGTGTTGAAGCCGCCATGCCCCGCGCCCATCGGCCGCGTCCACTCCGCCTGAAACACCTTCCCTCCATCCTGAAGCCTCCCGCTGATGGTGCCGGGCGTCCCGTCCCGATCCAGCAGCGGGGTGAAGGTGCCGCTGACCGTTGCGCCGGTCACCGTCAGTTCCACCCGGTAAGAGGCGGACCCCCATGTTCCGGACATCTCAGCGGAGCATACCCCGCTCGCGACACCGCCGAGCATGACCAGCACAAGTAAGGCCAGACAGATGCGCGAATCGGTCGCCGTTGCGCTCATCGCCGCTCTTCTCCTCCGTGGGATGCGGCCCTCGCTGACAGTGAGCGTCGTGGATCTGCGTCCATGACCTGCCGAGGTGATGCGGACCGGGGCGAGGGCCCCGTCACGGCGGATCTCCGATCCTGACACCCTGCAGGTATTCACTCGGCAGCAAGCCCCAACCGAAGATGGTGCCGCTGCATCTCTTGTTCTCCCAGTTGAAGGTGAGCCACAGTTCGCCCCGCCGTCCAGCGCTTTCCCAATGTCCTCTGAAGAGCGCGACGGAGCCTGACTGGACTATCGTCCCGGTCAGCTCGCCTCCCCCATTCGCCGCGAAGCTCCCGGAAAGCTGATCGCCCTGCTGCGTCAGCGTGAGCCTGCTCAGCGAACTCAAGTTCCACTGTCCAGAGACGTTCATCACGGCAGAGCTCTCCGGAGTTGCCGGCCCGCTCTGTGGTTTCTCCCCCTCCAGATTCACATCCACCAGCGACTCCACGTGTCCGGGGCGCATGACGCGCGGTTCGGTCTCGCGGGCGGAAGGGGCCTCGGGGCGGAACTCCAGGCGCACCTTCACCGGATGCTCGCCGGGCTCGCTGAAGGTGAAGGCGCGCTGCCAGTCGCCCCGGGCGCCCTGCGTGGAGCCGACCGGGTCCCACGAGTAGTGCCAGTAGACTCCGGCGTCGGAGCCGTAGAGGATGCGGATGATCTCGTCCATGCGCTTGAGGTGCGTCTCCGGCGGATCCGCCACCGCCGCAGCCGTGCACAGCACCCGCTGCCCCGGCTCGGGATCGTTGGGCAGATAGGTGATGAGCAGCGTCGAGTGGACCACCTCACTGCGCCGCTGCAGGTACTCGCCCATGAGCAGGTCCCGCTCCCAGCGCCAGGCGTCGCGGATGACGGGCCAGCACTCCTCCACGATGGCCTGCGCTACATCGGCGTCGGTCTGCGCGTTGACGTCACCCAATCCACGGGTGGCGGCGCGCATCGCCATGAACTCGACACGTCGCTTGAGGCTGTCCTCGTCGTGGTAGTTGAGCACCAGGTCCTGGACGGTGATGTGCCGGTTCCAGCGGCGATCCGGGTCCACCCCCGCCCGTCCCCACGCGTTGTAGATGCCGCTCATGAGGTCCCATGGCTTCTGCGAGCCGGCGGCCATCACGATCCCGTTGGCCTCCGCCTCTATCATGATCTCGGTGGTGATGGTGGCCAGCAGGGCGGGAGGGAAGGTCGATCCGCCGCTCATGGTCAGGCTGAACAGCGCGTTGTTCAACGCCTCCATGGTGTCCCCGCTGCCCAGCGACTGGGCCGTGGAGCGGGTGGCGGTGGCCAGAACGATGAGCCGCACCGCGTTCTGGGTGCTCACCCAGGTGGGCTTGGCCTCCATGAACCTCTCCATCGCCTCGCCGATCTTGTTGCGGGCGGCCATCCCGTCCACGATAACCCGCATATAGGCGCGCCTGATGGGGCCAGCATTGTGGTAGCTCTTGAGGACCGCCGCTTCCGCCTGACCGCGCATCAGCATCCGTTTCACCTGGATGGCCACCTGCGGGTCATTGAGTTTCTGCGGCTCAACTTCGAGGATTGCCTGCACATTCCTCAGTTGCTGGCGAAAGGCGTTGTCCATGGGCAGGCGGCTCAGGTCGCGGGCCTTGGCCAGGTCCCGATCCAGCCGGCCGAGGTACTTTGCCAGGCTGCGACTATCGCCCGCGGCGAACGCATCCATGCCCTTGTACGCCCACTGCCCGCAGGTGTTGGCCGTCCCTTCGATGGTGTAAGTGGGATGGCCTTCGCCGAGGTGCGCCAGCTCCGCCAGACCGGTGGTGGCCCTGCCGTTGTTCATGTAGAAAAGGCGGCCGCTGGTGCGTTCATAGCTCTGGATGTAGGTGTCGGCGCCCGTGCCGTAGAGGCCCTCGGAGTACTTCGCCGCCGCTTCGGGTGTCACCGCACCGGTGTGGCCGAGGCTTGGCACGCTGCGCAGCCGCTGGAAATGCTCGACGGCGTCGGAGGTGTTCTCGACACCTCTCATGAGCTGCTGGGGCGGGTAGAGGTTGGTGCGGCTGAGGATGTCCGGCGCCTGTGCTCCGAACTCCTCCCGGATGAGCCGGGTCATCGTCTGGCGGCTGGCCTCCCACTTCGCGCGCAGGGCTTGCTCATTGCCGCTACCCACCACCAGGCGCATGTCGAAGTCCGAGTTCAGGGGGTCGAACCTCGGACTGCCCATCCATGACCCCACCCCCATGACCGAATCGCCGGTCTCCTCAACGAACCGCTTGGCCACTCTCTGCATCTGCTCGTCGAGAGCCTGCCCGCACACCGTCGAAACGCATACCATCAGGGCCAGGGTTATCAGTACGCTACGCGAGACACGAAGGGGCATGCCGCTTCTCATCGTTGATCCCTCCTGCCGCCGGTAACCGGCTTTGTCCTCGGTCCACCTGGGGCACTCTGCGCCGCATCCGTCTTCTCGCTGAACACCCAACATGCGCGGAAGACCGGACTGCTCATATCAAAGCTACTCACTCGGCAGGGTGTTTTTCAGGCTATCGGTTCATGCAGAGATGGAAACGATTATACATCATAATTACCTATTCGAAGAAACATGAATGAAAGTACTCCGGCGTGTTGCACCAATGTCGCGTGCGATCCGCAGTACGCTCACCCGCCAGGAAACATCGAGGCTCAACGACGAGACCGACTTCCGTGGAGAGCACCGGGAGGTGGTCGAGAAGGATAATGTACGGTCTCAAGCGACGAACTGGAGGAGTGTCCATTGTGGGCAAGACGGTCTCAGGAACGACGATCGAGTGCGCCCAGGGAGATATCGCTTCACAGCCGGGCACCGACGCGGTTTTCAACGCCGCGAACGCCGAACTGCGCATGAAATCGTGGTTCTGGCTCGTGTGCCCGTGCCTGTGCTCGGGATCCTCCACCGACGGCACCCGGTCCTTCGCCGTGGCCCGCTTGATGCTATGGCCCCGCTCCGTCGGCTCGACGTCCTGCCACAAAGGCACCGTCGGAAGCTCCGCGGCCTGCGCGATCCGCTCGTCCTCCTCGCTGCCCCCATCAAGCGTCGAGCGTATCTGCCGGGCCATCGCCAGCACCCGCTCGCCGTTCGCGATCAGCTCCGTGAGGAAAGCCTCCCGCGCGGCCCCGTCATCCCAGTCCACGTCACGGCTGTCATGCGCCTGCAAAAGCAGCGCGATCGCCAGCATCCCCGGCGGCACCGACGGGCGGCCGAAGCCATCGCAGTGGATGGCGGCGAACTCCTCGTCGGGGAGAAGCTCTCGACCGTGGCGGGCGAGGAAGCCGCAGAATGTGTCCTCGCCGACGAAATCGAGGTATTGTGTGTCGGCAGAACACAGGCTCTGCTGCGGAGGGCTGCGCCCCATCATGGTGGCGACTCCAACGCTCGGGATGGCACCGAACTCAGATTCCCGATTCGCGCAAGCGCTTCGCTGGACGCGACTTCCCGGCCGGGTTGCCATCCCGTCGGAGCAGCGGAGCCAGAGGAATGCACGACGGCCGCCGGTGAGTGAGCGACCCGCCGAGCAGGACGGTCAATCGTCGCGGAGCGGCAACGTCAGGGTGAATGATATAAGGTCGTCTGGCGTCTCACCGAGAACCAGATCTCCGCTGTGTGCGCGGATGATCTCTCGGGCGAGACTCAGGCCGAGTCCGATGCCGCCGGTATCTCTGCTGCGGGCCTCGTCGATTCGGTAGAACCGGTCGAAGATCCGCTCACGGGCCTCGTCGGGGATGGCCTGTCCGGTATTGGCGATTGTGAGCGTCACGGCTGAATCGGTCTCCGCGAGTCGGACTGTGATCTCGCCCTGCTCCCCGGTGTACTGGACCGCATTGTTGAAGAGGTTCTGCAGTGCCTGCGCGAGGAGATCTCTATCCGCCGTAACCACGACATCCGACGTAAGTTCTGCCCTGAGGGCTATCTGCGGAGCCATGGCCTCGACATCCTCACAGAAATCCTGCACAAGTGTGGTGAGGTCGATCCACTCCGGCGCGATAGGCATTCGGCCAGCATCGGCCTGCGAGAGAAGAAGCAGTTTTCGCATGATCGCCTGCAGCCGTTGCACTTCCTCGAGAAGGCTGCGGTAGCGGCGCTGCTCCTGAGACCCGAGTTCGGCGCTCTGGATGGCCTGCTCCAATTCGCCCCTCATGATCGTCAATGGAGTACGTAGCTCATGTGCGGCATCGGCGCTGAAGCGGGTGGCCTGATTGAAGCTGCGTTCCAGCCGGGCGATCATATCGTTGAAGACCGTAATGAGGCGTCGGAACTCAACGTCCTCGCTCTCGACTGGAATCCGCTGATCGAGGCCACGCGCGGTGATCTGCTCCGCGGTCTCGGTCAGTGTCTCCATGGGGCGCATGGCCCGCCTTGCCAGCCACCAGCTTCCACCCGCGATCACCAGCAGCGCCACCGGCAGCACCACCGCGAAACCCAGCGCTACCCGCGCCATGTACCTCGCATGGGGTATGAGGCTCACGCCAAGAACGATCGTCGCTTCGTTGCTCGCCACCGTGAGCATCCGCCAGGGCCCGCGCTCCGAGCGATGCGTCGAGTAGCCCGGGCCGTACAGCGGAGTCTCTTCCCGGGCAGGCGCCTCGGAGTCGTTGACCGGCTCGTCAGGAGGACGTGGGAACTCGGGAAGCTCTCGCATCGCCTTCGCGCCCGCCGGGAACCTACTCCTCGACAATCCCTCAGGCCAGTCGGCTGACTGGTGGACGACCTCCCCCTGTTGGCCGATCACGAGCAGGATGGGCTCAGGTACGCCATCCTCAGCAGCGTGGCGCAGGCGAGCGTGCTGCTCCACCTCTTCCCAATCAACCTCCGTGGGCCGAATCTGCCCCTCCTCGAAGCGCCGGGACATAGGCCGTAACGGCGGCGGAGAGATGGACTGATCGATGCGCGCGATGTCCATGCGCAGCACGAGCCACCACGCCGTAACACCGAAAGCCGTGAGCACAATGCCGGCGACCAGCGCGGTAAGCGCGGCAACGCGACGCCGGAAGGAGCGGATCTTCATCGTGCTCAGCCCCCGGTCTCTTCGCGGAATCGATAGCCGACGCCACGCACGGTTTCGATGAACCCGCGGTCACCGTCTGGGTCGATCTTGTTGCGCACACGCCGTACGTAGACGTCCACCACGTTGCTGTCGGGGTCGAAGTCATACCCCCATATATGTTCGAGCATCTGTGTGCGGGTAAGCACTCGCCCACGAGAGCGCATAAGATGCTCGAGGACGCTGAACTCGCGACGGGTCAGGTCTGTCTCCTCACCCCCAAGCGAGACCTCCCGGCTGAGGAGGTTGACGGTGAGGTCGCCTGCCCGAAGGACACTCACGCTGTTGCCAGACGTTCGTCGCGTAACCGCGTGAATTCGGGCGATGACCTCCTCGACGTAGAATGGCTTGCTGATGTAGTCATCAGCCCCCAACTGCAGGCCTTCGATTCGCTCATTCGGCTCACCACGCGCGGTCAGGAGGATAACCGGTACGTCATATCCCTGCTCCCGCAACTGGCGCAGGATGCTCAGCCCGTCACGGCCGGGCAGCATGATGTCGAGAAGGATGACATCGTACTCCTCGGTGCGCGCCGACGCATAGGCGTCGTCGCCCTTCGTCTGCAGGTCCACTGTGAAGCCCTGCTCCTCCAGAGCAGCCCTCACGAAGTCGGCCACTTTCTGCTCATCCTCGACAAGCAGAACTCTCATGCCTTCATCGTAGCAGACGCCCTCTGACCGGGCAAGCCGTGGCGCATTACAGTTCTGTCATCCTCGATTCATCCTCCTGTCATCCGTGCCGGGTAGAGTCCAAGCAGTGCAGAGCCGGACGCAGAGACTTCGGGAGTTGGACGGCGGGATCGTGGGCACAGCAAAGGCGCAACCGGATGCTCTGCATGGTATCCCGCTCGTGCGGTCGCAAGGCCCGGTCTGACCGGGCCTCCGCGCCATGAGCGAGCCGGCGCGGCCGCGGGCGGTTGACGCGGCCTGGGAGTGGGCGTCATGCCTCTGCCCACTCCCGGGCACCGGCAGCAGGTCGGTGAGTGAACGCTCTACAGCTTGAACACAGGGAGATGGACCTGATGAGACGACGGATGACGTCAACACTCGTGGTCCTGCTGGTGACCCTCTCGGTTGCCGGCTGGGCACAACAGGACGAAGCCCGCATCACGGTGGACTTCCGCGGCGAGACCCTGGGCCAGGCTATGGGCATGTTCGCGCGAGGCTACGGCCTCGAGTACAGCCTCGGCCAGAATGTCGATGCACAGACGCCAGTCTTCGCGACGCTGGTGGACGTTCCGTTGAGCAACGCTTTGACCGTGATTCTGCGATCTGCCGGCCTCACGGCCGTTGAGCAGACCGGTCGCTGGCTGATCACACAACAGCCGCAGCCGATGGAACGTCCCGCCACGCAGATCCGTTCTCTTCTCGCCACCGACAGCAGCAGGCAGCCTCCGCTGGCGCGCACGGTGGCCGCGTACGAGCCGCGCCGCGGCGCGGTGGAGCAAGGCGGTGAGGCCTCGGAAAATGAGGAGCGAGAGGAGATCATGAAGCTGTTCTACGCCGATTTCTTCGCTGTGGACGTTCTGTCCGAGGTCTTCGGGGGCGGAGTCGTGGAGGCCGGGGGCTACTACGGCTCCGGTAGCTACTCTGGATCAAGCACCTCGTCGAACTACAACAACTCCTGGGGATCGAACAAATGGTCTAACACCAACAACTCTGGGAGCAACTGGTCATCGAAAAGGACCTGGAACGACAGGAACTACTGACTGCATGATTATGGCGGGCGCCGGTATCGCCATCCACGGATCTCGAGCCTTACCGGCACCCGCTGGCGAGTGATCCGGACGATCGCGTGCAATCCGAACAGACCCGACGGACACT
This sequence comes from Armatimonadota bacterium, assembly GCA_050942735.1. Taxonomy (GTDB): domain Bacteria; phylum Armatimonadota; class Zipacnadia; order Zipacnadales; family UBA5352; genus UBA5352. The sequence continues at coordinate 43,362 of JBMNNW010000013.1, forward strand.
TCGCTCACGGAACATGGAATCTCCTCGGGGAAAGCAGTGTGCAGAATGTCAGTTGCTGAAGCAACGTCTGCGCGAGCAACCGCACATGGACACAGGAAGCGGGTTGGTTTTGATGCGAGGGGTACACAGACACAGCAACTTGATGCGATGGGCCACCGCAATGCTGGCGGTTTTCGTGGCACTGACAGTCGCGGCGGGCGCATGGGCACAGGAGGCGACGGAGCTTCCATCGCCGCTTACGCTCGAGGACGCCCTGCGCATCGCGCTGGAGGCGAACCCCAGGGTGGCCGCCGCGGAGGCACAACTGCGCGCCCGCGAGGCCGCGTATGACGGCCAGAAGGCACGCAGGCTGCCCACACTGTCGCTGGATATCAGCGGGTCGACAAGTAAGTCGCTCGATCGGACCACTAACGTCGATGGCGTCTCCGTCCAGACGAGCGGGGGGACCACCGAGAACAGCGATATCGCAGCGACGCTGAGCTACACCTTCTACCAGTCCGGCCGTGGCGAGGCGATCGACGCCGCACGCGAGCAGACCCGCGCGAGCGAGGCGAGTCTGGTCAACGCGCAGCGCCAACTGCTCCAGCTCGTCGCGACCGTCTGGCACACGATCCAGTCCGAGCAGGAGCTTGCCGGGGTAGCTGAGCAATCGGTGGACAATGCCGAGCGCCACCTCGAACTCGTTGATGCCCGAATCGCCGCCGGAACCGCGGCCGAGACGGACAGGCTGCCGGTCGAGGCCGACCTTGCCGCGGCTGAGTATGATCTCGTCAGCGCGACAAATGCGGTATGGCAGTCGATCGCCGAGTTGCGGGAATACCTCGCTCTGCCCCCGGATGTGCTGCCACACCTCGCGGGCGTGCCGGAGCTTGACATAGAGCGCGCTGACCTTGAGGCGTGGATCGACACTGCCCTGAGCGACCGCCCGGACCTGCAGGCCCAGCAGCGTTCGGTGCGCGTGGCCGCACTGAACGTGGACCAGGCGCAGATCAGCGCGGGCCTGAGCTTCATCGCGCAGGGCCAGGCGGACTATGGCCGGCACACCGGCACGAACGGCGAGACCTGGGCGCTCACAGCGGGGGTGAGCTTCCCACTCTTCGACCGGCAGGCCCGGGCGGGTGTGGATGAGGCGAAGGCGAGCCTCGAAGCGAGCCGTCAGCAGCTTGCGGAGCTTGAGCTGAGCGTGGCGCGTGAGGTGTCGCAGGCCTGGTACTCGCTGGCCGATGCGACCGAGCGCGTGACCTCTGCACAAGCCTCGTTGGCCTCCGCCCAGAGCAACCTGGACGCGGCCCGCGAGCGCTACGCGGCGGGCGTTGCGAACGTCATTGCAGTCACGGACGCGGAGACGACGTGGCGCCGCGCGGCCGGGCAACTCGTGCAGGCGCGCTGCGACCGCAACACCGCATACTACCGGCTCCTCGCCGCCACCGGGCGGCTGTCGGTTGAGCCGGATCAGGCGGCGGCGACGGAGGCAACCCAGCAGACACCCCGGGAGGATTCGCAATGAAGCGCTCGATAGTAATCGCTGTGGCAGTAGCAGTACTCATCGGAGGCGGGTGGTGGTACCGAAGGGCCGAGCCCCCGCAGCATTCGCAGGCCCGGACCGTCACCGTCGAGCGCGGGGATCTGCGGGTGACCGTGGAGGCCACGGGCCAACTCGCGCCACTCACCACTATCGAGGTCAAGTCGAAGACCGGCGGTGAGATCGCGACGATGTTCGTTGAGGCCGGGGATTACGTGAAGAAGGGCGACATCATCGCGCAGATCGACCCGACCGATCTTCAGAGCGGAGTTGAGCAGGCCCGGGCGTCAGTGAACTCCGCCGCCGCGAAGGTAACGCAGGCTCAGCTCAACGCCGCCTCGGAGTCGGAGCAGACCCGGACCTCCGTGGCCGAGGCGCGGGCGTCGCTTGAATCCACGCAGGCGCGCCTGCGGCAGGCGGAGGCGCAACTGCAGCAGACGCGCGAGAACACCGAGCAGAACATCGCCCAGGCCGAGGCGCGTTTGCGCTCGGCACGAGCCAGCCTCGAGCAGGCCCGCGCGCAGGAGAAGGCTGAGCCGAGGACGCTGCAGGCCAACATCGCCCAGGCCGAGGCGAACCTCGAGAACGCCCGGCAGAAGCTGGTCGCGCTCGAGGCAGGCAACCGCCCTGAGGAGATCGCGCAGGCGAAGGCATCGGTCGCCGAGCGGCAGGCCACGGTCGAAAACGCGCAGGCCGAGCTGGCGCGCATGCAGCAGCTCAATGGGAGAGGTTTCGTCTCCGATCAGGAGCTTGACGATGCCCGGCGCGCCGTCCGCACCGCGCAGGCGCAGCTTGACTCGGCCCAGCAGGCGTACGCGCTGGCGCAGCAGGGCGCGCGCACCGAAGAGATCGCGCAGGCCCGCGCACAGGTGCGACAGGCCGAGGCGAGCCTCGAGGCGGCGCGCACCCAGCAGGTACAGGTGCATGTGACCGTGCAGCAGCGCGAGGCCGCGGAGGCGTCGGTGGCCGAGGCGGAGGCGGGCCTTGCGTCGGCGAAGAGTGGGCGCCGCGACATCGAGGTCCGCGAGGGCGAGGTGGATGCGGCGCGGCAGTCCGTCGAGCAGGTACGGGCCACGCTGGAGCGGGCACAGGCCGGGTCACTGGGCGTGGCCGCACAGCGGCAGTCGGTGGTCTCCGCCCAGGCGGACCTCGACCGAGCGCAGGCCCAGCTTGATGATGTGGAGTACAACTTCGAGAATACGACGGTGAATGCACCGCGGGACGGCGTGGTGCTGGAGAAGCACGTGGAGGAGGGCTCGATCCTCCCCGCCGGCACGGCGGCACTGGCACAGGGCACCGCGATCGTCACGATTGCGGATATCACGGAGATGTACGTGATGGCGGATGTGGACGAGGTGGACATCTCCCGCGTGCAGGTCGGGCAGCAGGTCGAGATCGCGATTGAGACGATCGAGGACGCGACCCTGACCGGCAGTGTGGACAAGATCTACCCGCAAGGCACCTCCGAGGACAACGTGATCTACTTTCCGGTGCGGATCGTGGTCACGCAGAGCCATCCCGACCTGCGGCCGGGCATGACCGCCGACGTGTCGATCGTCACCGCGGAGAAGAGCGACATCCTGTTGGTGCCCGACACCGCGATCGATCACACCGGCGACACTGAGACGGTGCTGGTGGTCACGCAGGCCGATGAGCGGCCCGAAAGGCGCGAGGTCGAGATCGGCGTGACCGACTACGAGCGGACGGAGATCATCAGCGGCGCGCGCGAGGGCGAGCGGCTGCTGCTGCCCGACGCCGTGTCCGGATCTGCGGCGGGTCCCGGCGGGGAGCGCGAGGCGGGGCCGCCACCCGGCCCGATGATGCGGGGATGACGAGCGCGCCACCACCATAAAGGGAGCGATCGAGCGATCATGCTTATCGACATAGATGACCTTCAGAAGACGTACACGATGGGCGCGGTGAAGGTCTACGCGCTGCGCGGCATCACGCTGGACGTGGAGGCGGGCGACTACCTTACGATCATGGGCCCGTCGGGCTCGGGCAAGTCGACGCTGATGAACCTGCTGGGCTGCCTCGACACTCCAACCGCGGGGACATACGTGCTTGGCGGGGAGGACGTCTCGACACTCAGTCCCGACAAGCTTGCGGATGTGCGCAGCCGTGAAATCGGCTTCGTCTTCCAGCAGTTCAACCTGCTGTCGAAGTCCACGGCTGCGATGAACGTGGAGCTTCCGCTGGTTTACGCGGGCGAGACCGACCGCCACGCGAAGGCCCTCACCGCCCTCGAGCGCGTCGGCCTGGGGGACAGGGCCGATCATCGGCCGAACGAGCTGTCCGGTGGCCAGCAGCAACGCGTGGCCATCGCGCGGGCGCTGGTGAACAACCCCTCGATCGTGATGGCAGATGAGCCGACGGGCAACCTGGATACGGCAACCGGTGCGGAGATCCTCGATCTGTTCGATGAGCTGAACGCGGAGGGAATCACGATCCTGCTGGTCACCCACGACCCGGCCACCGCAGAGCGCTGCAGTCGCGTGGTTCGGCTGGTAGATGGCGAGATCGTAAGCGACACGCGCACCGATGAACACACAGTTGATGACGCGCTGGAGGTCGCCGCGGCCGGAGGTCAGGGAACATGAGTCTGTATGAAGCGCTACGCACCGCGCATCTGAGTCTGCTCGCGAACAAGTCGCGCTCGGTGCTCACGATGCTGGGCGTGATCATTGGCGTGGCGGCGGTCGTGATGGTAGTGGCAATCGGTGAGGGCATGCGCGATGACATCACCAGCCGCATCCAATCGATGGGCTCGAACCTGATCATGGTCATGCCCGGCGGCGGGCGCCGTGGGCCGGGAGGCACCGGCCAGACCCAGCCGGGGAGACTGGATGAGCGGGACCTCGAGGGAATCGAGGCGAACGTGACGGATGTCGTCGCCATCGCACCGGTGGTGAACACCAGCGCGACCGCGAAGTATCGCAGTCTTACGCACACGACGTCGGTCGTCGGCAGCAACACTGACTGGCCCACCGCGCAGTCATTCCAGATCGTGGAGGGTGAGTTCTTCAGCATCGGTCAGCAGCGAGCGAGGGCGCGGGTCTGCGTCGTCGGCAGCGAGATCGTGGATGAACTGTTCCTCGGTCGCTCGCCCGTCGGAGAGTGCATTCGCATCGACAACCTGCCCTTTGAGGTCATCGGCGTTCTGAAAGCAAAAGGCGGCGGCTTCGGCAGCCCGGACAACCAGATCATCGTCCCGATCAGCACCGCCCGCCAGCGCCTGGTGGGGAACGCGGACCTGAACCAGATCATCGTCTCCGCGGCGAACGAGCAGATCATTCCCAGCGTGATATCTCAGATCGAGCAGACTCTCTACCGCACCCACCGCGTTGATGCGTCGAACAGGGACTTCGAAATCCGCGACCAGACCGAGCTTCTTAACACCGTCAGTGAGACCACCGGGCAGATCACGCTCTTCATCGGCGGAATCGCGGCGGTGTCTCTCATCGTCGGCGGCGTTGGGATCATGAACATCATGCTCGTCTCGGTGACAGAACGCACCCGCGAGATCGGCGTTCGCAAGGCCGTCGGCGCCCGCCGCTTCGACATCCTCGCCCAGTTCCTGATCGAGGCGGTGCTGCTGAGCGTCATCGGCGGGGTGATCGGCATCATCCTCGGCTACGCGGGCGCGGGCCTGGTGGGGGACAGGCTCGGCTGGAACACCGTGGTGCCGATGTGGTCGGTCGCCGTCAGCTTTGCCTTCGCCGCGGGAGTGGGCGTGTTCTTCGGCTACTACCCCGCGCGCACGGCCTCCATGCTCGACCCGATCGAGTGCCTCCGCTACGAGTAGGCCGATCGGTTTGATCTGACAGAAACCCGGCCCGGCGGCGAGCGTTCCCCTCCATGCCTCTCCGCTCGCCATGACGCGCCGGGTCGTCGCCGCGGGCGGGGCGCCTTCCACCCCTCACGCGCCCCGCCCGCAGGGGTAGTCCTGTTGTTGCCTCGGACTGCCGCACTGGGCCAATGCCCGGTGGAACATCTGGCACCTCAGTCGTTTGCGGCAGGGGCACCATGTCGTGATGATCGACTGCCAATGGTAAGCCTGCCCCGCGGTATTGCCCTCGGTGGATCAATCATGTGTGCGTCGAGTCGGTTCGGCGCCCCAGTCTCGCTCGAACGCAGTGGATGATCCTCCTCCCGAGTTCGGTCGCCCAATCGGTCCGTCGCGTGCTCCGACGGGTCCACACCGAGCGGCACGACGGAGGCCGTCAACCGACTGAGAGAGAAGAGGGCCGCATGACAGGATACTACCTGGTCTTCGAGTCGATCGGCAGGGCTGTGCTGAAGTCCTTCGAGATCCCGCGGCCTGCGTTACGGTATGTCGCCCGGCAGGGCCTGGTGCGTCTCCTGGGCTGCACACGGGTCTCCGATGCGGCCATTGACTTCTACCGTGATGTTCAGAAGCCCGGCGTTTCGCCACAGTCCGCTCCGTCGATCTACACGCGTCTCGCTGAGGAAAGGCACCCGCCCCTCGGAATCGTCTTCGACTGGAGGCAGCTGCAGTGAAGCCCATCAGAATCGGGCAGATCGGTGTCGGGCACGAGCACGCCTCGGGGACAATCGATGCGCTCCTGCGGCTCTCGGACCTTTACGAGGTCGTGGGCGTTGTGGAAGAGGAGAATCCTCGCTGGCGCTCCAGCACGGCCTATGAGGGCGTTGCGCGAATGACCGAGGAAGAGCTGCTCGACACGCCCGGTCTGCATGCGGTCGCAGTCGAGACGAATATGCCTGAGCTTGTGCCGACCGCCATGCGATGCATGGAGCGCGGGTTGCATATGCATCTGGACAAGCCCGGCGGGGAGGCGCTGGAGCCGTTCAGGCGGCTGATCGACGGTTGTCGCGAGAGATCCCTGGCCATCCAACTGGGTTACATGTACCGGACGAACCCCGCGATCGAGTTCTGCTTCCGAGCAGTGCGCGAGGGGTGGCTGGGAGAGATCTTCCAGGTGGACGCAGTCATGAGCCGGTACGACAGTGACGCGTATCGGGAGTTCCTCGCCGGCTTCCCCGGGGGCGCGATGTACAACTTCGGCAGCCATCTGATTGATCTCGTGGTCGCGATGCTCGGACGCCCCGAGAACGTGGTCGCCTTCCAGAAAGCCACCCGCGACGATGGCCTCAATGACAACGGGCTGGCGGTGCTGGAGTATCGTCGAGCAACGGCGACGGTTCGCTCCTCGATCGTTGAGGCGGATGGCATGATGCACCGCCGCCTCGTCGTCTGCGGGACGAATGGCACCGTGGAGATCTGCCCGCTTGAGTACCCGGGACGCTACCGACAGGAGCCTCTGCATGTGCGCCTGACACTACGTGAGGGCACCGCCGGGTACGCCGCCGGCACCCGGACCGTCAACGTGGGTGTGATGAACGGGCGCTACGACGACCAGTTGATCGAACTCGCCCGCATCATACGCGGAGAGATCGAGAATCCGTACTCGTATGAGCACGAGTTACATGTTCAGGAGACGCTTCTGGCCGCGGCCGGCTACACAACATGGGAGACGACCAGGCCGCAAGGTGATGGGCCGACGGAGCGTTCTTCGCGAAGGGAGCAGCAGCCGTGAGCCTCGAAGGCAAGGTAGCGATAGTCACTGGTGGCGCCGGATATATCGGTTCGACAACCGCGAGGCGACTCGCTTCTGACGGTGCAGCCGTGGCGGTATGCGATGTCAACGGCGATTCGGCCCTGAAAGTGGCCGAGAGTATCAGCGCCGATGGCGGCAGCGCGACGGCAGTCCAGATGGACGTTCGCAGTACGGAGAGTGTAGAGGCCGTGGTTGCGCAGACGGTTGAGCAGTACGGTCACGTCGATATCCTGGTCAACGTTGCAGGCGGGAGCGCGAGGGAGCGGGCATCGACGGTACACGGCTCCAGCGAAGAGGTCATCCGGCACGTTCTCGATGTCAACCTCTTCGGGGTGATCTTCTGCTGCCGCGCTGTCGTCGGGCACATGATCGAGCAGGGCGGCGGGAAGATCGTAAGCGTGGCCTCTGCACTTCCGCTTCAGGGCCAGCGCGGACACGCGGATTACGCGGCCGCCAAAGCCGGCGTGATCGCATTCTCCAGGACGCTGGCGATGGAGGTCGCACCGCACAACATCAATGTGAACTGCGTCTCACCCGGGCTGGTGCCACGGCCGGGCACGAACGTCGATGACATTCCAGAGACGAACTACCTGGGACAGATTGCGACACCGGAGACTGTGTCCAACCTCATCGCCTTCCTCGTCTCGGACGAAGCGGACTTCGTTGTCGGTCAGAACTACGTGGTGGATGGCGGATGGAGTCTTGGTCTCAAGGGACGACACTGACCGCCGACTGAGAGCCACGCGAAGGCAACCTCAGGCGCCCCGGCGGGGTTCCCCCGCGCGAGCGGATGGCATCCCGACCAACACCGGGCGGAGCAAGGGAGAGATCGGCTTTGCTCACAGCAGAGATGGTCAAGCAGGCCGCGAAGGCGATGGGCGCGGACCTCGTCGGCATTGGCGAGATGAGCCGCTTCGAGGGCGCTCCGCCGCCGATGGACCCGCGTCACATCTTCCCTGAGGCGAAGGCGATCATCGCCCTTGCATTTCGCATCCCGCGCGGCTACCTGCGCGGCATCGAGGAGGGCACACACTTCTATCAGTACCCCTCGATGGGCTACGCGAACATCAATGAGGTCTACGCGCCGATGGTTCTGCACGAGTTGGCCTGCCTGCTGGAGAACCACGGTTGGGAGGGGGCGGCATTCCGCAACACGGGCGGTCGCATGAGTGTCTCGGACATGACCGGCAGTCGCGATGAGCCGTGGGAGTATGGCCGGCGCATCCGCTACTCGCGCCCGGTCGCCGAGGACCGGCCCGCCCCGGACGTGATGTTCCACTTCCGCATCGCCGCCTTCATCTGCGGCCTCGGCGAGTTCGGCTGGAGCAAGCTCTTCCTCACCCCCGAATTCGGCCCGCGCCAGCGCTTCGCCTTCATGCTCACCGACGCTCCGCTTGAGCCCGATCCGCTCTACGACGGCCCCGCCCTGTGTGACCGCTGCATGGCCTGCGCGCGCGACTGCCCCGTGGGCGCGATCAGCGCGGAGGAGGCGGTGAACGTCACCGTCGCCGGGCGCGAACTGCAGTGGGGGAAGCTCGCGGAGTGGGACTGCTTCCACGGTTACATGGGCAGCAACCGCGCGACCAACCCGTTCCTGCCCGACGACGCTTTCGACGGGTTCGCCGAGGCCGCACAGATTCTCGCGGGCGAGGCCCGGCTTACGCCCGAGCAGACGCTGGAGGTGCAACGCGTGCTGCGCGACTACTACGGCGCGTCGGCCGGCTACAATTCCGCGGTCTGCGGCGGGCGCGGATGCCTGCGCGCCTGTATGGTTCACCTCGAGGAACGTGGTGTGCTGAGCTATCAGTTCAATGCGCCCTTCCGTCGCCGCACACCCTGGCAGTTGCCGACACGGGGAGATGGATGAGGCTCTTCAGCACCGAGGTATTCGACCGCTATCAACGCTCGGAGAAAGCGCTGGTTTCCGCGCTGGCGGAGATGCAGGTGCAGGGTGTGTCCACCCGCGGGTCACCAATATCACGGAGGTTCTGTGCTGGCAGTCCTTCTCGGCAGAAGATTCCTGACACCAGACCAACTCCTCAGACAAGTCGGAGGCTCCACGGGCAGCTATCTCGGCGGAGGGTTCCATGCAACGGCCGCAAGCGTCTCCAGACCCGCCCAGCGTCCGCCCCAGCTCGTGTACAGCAGTCCGGTGCAGTTCATGCCCTTCCGTCGCGCCTCATCGGCCACGATCCCCCAGTTGTGGCAGCAGGTCGTGTCATCCCACGGGGAGCCCGTGAAGGTGAAGCCGTAGCGATCGAAGTGCTCGAAGCTGCTCCGGCCCCGTGTCAGGGGATCATCCGGGCCGTAGAACCAGATGTTCTGCACGACGTCCTTCGGCACCAGGTCAAGCTGCGCCTCATTCTCCCCGCTGAACCACGTGCCGTTGTGATAGGGGTTGAGGGCATCGGCCCACATCATCAGCGTGACGTCCGCGTCAACCGAGTGCGCGAAGTCGTTAAGCCGCGCGATGTCCTCGGCCAGCAGCTCTCCACCGGTCATCCCGCGCCGCTGGCAGCGGCTGTCGGAATTCACGATACGGGGCTCGTCGTGGCCGATATGCACGGTTCGCGGGCCAAGGTGGCGAATCGTGTTCTCAATCGCCGGGAACATGATCTCATAGACCGCCGGCTCCGACGGGCAGTAGGGGATGTTGCGGCTGCCCATCTTCACCGCGTGATCGTAGGAGGCCAACACCGTGGCCCCGTCCGCGATCCTGCCGCCCTCGATTCGCCGGATGCGCCAGGGCTCGGCATCCGCCACGTAGGGGAACTCAGTGACGCCCTCGATCACCTCGTAGTCCTCGCCCTCAACCCAGGTGGTCGCGCCGTCCGCGCTGGTGATGACGATTTCGGTCGCGTCCGTGCGCAGCACGTTGCGGTGCTCGAGTTCCACCGGCTCGGTGCCGGTCAGCACCAGTTCCTCGTCGCGCTGCCAGGCACCCTCGACACAGTGCGGGTTGCGCGAAAGCTGCGGGGCCGCATGTCCGAGGCTCTGCAGCTCCGGGATCGGCTCGATCCCCCACGCGCGCAGCGTGTCGAATGAGGCCCGCGTGCGCTCCCGCACGTCGGGGTCGTCGAGCTGGTAGAAGACGCCGCTCTCCATCACCACCGCATTCATCTTCAGCCGCATGAGCTGCCGGCAGAAGTCGGCCAGTGCCTCACCGGACGGGACGCCCGCGCGGTAGGTGCCGCGGAAGGGCATCGCCGGCCAGTCCGTCACCTCGCATTCGGGGACCCTCCCGCCGCCGGCCTCGGCCAGGTCGAGCAGCGTCATCAGCCCGTGCACGGCGCCGGTGGCCGTGGGCGCCGTGATCCGCACACCATCCGTGTCGGCGCGCAACTCGTAGCGCTCGCTCTCCGGCCAGCGCACGGCCTCGCCGGTGACCCGCACCTCGATGGTGTCGCTTCCGCGCACCGCCATCTGATTGAGGTGCTCCTCCACCAGCGCGACGGCGTTGCGCAGGAACGGGTCATCATCGGTGGCGCCGATTGCCCCCGGCGTGCAACCATCCGACAGCGCGCCGAGGCGTACCTCCCGCGGGGGGATCGGCAAGGTGGCCTCACCGACGGTGATATTGTCGATCAGCGCGGTCCCTCGCCCTTCCACGGAGATGCGCACTCCCGCCGATGCGTCGGGAGGGACGGCGAATCCGAGGTGCGTGGGGACGAAGCCGCGGGCACCGGGATCAACCTGCCGACGGCGCTCGGCGACGATCTCACCTGTCCCGGCATCGACCGCCGCGAGCGTGATCCAGCCCTCGCTCATTCCCTCGGTGTTCACTTCCGCCGACAAAGTCGCGAGGTGGTCGCGGGGAGCCCTGATCTCGCGGGTGATGGTCACCGGTCCGGTGCGCGGGAGCACCGCCAGCGATCGCGCGCCAAGCCTCGCATCAGGCGGGCGAATGCTCGACGTGCTTCGCAACTGGGCGCCCAGACCGTCGTCTGTGACGCCGTAGACCTCGGCGTAGGCGCTCCCCTGAAGGTCTTCGCTGTCCGCCCGGACTTCGAGGCGGTAGTCGGTGTTCGGCTCGCAGGCGATGTCCTGATAGACGCGGCTCATGCCCTCCGGCTCCGTGCGGGTGATGCGGATAGCGCCGGAGCCTGTACGGTGGTCGCCGTCCCAGAAGATCGTCCTCCCGATATCATCCTGGCCCCAGCCGGTGATGCGGTGGCCGTCGTGTTCGCGGAAGCTTGCGTTCTCAATACGCAGGCCGTCGAGATCGACGCTGCTGAACCAGACGGTTCCGGTGCCGCGCTGGATTCGGAGGTAGACGCGGATGGTGTCGTACTGGCGGCTGTTGAAACTCGCCACGAGACGCTGCGGCCCGCCAGTCGAGCGCACACGCGCCCATCCCTCAGCGTCATCGACCACCCAGCCGCCCTCCTGCAGTGTCGCGACTTCTTCGAAGTCCTCATGCAGCCACGTGTCGGCGGTGGCGAGGGTCGTCGTCAGGACGAGGACGGATACGATGACGGTGATGCGGTGCATCGGCTGCAACTCCCTTCTCCTGTTCGTGCTGGTCACCGTGCGGGCCGTTTCGCGACAGGATAGCCGATCCGGGCATGTTCACCAACCTGTGAGCGTGAGAGGGTTGCGACACCGTTCGCCTGTCGCCGCCGGTTCCCCTCCCGCACCGTCGGGCAGCCCGGTCGGTGTGAGGCGGCAGGAGGACCCGTCTGAACGCTCTGTTCCACATCTGCCTGTCAGAGCGATCACTCACGGACTTGCACCGCAGGCGGGCCACCGTCCTCCTCGCGTACCGCCGCCGCCCGACACGTCGCGCGCCGGAAGGTGTGCGGTTATGCCGCATTGAACCATCTTTCACCGGCTGCGGGCGGGGTGTGCCTCGCTCGGGCCGCCGTAGCAGGAACAGACGGCACAGGCGCGGAGATGAGGGTCATGGAGGCTCGTGCATCCGGCGTGTATTGGACCGGCGTTCTCGGAGTGCTCGCCACGCTGCTGTGGGCCGGTGGACCGGCATCCGGACAGCCGACCATCACCGTCGATCCACAGGAGTGCACCATAGTCGTTCCCGAGGCGGCCGGAGCCGAGCAGAATGCTGCGGCGGAGGACCTGCAGGTGCACATTGCGCTCATCACGGGAGTTGAGGCCCCGATCATCGTCACACCCGCTGAAGGCCTCGGGTATAGCTTCCACGTTGGCATCCGCGCGCCGGATGACGACCTGCCGCTTGATCCGGAAGAGGCTCGCTGGACCGTCACGCCCGAGGCGGCCTGGCTCTACGGAGACGACGAGCAGGGGAGAGGCTCACGCTTTGCCGTCGCCTCTTTCCTCGAGGATCAACTGGGCGTCCGCTGGCTCTCCCCGGGGCAGCGCGGGACGTCGTGGGCTCCGCAGAGGCAACTGTCTCTGACCGCCGGAGCGTTCTCGTGGGCGCCGGAGCTTCTCGCCCGCGGGATTCGGGTTGACGCACGGCGAGGGCGCTATCCCCAACCGACCTCCGGCATCGAAGAGTACTGGGGCTTCAGCCGCAGTCATGAAGAACACGATCGGTACGCGGCGGATGTGCTGGACTGGCGGGTTCGGATGCGCATGGGGAGCCACTCGCCGCTCGATTACGGGCACGCGTTCACCGACTGGTGGGACAGGTACGGAGAGGAACGTCCGGACTACTTCGCTCTGACCCGCTGGGGCCATCGCGGGCCTGAGCCCCTGGCTGAACCGGCCTTCGACCCGCCGGCGTTTACGGACAAGGAGAGGCGCACCGTCAAGCTGTGTGTCAGTAACCCCGCCGTGGCCGAGCAGATCGTGGCCGACTGGGTCGCCGACGGGACGCGCGGGGACTGGGTCAACGTCTGCATGAATGACCTGCGGTGGGGCTTTTGCCGGTGCGACGGGTGTGTGGCACTTGACGTGCGCCGCGAGGGCGAGGAGCTCGAGGATCATCTGACCGATCGGTACGTGCATCTGGCGAACACGGTGGCGCTCCTGGCGCGAGAGCACAAGCCAGAGGCGGGCGCGGTCATGTATGCCTATGGGGCCACGGAGCAGCCGCCCCGGCAGATGCGCCTCGAACCCAACGTCGTGATCGGCATCGTGCCGACCACTGTGGACCTCGAAGAACTCGGGTCGCTGTACGACGGCTGGGCGGCGATGGGCGCCATGAAGACATTCACACGTCCGAATCTACCGCACTACTACCACACCATGGCGGTGCCCATCGGCGCGGAACGGCAGATGTTCGACGTCCTTCAACTGGCGATCGCGCACGGAGCCATCGCCGCCGACTACGACTCTCTCACCGGGATGTGGCCGGTCTGCGGGATGGCCGACTACGTTCTCGCACGCGCCATGTCCGAACCCGGGAAACCGTTCGAACACTGGGAGCAGCACTTCTGCGCTGGCTTCGGCGCCGCCGCCGATGACGTCGCGCGCTATTTCCGCCACTGGCGCGAGGACGTCTGGGAGGCGCGCCTGCTCCCCGACCTCGGCGCGCTCATCGAGAAGGGCAAGTACTACAACTTCGCCCGCGGGCTTATGTGGTCGCTGGGCGACTACTACACCGCCGACGACTTCGACCGCACCGGGGCGATCCTGCAGAAGGCCGCTGAGCACCGGCTCTCGCCCGCACAGAGAGCGCAGCTTGACCACCTGATCCTGGCGAACCAGCACGCTCACCTGACCTTCCTGGCCGTGACCACCACCGGCGTCGCGAAGCTCGAGCATTCGCGAGCCCTGCTTGAGTTCCGCGAGCGGCATCGTGACGACCTGCAGATGTCCTGGATCAGTCTGTTCGCGAATGAGACGCGCTTTGGGGACATCACGGGCCTGAGGACCGCCGAGGCGCTGAGAGACTACCCGCTCCCGTGGTTCCCGACCGCGCTGGCGTGGCGGTTCAAGCTCGACCCAGATGACGTCGGGCCTTGCCGCGGATCAGATGGGCGCCTGGGAGCTTCTGCGCACCGACGCACACAGGGAGAACCCCTGCGGGGGCGCGCCCAATCCCTCAGATGAACTGCGCGCACGACTGAACGACTACGACGGCATCGGCTGGTACGCCACCCGTGAGGCGATTCCCGAAGAGTTCGAGGGGCGGGAGATCTACCTCTACTTCGGGGCGGTTGACGAATCGTGCCGGGTGTTCGTGAACGGCCGGTTGGCCGGAGAGCACCTGTTCGGACAGCCCGACGACTGGACCACGCCGTTCGAGTCGTGCTGGCCTGCTCGCCTACTGCGCGGCCTTGTGGATCGTCAGGTCGCCGTTCTGGAGACAACGCCGACACAGGCCTGCCCTGGCGCCTCAGTTAGCCGGTGGCCCTTCGGGGAACCAATAGCACGACCTCCCGCCTGTCGTCGCGCTGCCCCATGCAGGCGATCGTCCCGGGGTTACTGATGGCCACCGCCTCATCCAGATGCCAGCCCTGCAGCGGGTCTATCCGCTTGTTCAGATCGATCATCTCGTCGCGGCGCCAGAGCATGGCGATGCTGCCGCTGGCTGCAGACTCAAGGCCGACGATCTCCCCGCGGTCATTGACATCTCTGGCCGCGCTGAACCCCACAACACCGGAAGTTCCGAGGATCTGGATCCCCTCTTCGCTGTCCCATCGCAAAGCGCCGTGCGCAGGAGAGTACCCTACGACCACCCCCTCGTTACTGATGGCGGACGGCCTCATATTGACGGCGAGATCGCCGGTCAGATCGACGCGACGCCAGCCTCCGCCCCCCGGCATCCACAGGCGGGTCAGATGCTCCCCGTTCTCCAGAACCAATTCGCCGACGATCGTTCCGCCATCGTTGATACTCACCGCACAGCCCGGAACCGTCTCGAGCAGGCTCAGGGAACCTGTCTCATCCCAGATACAGGGGAACCCATTGTCTTCCGGCCGCCCCACGGTGCCCACCGTGGCACCCGCAAGGTTGGCGCCGCAGGCTCGGGACCACCAGGACGGATCGGGAATCTCGAGATCCACCTGCTTCCCATCCGGCAACACCGTGACGGCGCTCATGGAGCGCCGTCCTCCGCTCCGGCGGTGGACGTTCATAACGACACGACCGAAACAACCATGCCCCACCGCCCAACCCTGCATCGGGCCCAGGCGCAGCGATGCCGGTGCATCCGGTCCCCAGACCGTCGCCGCCGACGGAGAAGCCGGGGGGTACGCCCGGCTCCGAATACCCAGCCATCGTCACTGATTCCGCAGACTCTACTCCCTGCGCCCCACCCGAGAGGCATCACGTCGTACTCCACCGAGCAACCTGCGCCTCTCTCAAGGCTAATCCAGCCCTCCAACTCATCGAGTGAGACCCCGGACATCCACGCGAGCAGCCCCGCGACGACTGCAACAGCCAGAAGCACCTCTGACACTGTCACCGCCAGCGTTCTCACCGGTCTCGCCTCCTTGCGTCTATCTCAGCCCGGCACGGTGCCGGGTCGATTCTGGTCTCAATCCAGCCACGGTGACCAGCTCGGCTGGGAGCCTGCCGCCAGATCGCGCGGCTCGCCGCCCGCCGCGGCCACAATCATCAGCCGCTCTCGGGTCCCGTTTGCGTCCGTCACTCGCGCCCCGAACACGAGCGTGGATCCGTCCGGAGACCACGAAGACGCCCCCACCAACATCTCCGCCGCGCACACCACCGGGCGCGCCCGCCCCGTCGGCCGTCCCTCCGCGTCCACGCTCAGCAGCATCAGCGAGGGCCCGTTCGCGCAGGCGAGGCGCGCGCCGTCGGGGGCCCAACTCGCGTGTGTGCCCGGGATCAGCATGCGCGCCTGGCCGCCCTTCGCGGGAATGATGTAGAGGCCGGGCGGGCGGCCGAATGCGCGGCGGAAGACGATCCAGCGGCCATCCGGCGACCACGCCGGTGAGACGTCCAGCCGCTGCTCGCGGGTGAGCGGGCGCGCCTGCCCTGATGGGACATCGAGCAGCCAGAGATCGTCGGCGTGATGGTCGCCGCGCGCGAAGGCGATGGTCATGCCGTGGGGCGCCCAGCACGGCTCGTAGTCCTCGGCCTCCGCCGCGCCGGTGAGCTGTCGCTGGTCAGAGCCGTCGCGCGCCAGGAGCCAGAGGACGGCATGGCCGGTGCGGTTGGAGGTGACGCAGATGCTGCGGCCGTCGGGGTGCCACGCCGGTCCCCAGTTGTCGCCCTCGCCGGGGCCGCCGGTGAGCGCGCGCAGGTCGCTGCCGTCCGGGCGCAGCGTGAAGACCTGCTCGCCGCATCGGGAGAGCTGCCGGGTGCAGGCGATGCGGGAGGTCCCCGCAAGATCCAAGCAGAGGGCCGCCTGCCGGTCGCTCATCGCTCGCTCACCGTCGTCGCTGCCCGGCCCTCCCCGCCGTTGGGCGCCAGAAGAATTCATCACTCCGAGCAGCAGGTGAAGTGTGGCGCTTCATAGAAGGATTCAACCATACTGTTTCAGCTGTCCTCGCGGGTGATATTCTTTTATCACCCTTTGTGGGCGGGGTGATTGTGATGAATCCATCCCGTGCCCTGGGGACCTTCCTGCGCCGCTGGCGTTGGGAGTGGGCGGGCCTGAGCCGTGCGCAGTTGGCCCTCGCGGTGGACGCGATGTGCGGCCATGAGCGCGTGACCGAGGCGGTGGTGCGCGCGTGGGAGAAGGGCCAGCCGCCGGCGAGCACCGAGGAGCTGGACGGGCTGCTGGCGGTGATGCGCCGGCACGATATGAGCGAGCCCGAGATCGGCTATGTGCGCCGCGCGGTCTTCGCCGCCGTCCTCGACCGCCATTACCCCGACCTGTTCATCGCCGAGGAGTTCGCGCAGCTTCCCGACGTGGACGAGCTGGCCGAGCAATCGCCGGGTGTTTGGCCGCGTGCACCCGCATCGCAGAGCCCGGTGGAGCTGGTGGCCCGGCTTGACTCCCTCGAACGGGAAGTCGGTCGCGATGTCGAGCCCGCGAGACCCGGCTCCCAGCACCGGCGGCAGCAGGTGGCGTTAGCCCTCACCCGCGACACCATGCGCTGGTACTGCGAGGCGAGCTGCCGCCCCGGGCTGGCCGCCGGGCATGCCGCGGCGAACCTTCGGTTTCTGGAGGACTGCTTCGGAGAAGGCGGCATCGGATCGTCGTTGACGCCCATGATGCAGCGGCTGTCTCGGATATTCGATGGCGCCATGTGCATGCAGACGACCGTGCCGGTTGCCGACCTGCTCGACCTCTCGCGTGCTGCTGAGGAGCGGGGGAATGCATGGATAGCTTCTCAGATCTTCGTCATGGCCTTCATGCTCATCCCCGCACCTGCGTCGGCGGACCTGCGCGAGGCCCTGTGGCCCGACGTCGACCGCCATCTCGACTCCGTCGGCAGGGATCCGGCGACCGTGGCTATTCTCCTGCCGGGGGCGGTCGCGGACGGGCAGTGGGCCCGGGCGGAGCGCCTCGCGACCGAGCTCGAGCCCTGGCGACACGGCCCCCCAATGCTGCGGCAGGGGTGGGAGGCCGACATGGCGATATTCGCCTTCTACCGCGGAGACCTCGACGAGGCGCAGGAGCATCTCGATGCGTGCCTGAGTCTGTCCCTGGAGGCGGGCCTGCTGTACAACATCATCGCCATGCCGGCGCTCTTGCGCATGTGTGAGGAAGCCCGCAAGCGAGCCCGTTACGATCCAGACGAACTCTGGGCGGAAGCTGAGCGTGAGGCGAAGCAGCAGATGCGCTACACCCTCAGATGGACCGGTCCGCGGCGGGGGTAGTGTGGAGCCTCGACAGGCTCGCCGTCATACTCGAGCAGGCCGACGAGTGCGGGATTGCCGAGGACGGACGTGAGCGAGGCGCGCGTCCCCCGCGCGCCTCACCTCGGTGTGGCAATGCCGCGATCGTTGAGTTGCCGGCTGATCGAGCGGAGGCTGCCGCCAGAGCAGCATCCCGGCGACCGCGTGCTGGAGCGACTGACGGAACTGTTCGCTCAGCGCGGCGCCCCGGATTGCATCAGGGCGACCTTCTCGGCGCCGGATCGGCCGAGCGGCTTCACGCTCGGCGGGACACCGACGCGCGCGACGCGCTACGACGACCTTGACGCCTACTCGCTGACGGATGACGGCCGGTGGCACACAGTCGAGATCGATGTGCGGCAGATGCGGGAGGCCTACCCCGAACTGCAGCACCTGCGGCAGTTCATCTTCTACACGAACTGGCGGGAGGCCGAGGGGCAGAAGTTCTGGTTCGACAACTTCTTCATCCAGCCTGAATGAGCGCCACACTCAGACCGGCTGCGCGGATGACCTGAAACAATCCGACGCCCGGTACAGGCTCCGGGAAGCACCGTGGCCCGGCGGTGGCATCTGATGCACGCTTCCCTGCATCGCTCCGATCGCGGTGGCCTCATCGTGAGCCGCGTCCGCGCTCCTGCCGTTAAGGTGCCGTCATCGCCTCAGGGGCCGATGATCACCTCATCGAGTTCGTACCAATGGCCCTCCTTCACGTTCTCGCGGGGTGCGGCGCCGATCCGCAGCCCCTCGAGCACCTGCACCTCCGGATTGATCTCCCGGATCACTCGCGCGTCGATCGCAAGCTCATGCCACTGCTCGTCATCGCGCAACAGATCGCCGGTGAGCCAGCGATCCTCACTCACGGACGCGGCCGGGCTCGCCGCAGCGATCAGGCTCGGGCCGCTGAATGCCCGCAGTTCGATCGAGATCGGCGTGCCCTCGCCTACCCGGTAGCGAATCAGCACTCGCGGGTAGCGGTCTATGTCCCAGCCGATTGGGTGGATCTGAGCGGGCAGCCAGCCGCGATCCTCCGGAGCGACCACGTGTCGGTGGCCGCGCCCGGTCTCCGCGTCCACGCGATCCTGATAGCGCGCGGGGAAGGGGCGATAGCTCTTCCACAGCCACCACGCGCTGTCGTCGTCCCGATCCCACGTGGTATGCACGAGCGGCTGCGACGGATCGACTGTCTCCGCGACTACCACATACCCCGCGCCTCGATGCACCCGGCCGTCCTCATCGACCACGCGGACGCGGATCGGGTAGTCGTACTCCTCGGCGTAGCTGTGCGTGACCTCAAACCCCACGGCGAGCGTTCCATCGCCGAGTTGCCAGCGGACCTCCCGCGGCGCGGCGTTGCCGTGGACGATCGCCCGGAGGGTAACACGCTCGCCGGGGCGCGCCTCGAATGGCTCGGCGACCACCTGCACGCTCGCCCTGCCGTCCGCCCCGTGCTCGAAGGCCCCGATATCGGGCGCTTCGCCAGACCACGGCAGGCTCACGGGATCGCCGTCGCTCCAGCTCAGGACGCGATCGAGCACGAGCGCGCCCGCTTGATGATCGACCTCAACGACGCGGGCGGTCCGCCCCGGATCGCCCACCGCGATCAGATCGCCCTGCTCGCCCTCGATCCCGTAGCCGTCGTAGAAGCCCCAGGGGTCGGTGACCGCCAGCCGGGTTCCCTCCCCGGCGCCGACCGCGTGTGTCAGTGGAGCGCCGGCGTCGCGCAGCGGGCTGTCGTCGCGCAGCGCGTGGTCGTAGAGTGCGGGGTCGGCGAAGCCGGGCTCGACCTCGAGGTTGCCCCGGTAGCGCTCTCCGTGCTCGGCCGCAAGCGCCTCGAGGGTGAAGCGTGCGCCGTAGTCCTGCACGAGCGGCAGGCCCTCGTGGGGAGCATGGAAGACGTTGTGGATCAGTCGGACCTGCTCGGCGGTGCCGCCGCCGAGCTGAAGTTGCCTGTGCGATCCGTATTGGTCGTTTCGGCTGAAGACATTGTTCGCGAAGACGACGTTCTCGACGCGGCCCTCCGCTCCGGAGACCTTGTGCCCGTCGTGAGCGTTGTGATCGAAGACGTTGTTGTAATAGCGGGCGTTGCGGCACTGCTCGGCGTTGAGGGCCCCGCCGTGGTTGTGAAAGACTCGGTTGAAGCGGAAGATCCCCGGCGTCGGCCAGAACTTGGCGTAGGAGCTTGCGGAGCGGCCGCTGTTGAATGCGTTGGTGACGACGTTGTGCTCGAAGAGAATGTGCTCGACCTCGCGGAGCGCGAAGTTGCGGCCCCAGCCGCTGTGGAAGACATTCCCGCGGAGCACGACGTAGCTGTTGGAGCCGTCTGGGAAGAGCTGCAGGGGGCAGTGGCCGGTCCGGGTGATCGAGCAGCCCTCGATCAGCACGCGCGTGCTCTCGGCGATGCGAGCCATGTTGCCGCCGTAATGCTCGCGGATGACGCTGTCGATGATTCGGAGCTGCTTGCAGCCCTCGATCTGCAGCGGGAGTCCGGCGCCGGCCTTCTCCATGAGGCAGTCCTCGATGCTCAGGTGAGAGGTGTCGGCGGCCAGCAGCCAGCGTCCATTCACCGGGTCGGGCCGCAACCACAGGCCCTCCAGGCGCACGTGAGCGGCGCCGTTGATGCTCACCGCGAAGCCACCATCGCCGTCGGAGGTCAGGCGTGCGGTGCGGCGCTCCGCGGCCCTCACCACCACCGGCGCGTCGGCAGACGCCTGGGCGGAGATCGCGAGGGTGCCCGGATACTCGCCGGGCATCAACACGAGCGTCGTGCCGGGCGCGAGCGCCTCGGAGGCCCTCTCGAGGCTGCGCCACGGGGCCTGCTCGGTGCCTGCAGCGGCGTCATCGCCGTCCGGTGCGAGGTAGTGCGTCTGCGCCGGGGCCTCCGCCGGGCTGAGAATGATCGCGACGAGTGCGACCACGAGAGCCATCCAGTGTGCGTGCATCTGAACTTCACTCCTCTGAACGCCTTTGCTCGCTGCACGCCCGCGGGCACACCCGTTCGCCTCTCCGCTCACGGCTCCGGGAAGGCGGACGAGTAGCCGGGCGATCGCCTATGGGCGGAAACGAAGGCCCGGAATGTTATAGGGCTGCCCCTCGGTCATCTCATCCGGGCCCGGGACCTTCACCCATTTCGCGTGTCCGTCCACGAAGGCGACGTTCGCGCCAGCAGCATCGGTTTTAGCTGTGCAAGTTTTTTGGTGGTGGGGGAGGTACTCGTGTATAGGTTTGCGAATACTGACATGTGTGCATCGAGCGAGCCGAGCAGTGGCAGGTCGTGCTGGAGGACCG
>JBMNNW010000097.1:0-19008 GCA_050942735.1 Armatimonadota bacterium
CTTCATAGGCGTCCTCGGTCACGACGTAGCCGATCGAGCCGTTCGCCAGCTCCACCACGAATGTGTTCGCGAAGGGGCTGCCGCGCTTGATGTCCATCCCCAGTGAGCAGAAGAACTCGCCGGGGTTGCTCGCGAAGGCCGTTTCACCGATGCTGATCGCCTGCAGTTCGCAGGGCACCGTCAGCTCGTCTTCGTTCATCTTCGCGAGGTTGAGCCATTCGCGCGACCAGACCCCGCTGGTGCCCCAGCGGTTCCCGTTCACCTCGCTGCCACCCGTGTGCTCGCGCGCCCACCGGAGCTGCTCCTCGGTCGGGCGGCGCGGCTCCAGCTCGATCTGCACGCGCCTGCCCGCCACCGGCAGGCTCCCGGCAAAGCGCATCTGCACGAGCTGCTTGAGCGTCTCACCCGCGACGGAGCCTCCGACCCGGCGCGCGGCGATCGGCCCCGACTGCACGTAGTCGTCATCGGCGGTGTTGTCCACCTGCGTGACGTCACCGCACGCGCCCTGCAGGAAGACCACGCCGAAGTCCTCGCCGAAGACGCCCTTGAGGCACTGGCGGAAGTACCCGATCCAGTCCGCGGAGGCGTAGCCCGAGCCCCAGCCGGTCGTCCCGTGGCAGGTGAAGTTGACCACGCAGCCGCGGGGGATGCCCTGGGCGTCCGCCACCCCGACGACGTTGCAGGATTCGTCAAGCTCGCCATGCGGGTGGTCCATCTCCGGCTGATCCGCCCGCGGGTGGGAGCGCTGGGTGCCGTCCTTCATGATCCAGCGGCGCGGGTGCGCCACGCCCGTGACCTCGCCGATCGAGACGCCGATCTGCAGGTCCTCCTTGAGGCGATTCGCGTCGATGACCGCGGTCGCGATCTGCCGCGACATGTGCGTGAGGTACTCCGGATCGGAGAGCGAGTCGAAGATATCCGCGGCGGGGCCGCCCGCGTGTGTATGCGAGGCGCCGCACATGACGTGCTCGGGCACGATGCCGACCGCGTCGAAGATGATCTCGCGGGCGCGCTCGACCACCGAGTGCTTGATCGAGAGCGCGTCAACGCCGACCAGCGCGACGGTCTGCTCGCCGTCATCGAGCACGCAGGCGTCGGCCTGAAGCTCGTCGTGGACGCCCTTCGTGAAACGCTTGCTCATCCCGCCCGGGACCTCCATCCCGTAGCTGGGAGTGATGTTGGCGGATGCGAAGCCGA
This sequence comes from Armatimonadota bacterium, assembly GCA_050942735.1. Taxonomy (GTDB): domain Bacteria; phylum Armatimonadota; class Zipacnadia; order Zipacnadales; family UBA5352; genus UBA5352. The sequence continues at coordinate 1,198 of JBMNNW010000097.1, forward strand.
TATTCATTGAGGGGGGGCCCCTTTCGCGCTGAGGCGCAGTTCGCGTCGATCTCCCGCGGCGGTGGCGATAGTTCGCCGGATGGGCCCGCGCTCCTCCATCAGGCGATACCCGGACGGGCCTGACTGGGACATGCACCGGCGCTCCGCCCCTCTGCAGACGACGACACGGCCTCCGACGAGGGCACCGGGGCCACAACGTCAACGGCTGAGGGGAGGAGACACCGCATTCCCGCGCGAATACCCCTCGCGTCGCATCCACTGATACCTCTGGAGACGATAGCCATGTCCGAGAAGAAGGTCGCTCTCGCGGTCGGCGCGCACCCCGATGACGTCGAGTTCCTGATGGCCGGGACGCTGGCGCTGCTCGGCGACGCCGGCTACGAACTGCACATCATGACCATCGGCAACGGGAACTGCGGCACCGCCGAACACACGCATGAGGAGATCATCCGCATCCGCGGGCGCGAGGCCCGCAACGCCGCGGCCCTCATCGGCGCGGAGTACCACCGCGGCCTTGTCAATGACATCGAGATCTTCTACGAGGAGGAGCTGCTGCGCCGCGTGACCGCGCGGGTGCGGCAGATTCGCCCGAACATCGTCCTCACGCAGTCGCCGCAGGATTACATGGAGGACCACACCAACACCAGCCGCCTCATGGTCAGCGCCTGCTTCACCCGCGGGATGCGCAACTGGTTGTCGATCCCCCGCGAGGACCGCACCTTCCAGGACGTCTACCTCTACCACGCCCAGCCGCTGGGGAATCTCGATCCGATGCGCACCCCGATCATCCCCTCGCTGCTGGTTGATGTCACCGAGAAGATGGACGTCAAGGCGGCCATGCTCCGCGAGCACAAGTCGCAGAAGAACTGGCTGGATGTCTCGCAGGGCAAGGACGCCTACCTCGACGCGATGAAGGAGATGGCTCGGGACGTCGCCCGCATGAGCGACTCATCGGTGGAGTACGCCGAGGGCTGGCGTCAGCACCTGCACGTCGGGCTGTCCGCGCAGGACGGCGACCCGATCAGCGAGGTGCTCGACGGGAAGGTCGAGCGTACCCGGCAGAGCGGCTGAGCCGGCGGGGGAAGGCGCCGGTCCGGTCTCTCTGGCGTCTACGGCAACACGAGGTGCGCCCCTTCAGGGGTGTTGTCGAGGAGGTACTGGTGGAAGCTGGCCATCTCCGGCCATCGCTCGGCCCCGATGCTCCTGCTCGGGGCGAGCACGCACACGTCCGCGAATGCCGCCGCGAACTGCGGCCAGTCCAGCACCGGGATCGCCGGGTTCATGCCGGTGAGACCCTCGATCGACGCCATGCTCTCGCAGGTGTGCTCAAACTCGCCACAGCAGTGGATGAAGAGCCCTCCGGTCTCGTCGGCGATGCGCTGGATGTATGGCAGAGAGAACTCCTCGTACATCGCGCGCGACACCAGCGGCGCGTAGTCCTCACTGACGGCATTGCCCAGCTCCGGGGGGCACCACAGGCCGGGCGGGCAGTGAGGGCCGACAAGCTCGGTGACCTCCGCCTCCATCGCCCGGTAGAAGTCGATCAGAAGCTGCGTGGCGAGGCCGATGACATGGCGTGCCGCGTCCGGATGCTCGATGAGCATGCGCAGCAGATGCTCCGGCCCGAGGACCTGCCCGGCGACGTCCAGCGGGCCCTGCATGTCGGGGATGCGCGTGCCGACGCGGCCATCGAAGAAACGCTCGGTCTCGCGCGCAAGCTCGATGCTCGCGCCCTGCAGGCCGGCACTCACGGCGGGAAGCTCCAGCCCCAGCGCGGCGTCGGGGTCGTACCGCTGCAGTAGCGGCCTCGACCAGATGCTCCCGTCCGGATCGGTCAGGAACGTCTCACAGCCGAATGCTGAGGCCTGCTGGTGGGCGCTGACGGTGGTGCTGAGAACGGGGACGTAATCCGGGCAGTCGCGCACAAGGTCGGGGGCGGTCGCAATAAACCGCGCCACGCGGTGCTCGAAGATGTGCTGCTCAGCCATGCGGACGTCGCCCGCGGCGGCCGCGCGCATCGGTCGCTCGGGGGGCTGCCGCATATCCCAGAACGCGCGCCAGCGCGCCCTGCGCTCGTCGATGGAGGGCTCGGCCTCATCCATCGCCTGCAGGAGTCGATCGCGGTGCTTCTCGGTGTCAGGGATGACGGTCATGCCACAGGCCCCCGGGGGAGAATTGCTACCGCCTCTTGCGTCCTCGCGTGAAGAGCAGCACGCCGAGGCCGAGGATGACGCCGATGAAGATAAGTATGTTGGCGATGCGGTCACCGGGCAGGCCGATGCCACCGTCCGGGCCGGCCGTGGCATACCAGATGAGCCCCGCGCCGAGGGCGCAGGCGGCTCCGAGCGCGCACAGCCAGATGAAGATCCACTGGAATGCGGAGGCGGCGGCCTCCCAGTCGAAGAGCCCGGCGCGGGCGGGCCTGCGCCCGTCGGGGGTGGCCCCAAGGCGCGTCTCAAAGTGGTCGGCGAGATCATCGAAGACCCGGTCCATCTCGCCCTCAAGCTCACCCTCGCGAATCATCGTGATGAAGAACGGGCTGAATGTGTTCGGGTAGCGGCTGAAGGACGTCGCGAGCGTGTGGCCCATCTCGACATCCTGCTGGACCTGGTCGAGCACCTCGCGAAGCAGCGCGTTGGAGGTCTGCGCGCGGAGGGTTTCGAGGATCTCGAGGATGTTGATGTCCGCCTTCGTGAGCGTCGAGAACTGGCGGCACACCGCCGCGAGGTCGGCGTTGGTTATCTGAGTGTCGGTCTGATCGGCCATCGTGGCATCACCCACCGGGTGTTTCCCGCCGCAGGTGCGAGGGACCTTCCGCGCGTCGCAGCCGCCGGGCGTCTCTTTGCTTACCCGATGCGCCGGCCGGCCAGGGTGGGGGAATGCCGATGCTCAGGTCCGTCGCGCGGTGGCGCGCACAATCAGGCCGATCACCGCGGTTACGAAGGCGCCGGAGATGGGGCAGCCCAGCACCAGCACCCACCAGGAGTCGATGCCCGGGCCGATCTCATCGAGCCGCAGGCCGGCGAGTCCGAATTGGGGTGCGCCGAAAGCCACCAACACGATCAGGACGACCAACACGCGCAGAGGAGTCCCCGCCCGGCGTATTCCGCGCAGCACTACGAGCGCGGCGACGGCGGCCACGACGGCCGGCCCGAAGATCGCTGCGGTGACAGTCACCAGGAGACCGATCATGTCGCCTCCTCCCAGCATCATCAGGGCCATCCCGACGACGAAGGCCAGCGGCATGAGGATCGCGGGACTGAGCAGACCCGCCGCCGCCGCAACGAGGAAGACCGAGCCGATCTCTCGCCTGGTGGTTGAGTCCATGCGCATGACCTCCCGGCGAAGCCGTCTGGGCCCGCTCTCCGCGTCCCTGACACCGTCCGCCTCGACGGCCTCCGGGGCGGGCGCGGGATCCGCCGAACGGCGCTTCGACCGATGCTTACGGCAGGCTCCTGAAGAGCAGATGACCCCACCTGGCCGCGGTCCAGCGGCCCATCCACGCCCCGATCAGCGGCCCCAGCAGCACGGCGAGCATCGCATGTCCGATCGCGCCGATCGAGCAGGTGCCGATCGATTCTGCGTAGAGCATGCCGATGCTCATCGCGCCAGAGAAGCCCAGTGGCAGGCCGAGCAGGGCGCCGCACACAACGATTGCCGCGGTCTGCCACGCGCGGGCGGGGGCCCGGTTCTCCTCGTCTTCGGTCTCACGACGCGACAGTATCCGACCGGTGGCCGAGAGCAGCACCGCCGGGACAACCGGGGCGAGCAGGGCCGTCGGCGCGAGCCAGGCATTCGCCGTGCCCGGCGATGCGCTCTCCAGCCACCACGCAACGAGGACCATCCCCACTTCGCAGATGATGACAAACGCACCGGCGACCGCAGCCGCTCGCAGAGGCCTCAACGCGCGGCGGTCGAGAGCGACCGAGGCCTCGAACGCCCCGATTGCCGCGCCAGTGGGTGGAGCCAGGTAGAACACGATCGTGAATGCGACGGTGCCGAGACCGAATCGCCCACCGAGGAGGCCGGCGACGGCCGCGGTCACCATGCCGACGATCATCCCAAGGATCGTTGCTCGTGCGGCAGCGGTGCAGATGCGGCCCATGACCCGCTGCCACCTCCTCTCGACGCGATCGGTCGCGGGGCGGCGTCGCCTGCTTCCCGGCCTCACTACTCTCGCAGTCGCAGGATCCAGTCGATCATCGTGTTGCGAAGCTCGTTGAGGTCGCCGGCGACGTCCATCTCGTCGATGAACCGCTGCGCGCGGTCGGCGAGGCGGGCGCGGCCGCCTCCGGCCTCGTGTGCCTTTTCGATGGCCCGGCGCAGGGTCGCGAGATAGCGCAGGTCGTCGATGCCCTCGCGGTAGCCCTCCCACTGCACGGTGTCGATGACGCCGTCCATCGTGGGGTAGACGAAGTTGTGCTGGCGGTAGCGCTCGCCGGAGAAGTCGTTCCAGCCGTGGTAGTAGCAGTATGTCATCCCGCCGTCGTAGTTGTTGACCGCCAGCAGCAGCCCGTAGTTGCGGCGGTAGGTCTCCGGCTCCTCGAGCCCGGACTGGGGGTTCGCGTAGCTGAAGACTTTGCCGCCCTGCGAGTGCCAGTCCGCGGCGATCTCGGGCGAGGGGTCGCCCCAGCTTACGAGCAGGTCCTTGAGGTCGCCGACGATCGGGAAGCTCTCGGCGTGGTAGCCGGCCGCGAAGACTCTCCCGCCGAGCCGGTGAATGCGCTCGAAGTCCTCGCGCTGGGCGCGGAGGGCGTCTCCCTTCGCCTCATCGCGGCCGTAGAAGTACACGTGCTCGAAGCCGAACTCGCGGGCGAGGTCAATGATCTCGCGGACCGTCTCACTGTCGCTGTCGGCGCGGGCCGTAAGGTAGTAAAGGTTGTCGTTCGCCATGCGGACCTGCCTGCGCAGCAGCAGCGCCACGGGCAGCTTCCCGCTCTCGTGGCGGACGCCCATCGTCGGGTTGTCCACGCCGTGATCGAGCAGGTTCCGCAGCTCCGCACGGTACTGCGAGGGGCTGCGGCGGTAGAACTCGAGCGAACCGGGCTCATCGATCAGATCGATGCCCCAGTGGAAGTACACGCTCGACTCGAGCGGGTTGTCCTCAAGGTCGAAGGGCAGCACCTCAAGCTCGAGATCGAGCGTCTCAACGACCTTCTCGCCGGCGAGTACCTCGATCTCTCCACGGTAGACGCCCGCGGGCGCGTAGTTCGGCACACGGGCGGTGAGCCAGAACTGCTTCGCGGTGTCGGCGGGGATGGTGACGGGCTGAAGCTCCTTCGCGTCGTGGATCGGCTCATCGGTCAGATTGGCTCGGCCGTAGGGGTCGCGGCGGGCGTCGTCCGGGCGTGGGAAGGAGATCCAGAGGTACTCATCGCCCTCCTCGCGGCGCAGCTTCACGTAGTTCTCGCGCATGTCATGATCGACTCGTACGAGCGTGTCATCTTTGAGCAGCAACTCCGGCACCAGCGCGCGCACACCCTCCTCCCTGAAGGGGAAGCGCGTCCCGCCCTCGCCGGCCTGGTACCAGCGCTTGACGGCGTGCATCTCGAAGTGCCGGGCGCGCAGACCGAGGCCCGGGCCGTCGAGGTCGCTGAGCACCGGCAGCACCGTCATCTCCTCATCGATGGAGTAGACGACGAATGACGCCGGAGCGAACTCTCCCCGGCAGGCTCTCATGCGGATGGCGCCGCCGAGGCGCTCGGGCGGCTCGGGGACGGGCATGATGCGACGGTTGGTGATTGCCGTCACCGGCCATGCCACGAGCACCCGGCCTCCCGCCATGCGGCGGATCTGCCGCGCGACCTCCCGTCCGCGGATGGCCTCGCCGAGGCCCTCTTCCAGATCTTCGAGGCGCCCCAGGCCCGCCTCGCCGATCACCAGCAGCGCCGACAGCTCATCGGCGGAGTCCGGTCCGCCGGCCTCCAGCGAGGCGAAGACCGGCGCGAGGCTCTCCTGCAACGGCGAGAGCGCCGCGTGGAGGCGCCGCACGATCTGCGCGTCGATCTCCGCGCGCGTGATAAGATCGCCGACGCGCTCGGCCCACGGTTGGCGCACGTGGCGGTCGAGCACAGCGGCGGTGTCGCCGACGGGCAGCAGGCGTCCCCAGCGGGCGACATGGTGGAAGTTCGTGCCCGCATCCGACCACGAGCTGAGCTGCAGTTCGCCACCGGCGTGGCGCTGTCGGCTGATGTTAAGCGACCACATCGCTCCGGCGACGGGCGCGGCATCGACCGTCGCCCACGGGACGGTGATCCGCAGCCACCAGCGGTCATCCTGCCGATGCGCCTCGACTGTCCACTCGCCATCCCACGACGTGTCTTTCACGCGCTCATCGAAGGTGGCGCCGAGCGCATTGGCGGCGAGGTGGAAGTAGTCGTCCTGGGAGCCGGTGGGCGCGATGAACACTTCGACGCAGTCGTCGGTAAAGACGCGCACATCGCCGTCCGCGGGCTGATGCTCGGCGACGAGCGTGTCCATCCGCGGCTCCATGCACTCGACGACAATCTCAAGGGCCTCTGCGCCCTGCAGCGCCCACGCGCGGGTCTGCACCGCCGCCTCAGTCCCGGATGGGGCGAGGAACGGCTGCATCGCGGGCAGATCTGCGAGGCCGTCGGGCGTACGCGTGGCGGCCCCGGCAACCGGCGGGGCGATGTACACGCGCTCCGCTCCGGACGGTCCGGCGAGCGCGACCGCCGCGGCGGTGAGTGTGATGAGCAGCGTGAGAGCCATCGTACGGGTCATATCATCGTCCCCTCCGTGCTGTCCGATCGGACGGTGCAGGCGGGAGCGTGGACCTGCCCCCGGCATGGTGCGTCATCCCCACGGCCCGGAGCCGGCTTGCGCGCGCGGGAAGAGCGCGTCGAGCAGGCCCCGCTCGGTGGGGGAGAGGTCGAGTGTGCGCACGCAGGGCAGTTCCATCAGCGCCGCGATGCCGAAGAGCGCCTTCAAGAACTGTGCCTGCGTCAACTCGATCTGCAGGTCCACCCGGCCGGGGTCTGCCGCCACCTTCACTTCGCCCCCCGAGATCATCAGCCGGCAGGCCTCGCCGGGCAGCGCCTTGCCCGCGGTGGTCTGAGTGGGATCGTCCGGGCGGCAGGCGCCCCGGTGCGGGATCGCCAGCTCAACGCCGCCCGACCAATCGGCCACGAGGCTGCCGGCGATGCGGCGCTCAAGCTCCGGTGCGACGGCCTCCAGCGTATTGGCGAGGTCGAGCACGAGGATCATGTTGCTTGCGATCGCCTCGTAGCGCTCGACGCGGTTGAAGGGCACCTCGGCACGCTGCAGCGCCTCCGCAAGCGCCTCGTCGAAGGGCAGGCGCGAGGTCACGCGCGCAGGCTCGTGGTGGCAGATGCGTGCGAGGAGCGTGCGCATGAGTGCCCCGGCCGCATCGGGGAAGTCCGGGACGTACGCGAAATCCGCGATCGTGAAGAGAGACTCCTCGCCGACGCTCTCCACGGGCGTCTCGACCGCGTGAAGGAGGCCGAGCACCTCGCCCTCGCGCTCGTAGACCCAGTGCATCGCCTTCGGATCGGGCGGCGCGGGATGACGCGGTGGCTCGGCGTGCGTCGGAGGGGGCATCGCGCCTGAGCGGCCTCCGTCGAACTCGAGGCGCAGCCGCGCGCGCTCCTCGAAGTCGCGGGACGGATCGTAGGGACGCACCTCGCCGGGCCACTCGCCCGCATCGGCGTATGCCTCGCGCGCGGGAAGCGGCGTTCCGCCGACTTTGATCGGCTGCAGGTGGATCTCGACGAAGCGCCGCGGGAAGGGCTCGTAGCCGAAGCGAGCGTAGAAGCTCACTCGACCGCCGAGCCGGGAGAGGTGGTAGCCTTGCGCGCGAAGCCACGCGATGGTCTCGCGCATCATCAGCGTGCCGAGGCCCTGTCCCTGAAGCTCGGGCCGGATCGCGACGTGCCCGACGTCGGCCTTGCGCACGGCGCATCCGCCCACCTGGATGGTGTGGTCGCCGATGTGTATCAACCCGGCCACGCGATCGTCCTCGTCCACCATCACCACGTGCTCCGCGGTGCGGTCGAAGCAGAAGTGGCGGGCGCCCTCCCATCGGAGCGTGCCCTGCTCGGTCTCAAAGGCGGCGGCCTGCGTCTCCAGCATCTCCTCCGCGTCACCGGCGGTTGCGGGGCGAAGTTGGAAGTCCATCGCACCTACCTCCCATCGATCATCCTCGGCATGTTGAAGCTTCGCCCTCTGCCGGGCAGGTCCCTCCGCGCGGGCGGCGAAGCATCGGGCGAGACGATGACGGGCGAGGGAGGGCTTGCGATGGCCATCGACGCGAAGGCCGTCTGCTTCACGAAGGCCGACACGGCTGAGTTGCTCGACGTGAGCTGGGGCGATCCGGGGCCCGAGCAGGTCGTGGTCCGGATGAACGTCTCCGGCATCAGCGCCGGGACCGAGGGCTCGATCCTCCGCGGCATCCGCACGCACAACGGGACTTTCCCGCTGATCACCGGCTACCAGGGCGCGGGCGTGGTGGAGTGGGCCGGCGACGGCGTGGAGGGGTTGCGTGAGGGGCAGCGCGTCGCGGTCACATCGGTGGCCGGCGACCTCATCGAGCAGGACCTGCAGATTGTCTGGGGGACGCATTGCAGCCGCGTGGTGGCGAACGCCTCCGGCGTCCATCCGATGCCCGAGGGCGTCGCGGATGAGGAGGCGTCGCTGTGCACGCTGTGGGGGACGGGGCGGCACGGCGTCAACACCGCGGGCGTGACGCCCGATGACACCGTGCTGGTGATCGGCCTTGGCCTCGTCGGGCTCGCCCACGCGCAGTGCGCGATGGCCGACGGCGCGACGGTGGTGGGCCTGGACCTCGCGGAGGACCGGGCGCAGGTCCTCCGCGACCTCGGCGTCGAAGCGTTCACCGAGCAAACGGAGGTGCGGGCGTGGCTTGACGAGCGCGGCCTGCCGGGGTTTGAGGTTGCGACGCAGGCCACGCAGTCGGGCGATGTCACGGACGTGGCGCTGCAGTTCGCCGCGCCGAAGGGCAGGGTCGTCTGGCAGGGTTGGTATCCCGGGCGCGTGGCCTTCGACTTCAACACCGCGCATGGCAGGCAGGTCACGATGCACTTCCCCTGCTCGACGGGCGGAACGCAGCCGCGGACCCTGCAGATGATCGCCGACGGCTCCTTCAACGCGGGCGCGCTGATCACGCATCGCTTCCCGGCGGAGCAGTGCCAGGCCGCGTACGACCTCGCGGTCTTCCACCCGATGGAGTGTCTCGGCGTGGTGCTGGAGTGGTCGCGATGAGGGCGGTGGTGGTCGAGCGGTGTGGCGAGGCCGTCTGGCGCGAGGTGCCCGAGCCGCGCGAACCGGGGCCTCACGAGGCGCTGGTGCGCACGACCGCGTTCAGCATCTGCAACGCGACGGATCTTCACATCCGCGACTGCGTGCTGATGGGCGCGACCGAGGACAACTGCCCCTTCCTGCTCGGCCACGAGGCCGTCGGCGAGGTCATTGCGCTGGGGCCGGGCTGCCGCTACCTGCGGGAGGGCGACCGGGTGCTGCGCCCGATGCTCGCGCTGGAGGGCTTCGGCTCGTACTGGGGCGGGATGGCGGAGTTCGGCTTCGTGAGCGACCGCCTCGCCCATGAGGAGGACGGCTCGCCTCCGGGGCCGCGCGTGCACGTGGGCCACCAGGTGGTTCCGCCCGGGATCCCGCCCGCGGAGGCGGTCGTGCTCATCACGCTCAAGGAGGTCCTCTCTTACCTGCGATCGATCGGCGTGCGGATGGGCGGCCGCCTGCTGGTCACCGGCCACGGGCCTGTCGGCCTCGCAGCGATCTACCTCGCGCGCAACGCGATCCGCGCCGGCGGGATCGTCGTCGCGGGGCGGCGGCCCGAGGCGGCGGGAGAAGTCGAGGACTTCGGCGCCGACGCCTACGTGGACACCCGCCGGGACGGCTGGCCGCAGGCGGCGATGGACGCGCTGGCCGGGCCGGCGGATGCGGTGTGTGAGACCACCGGCTCGCGCGAGGTGACCATCGGAGCGCTGGCCGCGCTGGCCCCCGATGGCGTGCTCGGCCCCTACGCCGCGCGCACCAGCGAGCAGGCCGCCGAGCCACTTCCCGACGACCCGCGCCTGGGCCCCGGCGGCACCGACGAGAGCCTCAGCCACGACGAACTCGTGAAGGCGACGCTCGACGGTCGCATCGATCCGGCTCGCTTCATCAGCCACCGCCTCGCGCCCGCGCAGATCGGCCGCGGCTTCGAGTTGATCGAGGCCCGCGAGGCGCTGAAGGTCATCTTCGAACTCTGACGAAGACGCTGCGTTCGATGCCTCAGGAGGGGTAGCCGATGGAGATTCGCACCGTCGCAGTCTTCGGCGCATCCGGGAAGCTCGGGCGGCACTTCGTCCCGCTGATGCTCGAACGCGGGATGACCGTGCGCGCGCTGGTGCACAGGACGCCGGTGGAGGCCGAGGGCGTGGAGAGCATCCACGGCTCGATCACCGACCCCCGCGCGGTTGCCGAGGTCGTCGCCGGAGCCGACGCGGTGGTGCAGCTCGCGACCACCAAGGAGGCCCCGGACACGTTCTTCGACGTGGCCGTGAAGGGCACGCTCAACGTCCTCGAGGCCTGTCGAGGCGAGGAGATCGAGCAGCTCATCCTCCTCGGGGGCGACGCGGCCTTCGGCATCTGGTTCTACCCGCAGCCGGTCCCGATCGACGAGAACCACCGCCTCATGGCCTACCCCGGGTACTACGCCTTCACGAAGGTCATCGAAGAGGTCATGGTCGAGCAGTACGCGATTCAGTACGGCGTGCCTTACACCGTCCAGCGCTGCTCGTGGGTCTTCGAGGGGGATGATCTGCTGCGGCACTTCTCGCTGCTGGAGAACGTCGATCCGGCCGAGCCCGGTCACGGCTTCGGCGAGGTGCCCCCGGAGATCATGGCGCTCGTCGAGGCGGGGGAGGAGCGCGTGGCCGCGCAGGTGGACGCCGAGGGCACGCCCTATCACCGGCACATCGTGCACATCGACGACGTCGTGCAGGCCTTCGGGCAGATCCTCGGCAACCCCGCGGCGGTCGGGGAGAGCTTCAACATCGCCGGACCGGCGCCCTTCAACTACCGCCCGGCGACGCAGTACCTCTCTGAGCAGACCGGTGTGCCGACCATCGACGTGCCCTGTCCGGGCTATCACTCGTTTGAGATCGACATCAACAAGGCCCGCTCGGTGCTGGGCTACCGGCCCGAGAACGACATCTTCCGCATGATCGACCGGGCGCTGGCGTGGCGCGCGAGTGAACGCTGAGGCGCCCCGTTCATCTGCACTGAGAGACCTCAGTTACGTCGGGAGGAGCACGAAGATGGACACGCTCGACCTCGGATCGCGACGCGAACTGATGGTGGACGACTTCCTCATCGAGGAGATGGAGGGCGCCGAACTGCGCCTGCAGCACCCCTCGCCCCGGGAGACGGTGATGTCCTTCAACGCGACATGGGAGGGATCGGGCTGCGGGTACGTGACGGTCTTCGAGGATGATGATCGCTACCGAATGTACTACAAGGCGTGGCATCTGCCGGTGGGCGAGGACGGAGTCGTCGCGGACGGCTCCTCGCTGCATATCTGCTACGCTGAAAGCCCCGACGGCATCCACTGGGAGCGTCCGGAGTTCGGGCTCTTCGAGCATGACGGCTCGACCGCGAACAACATCGTCTTCACCGGCCCCGGCTCACATGGCTTCGCGCCCTTCAAGGACCCCAACCCCGAGGCACTGCCCGAGGCGCGCTACAAGGCCTTCGGTCACGGCAAGGACCGCGACGCCCGCGTGATCTGGGCGCACTGCTCACCCGACGGCGTCCACTGGTCACGGATGCGCGAGGAGCCGGTGATGGACTGCTGTGCGTTCGACTCGCAGAACCTCGCGTTCTTCGACGAGACGCGCGGCGAGTACCGCGCCTACGTACGCGACTTCACTGGTGAGCGGATCGGTCAGGGCCTGCGTGGGATCAAGACCGCGACCTCGCCCGACTTCCTCAACTGGACGGAGCCGGAGTGGCTGGGGTACCCCGGCGCGCCCGACGAGCAGCTTTACACCAACCAGGTCCATCCGTGCGCCCGCGCGCCGCAGATCTTCATCGGCCTGCCCGCCCGCTACGTCGAGCGCGGCTGGTCACCGTCGATGCGCGCGCTGCCCGACCCTGAGAACCGCGAGATGCGCGCGCGCACCCAGGAGCGCTACGGCACCGCGCTGAGCGACTCGCTGCTGATGACCAGTCGCGACGGGCGGACCTTCAACCGCTGGGGCGAGGCCTTCGTGCGGCCCGGTATCCAGCGGCCCGGCACGTGGGCCTACGGCGATCACTACTTGCAGTGGCAGATCGTCGAGACGGAGTCGTCGCTGCCGGGCGCGCCGCGCGAGCTTTCGTTCTACTCGGTCGAGGACTACTGGCAGAACAACGCCGCAAGCCTGCGCCGCTACACGCTGCGCCTCGATGGCTTCGTGGCGCTCCACGCGCCGCTGTCGGGCGGGGAGATGGTCACGAAACCGCTCACCTTCGAGGGGGACGAGCTGTTCCTGAACTTCGCGACCTCAGCGGCGGGCGAGATTCGCGTGGAGGTGCAGGACCGATCCGGCGCGCCGATCGCGGGCCTGATGCTCGACGACTGTGATCCGGTCTTCGGGGATGAGATCGAGCGGGCGGTGACGTGGCGGGGTGGGCGCAGCGACCTGAGCGTGCTGTCGGCGGAGCCGATCCGGCTGCGCGTCGTGATGCGGGATGCGGATCTTTTCAGCCTGCGCTTCGGGTAGACGTGGGCCGGCGGATGGGGCCGGTCGCGACGATTGGGGCACTGCCCGCGGTCAGTAGATGCGCTCGAGACGTTCCCTGCGCAGCGCCTCGAGGATCGCGAACCGCGCCTGCGCGGCGATCTCGTCCTGGCTGAGTTCGAGCGCCTCGGCGTCGTCGGGGTAGATCGTCAGCAGGATGCGACCACTGGCGGCGAGGACCGGATTGTCGCCGTTGCGGCCGATCTGAAGCTGATAGGACTGCATGCCCGACTCCATCACCGAGGTGAGCCGCTCGACGATCGCTTCGGCGCGCTGCATCGGCGTCTCGTGATCGGGGCCCGCCGCCATGACGCGCAGGATCTCCAACTCGCGCAGCGACACGCGGACGAATGCGCAGCCCCCCTCCTGCTCGACCTCCTCGGCGACCGGTCGCTGCCAGTCGGTGGCGGCACGACGGTTGATCTCAATCCCGGCGTCATGCAGCAGCTTCTTGAGGTCGTTCACGCGATCGGGTGCATCCGGGTGAGTCTGCAAAAAGCCCAGCTCGAACTGCGGCTTGCTGCGGTATTTCGCCGCGAGCCGCTCCATGAACGTCACCAGCCCGACCGGGTTGTACGAGGTCCGGACGATGTACTCCACCGCGTGAGCATCGGCGGCGGTCTCCATCTTGATCGAGTATCCACCGAGGATGCCCCGCCGGACATACTCGCCGGCGATCATGACGGTTGAGACCATGTCCGAGGGGGCGCCCAGCAGGATGCTGGCGATAAGCGCCGCGACGCTCGTCTGGAACATGCTCTCATTGCGCTGGGCCTGGCGGAGGGCGTCGTAGGTGCAGTTGTGTGCGATCTCGTGTGCAAGGACCCCGGCCAGCTCATGGTCGGAGCCGACCTCCTCGAGCAGGCCCTTCGTTACGTAGATCGTGCCACCGGGGAGGCTGAATGCGTTGACGATCTCGGTGTCGAGCAGCCGCACGTCGTACTCAACGTCCGGGCGGGGCGTTGCGGCCGCGATCTCCGCGACCATCGCGTCGAGCTTTGCCTGCGCCTCTTCGTCCTCGTAGCGGTCGTACTCGTCCTCAACCTGCTTCGCGGCCTCCCGGCCGATCCGCTTCTCGTATTCCTCGGGGAAGGGCGGGTCTCCGGGAGTGGCGTACACCATAACAGCCGCCCCGGCGAGCAGGGCGGTCAGCAGCATGGTCAGGATGGTCGGGCGCAGTCTCATCATCTCATCTCGTACTGACGCTGCAGGCGGCCTCACGGTTCGACCGCCGCGGTCGCAACCCCCTCGGTCTGAGTTTACCTCGTTTGGAGCGTCACGTCCAGCCAGAGGCTCTCCCCGGCGGAGATCGACTGCCCGGAGTGTTTCATCGTCCTGTGGTTCGGCGCGGTGGCGAGCACCGAGTAGGGGCCCGGCGGGTACCACTCAAGCTCGTAGACGCCCGTGGCCTGCTCCGGCTGCGCGGCCCCGACAGGGGTCGAGCCCCTCAGCAGCACCAGCGTCGCGTTGGCGACCGGCTGGCCGGCGGGGTTGCGCGCGAAGCCCACGATGCGGCCGAGGCGTCTGAAGTCCGCCGACTGGTGCTTCGTCAATTCGAAGCGCAGATTCCGCGCACCCTCGGCCGGGAACGCGATGTTCTGCTGGCCGGCGGACGCGTACAACCGCTTCGACGCAGTCACATGCGCCTGGCCCTGCGGCACCGTTCCGGTCCACACGCCCTGCTCGTTGGTGCGGCCCGCCGCGAGCACCTGGTCGCCGGAGACCACCGCCACCACGGACTTGGCGAGCGGTGTGCCGTTGGCGGCATCCACGACCGTAACCGTCAGTGAAGCGGCGGCACTGACTCCCGTGATAAGCGCGATCATCGCCACCACCACGGCGGCTCTGACCGGCAGGCTCGCTGATCTCATCTGCATTTCACCTCTCCCCACCCTGCGCGGAGACTTTCATCCCCGCGCGGCGCTGATTCACAACGCGATCATTCGTTGCGGATCGGGTCTGAGCGTCACCGTCTCACCCGTCGCAAGAGTCTGCTCACGCTCGGCTCGCGCGACCTTCACCTCGCCGGCGATGACGCTCAGGCGCGCGGAGCCGCCGTTGGCGTCGGAGTGCACCATGAAGACCGACCCGCGGCCTGAAAACTCGCCCCACGGCGTGACCACGGCGAAGTCGTCGCGGGCGTTGGTCAGGTCCGCGCGCAGCCCGCCTTTGAAAAGGTCCACCGACTCGCGTCCGATGCGCACGACCGCCTCGTCGCTGAGGCTCACATGCGCTCCCCCGGAGAATTCCAGCGCGATCGGCTCACCGCCCAACCCCCAGGCGACCGAACGTTCCTGCAGTTCCGTCCCCGTGCGTCCCGGCTGAGCGGTCTTCTGATCGGGCTCGAAGACATGGATAGCGTCGCCGCCGCTGACCACCACCGCGGGCGCGGCCACCGGCTCCTGAGGCCTCTGCGCTCGATGAATCCCCAGCAGCAGACCGAGGCCGACGAGCAGCACGGCCGCCGCGGCAGGCAGCCACGTCATCCGCAGACTCCGGGACCGCCGAACCTGTCCGATCTGCTGACGAGTGGCCTCCACTGCGGGTTCAGGTGTCTCGATCGCGCCGAGGCCCTCGCGCAGGAACGCGTCCACCTGCTCAAGCTCCTCCTGCAGACGCCGGCAGACCTCACACCGCTCGATGTGCTCGATCAGCAGTCGGGCGTCGGCCTCGGGAAGCTCTCCGTCCAGCCGAAGATGGATGAGTCGTCGGGCGCTGTCACAATCAAGCCTGTCCATCGCCGTCTCCAGCCTGTTTCATGAGAATATCGCGAATCTGCTCTCTCCCCCGGTGGAGGCGAACCCGTGCGGCTCCCTGGCTGATCCCCAGCGCGTCGGCGACCTCCGCGACCGATGCGTCCTCAAGGTAGAACAACGCCAGCGGAAGCCGGTAGGTCTCCGGCAGCGTCGCGAGGGCCTGGACCGCCCTTGTCGCCAGCGGCGACGCCTCTCGCGGCTCCGGCGCGACCGGCTCGAGGTAGCTCGCGTCCAGCGAGACCTCGCGGCCTGCGTGGCGGGAGCGGTTGCGTAGCGCCTGCAGGCAGACCTTCGTGGCGATGCCTCGCAGCCACGGGGCGAATGAACGCCCGGCGTCATATCTTGAGAGGCAGCGGTAGGCGCGCACGAAAGTCTCCTGAGCGGCGTCCTCTGCGTCCGACCGGTTGCACAGCATCGACCAGCACAGCCGCTGGATCGAGCCGAGATGGCGCTCGATCAGCAGATCGAAGGCGTCGTCATCGCCTCCGCGCGCGAGTGCGGCGAGGTGGCGATCTGCCACGTTCGGACCGTCCCTGTCGGTCCCCCGTCGCAGAGAATCGGGTTCGCCCATGCGCCATCCTCCAGAATGTGTTTGTCCCTCAGGTCGCGAACGTTACACCGGCTCGGGGTGCGCGTTCGGTTCTGGTTCACACGTCGAAGACCACGGTCACCTCATAGCCCGCCTCCGAGCGGACCACCTCGATCCCGTGGTAGGTCACGGCCTTGATCTCCTCGCCCAGCGCGTCGCGGGCCTCCTCCGGCCCCGCAACCCCCACCGTGCATCTTGCCGAACCGCCATCGACGTCGGTCACATCGACCGACACCGGCAGCCGGCGCGCCACCGTCCACAACGCGAGGACCTCCCGCAGGCAGTCTACCACCAGCTCCTCGGGGTCGCGTCCCTCGGCGACCACCTCGGTGTATGCGTCCGCCTCAGGGCGCCGCGTCAGCATCAGGTCCAGCATCCCGCGCGCCGCCTCCTCGATGAGGCCGCGCAGGTCCGGCGCCCACGCCCGGATCGCGAGATCAGCCGTGTGTTCGACAGGTTCGTGTCCGGCGTCGTGTTGGGCCATGCGCTCTATCCGCTCACCTGCGCAATCGGCGCGCAATGCACTCTCTCATGTAGACGAAACGATTCCTCAGACGAAGCAGATCATCGTAGACGTCGGGCCGGCTGATGGCCAGCCGCTCCCCAAGCGCCTGGAGGCCGCGCGTACCGCTGAACGCCCGGGATCTCTCAAAGGACGCGCGCGCCTCGCCAGGCAGACCCACCCTCCAGAGCCCCCAGCCGACGTTCCAGTAGAACTCGGCGCGCTTGAGATCGGCCTCGCTCATGGTCAGGCGGGCCGGAGGGCGTGTCGCGCGATCCACAAAGTCCTCGAAGATCGGGGGCAGGGAGGCGTACCAGTCGAGCGTGAAGCGGGTGAGTTGCTCGGCGCTGCGCCTGAAGTCGGCTCCGAAGTAATGATAGAGCGGTTGCCTGACGAACGCGATTGAGTAGCCCATGAACAGCGCGCGCCACAACCACTCGCGGTCCTCCCGGTGGGTGACCTGTCTGAAGCCCCCGCACTCCCAGAAGAGGGAACGCTCAAGGACCCAGCCGGAGCATCCGTAGTGAAAGGGCACGGTGGGGAAGCAGCGCCTGAATGTCAGTGGCTCAAGCACCGGCTCCCTCGGCGCGGCACCGTCGTCCTGCGGCGGGCCTGGTCCCTGCTCATCGTCCTCACACAGGATCATGTCGGGTATCGTCATCCTCAGGCCCGGGCAGGCGCGGAAGCACGCCATCTGCACCTGCGTCTTCTCCGGGAACCACTCGTCATCGTGATCGAGGAAAGCGATGTAGTCGCCCGAGGCTGCGTCCACGCCCACGTTGCGCGCGATCTCCCTTCCCGCGTTCTCCTGCTGGATCAGCGTCACGCCGGGATACATCTCGCGGACAAGCTGCGCGGTGTCGTCCTGCGAGCCGTCATCGACGACGATGACCTCGGCGATGCCGGCGTAGGTCTGCGCAAGGACGGAGTTGAGGGCGCGCTCGATGACCCCGGCCGAGTTGTAGGCCGGAATCACCACGCTGACGGTGCTATGCATTACGCACATTTCTTGCGATGGGAGGAGGTACGCTGTATAAGTTTCAAGAATTACCGCGCTTGAGGCAGCAGCATCGGTTTTAGCTGTGCAAGTTTTTTGGTGGTGGGGGAGGTACTCGTGTATAGGTTTGCGAATACTGACATGTGTGCATCGAGCGAGCCAAGCAGTGGCAGGTCGTGCTGGAG
>JBMNNW010000198.1:0-3461 GCA_050942735.1 Armatimonadota bacterium
CCAGCACGACCTGCCACTGCTTGGCTCGCTCGATGCACACATGTCAGTATTCGCAAACCTATACACGAGTACCTCCCCCACCACCAAAAAACTTGCACAGCTAAAACCGATGCTGCTGGCGCGACCGCAGACGGCTTGACACGCGAGTCGCCCTTGATGTACGCTTCTCTGCCGGGATACCCGTTCTTGTGAGGCCCTGGTGGAGTGATCCCCGCGGGCCTCTTTCCATGTTAGCCGCGGAAGCTGCCACACACGCGGCGGGGAGACGTTGACAATGGCTGTGAAAGTAGTCGTGGGCGCCCAGTGGGGCGATGAAGGCAAAGGAAAGATCACCGACATCCTGGCTGAAAGCGCGACCGCCGTCGTCCGCTATCAGGGAGGCAATAACGCCGGACATACGGTCGTGGTGAACGGAGAGCAGTTCAAGCTGCACCTGATCCCCTCAGGGATTCTGCACGAAGACACCCTGTGCATCATGGCATCGGGCACGATCATCGACCCGCTGTGCATGAAAGATGAGATCGAGGGCCTTCGGGGGCGCGGCTTTAGCTGCGACAACCTGCTCGTCTCGGTCAACGCGCACGTGATCATGCCCTACCACCGCATCCTCGACGGGCTGCAGGAGCAGTCGCGCGGGGACATGAGCATCGGCACGACGAAGCGCGGGATCGGCCCGACCTACACCGATAAGACCGCCCGGATGCCTCAGAGCATCCGCATGGCCGACCTTCTCGACAACGACCGCCTGCGCACGATGATCGACGATCAACTCGCGCACAAGAACGTGCTCATAACCGAACTCTACGGCGCGGAGCCGCTCGACGCGGGCGAGGTCTACGAAGAGATCGCACCGACCCTGCAGGTCGTCAGGCCGCACATCGCCGATGTTCGCGGGAAGATCCGCGCGGCGGTCGAATCCGGCGAACTCGTGCTCGAGGGCGCGCAGGGCACGTTCCTCGACCTCGACTACGGGACCTACCCCTACGTCACCTCATCACACCCGGTCGCGGGCGGCGCGTGCCTTGGCACGGGCGTCGGCCCCACCGAGATCGACGAGGTGATCGCGATCGTCAAGGCATACACCACGCGCGTGGGCGCGGGCGACTTCCCGACCGAGCTTGAGGACGCGGTCGGCGAGCGGTTGCGCGAGCGCGGCGCGGAGTTCGGCACAACCACCGGCCGCCCGCGGCGCTGCGGCTGGCTCGACGGCGTGGCCCTGCGCACCGCCTCCGAACTCAACGGCACCACCGGGATCGCGATCACCAAGCTCGACGTGCTCGACGATGAGGAGACCGTGCGCATCGCGGTCGCCTACGAGATCAACGGGGAGCGCTACGAGCGGATGCCCGAGAACCTCGACCTCCTCGGCAGCGTTACTCCGGTCTACGAGGACCTGCCCGGGTGGCGGCGGCCGCTGCGTGACGCGAAGTCGCTGGAGGACCTGCCCTCCGAGGCGCGACGCTACATCGACCGGATGGCGGAGCTCGCCGACTGCGAGATCTGGTGCGTCTCGGTCGGACCTGCTCGCGATGAGACCATCATACTCTGAGCGGCGCGCCTGTAACCGGACACAACGCAATCGACGCGGCGCAGGCCCCTGCGCCGCGTCGCTGATTCGTGGCGGCGGCGGAGGCCCGTGACAGAGCGCGCACCGCGTCGCGTCGCTCGTCAGGCCCTCGCGACGAAGACCGGACTCGACCACGCGTGCCCACCGTCATCCTGCGTCACGCGCACCCAGTATGCGCTTTCCCCCGCGGGCGCATCCTCAGACCAGGTGAACGTCACCGACATCGGCGGCTCACCCTCCGGCAACCGCTCGACTGATACGCGCTGGCCGACCCCGCCCGCCTCCACCACCATCGGCTCGCGGCCGATGCCCGCCGGCTCGCAGTCGAACTGAGCCGGGCCGGTGGTGAAGCGAAGCTGCGCGCCCTCAAGGTGATTGAGGCGCAGATCCAGGCCGTCCTCATCGCCGGTGGTGATCGACTCCCACTCCACGAACCCGGGCGCGATCTCCGTCAGGCCCTCCTGCGGCCCGTCGAAGGCCCAGCCGGTCGCCTCGACGATCATCGCGCCCGTCACGTCGAGCCGCCCGTCCCAGTGGGTGGCGCGGTTCCGACCGCGAATGCGCTGGCCGCTCCAGATGATGCGCAGGCGGTCGTCCGAGAGCGGGGCGTCGGCAAGGGGATCATGCGCGTGGACGATCTCGGGCTCAGCACTCTCCCCGAGCGCCATCCGCAGGATCTCCACGCGCCGGATGCCCGCGGTTCCCGCGCAGAACACGCCGATCGTGACCGGGCCGTCGGCGCTGATCTCGCCGCCCATCGGCGCGCCGTTGGCCTGCACGCGCATCAGGATGCGCTGGCCGGTGGTGGCGTAGCAGCGGCGGGCGCGGAGGGCCTCGAAGATCGCGTCGGTCGTCAGCTCGTCGGCGATGATCCCCGTCAGCCCGCCGTAGGCGCCGAACTGCGAGGCGCCCGGGTAGCTCGCGCCCGGGCGGCCCTTGTGCCCGTCGCTGCCGGCGACCACGCCCACGCGGTGGCCCATCGCGAGGCTCTCGATGAGCTGCCACTCGAACTGCCCCCACGCGGAGTAGATCTCCACCGCCGGCACCACCTGCTCGTCGTGCCGCGAGAGGTCCGCGCGCCGGCCGCCCACGTGGGGGATCGCGATCGCGTCGCGGCCGCGAAGCTCCTCGTAGAGCGCCTCGATCGGGTAGCGGTCGCTGCCAACGCCGGACTTGTCGGAGATCAGGGCGTGGCAGGAGCGGAAGATCGGCTGGTCGGGGGTGCGGAAGTAGACGTTGTGGTCGCCTCCCCCGGCGGTGTTGCCCGACCACTCGTAGCCCGACAGCGCCACGAAGCGCCCCGGCTCGGTGTACTCCCGCGCGAGGCGCTGGAACTCCGCCCAGTTCTCGGCGGTGACCTGGAAGTCGTTGCCCTGGTGTCCGACGACGTCAACGCAGCCGTAGTCGCGGGCGAAGCGGTGGTAGTCCTCGGCGGTGTTGCTGCCGACGGTCTCCTCCGACTGCCCGTGAAGCTCGGCCCACCACACGCGCGTGACCAGCATCTCCTCGGGCGCGACCAGCGGGTTGCTCGTCGCGGATACCCCCAGCGCCTCGTCGCGGACGACCAGCCGGTGCTCGCCCTCGCCGGCGACCGTGCACGGGAAGCGGCGCACGCCCGCGTCGGCGGCGGTGAACGCGTACTGCGCGGGCAGCCGCGCAAAGCCGTTACCCTCCAGGCGGACGGTCCCCTCGTAGCCGCGGGCGGGGTTGCCCCACGCGTCCTCGGCTTTGACGATCACCTCGACCTGCTCCCCGGCGTCCGCGCGGGAGGGCACGATGCAGACGAGGCGCTCGGCGGGGCCGGACACGACCTCGATCTCCGGCGCATCCGGCAGCAGGATGAAGATTCCGGTGGCGAAGGGGTTCGCCAGCACGCGCCACTCGAAGGTGTACT
>JBMNNW010000098.1:0-18718 GCA_050942735.1 Armatimonadota bacterium
CAACGACCGCAACATTGTCGCCGCAGGGTCGTTGATGTCAGCCGTTGCCCCTGCCTGCGACCTGCGTCCCGCGACTTCCACTCCCCGCCCTACCTCACCCCGAACACATGCTCCTCGCTCAGCGACACCACCGGCGGCAGCGGCGCCTCCAGCGTCAGGTGGTTGTCCTCGAGGATCCCCACATCCGCGCGCGAGATCTCCAGCGTCCACGTCGCGCCCGCGGCATCCCCCGGCTCCACCGTCACCGGCGCTTCGAGGTCCTCCTCATCGCTCTGCGCGGTCGCGACGAACTCCCCGTCCGGCGCGTAGACGTTCACACGGATCGTCTCCCGCGCGCTGGAGCCCTCGCCGAGCACCGTGAACCGCTCCGTCCCCTCGGGTACGTGGAAGTAGAGCCGTTCGGCGCCCATCATCGTGTGCAGCCGCGCTCCGGCGTAGAGCCCCAGCGGCGCGTTCGAACTGAGCACCGCGTATCGCGACCGCGATGCCGAGACCAGCACGTAGTGGAGGCCGTCGCGCTCGGGCGTGAAGCGCACCGTCGCGTCCTCGCCCTCCTCCCCCCGGTCGCTCGCGAGCAGCGTCCCCTCGCCGTCGCTGATCTCCCACTGCAGGCGGTCGGTGCCCGCGCCCACCTGGTCGAACTGCAGCGCGATCGCCACCTCCCGCCCCGCCTCCGCCGCCACCAGCAGCAGGTTCGGGCTGCGCAGCCACTGATGCGGATACTCCACCACCTCGCCCGTCACCGGCGGCGGAGCCAGCGCCTCGACCCGACGCCTCAGCTCCGGCTTCGCCAGCGGGTGGTAGACCACCGGCTCGATCCCGATCTCAAGCTCGGTCTCATACTCGGGGTCGGCCGCCAGCCGGTCAAGCTCGGCGTTCGCCCGCTCGATCGCCGCCCAGTACTCCTCGGCGCTCCCTGCCGCGAGGTAGTAGTCGCCGCGGTGCTCGTCCTCCGGCGTCCAGAGCGTGTAGGTCGTGAAGAGCCAGTAGCCGTCGCCCTTCGCGCTCGCCTCGTAGATGTTCGCCGCGAGGTTCTTCGCAGAGTAGCAGCGCAGCAGCATCCCCGCGCAGTACCGGGCGTTGATCCCGAGGCTCTCGTAGTGCGCCCGCCAGTCATCGGGGACCCGCGCAGGGCCGCCTCCCGTGTAGGTGTCGGTCGCCCACAGGATGATCGGCAGCCGCTCGGTCGAGAACGCCCGCGCCACCCCCACCAGCGACCAGTTGTGCGGCGTGGGGTAGAAGCCCAGCAGCAGGTTCGGGTTCATCGCGTGGACCTGCTCGCGCACCTCCGTCGCGTACTCCTCGACCCGCTCCTGCAGAAGCTGCGTGTACTCGTCCCCGTGCCCCTGCTCCTCAAGCCACGGTCGCCGCTGCTCCGGCGCAAGCTCCGGGATCTCAATCCCCCGGTGCGCGGCGAACTGCGCGATGCAGTGGTCGCAGTAGCAGGCGTTCGTGTAGTAGCGCTGGCCGGTGACGGTCGCGTAGAGTTCAAAGTCGATCCAGAGCCCGTCCACCTGCAGCTCCGGGTCATTCGCCAGCGCCGCCCGCTCGAGCATCCCCGGCAGCAGGTGCTCCTGCCAGAAGCGCTCCTCCAGCGGACAGGCGTAGCGCTCCACCCGCCCGTCGGCCAGCACCGCCTGCCGCAGCCCCTCGTTCTCGGCGTTCACGTTGAAGTTCAGCGCGAGGAACACGTGCATCCCGTCGTACTTCTTCGCCTCGCGCAGGTAGGGCATCGCCTGCTCGGGCGCGGCTTTGAGGATCATCGAGTTCATCCCGACATCCACGAGCTGCCGCACCTTCTCATCGGCGGGCGGCCGCGCGTAGAAGTACGCGGTGCGCAGCCTGTCGCGGTCGATCCACTCCAGCGGATCATCATCGGCCTGCGTAAACGCGAACGTCGGCAGGAGGATTACGGCGGTCAGAAGGGCAATACCAAACGTACGCATCAAGACAACTCCCCGGTCGATCGTTTGTCGTTCGCGGGAGCGCATTTCGCGCCCGGAAGCGCTGCGACCTGCGGACACGGGGAAGCGGATGGTGACGGCCATGCGTCCGACGCTCGCTCTCGCAGTGATCCTCGCACTCACCTGCGTCTTCGCCTGTGCGCAGGAGGACGCTCACCCGGGCTGGGAGCCTGAGCCCGGCGACCTCGACCCCGAGCAGAACATCGCGCTGGGGAAGACCGTGAGCTTCGCGCCCGCGCCCAACTACCGCCTCACCGCCGCCGAGGACACCGACCCGACAGACCTCACCGACGGCGTTCTCTCCGACCACCCGCGCGGCCACCTGTGGTTTCAGAGCAAGTGCGTGGGCTGGAGCTACGGGGGCCGGGCGAACCTCGCGCTCGACCTCGGCGAGGTCGAGCCGATCCGCGAGATCGCCATCCGCATCCAGGGCGGCTCCCCGCAGAGCGGGATCGCCACGCCCGTCTGGATGGCCGCCGTCGTCAGCGACGACGGCGAGACGTGGCGGCGGGTCGGGGAGTACTCGACCTTCCGGCATGACGACGACGAGCGCTTTGGCGTGCCGCGCTACGAGGGCACAGCGTGGGTGCACCGTTTCCGCTTCGACGACCTGCAGACGCGCGGCAGACACGTCGGCCTGAGCCTCTACGGAGCGGGACTGACGGTCGCCGACGAGATGTACGTCTTCCGCGGCGAACACGACCCGGACGCGGTGGATCTCGCCGCGCTCCCGGTGATGGACTTCTCGGTGACCCGCCCGCAGATGCACCTGCACAAGCCCTACCTGGCCTTCACTCCCAACGTGACCACGCCCACCCCCGTGGGGATGATCGTGCCCCCGGACTTCGCGGCCGAGGACGTCGTCGTCACGATGGAGCTGCCGCCCGGGGTGGAGCTGCGCGACGGCGGCGGCTTCGGCCGCGGTGACGAAGAGCAGCCGGCCGAGCCGCTCTCGGAGATCGAGGGGCAGCCGGTCGCGGACGGCTGGACTCGCTACGAGTGGGCCGCCCGCGCCTCCGGAAGCACCAAGACCTGGGGGCGGCTGTTCATCACAGGCGACTGGGAGGACGAGCGGGAGGGTGAGATGCGCTACCGCCTCTCCTTCGCCGACGGCTCCGAGGCGCCGCTGATGGCCGTGCCGCTGCGGGCCATCGAGGTCCCCGAGGCCGAGCAGCCCGAGCAGCTTGTGGTGGGGCTGAGCTGGTACTCGCTCGGCGCAGTGGCCTCCTGGCCGGACGGCCTCGGCGCATTCCGGCACCTCGGGCTGAACACCGTCAGCGGCTCGATCCACTGGATCCGCGACCGCGAGGCCCCGGCGAACGCCGCACAGTGGGAGACGTGGGAGCGGGCGCGGGAGGAGGGCTTCCGGCTGCTGAACATCGACTCGACCTTCCATCGCATGCCCTCCGAGCCGGAGACGCGCTGCCAGCTTCCCGACGGTACCGTCGGAAGCCGCCTCTGCCCGAGCTACCGTGGCGAGTACTACCAGGGCGAACTCGACCGCGTCTCGAGACAGTGTGCGATGGCCCTGCCGGATTACCTCTTCGCGGACATCGAGCTGTGGAGCTGGCGCGGCCCGACCGATGCCGAGCGCTGCACTCGCTGCCAGGCGGATTTCGCCGAAAGCGGTTTCGAGACGCTCGAGGAGTGGCAGCTTGAGAAGGGCTTCGAGATGTGGCGGGACGTGGTGGTCGCGGTGGACGCGGGCGTCGCCGGGGCCGGCGGGGGGCCGGTTGAGTTCGGCGTCTACGACTGGGTCCCGGGCAGCAGCTATCAGTTCACCTGGCCCTTCGACCGCTTCTACCCGGACTACCTGCAGTCCGCCCAGCCGTCCACATACACCCCGCTTTACTGGTATCACATCGAGCTTGTGGGCAACGAGGCCCGGCACTCGCGGGAGTTGCTCCCGCGCTCCGATCTGCTCCCGTGGATCACCCCCGGCGATGCGGGCACATTCGACGGTGAGCGCTTCCGCTACGCGCTGCTGGAGTGCTTCTGCAACGGCGCGCGCGGGATGAACTTCTGGTCCGGGCGCGTCTGGGATGCTGAGCTTCTCGCCGCGTACTCGCGCGTGATCCGCAACCTTCAGCCCGTCGAGGATCTGCTCATCTCCGGCGAGTTGCTGGAGGGCGCGGAGCTTCGGACCGCCGGTCGCATCAGCGGCGTCACCGCCGACGGTGAGATGGTGATTCTCGTGGCCGACTACCACCAGGAGGCGGGCGGCGCGGTGACGGTCACGCTCCCGACCGCCCTCGCTATGACCGCGACGGATCTCGACACCGGCGAGACGCTGGAGGTCTCCGCCGCGGGCGAGTTGACGGTGCCGCTGGAGGGCGTCCGCGCTCGCGTGCTGCACGTGCGCTGACGATTACCGGTCTCCGCTCCGCTCTCGGGAGGCCCCGCTCGCCGTCGCTGCACGGTGGGGACCTGCGCCCCGTTGTCGTTGCCGTTCAGGAGGGGCGGGCTTCCTTGCCCGCCCGCCGTCGTCGTTGCCGTTCAGGAGGGGCGGGCGCAGCTCAGGGAACTGACCCTGCCCGCCCGCCGTCGCCGTCCCTTCCCCCCTTCCACCAACGGCGACAGGCAGGGATGCCTGTCCTACAAACGACAAACACCAACCAACGCCCGCCCGCCGTTTCCGTTCGCGCGGGGGCCTGCGCCGCGCCGCCGTTGCGCTCCCCAGAAGCGCACACATGGTGGAGGCCGTGACGTATACGTGACGCCTCTCGCATGTGTTTGTGACATCACGAAAATCATATACCACGGAGGGCGCTCCGGTTTGTATGTTAATGGAGGACGGATCTTTCGCGCCCTCTCCGCGGGCAGGCTCGAGACTGCTCCGGCTGCTCTTTGACAACTGCATATCGCACCGCCGCGCCTCGCCCCGCGCCGCGGCATGTATTCGAATCACGGCCGCTTTGAGAACCGCGGAAACGAGGCTTGACGAGTGGCTCGCAGATTGGGTATACTAACAAAGGTCAGGCGGCCGGCGATCGGGGCGTGGCGCAGCTTGGCAGCGCGCCTGCTTTGGGAGCAGGAGGCCGCCGGTTCAAATCCGGCCGCCCCGACCAGGAACTGCCACGGTGCCTCAATCGACGCGTTTCCTGAGGCGGCGCGGGCGTAGCTCAGCGGTAGAGCGTCAGCCTTCCAAGCTGAGGGTCGTGGGTTCAAATCCCATCGCCCGCTCCATCCGACCGATCGTGCGCCCGTAGCTCAGGGGATAGAGCAGCGGCCTTCTAAGCCGCCGGTCGCCCGTTCGAATCGGGCCGGGCGCGCCACGCGATTCCTTGACACTTCCGAACCGGCCACGAAACACCCCGATGGACCGCGTGGTGGGCGTAGCTCAAAGGCAGAGCACCTGACTGTGGCTCAGGTGGTTGTGGGTTCGATTCCCATCGCCCACCCCATGCGAATGCATCGACAGGCGCGGGGCCGGTGACGCCGGGCGGACGCGGCGGCCCGGACGCGTCGCGTGGCAGGCTTTCGGGCCTCTCTGTCGTTTTCTCAAGCGATCATCAAGCGCGCCCGTAGCTCAGTGGATGAGAGCAACGGACTTCGGATCCGTAGGTCGGAGGTTCGAATCCTTCCGGGCGCGCCAGACATAGAGCGGGCCCCGGAAAGCCCTCAGATTCGGGGCTTGACAGACGCGCGCGAAATCCATAGGATAGACGTCCGCCGAATGATGTGGACCGGTAGCTTAGCTGGCAGAGCAGGGGATTCTTAATCCCAAGGTCGGAGGTTCGAATCCTCCCCGGTCCACCACCATCCTTTTCACCGGTCAGGCGCGCTGGAGGCGGCGCGCCGTCTTTGTATGCGTCGACCGCGCCACGACCGGGGCGGGACGGGCGCGTGATGGAACCGGTAGACATGCATGACTTAGGATCATGTGGGGCAACCCGTGGGAGTTCGAGTCTCCCCGCGCCCACCACGTAACCTCCAGCAGGGCCGCGGAAGCGGCCCGATTTCACTATTGCAGGCAGCATACTCGTGTTCCGGGTCGGGACATCAGCCGCCCGGCGGCCGAAACGAACGGGAGCGATCAGCCGTGGATGTGAATGTGCGCAATCACGGGGCAAGCCGATACACCATCCATGTGGCCCTCGACAAAGGCGAAGTCAACAACGCTTTTGGCAGGACCTACCAGCAACTCTCCGAGCGCGGCGGGATCAAGGGCTTCCGGCCCGGGAAGGTCCCGCGGAAGATCCTCGACCGGTACTACGAGGAGGACGTCATCCGGGCCTTCACCTACGAGGACCTCGTCCAGGATCGCCTCGGGAAGGCCATGGAGGAGCAGGAGCTGAGGCCCATCGACCAGCTCGATATCAAGCACGGCGCCCCCCCCGAGGACGACGATCAACTCGCCGAGACGATCAAGGCCGGCCTCGTCGAGAAGGATGAGGACGAGGGCGACGAAGACGACGTCTCCGACGGTGAGACGCCGGCGGATGACGCCGAGGGCGACGCCGAGGGCGACGCCGACCAGAGCCCCGAGGAGGCGCTCGAGGAGGTCCTCGATGACGTCCCCCTGCGTGAGGGCGAGCCCTTCGAGTTCTACGTTACGTTCACGGCGCAGCCGCGGCCCGAGCTTCCCGATCTGTCGGGGCTTACGCTCAAGCGCCCCGTCTCCGAGGTGACCGACGAGGAGATCGACGAGCGCATCGAGGAGCTTCGCCAGGTCAACGCCGAGGAGGTCGAGACCGACCGCGAGCAGATCGCTGAGGGCGACCTGGTCGTGGCGGACCTGAAGATCGTGCTCGAGGATGAGGACGCCGATGAGGTGGACGCGCGGCAGGAGGAGATCGTCATCGGCCAGCGCGACTACATCGGCGACATCGATGAGGCGATGGTCGGCCACGAGCCGGGCGATATCGTCGAGATCGAGTATACCTTCGACGAGGACCACCCGGAGCTTAGCCTCGCGGGCAGGACCGCCCGCGTGATCGCCGAGATCGACTCGTTCTCGGCACGGGAATTGCCCGAACTGAGCGACGAATTCGCGCAGAGCGTCGGTGATTACGAGGGCCTTGATGACCTCCGGGGCTCGATTCGCGAGCAGCTTCAGAATGCCCGCGAGGAGGAGGCGCAGCGAGAACTTCGCTCGCAGGTGCTGCGTCATATAGTCCGGAACACGCAGGTCGAGCTGCCCGAGCAGTTCATCGAGGAGGCAACCGAGCGCGGTCTCGAGGGACGCCGGCAGGAACTGCAGCAGGCAGGGATGTCCGTCGAGGAGTACCTGGAGTTGCGCGACCTCGACGAGGAGCAACTGCAGGAGGACGAGCGCCGGGCGGCGATCGAGAGCCTCAAGCTTCAGTTCGCCCTCCAGGCGCTGGCGCAGGAGCGGGAGATCGAGGTCTCTGACGCGGACCTGACGGCGGAGCTGCAGCGCATCGCGGCCGACGCGGGCGGCGACCTTGAGTTCGTCCAGCAGGCGGCGATGCTTCAGCCGAACTTCATGGAGGACGTTCGGGATCGCGTGGTACGCCGGCGGCTGCTTGAGGACATCGCCGCTTCGGCCGAGATTGAGGATGTGACGGCCGAGGAGTACGCCGAGTACGTCGCCGGGCTCTCCGAGGACGACGAGGCCGAGGTTGAGGTCGAGGTTGAGGTTGAGGTCGAGGAGCCTTCGGACGAAACCGACGCCGAGTTGAGCGAGGTAGAAGGGGAGGCGGCGTCGAATCAGGACGTGGAGGCAGCTGGCGACGAGGACGACCAGGAGAGTGAAGAGACTTGAGGCTCATCCCGACGGTCATCGAGCAGACGCCGCGCGGGGAGCGCGCGTATGACATATATTCACGCCTGCTGAAGGAGCGCATCATCTTCATCGGGACGGTCGTTGAGGATGAACTGGCCAGCTCGATCATCGCCCAGCTCATCTTCCTGCAGGACGAGGACCCGCTGGAGCCGATCTCGATGTACATCAACTCGCCCGGGGGCAGCATCACCGCCGGGCTCGCGATCTACGACACGATGCAGTACATCCAGCCGGAGGTGCACACGTGGTGCATCGGGCAGGCGGCGAGCATGGGCGCGGTGCTGCTCGCGGCCGGTCAGGAGGGGCACCGCTACGCGCTGCCCTACTCGCGGGTGATGATCCATCAGCCGTGGGGCCAGCTCTCCGGCCAGGCGAGCGACGTGCAGATTCAGGCCGAGGAGATCCTGCGCCTTCGCACGTGGCTCAACGAGATCCTCGCGAAGCACACCGGCCAGTTGGCTGAGAAGATCGCGAAGGACAGTGACCGGGATTACTTCATGACCGCGCAGGAGGCCGCCGCATACGGCCTTGTCGATGCCGTCGTGGAGAGGCAGCCCGGCGAAGAGGGCTAAGGCGCAGGCGCATCAGCCGTGGCACCGGGGCGAGTTCAGAGAGGCTCGTCGGGGGTATACTACCTACGTACGCCACCGGGAGAGTGGACGATGGACATTGATGGGCAGGGCAGGGACTCGAGGCCGTTGCGCTGCTCCTTTTGCGGGCGTGAAAAGCCCAAGCAGGTGAAGGAGCTCATCGCCGGTCCGGGCGTGTACATCTGCGTGGACTGCGTTGAGCTGTGCAACCAGATCATCAGGGGCAAGGCGGAGAAGGAAGCGAAGACCTCCGCGGCCGACGGCCATGTTCCGACGCCCCGCGAGATATGCGAATACCTCGACACGTACGTGATCGGCCAGGACAGGGCCAAGCGCGTGCTGTCGGTTGCCGTGTACAATCATTACAAGCGCATCCGCCTCGGCGCGATGGATGCCGACGTGGAGCTTGACAAGACGAACATCCTGCTGCTCGGGCCGACCGGGAGCGGGAAGACGCTGCTGGCGCAGACGCTGGCGCGGATGCTCGACGTGCCCTTCACGATCGCGGACGCCACCTCGGTGACCGAGGCGGGGTACGTGGGTGAGGACGTCGAGAACATTCTGCTGCAGCTTCTGATCTCGGCGGGCGGCGACGTGGAGCGCGCCGAGCACGGGATCGTGTACATCGACGAGATCGACAAGATCGCGCGGAAGGCCGACAATCCGTCGATCACCCGGGACGTCTCGGGCGAGGGCGTGCAGCAGGCGCTGCTGAAGATCCTCGAGGGGACCGTCGCGAACGTTCCCCCGCAGGGCGGCCGCAAGCACCCGCAGCAGGAGTTCATCCAGATCGACACCACGAACATCCTGTTCATCTGCGGTGGCGTCTTCGACGGGCTGCTCGACATCATCCGCCAGCGCACGCGCAACCGGACGATGGGCTTCCGAGGCGCGGTCGCGGCCGATGTGAACGAGCTGACCGATGACGAGCTGCTCGCGCGGGTCATGCCGCAGGACCTGATGAAGTTCGGGCTGATCCCCGAGTTCATCGGCCGACTGCCCAACATCGCCACCGTCGATCACCTCGACAAGGAGGCGCTGGTGCGTGTGCTCGTCGAGCCGCGCAACGCGCTGCTCAAGCAGTACAAGAAACTGCTGGCGCTGCTCGATAACGTGGAGCTTGTTGTAACCGACGAGGCCCTCGAAGCGATCGCGGAGAAGGCCCTCGAGCGCAAGACGGGCGCGCGCGCGCTCCGAGCGGTGATCGAGCAGATCATGCTGGACGTGATGTTCGAGATCCCATCGCGTGATGACGTCAACCGCTGCACCATCGAAGCGGACGCGATCCGGGAGGGGAAGCAGCTCTGCCTGGAGAATGTGTCCGACGATGACCGCGAGGTCGCCTGAGCGGCCGCGATCGGTGCCGCCGCTCCCGTGACATTGCAGCCGACAAACGTTGACACACGCAGGTGCGATCTCGATGCTCCCACCACCGCCGGACTCGTCAGATGATGATTCGCGCTCAGGCGCGGTTTCCGACCCGTCACCGCCGGCCGACTGGGTTGAGGTGTCGGACAGGGAGACGTCCGCGGGAGGGCCGGTGAGTATACCGGTCCTGCCGGTCCGTGATGTCGTTGTATTCCCCGGGACGGTCACCCCACTGATCTTCGGCCGCGAACGCAGTCTGCGTGCGCTGAGGCGCGCGCGGAGCGAGGATGCGCTCGGTCTGCTGGTGGCTCAGCGAGACCCCGATGAGGACGACCCCGCGCCCGACGAGCTGTACCCGGTCGGCACCGTCGGCCGCTGCCTGCAGGCGCTGGAGCTACCGGACGGCACGGTGCGCGCGGTGTTCGAGGGGATGACGCGGGCGCGGATCACACACGTGCTGGAGACCGAGCCTTTCATGAAGGCGGAGATCACGCCGGTGGTGGAGGTCCGGCCCGAGCCCGCACCGTGGGTGGAGGCGCTGAAGCGGCGGGCGCTGGAGGATTTCGAGGAGGCCACCGAGCTGTCGCGGCGGATTCCGCCGGAGGCGCTCGTGACGGCGCTGAACATCGACGACCTCGGCCAGCTCGCGGATATCATCACCTCCTGCCTCGACCTCGACCTTGAAAACCGCCAGACGCTGCTTGAGGAGCCGGACTGCACGCGCCGGCTGCAGACCGCGGCGATGCATCTGCGCGAGGAGCTGCGCATCCTCCGACTGGAGGAGGAGATGCGCATGCGGGTTGAGGACGAGATGGAGGACAGCCAGCGGGAGTACTACCTGCGCGAGCACCTCCGGGCCATCCAGGACGAGCTGGGCGGCGTCGATGGGACGATGAGCGAGGCGTGGGAGTACCGGGAGCGGATCGAGGCGGCCGACCTTCCGGAGGCGGCTTTGACCGCGGCGATGGAACAGGTTGAGCGCCTCGAACGCATGCCGGTGGTCGCCCCCGAGGTGAGCGTCATCCGCACCTACCTCGACTGGATCCTGGAGCTTCCGTGGTGTAGGAGCACCAGCGACCAGTTGGACATCGACGCGGCCGCCAGCACGCTTGATGAGGATCACTACGGGCTGCGGAAGCCGAAGGAGCGCATTCTTGAGTTCCTCGCGGTGCGCCAGCTTGTCGAGGACGTGAAGGGCCCGATCCTTTGCTTCGTGGGGCCTCCGGGGGTGGGGAAGACCTCGATCGGGCAGTCGATCGCGCGGGCGATGGGCCGGAAGTTCATCCGCGTGTCGCTCGGCGGAGTGCGTGATGAGGCCGAGATTCGCGGGCATCGGCGCACCTACGTGGGGGCGCTGCCGGGGCGGATCATCCAGGCGCTGCGCCGCGTGGGCTCGAACAATCCCGTGTTCATGATCGACGAGGTGGACAAGATCGGCGCGGACTTTCGCGGCGACCCGTCGTCGGCGCTGCTGGAGGTGCTCGACCCGGAGCAGAACTCGGCCTTCAGCGACAACTACCTTGAGGTGCCCTTCGATCTGTCGCAGGTGCTGTTTATCGCCACTGGCAACCTCCTCGACCCGATCCCGCCGGCGTTGCAGGACCGCTTCGAGGTCATCGAGTTTCCCGGGTACATCGAGGAGGAGAAGCTGCAGATCGCGCGGGAGTTCCTCGTGCCCAAGCAGCGGGAGGCGCACGGGCTGACGGGCAACTCGATTCGCTTCCACGAGTCGGGGCTGCGGAACCTGGTGCGGCACTACACGCGCGAGGCGGGTGTGCGCAACCTTGAGCGGGAGATCGCGACGATCTGCCGAAAGGTTGCGCGGAAGGTTGCCTCGGGCACCGATGAGTGCGCGCAGATTACCTCCGAGGCGGTCCGGGAGATGCTCGGGCCGCGGCGGTATACGTGGGGCGCGGCGCGCCGCGAGGCGGCGGTGGGGGTGGCGACCGGGCTGTCATACACCGATGCGGGCGGCGACATCATCTCGATCGAGGTGGGGGTGGTGGACGGAGACGGCGATCTGCTGCTGACGGGCCAGCTCGGGGAGGTCATGAAGGAGTCCGCGCAGGCCGCGCTGAGCTTCGTGCGCGGGCGGGCGGCGATGCTTGGACTGGGGCCGAAGTTCTTCGCCGAGCACGACATTCATGTGCACGTGCCCGCCGGGGCGGTGCCGAAGGAGGGGCCGTCGGCGGGTGTGGCGATCTGCACCGCGCTGGCCTCGGCGCTGACGCACCGGGCGGTGCGCGAGGATGTCGCGATGACGGGGGAGATCTCGCTGCACGGGCAGGTGCTTCCCGTCGGGGGCGTGCGGGAGAAGGTCCTTGCGGCGCACCGCGCGGGGATGAAGACGGTGCTGCTGCCCGAGGAGAACGAGAAGGACATGGCCAACGGGGAGCAGTTCCCGCGGGAGGTCTTCGAGGACCTCGAGATCGTCTACGTGACGAGGATGGACGAGGTGCTGGAGCGGGCGTTGATGTCCGCCGGCGGCGGCTGAGCTTGACGTTCGGCCGCCGGCTCCGCTATACTCACTGCACACATCCGGTCGCACTCCCGAGAGGCTTTGACGGGGAGGTGCGGCGACTCGCGCGATCGACAGAGAGCCGGCGTTGTGCTGAGAGCCGGCGGTCGCGCCCGCCGCTGGTCGCCCCTGAGCCGCGACGCCGAACGAGGCGTGTATTCTGCGCCCTGAACCGGCGGGGCACAGGTCCCCGCCCTACAGAGCAGGCGTCGCCGACTGACGGCCGTTACCCCGTCTCCGAGTGCCGTGCGATCGGCTCCGCCGATTCGCCTGCGGAACGTGGGTGGTACCGCGGGAGCCATCTCTGGCCTCTCGTCCCATCGCGATGAATGACCATCGCCGGGATGAGAGGTTTTTGCGTTTAACGGCCCCGGCGAGGACGCCGATCTGAGCAGACCTTTCCGAGAGCAAGGAGCAACATCGATGCCCGAGAAGATGCCGCCGGCCTACGATCACGAGCAGGTCGAGGACAAGTGGTACGACTACTGGCTGGAGGAGGGCGTTCCCCGCGCCGAGCTTGACCGTGAGCGGGAGCCTTTCTGCATTGTGATTCCGCCGCCGAATGTGACCGGCTCGCTGCACATGGGCCATGCGCTGGACAACACGATCCAGGACCTGCTGACGCGGTGGAAGCGGATGCAGGGGTACGCGGCGCTGTGGCTGCCGGGGACCGACCACGCCGGGATCGCCACGCAGAACGTTGTGGAGAAGATGTTGGAAGATGAGGGGAAAACCCGGCACGACCTCGGGCGGGAGACGTTCCTGCAGAAGACGTGGGAGGTCGCCGAGGAGCACCACGACGTGATCATCGGGCAGCTCCAGCGGCTCGGCTGCACGCCGGACTGGTCGCGGGAGAGGTTCACGCTCGACGAGGGGCTCTCCAACGCGGTGCGGGAGGCGTTCGTGACACTCTACGAGGAGGGGCTGATCTACCGCGGGGCGCGGATGATCAACTGGTGCCCGCGCTGCGCGACCGGGCTGTCGGATCTTGAGGTCGAGCACATGGAAGATGCCGGGCACTTCTGGCATATGCGCTACCCGGCGGCGGACGGCGGGCCCGGCGTGATGGTTGCGACCACGCGGCCGGAGACGATGCTCGGCGACACGGCCGTGGCGGTGCACCCCGACGACGAGCGCTACGCGGACCTGATCGGGAAGACGGTGATCCTGCCGCTGATGGACCGGGAGATCCCGGTGGTGGCCGATGAGCTGGTGGACCCGGAGTTCGGCACGGGCGCGGTGAAGGTCACGCCGGCGCACGACCCGACCGACCTTGCGATCGCGCAGAATCACAACCTCCCCCGCGTGGTGGTGATCGACGAGGAGGGGAAGATGACCGACGAGGCGGGCGCGTTCGCGGGGATGGACCGCTTCGAGGCGCGCCGCGAGATCGTCTCGGCGCTGGAGGAGCAGGGGCTGCTGGATGGCATCGAGGAGCACCATCACAAGGTCGGTCACTGCTCGCGCTGCGACACGATCGTGGAGCCGCTGATCTCCGAGCAGTGGTTCGTGGCGATGGAGAAGCTCGCCGCGGACGGGCTGCGCGCGGTGGACGAGGGCCTGGTGCGCTTCGTGCCGGAGCGGTGGACGAAGGTCTACCGCGAGTGGCTTGAGAACATCGAGGACTGGTGCATCTCCCGGCAGCTCTGGTGGGGGCATCAGATCCCCGCGTGGTGGTGCACAAGCTGCAACCAGTGGATCGTCTCCCGCGAGGACCCGACCGAGTGCCTCGCCTGCGGCGTGACGGGGCTGGTGCAGTCGCCGGATGTGCTGGACACGTGGTTCAGTTCCGGCCTGTGGCCCTTCAGCACGCTGGGCTGGCCGGAGGAGACCGAGGAGCTTGACTTCTGGTTCCCGACCTCGGTGCTCGTAACCGCCTACGACATCATCTTCTTCTGGGTCGCGCGGATGATCATGGACTCGATGCACTTCATGGGCGAGCAGCCCTTCGATACCGTCTTCATCCACGGGCTGGTGCGCACTGAGGACGGGCGGAAGATGTCCAAGTCGCTCGGGACCGGCGTTGACCCGCTCGACCTGATCGACCGATACGGCGCGGACGCGCTGCGCTTCGCGCTGATGCAGATGATCACCCACGGGCAGGATCTGCGGTACTCCGAGGACCGCGTGCTGGGCGCGCGGAACTTCTGCAACAAGCTCTGGAATGTCACGCGCTTCGTGACGATGAATCTCGAGGACGCCCCTGAGGAGCGGATCGACCTCTCCGAAGCGGGACTGAGCCTCGCCGACCGCTGGATACTCTCCCGGCACAACCGGATGCTGGCGACGATCGACCGCGAGCTTGGGAAGTACAACATTGCACAGGCGACCGACGCGCTCTACGAGCACATCTGGAGCGAGTTCTGCGACTGGTACGTAGAGCTTGCCAAGGGCGACCTCTACGAGCCGGAGACGCCCGAGCGGAAGGCCACCACGCAGGAGGTTCTGCGAGCGGTGCTGAGCGGCTTTCTGCGGGCGCTGCACCCGGTGATGCCCTTCATCACCGAGGAGCTGTGGCACCGGCTCGATGAGGACGCCGGGCCGATCGCGCTGGCCGAGTTCCCGGCCGCCGACGAGGCGATGCTCGACGAGGCGGCCGAGGAGCGGATGCGGCAGTTCCAGGCGACGGTGGGCGCGATCCGGACGCTGCGCGCGGCGCTGACGCTGCCGCCCTCGCAGCGAGCGCCGGTGACGATCATCGGCGACGACGCCGCCGGCCTCGAACTGCTGGAGAGCCAGCAGGGCGGGCTGCGGAACCTCGCGATGATCTCCGAGCTTGAGCTGCTCGAGCCCGGCTCTGAGGCGCCGGAGAACTGCCTCGCCGTGACGGCGCCGGGCGCGCAGGTATTCCTGCATGTGCCGGGAAGCGTGGACCTTGGGGAGGAGATCGCGCGCCTCGACCGGCAGATCGCGGAGATCGAGGGCGACATGCGCAGGAGCGAGGGGAAGCTCGGGAACGAGCAGTTCGTCGCGAACGCGCCCGAGGAGATCGTGGCGCGTGAGCGTGAGCGCCTCGCCGAGTCGCAGGAGAAGATCGGGCAGCTTCGCGAGCGGCGGGAGACGTTGAGCGGGCTGGCGTGAGGCAGACGGCAGGCGGGGCACAGGACCCCGGAGATCGCGAGCGATCTCTTCGCGAGTTTGCCGCGCAAATGTCGATGCCCTGCAAACGGCAGACGGCGGCGGGGCACAGGTCCCCGCCCTACAACGGGCGGCGGGGAGGATGACGATGGCCAGGATCACTGTCTCAGGCCCCGTGATCTCGATCGAGACGGACATGCTCTCGGCGCAGGTGCATACCGAGGGCTACGTCTCGGGCGTGTTTCGCGGGACATTCGTGGACAGGGCGACAGGCGCGCGCGACCTCGGCTTCGGGTTGCAGATCGCGGACTTTCTCCTCGAGCCGGAGTGGGATGAGCCGGATGCGCGCGTCGAGCATCAGTACCACGCGAATGACCCGATCCACGGCGGTCTGCCGCACCGCTACGTCGAGGGGCCGCAGATCTGCACGCAGGCGGGCAGGCTCGACTACGAGACGATCGAGGGCGACGGCTTCGTGGCGGTGCGGCAGTGGCACGACTTCCGCTGGGCGACCTACGACCGACAGCCGGGCTCACGCTGGGAGCAGACGCTGGTCTTCGTGGACGGCATGAGGCAGTTTATCTCCGCGGACCGCATCACCAGCGCCAACACCGTGGATAATCTGATCTTTCGGCTGGACATGCCCGGGCATCTCAAGCACCACCGCGGTGACAGCTTCGAGCGCATCTACCTGAGCTACCGCGGTGAGATCCCGTGCTCGGAGTTCGTGGAGGACTTCCCGCCGGACGCGAGGTACCTGTACTCCCGCGAGACGCCGGGCGTGCCGGAGACGATGGTGCGCGCCTACCAGGTCACGCTGCCCGACGGCAGGGGCGGCCCGTGGCTGGCGGGGATCACGCTGGAGCCGTCGGTCGTCTACCAGGCGTGGTGCCACCAGCGCGGCTACGTGTGCCTGATCGAGGAGATCGGTGGGCGTCGGGTGGAGGCGGGGGAGAGCTTCGGCGCGGCGTATCTCGTCGGCTGGTTCGACTCGATCGCGGGGATGGAGGCGGCGGCGCGCGAGCGAGCGGGCGCGGTGGCGCTGGATGTTGACTCGAACGGCTGGCGGCTGCTGCCGGCGGGGAGCGGGGGCTGATGGCCCGGCGGACGCGCGGGATGACCGTGCTGAGCTACCTTCTGTCGCTCGCGGCGCTGTGCATCGCGGTGGGGTACGTTGACGCGGTGGCGACCTTCTACGTGCGCGGGATGCTGCAGGTGGCGCAGGAGGGAGGGGGCTTCGCGCAGGCGGTGACCGAGGCGATGCCGCCGCGGATCGTGGCGCTGGAGCAGACGCGACAGGCGGCGACGGTGCTGGTGCTGGTAGCGGTGGCGATCGTGGCGGGCAGGAACCTCCAGCAGCAGTTCGGGACGGCGTTCTACGCGCTGGGCGGGTGGATCGTATTCCGCTACGCGGCGATCCGGACGATCACCGACTGGCCGGGCACGCTGACGGATGTTGACACGGTGCTCTACCTCCCGCACGCGGTCTACGCGCCGGTGTGGATGCCGCTGGTGGTGGGGCTCGGGGCGGCCGCGATCGGGGTGACGCTTGTCCGCGGCGGGGCGCTGGCGCTGCGGAGGAGTTGATGCGGTGGAGCGTCGTATGCCGTCCGGAGGGGCCGGCCCGAAGGGCTGCAGCCTGCGAGCGTCGTGTGCGAGCAGGATGCAGTCGCCTGACCGGCCCGTCGTTCTGAACGGCATCACGTCCACTTCTGAGGAAGCCGACACGTCCCGCGGCGCATGGCGAAACGGCGGGCCGGTCAGGCGACTGAGCCGTCGCGGGTAGACGTCACCCGCTCGGGCTCAGCCCTTCGGGCCGGCCCCTCCTGGAGGCAACGCCGCGGCGATCGCTGGATGTGCGGCGCTTGAGGTCTGATCCGTGGAGGAGGAGACACGATGGAAGACGTCACCACGATCACTGCAGAGAAGCTCGGTGAGGGCTCGCCGATTCGCGTCGAGGTCCTCTCGACGGATGAGGACCTCTACCACGACATGGCGCGCAGGATGCTCAACGCGGTGCGGGAGAATGACCGGATCGGCAAGCCGACGGTGTTCATCCTCCCGGTCGGGCCGGTGGGGCAGTACCCGCGGATGGCGCGGATCTGCAACCTCGAACGTATAAGTCTGCGCAACCTCTGGTGCTTTAACATGGACGAATATCTCACGGAGGATGGCGAGTGGGTGCCGGTTGACCACCCGCTGAGCTTCCGCGGGCACATGAGGCGCAGCCTTCTCGACCTGCTCGATGACGACCTCGCGCCGCCCGCCGAGCAGGTGGTCTTCCCCGACCCGCGTGACCTCGAGAAGGTCCCGCTGATGATGGAGGAGCTCGGTGGGGTGGATGTCTGCTACGCGGGGATCGGGATCAACGGGCACATCGCGTTCAACGAGCCGCCCGAGCCGGGTGAGGAGATGTCCGCGGAGGAGTTCGCGGAGCTTCCGACGCGGGTGCTGGAGCTTTCGCGGGAGACGCGTACGATCAACTCGGTGACGGTGGCGGACGGGAACATTCCGCTGATCCCGCGGACGGCGGTGACGCTGGGGATGAGGGAGTGTCTGAGCGCGCGGGAGGTCCGGCTGTACGCGAATCGCCCGTGGCAGCGGGCGGTGATCCGGCGGGTGTTGCACGGGCCGGTGACGGCGGAGGTTCCGTGCTCGCTGGTGCAGACGCACGCGAACGCGTCGCTGACGCTGACGGAGTTCGTGGCGCAGCCGCCGCGGCGGAGGCTGGCGTAGGCGAAAGTGCGCCTCCCCTCGGCCCCGCTCGCCCCGGGATGCCGCTGCGCGAACTCACAGGGAGGGGGCGCCCTCGCCCGTTGTACGCGCGGGCGGGGAGGTTGCCGTGGTCGTCAACGGCGCCCTTTCACAGAGGCCCGCGGCTCTGATATAATCCACGTACGCGAGTGCAGTTCACACACATGAGAGGCGTTCCCCATGGTCATCATCGTTGAGTCCGGCGCGGAGAAGAAGGTTGTTGACGATCTGATCGCCAAGGTCGAGGCCCTTGGTTTCACGCCGCACCCGATCTACGGCGTGGAGAAGACGGTCATCGCCGTCGTCGGCCCCAAGACGCAGGAGAAGATCGAGATCCTCGAGACGATGCCCGGCGTTGAGCAGATCATCCCGATCCTCAAGCCCTACAAGCTGGTGGGGCGGGAGGTGAAGGCGGAGGCGTCGGTGATCCCGATCACGGAGGACCTCGCGATCGGGGGGGAGCAGATCGTGATGATGGCGGGGCCGTGCGCGGTGGAGAACTACGATCAGCTCATCGAGATCGCGCGGTATGTCAAGGACGCGGGCGGTCACGTGCTGCGCGGCGGGATCTTCAAGCCGCGCACCTGCCCTCACAGCTTCCAGGGGCTGCGGGAGGAGGGCATTCCGATGGCGAAGGCGGTGAAGGCGGAGACCGGCCTGCCGTTCATCACCGAGGTGGTGGATGTGCGTAACATCG
>JBMNNW010000099.1:0-18615 GCA_050942735.1 Armatimonadota bacterium
TGTGCCCCGCCTGCCGTTGCCGTTGTAGTGCGGGGACCTGTGCCCCGCCATGCCGTCGCCGTTGTATTGCGGGGACCTGTGCCCCGCCTGCCGTTGCCGTTGTAGTGCGGGGACCTGTGCCCCGCCCGCCGTCGCCGTTGTAGTGCGGGGACCTGTGCCCCGCCCGCCGTTGCCGTTGTAGTGCGGGGACCTGTGCCCCGCCATGCCGTCGCCGTTGTAGTGCGGGGACCTGTGCCCCGCCATGCCGTCGCCGTTGTAGGGCGGGGACCTGTGCCCCGCCTGCCGTTGCCGTTGTAGGGCGGGGACCTGTGCCCCGCCCCGTCGTTGCCGCTGTTGACGCCGTCAAGGAGAATCCGCCAATGATCGACCATCGAATCGTCCGTGAGACGCCCGAGATCATCCGCGAGGCGCTGCGCAGGCGCCGCTTCGACTACGACATCGACCGCCTCATCGAACTTGAGGCGAAGCGTCGCGAGTTGCTCCAGGTGGAGAACCTGCGCGCAGACAAGAACCGCATCTCCGACGAGATCGGCGCCGCCTACCGTGACGGAGACAGGGATCGGGCCGAGCAGCTCAAGGAGCAGGTCGCGGAGATCTCCCGGCAGATCGAGCAGCAGGAGGAGCAGCTTGAAGAGGTCGAGGCGCAGTTCGAGGCGATGATGCTCGTGCTCCCCAACATGCCGCACGACGACGTCCCTGAGGGAGAGGATGACTCCGACAACCCGATCCTCTATCAGAAGGGCGAGGCGCCCTCCTTCGAGTTCGACCCTCTCCCCCACTGGGAAGTCGCCGAGCGGCTCGGGATCATCGACTTCGAGCGAGCCACGAAGATCGCGTCC
Organism: Armatimonadota bacterium; assembly: GCA_050942735.1. Classification (GTDB taxonomy): domain Bacteria; phylum Armatimonadota; class Zipacnadia; order Zipacnadales; family UBA5352; genus UBA5352. The sequence continues at coordinate 840 of JBMNNW010000099.1, forward strand.
TCGCGCTTCGTCATGAACATGGGTGCGGGCGCGACGATGGAGCGGGCGCTCATCAACTTCATGCTCGACGTGCAGACCCGTGAGCACGGGTACACCGAGGTCATGCCGCCCTACCTCGCCAACACCCGCTCGCTCATCGGCACCGCGACCCTCCCGAAGTTCGAGGAGGATCAGTTCAAGACCCGCGAGGGCCTCTACCTCATCCCGACCGCCGAGGTGCCGTTGACCAACATTCACCAGGACGAGATCCTCGACGCGGGCGATCTGCCGAAGTACTACACCGCCTACACCGCCAGCTTCCGCCGCGAGGCCGGCTCGGCCGGCCAGGAGTCGCGCGGGCTGATCCGCCTGCATCAGTTCAACAAGGTCGAGCTGATGAAGTTCGTCACCCCCGAGACCGCCGACGAGGAACTCGAGGCCCTCACGCTCAACGCCGAGGTCATCCTCCAGCGCCTCGAACTGCCCTACCGCCGCATCATCCTCTGCACCGGCGACCTCGGCTTCCAGCCACAGCGCACCTACGACCTCGAGGTCTGGATGCCCGGCATGAACCGCTGGGTGGAGATCAGCTCCTGCAGCCAGTACGGCGAGTTCCAGGCCCGGCGCGCCAACACTCGCTACCGGCCGGAACCGGAGGCATCACCGCGCTTCGTGCACACAATGAACGGCTCGGGCCTCGCCGCCGGACGCTGCCTCGCCGCCGTCATCGAAAACTATCAGCAGGCCGACGGCTCGATCACCGTCCCCGACGTCCTCCGACCGTACATGGGCGGCGTCGCGGAGGTCACCGGCATCTGAGAGCACCCGGTGCATCTGGATCAGCGACACCCTCAGCTCCCGCGCTTTTCTTTGCGGGAGCTGAAACATTTTGGGAGGTTTGCAGTTAAGTACATCGAATTGTCCCGAAGACGCCGACCGCCGGCGGAGACTGACCCGATGGAGCGCTCCGGTGCCCGCGCGCTGAAGACGTGTCGCTGGCGGCGCGAGTCCGTGCACGTATGTAGTATCGACAGCACCATGCTGAAGAGCCCGGGGGCGGTCGCCGTGAGTATCGACTTCACGCGCGAAGAGGCCGGCAGGGGCGTACTCGACCCCGCCGGTGATCCGGCGTCAGAGATGTTCTTTGAGGTATCGATGGTGCGGGCGCTCGGAACCGTCCGCGTTGCGCTCGTGCTGCTGATGATGGTCGTCGTCTTCGCCACCCCCACGGTCACCACGCTCCCCGCAGCCGCCTTCCTTGCGCTCTTCGTCGGCTCGATCCTCACCATCTGGACCCGCTTCGCCGCGCGCTGGCGCGAGCTCGAAGTCGCCGGGCATGTCAGCACCGCCGCCGGCGTCGTGCTCATTGGCGACGTCCTCTGGACGAGCCTCTTCGTACTCGGCACCGGCGGCCTCGACAGCCCCTTCCTCGCCCTGCTCTTCATCCCCATCATCTTCGGCTGCGCCTTCTTCAGTGTCCTCGAACTGGCCGCCGCGCTTGTCACCGGCCTCGTCAGCCTCATCATCTTCACATTCGGAATCGCCGCCGAGCAGACGGTCGCCAACATCTGGCGCACCTCCGGGATGATCTTCGCCAGCATCGCCGTCGCGTGGGTCGCGTACGGCCTCGCGAGGGTCCTCGAGCGCGAGCGCCAGACCAACGAACTCGTCGTACGGCACATGTCCGAGGCAGTGGTCCTGATCGACTCATTCGGCGTCATACGCCTCGTCAACCCGCCCCTGCTCCAGCTCACCGGGCTCGACCACGACAGCCTCGTGGGCCTCGCGGTCGATGAACTGCCACCGGGCGAAAAGTACGAGGTGCTGCGCCAGATCGTCGGCGATCCCAGGACGCCCGACGGCCCCGCCTCGCCCTACAGCGTCCGCGACATACAGGTCGAGGCCGAGAAGCCCTGCGACCTGCGCGTGTACGCCGTCCGCATGGGCGGCACCGGCCGCGCCGCCGGCCGGCTCATCATCTGCCAGGACGTCACCGACCTCAAGAGCGTGGCGCGCGCGCGTGAGACCGGCGTGCGCTTCCTCTCCCACGAGATGCGCTCCCCGCTCAGCACGCTCAAGATCATCTCGCAGATCTTCGGCGAGCTGACCGACCAACTCACCGACTCCAACGCCGACCGCCTCGTGACGCTTCTCGACAGCGAGACGGACCGCATGTTGCGCATGGTCGGGCAGTTCCTCGACCTCGCTGCGCTCGATCAGGGCACATTCCGGCTGGCCCTGCAGAAGATCAACGTCGCCCACCTGATGCACCGCGTCTGCAACTCGCTCGAATTCCGGGCCGCGGACAAGGACATGACCGTCGAGAAGTCGCTTCCCGATGCGCTCCCTCTGATCAGTGCTGATCCCGACCGTCTCGAGGATGTCCTCCACAACCTCTGCGACAACGCGCTCAAATACACCGACCGCGGCGGCACCATCCGCCTCTCCGCCCGCGAGGCCGACGGGATGGTCGAGCTGTGCGTCTCCGACAACGGCCAGGGGATCTCCCCCGAGATACAGGATGACATCTTCAGCGAGTTCGTCCGCGCCGCCGAGGACGGTCAGAGCGGCCGCAAGATGGGCGTCGGCCTCGGCCTTTACATGGCCCGGCGCATCGTTGAGGAGCATGGCGGCGAGATCACCGTGGACAGCGCGATCGGTCGCGGCTCGGATTTCGTCATCAGGCTCCCCGTGGCCTGAGCGCCCCCCGGCCCGGAGCCCACGCGCCCTTGCCCAAACGCCGTGCCCCCGCCGAACACGTGGGAGGTCTCCCCCACCACCTCAGCGAAACTCACCGGCGAGCAGCAGTCGCCACGAGGAGGTCCGAGCAATGGATATCCAGCGCATCTCGGCGTGCACGTACCCGATGCGTGAGAAGCCCTTCGACTACGCCCTCCGCGTCCTCGCCGACGCGGGCGTCTACCGAGCCGACCTCTGGGGCCGGGAGCCGCACTTTCCCGAACTGCCGACCGACGAGCAGCTCACGGCCATCGAAGAGGCCTCCGCCGCCACCGGCGTCGCCATCGCCAACCTCGGGACATACCCCGGCGGAGACTTCGCCTCCGACGACGAGGCCACGCGTGACGCCGATCTTGAGAAGATGCGCATCACCATCGAGGCCGCGCGCCGCCTCGGCTGCCGATCCATCCGCGTCAGACCCGGCCACGGCGAGGATCCGGCCATCATCGAGCAGATCGCCCCGCTGATGGCCCGCAGCGCCGCGTGGGCGGAGGACGCGGGCATCTACCTCGGCATGGAGAACCACCGCGGATCGATCGCCGGCAACCCCGATGACGCGCTGCGGCTCTGCGAGGCCGTCGGCTCGCGCCACTTCGGCGTACTCTACGAACCGTGTAACCTCTGGCACGGCGGCGTTGACTACCGCGAGGCATTCGACACCTTCTCCGACTGGATCGTCCACGTGCACATCAAGGACGGGCGCCGAACCGACGACGGCTTCGAGCGAGTCCACCTCGGCGAGGGCGAGATCGACGCGCGGTGGGTCGTGGACGCGCTTGAGGGCATCGGCTACGACGGCGACTACGCGCTTGAGTACGAGATCCCGGAGATCGAACCAGTGGAGACGGGCCTCCGGAAATGGGTCACAATATTCCAGAAAATAACGGCAAAGACATGAAACCTTCACTTATGAACACTACGTTAAGGTGGCAGACCGATGGACCGGCAACCGCCTGACGCAGACAGGCCCCCCGATGAGGCCGACGAGGGCGACATTGAGGCGGATGAGGGCATCATCGGCGAGATTGACCCCGCTGAGACTGAGGCGGAGCCTCCGTCAGAGGAAGCGCGCAGGCCACGCAGGCAGCGATCGCGGATGATCGGGTGTCTGCTCGCGCTGCTCGGCGCCCTCGCCGGCGGCGGGCTGGCGCTTTGGGTCGCCCGCGACGCTGCCATCGACCGGCCGAGTGACCAGCAGACCACCGCCCCGCTCGAGGCGCTCGAACTCCCCGCAAATCGGCTGGTCTTCTCCCCCACCCCCGAGCGCCCCGACGCGACGCCGGACATCATCAGCGCCGAGACCGAGGTCATCTACGTCTTCTACGACATGGGACGCCTGCCGGCGAACGCGACCCTCGCCGCCGCCTGGACCCATGAGGGCGAGTCGCTCGGTGAGCTTCCCCTGGCGCAGCATCAGCCCGACGAGGGCGCGGGACATGCCCGCGGCCGCTTTGCCATCCACCCCCCTCCGCCGGCCTCCCACGGGGGCGCCGCGGCGGATGAGGGAGCACCCGCGGGCGATGGCTTTCCTCCCGGGATCTACGAGGTGGAGATCACCTCACCTGACGCCCCCGACGTAGCCGCCACCGGCAGTTTCGTCGCGCTCCCCCGCGCGGCGCAGATCCTGCACGGCGGCGGCGAGCCTGAGGGGCCGCCGGTCATCAGGTCGCTGCAGACGGCCACCGGTGTCACCGAGGACGGCGAGCCCACCGGGCAGTCCGCGGCTTTTCCCGCGGACATCGGCCGCATCACCGCGGTCTTCAGTTACCGCGGTGTCGGCCCGGGCTGGGTCCTGACCGCGCGCTGGTACGCGGGAGATACGGAGATCATGCAGGCGCGCACGGAGATCGCCGTCTCCGCCGCTGAGGGTTGGGCAGAGGCGTGGTTGGAGGTTGGCGAAGGGGCGACATTACCGCCGGGGGAGTACCGTGTCAGCGTACACCTCGGCGACGACGACGAAGCTCTCGCCACCACCGGCTTCGAGATCGTGCCTGCGGATGACGCTCCGGGCGACGCGGCCCCTGACTGACGCGGCCCCTGACTGACGCAGCTTCTTGACTGAGGCGTTCTACGGATGACGTGCCCGGAAGAACGCAGGCTCACGTTGATGCGCGGGGGACATCATGGTCGTTTCCCACCTATGTGTCGCCGTGGCCCCGTCCCATCTGGTATGGTCCTCTCCCTGCACCGCGCGCGTACGTCAGAGCGGCGCGCATCTCTGCGCGCCGCTCGGATGAAAGCAGCTAAGATGTTGGAGATTGCTCCTACGTATCGCTCAGCCGCGTGTAGCTCCGAGGGTGCCTTGGGGCTATCATCGCGAGAATTCGGTCAAGATCCTCCGCGTCGTGGTAGACGATGCTGATGGTCCCGCCGCCGCTTGATTTGGGCAGCAGGACGACCTTCGTCCCCAGGTTGTTGCGCAGTCTCCGGGTGACGTCCTCGATATGAGGGTCGGTTGCCTGGGGAGCCCGCGGCTGCTCCTCGGCCTCCAGCTCCGGGTCATCGTCAGGCTCGGGCTCAGGCGTCTCGCGCGCTGCGGCCTCCGCCTCGCGGACGGTCAGGCCGTCCTGTTCAATTCGCGCAAAGAGCGCGTGCATGCGCTCCGGCTCGGATGAAAGCGACAGCAACGCCCGCGCGTGCCCCTGAGAGAGGCGGCCGTCGGCCAGCGCCTCCTTCATCGGGACCGGGAGTTCAAGCAGGCGAAGCATGTTTGCGATGCTTGATCGGCTGCGGCCGATCTGCTCGGCTACCTGGTCCTGCGTCAAGCCGAACTGCTGCATAAGGTGCCTGAGCGCCATCGCGGTCTCGATGGGGCCGAGATCGTCGCGCTGCAGGTTCTCCACGAGCGCGAGCTCAAGCATCTTCTCCTCGTCAGCATCATGCACAATGCACGGCACCGTCTGCAGTCCCGCGCGCTGGGCCGCTCGCCAGCGTCGCTCCCCGGCGATGATCTGGAAGACCTCCTCCTCCTCGGTCCTCCTGACGACCACCGGCTGCACCACGCCGTGCGCCTCGATGGAGAGGGTCAGCTCCTCCAGCGCGTCCTCGCCCATGTGCTGGCGCGGCTGGTAGGGATTGGGCTCCAGCTTATCCACGTGTACCTCGAGCACGGCGCGACTGCGGGCCAGTGCCTCGCCGGAGATCAGCTCACTGAGGCCTCGTCCGAGTCCTGACTTACGCATCTTTGAAAACCTCCCAGTAGAGCCTGCGATAGGCGGCTGAGCCCGGACAGTGCTTATCATAGACTACGGCCGGCAGGCCGTGGCTCGGGGCCTCGGCCAACCGCACATTGCGCGGCACCTTCGCCTGATAGGTGCGGCCCGGGAAGTTCTGACGGACCTCCTGGGCGACCTCCTCGGCGAGATTGGTCCGGGCGTCGTACATGGTCAGAACCGCGCCCGCGATGGTCAGTGCCGGATTGATCTCCGCCTGCACCATCGCGATGATGTGCAGAAGCTGGCTGAGCCCCTCCATCGCGTAGTACTCGCATTGCATGGGGATCAGCACCTTGTCCGCCGCCGCCAGCGCGTTGATCGTAAGCAGCCCGAGTGAGGGCGCGGTGTCGATCAGGATGATATCATACGCGTTGGCGATGGGCTCGAGCGCCCTTCGGAGGCGCAGATCCCGTGCCATCGCGTTTGCGAGCACCATCTGGGCGCCCGCGAGGTTCAGCGTGGCGGGCAGAACGTCCAGATTCGACGTCGACGTCGGCAGGATGATCTCATCGATCGCCGGCCCACCGTCAGCCGGGGCGATGAGGTCATAGAGGCAGTAGTCGATGGCATCGCGGTGAATCCCCAAACCGCTGGTGGCATTCCCCTGCGCGTCGGCATCGACGATGAGAACCGAGTGCCCTTCCAGCGCCGCAACGGCGCCGAGGTTAATGACAGTGGTGGTCTTGGCCACCCCGCCCTTCTGATTCACGACTGCATAGCATTCAGCCACCGGAGAATCCCTCCGAAGTTGTCTGAGGCGTGTGCGGCAACCGGCCGCCCACATATTCCACAAGGTTTTCCACGAGCGGGGAAAACCGAAGTTATCTCCGATAGCAGGTCAACACCAGCTCTTCAACCGGCGTATCCCGCGTTTCAAGCACGGCGAGCGCGGCGTCGGGCGCTTCAAAAGCCATGTCACCGCGCCGGTGATAGGCGCAGACGATGCCGCCCGGCCTCACCAGGGGCAGAGCCAGACTGAGCGCGACCGGCGCCCGTCCAAGTGCGCGGAAGACAACGGCATCGTACCGGCTCTCGAGCGCAGTCACGTCGGCCAGCAGCGGTCGCGCGTTGGGCAGATCCATCTTCGCGACCAGCAACTCCGAGACAGTATACGCTCTTTTCGCGCGATCGACAAGGTCTACCTCCAGGGTCGGCGCGAAAAGTGCGATGGTTGCGCCGATCGCGCCCGTTCCAGAGCCGATATCCGCCAGCCGGCCCTGTCTCGGCGTCGCATTCACGGGGAAATAGGCCAACGCCGGGCCCATCGCCCGGATGAGAGCGTCCTCGGGGGAGGCGTACTGCGAGATGCCCGAGGCCGTGGAAGCACGCGCAAGCCACGCAGCCCCCGCGCGCAGGGCTTCAAGCTGGCCGGGCGTGGGGGAGAGTCCAATCGCCCCGGCGAAGGCAACGAAGCGGGACAGGGCATCGTCCATGCGGAAGTATTCCAGCGTCGCGACTCGAAGTCCTTCACGCCGCACGGAAAATGTTTCACGTGAAACATTTGCTGCTGGGCTTTCGCACTGTCGCTCGCCTCAGAATGTTTCACGTGAAACATTTCCCGCCCGAGAGTTGCCTGTCGCGACCGGATGATTTGCCAGTCGAAGATGGTACCTAAGAATGTTTCACGTGAAACAATGTGCTGGTCGGGAACGAGCAGAGAGGCCTTGCGGCTTCGGTCGCACCGAATGTTTCACGTGAAACATTCATGCGGGGCCGGGCTGGCCAGCTGCCGGGCTGCGCGTTTGCGATCGCCGACGCGGCGTTGCCGCGCCGGAGCGATCACAGAGCGCCACGTCCCATAACTGTCAGCGTGCGCGGGGGCGGACCCGTCACCCCCGAAAGCCGGCAATCGCCGTTGTCGGAGGGCCCCGCAGCCGCTGAGAGCGCGGCGGATCGTACGAGAGAGTGCGAATCGCCAGTAATGTTCCGCTTGCCGTGTCTCGGCTGTCGTTTGCTCAATGCGCTATTGGGCGGCTATGGGGCGTTGCGGTTCATGAAGGTGGGATGCGTTTTTCCCGTCCTGACGCGCAGCAAGTGTCTCGCCTGCCGACGTTCTGAGCTGAGAGAGTGCGCCGGGGGTGGCCGTGAGGCCTCCTCCTGGGTGTATCATGGGCAGCGGAGGAGCAATACGGGGGGCCCCGGCGAAGCGGTCCGACATCGACCGGGATGCTGAGTCTCCGCGCGTCGACCCAACGACCGTGCTGGAAGATGGGAGTGATTGGTGAGCACTGGCCCGGCACCACCGGAACATAGAGGTGGCGGGGTTTTGCGCGACCCGGTGTCAGGGGACGGGTCAGGAGAGTGATCTTTGGGCAGGACGTGAGGCAGAGCGCCGACGCCGTCAACGTGGCTGAACGGGTGTGAGGGATGGAGCCGGTGCGGCTGGATGACTGTCGTTTCGACGGTTACCGGCCCACGCATGAAAGCTCGCGCGCGGGCGTGCAAAGACGCGAGTAGAGACCTGTCAAAGGAATTGTCCCCATCCTCCACAGGCTTTTCCACAATGCATATGGTCCGGTAGTCGGCGGGACGGTCGCTGGCTTCACCGATGCCGGATTCACCTGCATCGGGGCGCCTGAGAGCCACTGCGGAAGTCGGGTCGGGTGGGCGCCAGCTCTCGAGGGCAGATCCTTCCCGGGAGCGTGTTGCTGACCGACGAGGATGAGCCTGGGCTCGGGGAGTCCTGCGCACGGCTCCTGGGAGGGGGCGAGCGGCCGAGAGGGAGGATGAAGCCAGTGAGGGAGCTGTATACAGGTATCTTTCCCAAACTTCCACACGGTTATCCACATTGATGGACTACTCCGTCGTGCGCGTACAGACGGAGGGCCCGGATGCGGGAATCCGGGCCGGGTGAGGAGTAGCTGTGGCGGGCGAGGCCTACTGGACAAGCTGGAACTCTATGATGGCGTGGCCATCGAGGCGGGGGAGTGTGAAGCAGGTGTAATCACCCTGAAGCTCAAACGGCACCGAGCGTCCGGAGGGTCGCTCGAAGACGGCGGTGGCCATGCCGCGAACGCGGACGGGGATTCCCATGACGGGGACGATGTCGTCGACCACGACGGGGTGGAAGCCGTGGCCGAAACGCTGGTTGGCGTAGTTGATGAGGTGGAGGAAGCGGGTGTTGCCGCGTTCGCGCAGGACGATCTCGACCTGCGCAGGGGCATCCACGAGCGCCTCCTGCACCAGCGCGACGCGGTCGAGCATCTCCAGCGCGATGTTGCGCAGCGGGGTGTATGAGTCGAGCTGGTAGAAGCGGAAGAGATCGAAGGGGAAGTAGACGACCTGGCCGTCGCCGACCTGGTTGACGAAGACCGAGCCGTACCCGGAGGGCTCACCGGGGGGCGGGTTGTTGGCGGCGTAGAAGTGCTCGCGCGTGCGCTCGTAGATCGGGTGGGTCAACGAGGCGAGCGGTCGGGCGGAGATCGGCTGACACTCGAGGGCCGGGATCGGGAGGCGGTGGCCGGCCTCTCCCGGGCCGCGGAAGAGCAGTGGCGCGTGGGGCGCATCGACGTCGAACTGCAGGTCGGTGAGGTAGCCGCAGGAGTATTCGGCGAAGCGGAGCGGATCGACGCCGCAAAGCTCGGTCATGAAGGTGGGGGAGACCTCTCGACCGTCCTCATCGAACATCCCGCAGCGCCAGGAGGCGAGCAGCGAGCCGCCCGATTCGACAAATGCGCGGATCGCGTCGAGTTCCTCGGCGGTGATGACGAGCTGATCGGGGATCAGCAGGGCGTGGTAGTCGCCGAGGCGGTCGAGCGCGCGCTCGGATATGATGTCGAAGTGGCGGCCGCCGTCGTGGAGGATGCGGGCGGCGCCGTAGACGCTCACCATCGGTCTGCGGCTCGCGTTTTCCTCGAGCCACCAGCCGAGGTGATGGGCGCGGGACGAGTGAAGGACGGCGATGTTGGGGACCGAGCGGGTGCCGCTGCAGTGCTGCTCGATCGCGCGGGCGCGTTCATAGACGCCTCCGATGAGCTCGTAGGCGGCCGGATCGAGGGTGCCGTCGTGGAGGGCCTGGTCGCCGATGTCCACAATTCCGCCATGAGCGAGGCCGGTGGCTGCTTCGACATGGAGTTTGGCCGGAGTCTTGTAGCTGAAGCTTGACCATCCGCCGTAGTGGAAGCGGCTGGTGCAGCACTCGAAGGGCATATCGAAGTGTTGGAACCAGCGGGCCTGGATGGAGGGGAGCCAGTCCTCGGGCGTGTGTGTCTCGCGGAAGAGTATGTCGGCGGAGCGGTCGTTGTCGAGGTAGAGTTGCGTGACGTCGCCGGCGTGATTCCAGCTTATGAGCAGCTCGGGGTCGGCGGACTTCACGGTCTCAACGAGGCGGTCGCGGAAGCGCTGCTCGGTGCCGATTCGGAACTCGTGCAGGAGGCGGGCCTCGTGAGAGCCAGAATCGGCGTCACGGGGCATATCGCGGCCGTAGAGGGCCCTGAACTGCTCGCGACAGTGGTCGCAGTAGCACGATGGCGGGGCGACGTAGGTGATGTCGAACCAGAGGCCATCGACCGGGTAGCCCTCGGCGACCTCGCGGGTCATCTGGACGATGTGATCGCCGTAGGGCGAGTTGAGGCACATCCACCACCAGAAGCGCGGGTGAGGGCGTGGCCGGCCGTCGGCGTCGCGCTGGGTCCACTCCGGATGCTCCTCGCCGGCGCGGTGGTTCCACGCGCAGGAGAAGTAGGCCATGACTGCGACGTCACGGCGGCGGCACTCGGAGGCGACCTCACGAAGGTAGTCGAACTCGAGCCTGGAGTGTTTGTGGCCGACGCTGGTGTCGTAGTAGCAGTTCCCGTGGTGGCAGTGCGCAAAGACTGTGACGGAATTGACGTTGGCGTCAACGAGGGTAGCGACGTACTGCTCCGCGTCGAAGCGCGCGAACATCTCGGGCGCGTCCTCGGGCAGGTGCATGTCAAGATGGACTTTGCGCTTTCGCGCGAAGTACTGTTCGGGGGTCATCGGCGATCCGTCCTCGAACGACAGGCTGGCGCGTGACGTCGGAGGGGAGTTCGGGGGGGAGGTGGGGGAGACCTCCAGGGGGAGGGTGAGGGGAGTTGGGAGTGGGCGCGGCAGTACGCCACGAAGCCGGCTCCCGGGAGGAAGCCGGCTTCGCATCTGGCCCTGATGAGGGGGCGGAACGCTATTCGAAGGCGGCCTTCAGATCGTTGATGAGCCAGAGCACCTGCTCATCTTCCTCGATGAGGCCGGCGACCTTGTCATACGAGTGCAGCACCGTCGAGTGGTCGCGGCCGCCGAAGTGCTCGCCGATGCGCGCGAGCGAGTTGTCGGTGAGTTCGCGGCACAGGTAGATTGCGACCTGACGCGCCCATGCGATGTCTGCCGAGCGCTTCTTTGATACGATGTCGTCGCGCGAGACGTCCATCTCCGCGGAGACGAGGTCGATGATCTCGGCGACGGAGATGCGGCGCTCGGTCGTGGAGGTGGAGTAGTCGCCGATGATCTCCTCGACGAGCGAGCGGCTGATCGACAGCGCGTTGAGTGATGCGTAGGCGCAGATCTTGAGCAGCGCGCCCTCGAGGACGCGGATGTTGGATTCGATTTTGGAGGCGACGTATTCGAGGATGTCTCGCGAGAGCGGGACTCCCTCGGCCTGGGCTTTCTTCTCGAGGATGGCGACTCGGGTCTCGACGTCGGGCACGCGAAGGTCGGCGACGATGCCCATCTCCAGGCGGGAGCGGAGTCGGTCGTTCATAAGTTGCAGATGCCGCGGCGGGCAGTCGGAGGCGATGACGACCTGGCGGTTGGTCTCGTAGAGCGTGTTGAAGGTGTGGAAGAACTCCTCCTCCGACGCGGGCCCCTCGATGGCGGCGATGAACTGGATATCATCGACCAGCCAGACATCGACGGAGCGGTAGTTCTGGCGGAAGCGGTCGATGGTGTTGTCGCGCATGCACGAGATCATGTGGTTGACGAAGGCCTCGGCCGAGATGTAGACGACCTTCACATCCGGCCGGTTGCGGATGATGGAGTGTCCGATGGCCTGGATCAGGTGGGTCTTGCCCAGGCCGGAGGCGGAGTGGATGAAGAGCGGGTTGTATGCCTGCCCGGGCGAGCGGGCGACCTGCAGCGCCGCGGCGTGTGCGAAGCGGTTGCAGTCGGCGACGACGAAGTCATCGAAGGTATACTTGGGGTTGAGCGGTGACGAGCGCAGTTCGCCGGTGGAGTCGGGCACGAGGGAGACGGGCGTGGCTGCCGGGCTCGGCGGCGATGACGGCCGCTCAACGACGCGCTCGATGGTGGGCTCTGTGATGCGATCGGCGGCGCCGGTGGCGGGGGTGGCGGGCGGCGGTGAGGCGAGTTCAACCGCGGGTGCGGGCCCGGCCACGGTGACGTCGGCGGGGGCTGGATCAGCCGCAAGCTCCTCGGGGATGACCTCAACACACACGGTGATCTCGCGCTGGGCGACCTCGGCGACGCACTCATTCATCACGTGCCCGTGGTGGCGCTCCAGCCAGTCGCGCGCGAACTCGTTGACGACACCGAGTCGGAGGTTCTTGCCGGTGAATTCGAGCGCGGTCGCGTTGGTGAGGAAGCCGTCGTATGTGGCGGGGCTGACTTTCTCCGCGAGCAAGGGCAGGCTGGCGCGCCAGATCTGCTCCCCGGAAAGCTGCGTATCACTTGCCATTATCAGAGTACCCGTCCTTTGCCGTGATTCGTGGCTCGCAGTGGGACCGCAACGGTCCGCTCCGCGGGTCGGGTGGGAGACGTTATCGTGGTAACGATGGATGCGATGAGAGCTGCTGCGATGGAAGACTGCGAATGCTGATTCGTGGAAAACGCCAGTGACCTGCGGCGGCCGGTCCGTCCCCCGGGCCGCGTCCTGACAGGCCTTCCAGAGTTATCCACACGGTTATCCACACTTGTGGAAAAACTCTGTGTCCCTCCCCACGTGCCATGAGTATATCAGAACCTCGGGAGCAATGCAAAGGGATTCTGCAGAATCCGGGCAAATCGCGCTACGACGGCTTCTGAGGGTTTCACGGGCAAATTCGGAAATGTGGCAGGTGCGGGAACGGTGCTCGTGACCACGATGACAATGTTCTCCGTAATGTTGATAACTCCGGGGGTGTGGAGAGTTTTACGTGTGTATATATGGCGTCTGTCTGTATAATACATGGCTTAAACGAGGCGTTTTGCGAGGTGCAGGTCGCGTGTGAGGGGGTGCCGGGGGCGGTCTTACTGACGTGCCTGGCGCTGGGCTCTGGCGGCCTCACGGGTGGCGTGTGCGGCCTCGGAGCGCTGGCGGAGCTTCTCGTTCATCTGCTGGAAGCTTGCCCGCAGGCGGCCTTCGATCAGCCCGAGGGCTCCGAAGGCGAGGAGGCCGGAGAAGTGTTCGCGCTGGGTGAAGCGGAGGCGGTCAACGCCGGTGCTTTCGATGATGAACGCGTGCTCCCCGTCGAAGACGCCCGGCAGGCCGAGGCGACCGCGCCAGCGCAGTTCCCGCTCGGGCTCAACGCGGATGAGTCTGGGGCGGATGACGAACGATGGCATCGATCGGGGCTGCAGGGTGACGGTGAGGCGGGCGCATTCGCGAAGGTCGCCCTCGATGCGGGTGATGAACGGGTTCCACTCCGGGTAGGCGGCGAAGTTGGTGAGCTGCCACCAGACTTCGGAGGGGCTGGCGACGATCTCGACGGCTTCCTCTATCTCGCGCTCGAACATGTGCATCCTCTCACGGCGACGGCAGGGTGGCGCAGGCAGGCCCGTCTGAGGAAGAAGGATAGCAGAGGCGGTGACCGAATGCAACGAGATCGGGATTCAGTTGGGAGGACGATCTGGACTCCGCTCGTGCGTGGCCTTCAGAGGGAGGCGCAGCGCCAACAGCAGGTGGAGCGACCGCCGCACGCGGCGCGGTCGGGGCCGGCGAGCGAAGGCGCGCGCACGGCGGGCGCCGGGCACCAACGAAGGGAATCGCGCGCGCGGGGAGAAACGCTCCCGGCGAACGCGGTCGGCAGCACCCCGCCCGCGGGCTGGAGCCGATCGGCCAACACGAGGGCGTCGATCTCGCGGAGGCAGGATCGCTGCTGAGACCACGCAGAAGCGAGGGGAGAGAGATGTGTCCGCCGCCCACGCCGAGTTTGCCGGCAGGCGACGTTGAGGGATTGGACGCCGAGGCTCTGGAGAAGTCGGGCTGGCGGCTGACGTTTCACGACGATTTTCGTCGGCCGCAACTCAATGATATGTACTGGTACCCGGCCTATCGCTCCGGTCGGAAGGAGTATTTCAGGCGCATCGGCAGGGAGAGCCGCTGGGTCGATCACAACGCGCATTACGCGATCGAGGACGGTCTGCTGAAACTGCGGATCGACGAGGACCTGCCGTATCGCCCGCACGCGGGCACGCCGTGCGTCAGTTGCATCCAGACATCCGACCACCGCTTCGGGGAGACCACCGAGGAGTACCAGATTCTCGATAAGTTCGCGCAGAAGTACGGGTGGTTCGAGATTCGCTGCCGATGTCCGCGCGGGGAGGGACTGCTGAGCGCCTTCTGGCTGCACCAGCATGACCCGACCCGGCAGGAGTACACCCCGGAGGGCAGAAGGCGTCAGGTCGGTGAGGGGGTGGTGGAGATCGACATCCTCGAGATCCAGGGGCGGCATATCGGCGACGACGCCACCCGGGTGGACCTCAACGTCCACTTCACCGAAGACGCCCACCATCAGCCCGAGATCGGCATCGACGCGTCCGGGGATTTCCACGTCTGGGCGATGGAGTGGCAGGAGGGCCGGATCGACTGGTATCTCGATGGCGAGGTGATCGGGACCTACGAGGGCCCCACTCCGCAGGAGAAGATGTTCATACTGGTGGCTCTCTTCCAGTACTCCGGGTGGATCGGCGAGGTCGATCCGAACATGACCTACCCGCGGGATCTGGAGGTTGACTACGTGCGAGTGTATGCGAAGGACAGCGGCTGAGAAGGGGACCGGCGGCGGGCGGGGCACGGGTCCCCGCAGATCGCGAGCGTTCTCTCGCGAGTTTGCCGCGCGAACGTCGATGCCCTGCAACCAGCCGTTGTCGTTGTGGCCCCGGCGCCCTCGCCGGCAAGTCGTCGGTTCGTTGTCGTTTGCACGACAGGCATCCCTGCCTGCCCCACAGACGGCGACCATAACGGCGGCCGGGCAAGGCAACGGCCGACGCATCTGAAGATGCGTCGCTCCGGACGGCGGACGACAACGGCGACGACAAACGGCGGGCGGGGCACGGGTCCCCGCCCTACAGCAACGGCACCGGTCCCCGCCGACAGGCGGCAAAGGCCGACGCGGACAGGCGGCAAAGGCCGACGCGGACAGGCGGCAAAGGCCGACGCGGACAGGCGGCAACGGCCGACGCATCTGAAGATGCGTCGCTCCGGACGGCGGACGGCAACGGCGGACGACAACGGCGGGCGGGGCACGGGTCCCCGCCCTACAGCAACGGCACCGGTCCCCGCCGACAGGCCGCAACGGCCGACGCATCTGAAGATGCGTCGCTCCGGGCGGACGGCACACGGCGACGACAAACGGCGGGCGGGGCACGGCGGCAGGCACGAATGCCTGCCCCACGAACGGTAACTGGCGCGGGGGATCATCGAGCGGAGCAGGATGAAAGGACCGATGAGAGCATGACTTTCGACCTGATCATACGCGGCGGGACGGTCGTTGACGGCACGGGTGCGGACGGATACGTGGCCGACGTCGGCGTCGTGGGCGACCGCATCCACGCGATCGGCGACCTGAGCGCGGCCGAGGCGCGCGACGCCATCGACGCGAGCGGGCTGATCGTCGCGCCGGGGTTCGTGGATGTGCACAACCACGCTCACAACGAGATGGAGGGCGGGATCCTCAACATCCCGGACGTGGAGAACCAGGTGCGGCAGGGCGTCACGACGCTGATCGCGGGCAACTGCGGCGGCTCGCCGTGGCCGATCGGCGAGAACCTCGACGCCGCGGACGCGCTGCCGATCCGGCAGAACTACGGGCTGCTGGTCGGGATGGGCACGATTCGCGCGCAGGTGGGCGTCGGCGCCGAGCCCGCGTCCGCCGAGCAGATCTCGCAGATGCAGGCGCTGGCCGCGCAGGCGATGGACGAGGGCGCGTTCGGGATGTCCACCGGGTACTTCCCCGAGTTCGTCACCACCGAGGAGATCGCGGCGGTCGCCCGTCCGATCGCGGAGGCGGGCGGCGTCTACGCCACGCACATGCGCTCGGAGGCGGGCGGGCTGATCGAGGCGCTCGAGGAGACGATCCGCATCTGCGAGCAGTCCGGCTGTCCCGGGCAGATCTCGCATATCAAGTGCTGGGGGACGCGCGCGTGGGATAAGGCCGAGCAGGTGCTGGGGATGATCGAGGAGGCTCGCGAGCGCGGCCTCGACCTGACCGCCGATCGCTACCCCTACGTGGCGTCATTCAGCGGCGTTGCGAACGTCGTGCCGTCGGCGCTGCGCGTTGAGGCGGGCAGGCGCGGCGGAATCGAGCATCTGCGCGACGATGATCTGACCGACGCGGTGCGCGAGGGCGTCGAGGACTTCATCGAGGAGATCGGCGGGCCGGAGAACCTGGTCTTCGCGCCGCTGGATCCGATGCCCGAGATCGACGGCAGGACGCTCGCGGAGGTGGCACAGGAGCGCGGCGAGGAGCCGTGGGAGACGGGTGTGGCGCTGACGATCCGCGGGAAGGTCTCGTGCATGTACTTCGTGATGCGGGAGGAGAACATCCGCAGGTTCATGCAGCACCCGGCGGTCTTCGCGGCCTCGGACGGACACCTGCGGGTGCTCGGCAAGGGCGTCTCGCATCCGCGGAACTACGGGACCTTCCCGCGCTGGGTGGGGCATTACGGCCGGGAGGAGGGCTTCTTCAGCGTCGAGGAGGTCGTGCGGAAGTGCACCTCGATGCCCGCGGGCAAGTTCGGGCTGCACGAGCGAGGGACGCTGGCTGCGCGGAAGATCGCGGACATCGTGGTCTTCGACTGGAGCACGATCATCGACACGGCGACCTTCGAGGACCCGCACCGCTATCCGGAAGGCATCCCGCACGTGATCGTGGCGGGGAAGGCGGCGGTGCGCGATGGCGAGGTGGCGCAGGAGGCGTACGGGCGGGCGGTGCGCCTGCGGTGAGCGCGGCGGTGGTCGTCCGGAGGCGGGGCATTTCGCGCGAGTCGGTGGTTCCCGCGGGTTCACTACCGGCTTTCCACCGTCAGTCCACCCGTTCGTCCGCCGGAGATTCCACAGGGAGCGGAGTTCTCCACGCAGTTTTCCCACGTGTGGGTGGGGTTTCGGGGGCCGCGCCGGCCCCCTCCTGCGCGTCGCTGCGGGGGAATCGGCTGCCGGTGCGTGATCGCCGGTGTGCGGGGCGTCGGCGTGGTTGTGCAGAATGCGACCCGCTCGCCGGGCTACAGGGCGCTGCGGGCCGGTGAGGCGGTTCTCCACAGAGAATCCACCATGCGCCAACAGCGAGCGGGCAGCGTTTCCACGGTGGGTCAACGCTGAATACACCGCCGATTCGCCGGCGAATCACAGCCCTTCCACCGGCTCTGCACCGTGGGTCCACGCGCGCTTCCGCAGCTTTTGCACTCATCACTCCGCTGGAAGCTCCCACAGTTTCCACAGAGTTTTCCACATCGATCGCGCGGGTCTGTGAAAAGGGGCCGGAGGCTGTGCCGCCCGGCCCCGACGATCGGCGCGCAGCGTGGGGCCCTCACATGGGCGTGAAGTCCACTTCCTCGTTGATCTTCGCGACGGTCTCGGCGACGAGCTTCGCGGCGTTCTCAAGGTCTGCGAGCGAGACGACCTCGACGGGGGTGTGCATGTAGCGGTTGGGGACGCTCACAAGGCCGGTGGCGACTCC
>JBMNNW010000014.1:0-62656 GCA_050942735.1 Armatimonadota bacterium
GAACCACCTCGCAGCCAGATTCCCCCTCCTCACAACCGAACCTCCAGCGATCAATACTTTTTCAGCGGTCACATCATTGCGATCCTGGCTGCGATCCTGTTCCCCGTTTTCGCACGGGCGCGTGAGAAGGCGCGCCAGACGAACTGCCTGAGCAATCTCAAGCAGATTGCCCTCGCCGAACTGATGTATCAGAACGACTACGATGAACGGACTGCAGCGGTCTATGCCTTCCCCGCGAACATGACGGTGGACAACAGGTCGTGGATCAACATGCATTACCCGTACGTGAAGAATCAGGGCGTCTTCGAATGCCCGAGCAACGAGTACAAGTTCGTCACCTACAGTAACGGCCTGATGGTCGGCTCCTACGCGGCGAACCGTGCCGAGTGGCATGCCGGTGGCGCGACGAACTGGACGTTCACCTACGCGTACCGCTCTGTAGCCACGTTTGAGTATCCAGCGGAGACGATGCTCGTGGCCGACTACGCCGCCAACGCTCAGAACCGGCCGGGCATCCGCCCCAACCCGCCCGCCGCCCCCACCGAGGTCTACAATGCAAACGACCTCCACAATGAGGGCAGCAACGTGGCCTACTTCGACGGCCATGCGAAGTGGGTGCAGGGCCTCGAGAACATGCTCGACCCGACGGACGTATTCTGGTCCGGCGGCAAGTAAGTCCGGTCTCACCGAGACCACCGGGCCGGCGCACGAGAGCTACCCACTCAGCGTCGGCCCGGCCCATTCGACCTTACAGTGCATGTCGCAGAAGGAGCCCAACCGTGCAGATCAGAATGGCTGCCGTGATGCTGATCATGGGTGTGATGATGGTGGGATGCGCGAACGCGCAGGACGTTGTCGAACCGATCGATCTGAGCGGGGCCGAGGCATTCGCGGATCGCTACTCGACTCCCGGCGGCTCGTGGGGGCACGCGGGGCCGGCGCCGCAGATCATAGATGGGGATGAGGAGAGCACGTGGTCGAGCGGCGGTCAGGACCTCAGCGAGGTCCCCGCGAACCTGTTTGTCACGCTCGCCGAGCCGGTGGAGGTCGGGCGGATGGATGTCATCATCCCGATCCATCCCACCCCCGAGACGCATCCGATGCGCATCGTTGACATGGAGATCTACGGCCACGTGGGCGACGGCTGGGCGCTGCTCGGAGAGATCCGCGGCAACGACCAGCAGCCGCTGATCGTCGTGGACCTGGTCCCGTCGCGAGTTGAGCAGCTTCGCCTGCGCATCCTCCCGCGCAGCGAGACGGTGACCGCGTGGGCGATGATCAACGAGATCAAGCTCTACGCGCCCGCCGCGGGCGTCGAACTGGTGGAGCTTCAGGCGGCCGAGGTGCCCGAGACAGAGGCCGAGAAGATCTGGGTGCGGGAGGCGCTGGGGCTGCGACCGGATGCCCCGAACGTGACCTTCGACCCGGAGAAGGGCTACCTCGGCTACGTGCGAACGTGGTTCGAGACGATGGCCGAGTACGGCACCGACCGCTACGGCGAGGTGCACAGCCCCATGTTCTGCGGGGTCCTCGAGATCGACAGCCGCACCCACCCGAACATGGAGCTTCCGACGGTTCACGGCCAGCGCATCAGCGACCGCGCCACGTACGGCGGGAACCTCCAGCACGACGTAATGGCTATCATGGCCGCGCATCATGTGAGCGAGATCACCGGCGACCAGCGCTACCGGCAGATCGCGCGCGACTACCTGCAGTATTTCCTCGACAACTGCACCGACACCCCGACCGGCCTGTGGCCGTGGGGCGAGCACGCCTACTGGAACTTCTACACCGAGGGCCTGGGGCACACGACCCATCACCTGCTCTGCTCGCCGCTGGAGTTCTGGGAGCTTGCGTACGAGATGAATCCCGAGGCGGTCATCAGAGAGGCCGATGGGATCATCAACCACATTCGGGACCTCGACACCTTCGTCTACAACCGCCACGCGAACATCGTGACACCGCTGGCCGTGCCGCGGCCCGAGAACCTCACCGAGACCGACACCTGTGACTTCGCCAACTCCGGCTCGCGCTTTCTGCGCGTGTGGAGCTTCGCGTACTCGAAGACCGGCGACGAGAAGTATCTGGAGTGGTGCAACAACCTCATCGACCACCTCGAGTGGTCGCGGATCGGCGGCGACGGCCCGCTTCCGGTGCTGAGCAACCGCTCCCATCGCCCACTGCCCGACAGGCCCTCGTGGGACAACACGATGCTCAACGGTCTGTCGATGCTTGAGTACGCGCCTCTACTGGGCGACACCGAGACCGCCGAGCGCTTCCGCTCGGTCGGCCAGGAGTACATCGATCTCGTCGCCACGCAGGAGCTTCCCGACCCGAGCCGCGAGCCGGTCTTCCACGCCGGGCGCGGGATGGGCGGCGGCAAGGCGCACTGGGCGCAGGTCTACCGGGTGACCGGTAACGAGTATTTCCTCAACGCGGCCCGCAACATCGCGCTGCCCTACCTGAACCTCGAGGAGATCCCCGAGGACACATGGGCGAAGATGAAGGCGCAGAGCTTCGGCGTGCCGATCGATCTGATGATGGACATGTACGAGCTTGAGGGCGACGCGAAGTGGCTTGAGGCGGCCGAGCGGTACGCGCGACTCGCAATCGAGACGCTCTACTACAACGGCCTCTTCCGCGCCGCGCCTGACCTGTTCTACCAGGACGCGCACACCGGCACCGCAACGATCATCTACGCGCTGGTGCGGGTCCATGCCGCGGTTGAGGACCTTGAGGTTGACGTGCCGCCGAACGTCTACGGATTCTAACGGCGAGCCCGCCGCATGATGGGAGTTGTGCAGTGTTGATGAGAATGACAGTGATGATGCTGACCGTGAGTGTGATGATCGTGGGATCCGCGTGCGCACAGGATATTCCCGAGCCCATCGACATAGGCGAGGCGACGGCGTTCGCCGACAAGTTCTTCTCCGACACCTCGCTCTACGCGTCCGAACTGGGCGAGATACTCGACGGCGACGCAGAGACCTTCTGGTGCTGCGGAAACCACGACCTGAGCGAGGGCGCGGCGAACCTGTTCATCATGCTGCCCGAGCCGGTGACGGTCGGGCGGATGGAAGTGACGATCCCGATCCATCCCGAGCCGGACCAGTGGCCGCTGCGCCTCGTGAACATGGACGTGTACGGCGGGGCCGGCGATGGCGGCTGGGCGAAGATCGGCGAGGTGCGCGACAACGACCGGCAACCGACCTTCCTCATCGATCTGACGCCCGCGACGGTGGACCGGATCCGCCTGCGCGTGCTGCCGCGCAGCGAGGAGGTCACCGGCTGGGCCCGAATCGCCGATATCCGGCTCTATCCGCCCGCGGAGGGCGTGGAGCCCGCGGAGCTTGTCCCCGAGACGATCGAGATCAGCGAGGAGGAGCAGCTCTGGCTCACGCGGGCATGGAACTACTACGAACACGTGATCGTTCGCGGTGCCCTGCCGGACGGAGAGGAGATTCCGACCGTGGAGTATGACCCGGAGATCGGCTACCTCGGCTACGCGCGCAGCTTCCTCGACACGATGATCGAGCACGGAACCGACCGCTACGGCGAGGTGCACTCGCCGCAGTGGGCGGGCATCCTCGACCTCCAGACGCGCGCGCACCCGGAGGTTGAGCTTCCGACCGTGCACTGCATCTCGGACAACCAGCGCCGGGGCGACCGCATCCTCTACGGCGGGAACATCCAGCACGATGTGATGACGATCATGGCCGCTCAGCACATCAGCGAGATCACCGGCGAGGATCGCTACCGCGACGCCGCGCGCGACTACCTGCAGTTCTTCCTCGACAACTGCACCGACACCCCGACGGGCCTCTGGCCGTGGGGCGAGCACAGTGGCTGGGACTTCTTCGAGGAGCGGCGGGACGGACGCGATGTCCATCACCTGCTCTCACAGCCGCACGAGTTCTGGGAGCTGGCGTGGGAACTCAACTCCGAGGCCGTCGTCCGCGAGGCCGACGGAATCATCAACCACGTGCATGATCTCAACACGTTCGTCTACAACCGCCACGCGGACATGACCACGGTGCTGCCCGACCCCCGGCCCGAGGAGCTGCTCAGCAGCACGCTCGACTTCGCCAACAGCGGAGCGAGGTTCCTCCGGGCCTGGGCGTTCGCGTACTCGAAGACGGGCGACGCGAAGTACCTCGACTGGTCGAACCGGCTCGTGGACCACCTGCAGTGGTCGCGCATCGACGGCGACGGGCCGCTGCCGGTGCTGAGCAACCGCTCCTACCGCCCGCTGCCGGACCGTCACGAGTGGGGCAACACGCTGCTGGTCGGCCTCTCGATGCTCACGTACGCCCCGCTGATCGATGACGCGGAGACCTCCGAGCGCTACGAACGGCTGGGCCACGAGTACCTCGACGTCGTGGCTGAGGGCGCGATGCCCGAGGAGACCGTCGCCCGCTTCACCACCGGCCGAGGCATGGGCGACTACACCCACGGCATGCGCTGGGCCCAGGCCTACCGCCTGACCGGCGACGAGCGCTTCCTTGAGGCGGCCCGGCGGATCGGCGCGCCCTACCGCGACATCGAGGAGCATGAGATCCCCGATGAGGCGCCGCTGCGCGCGCACGCCTTCGGCGTGCCGCTGAACCTGATGCTCGACCTCTACGAGCTTGACGGGGATCGCGCGTGGCTGGAGGCGGCCGAGAAGTTCGCACAGTGGACCATCGAGCGCTTCTACTACAACGGCCTGTTCCGCGGGACCACCGACCTGTGGTATCACGACTCGCAGCTTGGCGCGAGCACGGTGACCTACGGGCTGGTTCGGCTGCACGCCGCGCTCAACGACCTGGACGTGCAGATCCCGCCGAACGTCTACGGCTTCTGACCGGCCGGAAGCCTCTCGCGGCGGGCCGACGCGCTGAGGCCTCGGTCGCGGTGAACTGACGCACCTGTCCGCGCCCGAGCGTGCGCACTCCGCCGGGCGCGGAGCCGGTTCTGCCGGGGCCTCAGTGTGTCGAACATGAGATGCACGGATCGTAGGCGCGCACGAGCATCTCCAGCAGATGCTGGATGCGGTCGGGGCTCTCGTCCATGATCGCAGGAGCGAATTGGTGCATGTCGCGGTTGAGGTTCGCCTGGTTCTGCGCGGTCGGGATGATGTGATTGGCGGAGACGCACTTGCCCTCGTTGTCATATTCGTACTCGTGAAAGAGGATCCCGCGCGGCGCCTCCACCGCCCCCACTCCAAGCCCCGCTCCGGCCGCCACCTCGGTCATCTGCTGGTTGGGGTCAACGCCCGTCTCGGTCAGCTCGTCGATCAGCTCGATCGCGTCCTCCACGCAGTGGATGCACTCGATGAGCTGAGCCACGGTCATCGCGTAGGGGTTGTGCACAGGCGGCTCCATCCCGAGGCGCACCGCCGCCTCCTGCGCGGAGGGGTGGAGCTGCTCGTAGTTGTTGTTGAGCCGCGCGAGAGCGCCGACGAGGTATTCGTCGCGATTCCACCGCGCCCACTTCGCCGTCGAGTGCTCGACCACGCGCTCCTCGATCGCCTCACGGTACTCCTCGACCGGCACGCGCGGGCCGTCACTGGAGAGGATCTCGCCCGAGTAGAAGGCGTAGCGGTCCGGGTTCGTCAGGCAGACGTACTCGGTCTCCCGCTCGAAGTCGGGAAGCTCGAAGGTCGTGAACAGATCGACGGTGGCATCGAGGTCATCGAGGATGCTCACGAGCCTGCCGCGCATCGGCTGCATGTCGGCGGGGTCGTGGAGGAAGCTGAATCCGCCCACGTCCATCGCCACCGGGTGCGTGTGTCTGCCTGCGACCATCGCGGCGAGGTCGTAGCCGATCTGCTTCAGACGCATCGCGCGGCGGACGATCTCCGGCCGGCTGTTGATCAGCGGCATGACGCTCGGGATGCCGAGGAAGTCCGGAGCGGCGAGGAAGTAGATGTGCAGCAGGTGGCTGGAGAGCACCTCGCCGTGGAAGGCCAGTCGCCGCAGCAGTTCGGTCTGCGGCGAGATCTCGACACCGAGCGCCGCCTCTGTCGCCTGCAGCGCCGCGCACTTGTGGCTGACCGCGCAGATCCCGCAGATGCGTGAGGCGATATGCACCGCGTCGGAGTAGCTCTGCCCGCGCACGATCGCCTCGAAGAAGCGCGGCGCCTCGACCACCGAGAAGCGTATCTCCTCAAGGGCGCGGTCCCTGATCTTCGCGACGATGTCTCCGTGCCCCTCGACGCGCGTCAGATGATGGACGTGGATGTCGGCATCAGTCGTCACCGGACTGCGCCTCCCTCAGGTTCAGCTCGGGCCAGTTGTTGTAGATACGCAGCTTCGCCTCGATCTCATCCTCCGAGAGCTGATGCCGCTGCACCACCGCGCGCATGATGGAGTGCGCGTCCTCCCGCTGGAGGGCCTTGAGCAGCGCGCCGAGGTTCGCCGCATCCATCAGCCCGCGGCAGCCCTGGCAGGCGTCGCCGTAGGCGGTGCAGATGGCGTTGCAGCCGCAGCGCGTCACCGGTCCAAGGCAGATCTCGCCCTTCTCGAAGACGCAGACGTAGTCGTTGAGCTTGCACTCCACGCAGACGGGCTGGTTGGGCGGCTCGTAGCGCTGTCCGGTGAGGATCGCGCTCACCACGGTCACGAACTCCGGCAGCGAGACCGGACAGCCGAAGGTCTGGTAGTCAACCTTCACGACCGCGGAGATCGGCCGCGAGGGGATCGTCGCGATCTGTTGGGCATCGTCCCCGTAGACGACCTCGCGCACCTCATCCATCGACCACTGGTTCTTCAGCTCGTTGTGACAGCCACCGGACGCGCAGCTCCCGAGCGTGACGAGAACCGCCGCCTGCTCGCGGATGCCTCTGATGCGCTCGAGATCCTCCTCGGTGGTGATCGAGCCCTCGCAGAAGGCGATGTCGTACTCGGTGGACTGCTCGGTCATCGCCTCCCGCCAGGTAACGACGTCCACATGCTCGAGGATCTCCAGCAGCCTCTCCTCCAGCTGCAGCACCGAGAGCTGGCAGCCCTCGCAGCAGGCGAAGTCGAAGAACGCGATCTGCGGCTTGTGTCCGAAGCGTGGGATGGGTCCCTCCTGTGGCATCGTTCGCTCTCCCTCTCGAAGCGGCTTTCTGCTCCCCTGCCGCCGCTGCCGTCTTTCGTTGCGGCCTTACTCCCGCTCATCCTCCGGCGCCCAGACTTCGATCGCCTCCGACCGCCCGATCAGTTGCGTGTAGCGGAACACCGGGCCGTCCTGGCAGACATAGAGGTCATTGAGCTGGCAGTGGCCGCACTTGCCCATCCCGCACTTGAAGCGCCGCTCGAGCGAGAAGAGGATGTCATCCTCCGCCATGCCCTTCTCCAGCAGCTCGGCGGCGACGAAGCGGTACATCACCGGCGGCCCGACCACGACCGCCGTCGTCGTCGCCGGGTCGATCTGCACCTCTTCGCGGAGCGGGACGGTAACCACGCCGGTGCGGCCGGTCCAGTGCTCATCGGCCTCGTCAACGGTGTAGAGGGTCTCGAAGTCCTCGCGCGCCTCCCAGACCGCGAGATCATCGACGAACAGCCTCTCATCGGGCTTGCGCGCGCCGTAGACGAGGATCATCCGCCCGAACTGCGCGCGCCTGTCGGCCGCGTAGTTGATCAGCGAGCGGAGCGGTGCGAGCCCGATACCCCCGGCGATGATCAGCACGTCCCGCTCGCGCATCTCATCCACCGGAAAACCGTGCCCGTAGGGCCCGCGAACGCCCACGAAATCGCCGGGCCGCAGGTCGTGCATCGCCTCGGAGAGATTGCCCACCGCCGCGACGCACAGCTCGAAGCTCTCGGTCTGCGTCGGCGACGAGCAGAATGAGATCGGTGCCTCGCCGTAGCCGGGCAGCGAGATCTGCAGGAACTGGCCGGGGTCGTGATCGAGCGGCTCAGCCGAGTCAAGCTGCAGCCGCAGGAGCACCATCATCTCGTTGAGCCGCCGCTTGGCGATTACCCGCGCCATCTCCGGCTGGTAGAAGCGCGTGATGTCCTCGGTGACGTCAACGCCCTCAGCCTTTCGCATGGCTACGCCCTCCCACGCGCTCGATCGATCAGTTGATTGCTGACATCGACGATGTTGATGTCGGCGGTGCAGGCTCGCGAGCAGCGGCCGCAGCCGGTGCAGTAGGCCCGGCCGAAGTCGCGGTAGAGGTAGAGGAACTTGCGGTGCCACCTGTGGCGGACACGCTGCCAGCGGATGCGGCGGAAGTTGTGCCCACCGGCCACCAGTGCGAACTCCTGGAGCTGGCACGAGTCCCACGTGCGCACACGCCGACCGCCGGTCAGCCCGAGGTCGAACTCGTCGTTGATGTCGAAGCAAAAGCACGTGGGGCAGGTGGTGTTGCACGAGCCGCAGGAGTAGCAGCGCTCGGAGATCTCGCGCCAGATGTCACCGAAGTCGTTCTGCTCGAGGAGATCCGCGAACTCCCCCGGCGAGGCCTTGATCGAGGCGGACACGCTCCGCGCCTTCGTCTGTCGGAACTGCTCTGCCTGCTCGCGGTCCTCGTCACGGGCGGCCTCCACGTCCGAGAGGCGCAGCATCTCGTGGCCGGCGAGGGTGAGCACCTCCACGAGGTAGCCGCGGTCGATCGGTGTGAGGAACAGGTCGGCCCCCTCGCGGCCGTAGCAGGTCCCCGCACCGAAGCAGAAGCAGTACTCGTCGGGGAGGCAGTCCACGCCGATGACCGTCGCCCGGGCCCTTGCCGCGGGCCAGCAGGCCTCCGCGGGCTCCTGCGCGTAGGCGTCGTCGAGCATATTGAGGGCGGCGAGATCACAGGGATGGACGCCCACCAGCGTGAATGGCGTGGCCTCCTCAACCGCGGTGATCCTCGGAGGCTCGGTGAGTTCGAACTCAAACAGCGGCTGGCGGGGCGGGAAGAACGCCTTCTTCGGCGGGATCGTCGTGGTGGTGTACTGCAGCGTCAGTTCCTCCGGCGAGTCCAGCCAGTCGAACCTGACGAAGCCCGGCTGGCTCTTCCGCTCGCGAGGGCCCATCACCGGCCCCCCCTCGACCAGGCGGCCGATGAACCCGGTCGTCGCCTCGTGGGTCATGACCACCTCGGTCGCCCGTGGCGCGCCCTCCTGTGGCGTGACCTGCATCATCCGCACCTCCGAACGCAACGTGAGTCTACAGAGAAGCTCTCAGGCCTCGCCTCGCTCGAGCTGATTCCTCAACTGCAGAAGCCGCCTGATATGCCGGTGCTGCTCTGAGATGATCTCGTCGATGACGTCCCGCTCCGACTCGCGCACGATCTGCTTGACGCCCGAGTAGAACGCGATCGTGCTTCTCTCCAGTTCGACGGCCAGCTCGACGGCCTCAAGCTCGTCCCTCACGGCCTCCGCGCTGCAGGACGCGTCATCGACGCTGGTGAAGAGCCGTCCGCTGATGAAGCCGCGAAGGTAGCCGACGGTCTCGCCAGGGTAGCCCTCGGGCACGGAGTACTCCGCAAGATCGCGCTTCATCTTCGAGAAGCGCTCGATGTACCGCCGCTGCTGCTCCGCGGCGTAGTCGAACACCTCCGCGACCGACTCGGTCGCCCGTGCGGCCACGCAGCCCTGGTAGAATGCGAGGCCCTGGCGCTCGATCTCAATCGCCATGTCAAGAACTTCGGCTGCCTGAAAGAGGGGCTTTTGCATTGTCGGCCTCCCTGACCGGCGCATCACACGGACTGCAACACTCCGACCGGCTCTCGTCTTCTCAGTGATTCGCTGAGCGCATGACACTCCCTGCACGAATTCTCGCTCACCCCGGAGGCGCCGGCGATCAGGCCTCCGGTGCCGCCTACGGAGCCCACGGCGGCCCGGCCAGCCACGCGCCGAAGACGAACGCGGCGGCGATGCAGAAGAGCGTCTCGAAGAGCACGATCGCGGCCGAGTGTCGCCAGCCGATGCAGCGGGCCAGCGCCAGCGCTCCCGCGAGGCTCGCGCCGGTGCCGGTGAGCAGGATCGCCATCGCGGGCCCGGGCGCCATCGCCAACTGCATCATCGCCTTCGCGAACACCACCTCCGCGAGGATCGGGAAGTACACAAGCTCCCCGAAGAGCGCCGCGAGCGCAACGGACGGCAGCGTGTCATCGCCGACCAGCGCGGCCACCGTGTCGATGTCAACCCACAGCAGCACCAGCCCGATGGCCGCCACCGCCGGCACCAGCACCGGGACGATCATCCGCAGCAGCCACCACGTCTCCCGCATCCACTCCGCGAGTTCGTCGCGGTCGAAGCTGCGCGGAAGCAGCAACCCCAGCGCAACCGCAATTCCGGCCAGCGCGCCGAGCGTCGCAGCCGCCGGCAGCTCGCTCGCGCCGATGCCCGTCGCTGCGAGCAGCAGCGCCATCAGCGGCACGACGCGGCCCGGCCGGGCCGCCTCCGCCTGCGGGCGTTGCGCGACGGTGAGCGTCTCCGGTCGCCGCCGGAATGCCGCCTCCATCGCCAGACCGCAGCAGACCGCGATGACGGGGACGAAGATCGCGCGCCACGCGGCGATGTTCCAGCCGATCGAGCGCGCGACCAGGGAGAGGCTGACGATGTTGAGCGCGGGGCCGGCGTAGAGGAACGCGGTGGCCGGGCCGATCCCCGCGCCGCCGCGGAAGACGCCGACGAAGATCGGCACCACGTTGCACGAGCACAGCGGCATCAGCACGCCGGAGACCGACGCGATCGGATAGGAGATCAGCCGGCTGGTGTCGCGGCCGAGCAGGCGCAGGATCAACTCGCGCGGCACGAACGCCGCCAGCGCCCCGGCCAGCAGGAAAGCCGGGACGACAGTGATCAGCACCCGCCATGTGAAGAGGCAGCAGGCGAAGATCTCGATCACGTGTGCGATGCTTCGCATCGGCATCCATCCCGCCCCGGTCGGGCCCTTCGGAGGACGTGCGCCCGCCGCGACCTCTCTCTCGCCCGGGAGCTACGCCGGAAGGTCGTAGTCCTCCAGCACGATCTTCTCCGTGTCGATCTGCGGGAGCATCTGATCGATGAACGCGCTCTCCTCCTCGGGCAGCGCCTCGACGGCGGCCTCCATCATGTCCAGCCAGCGCATCTCGCGCTCCGCGACGTCCACGATGTCGTCGCGGATCGCGTCGCGCAGCAGTTGGATCGTGTACGCCGCGACCCTGCGGCCGGCATCATAGTGGTCGCCGCTGCCCGCGATGACCTCGGCGATGGCGATGGCCGAGCGTGGCGCGAGCACCAGCGCCTGCGGGTCGAGGGACGCGTCAGAGTCGACCAGCCAGCGCTGCAGCGCCAGCGCCGCCTCCGGGCCCTCGTCGATCGCCGCGTTCATCAGCCGGCAGTCGTAGATGAGCTGCTCGAGGGAGACGCTGGGGGCCTGTCCGCCCAGCAGCCTGACGTTCTGCACCGACTCGTTGCTCCACAGGTCGGCGGCGGCCGCGGCGATGTTGCCGATGGGGCTTGAGTGCGCACACGCGGCGGTCTTCCCCTCCAGCGACATCGGCAGGCCGGTGAGCGCCTTGAGAATGATGTTCTCGTAGCCGCAGTCCTTCCCGGGCCCCACCGCGCCGCACTCGTAGGCCACCAGCGAGCGCACCGCCGAGACGGCGCGCACCACCGCCGCGAAGACGCGCGGGATCATCCCCTGGTCGGCCAGCACCATCGCGGTGTTGGCGAAGCCGCAGGCGGTGTCTCCGGCCGCGAAGACCCCCTCGTGGGCGTCGGCGATCTCGACGATGCGCGTCCACAGAAAGCGCATGTCGCGCACGCCCAGCACGCACAGCGAGAAGATCACCTGCGGCAGGTCGGCCATCGTCAACGCGCCGTCGTGGATCTCCTTACCGCCGGTGGACTCGATCGCCAGCAGGTCCGCGCCGAGCTGCGCGGCGCGCTCGAAGGTCTCGAGCGTGGTCTCCAGCAGCTCGCCCGAGCGCATCCTCGGCGGGCGGCGCATCTCGCGGTTGTCATTGGGCGTGGCGCGCAGCGCGCAGGGCAGGCCCCAGTCGGCATGAGCCTCATCGAGCGCGTCACGGAGCACCTCGATGATCTCCGCCGCCCACTGAGGCCGCCGCGTCATCTCCGGCAGCGTCTCAAGCTCCACCACCAGCCCCTCGCAATGCAGCCTCCGGGCCCGCTCAAGCGCGTCCCCGATGATCTCGGAGTACTGCCGCACGATGCCCGGCCAGGTCTCCTCGTTGATCGAGATGGCCGGCAGCGTGAAGTTCAGCTCCGGGTAGACTCGTCCGCCGCCGATCACCAGCCCCTTCGCCGTCTCAAGAGGCTGCGGCGCGCTTCCGAAGATCAACTCCTGCGCGTCCTCGATCGCGATGCTGTCCCACGGCTTCATGGTCGCACTCTCCTGCCGGTGCGCGAGTCCCGATGTGATGTTCTCTCGTACTACGACGCCCCGCGCAGACTTCCTGCGTCAAACGCGGGCTCGTTGCGCGCCCGCTGCTTGACGGGGCTCAGGGGCGTTTGTATAATACGTATAAGCGAAGCAGGACGCTGCTGTCAACTCAGAATTGCAGACAACACCTGGAGGCAGACCGGATGCCTGTGCGCTGTGCCGAGAATTACTCACCAGACCGCGACAAGCCCGTGATGCGCATCGGGGCGGTCGCCGACCTGCTCGGCGTCTGCCCGGCGATGGTCCGCATCTACGAGGAGCGCGGCCTTGTTACGCCACACCGCCGCAACAACCAGCGGCTCTACAGCTTCAACGACGTCTGCTGGCTCGGCCGCGTCAGGGAACTGATAAACGAGGAGAGCTACGAGATCGACGAGATCCGGCGGATGATCACGCTCCCGGCGTGCT
Source organism: Armatimonadota bacterium (assembly GCA_050942735.1). GTDB lineage: Bacteria > Armatimonadota > Zipacnadia > Zipacnadales > UBA5352 > UBA5352. The sequence goes on from JBMNNW010000014.1 coordinate 12,754, forward strand.
GGAAGCTGCTCAACTGCCCCCCTGAGGTGCGGTCGGAGTGCCCGGTGGCGCGCTCTCCCGGCAAGCGCTGCTGGGAGGTCGCCCGGCAGGAGGGCCGGGCCGAGGCCTGCGAGAACTGCCAGATCCGTCGCACCGCCGAGGACGCGGCGGGCGGCGACTGAAGGATTATCAGAATAATTGAAAACGTGAGTCTGGCGCATTACTCACCCGCTACGGGCGAATTAGCGCGTTAGCGCCCCTCACACCGCAAAAAAAGGTCAGCGATGGCCTTGACGCCACTCCGCAGATATGCTAACGTCAAACTACGTTGGCGATGACAGATTATATGCAAGCGGAATGAGGGGCAGTCCTGATGGCCGATGACAGGCGCTTCAGCCGGGCGAGTGAGAAGGACGTAACACGAGCGATCCTGCGCTCGTTTGCCGCGGAGCTTGACGACTACACCGAGAGTGACGTGGTCATCGTCGGCGCGGGACCCAGTGGCCTGATCGCCGGGCGCGAGCTGGCGCAAGCCGGACACCGGGTGCTGCTCGTCGAGCGCAACAACTACCTCGGCGGCGGCTTCTGGCTCGGCGGCTACCTGATGAACAAGGTGACGGTCCGCGAGCCGGCCCATCACATTCTCGACGACCTTGGGGTGCCGCTTCTGAAGGCGCAGGCGGGGCTTTACGTTGCGGACGGCCCCCACGCCTGTTCGAAGCTGATCGCCTCTGCCTGCGACGCGGGCGTGAAGGTCCTGAACATGACGCAGATTGACGATCTCGTGGTGCGCGACGGCCGGGTCTCCGGCGTCGTGATCAACTGGACGCCGGTCGAGGCGCTCCCCAGGCAGATCACCTGCGTGGACCCGGTGGCGCTCGAGTCGAAGGTAGTGATCGACGCGACGGGGCATGACGCGGTGGCGGTCTCGGCGCTGGAGCGGCGGGGGCTGGTCGAACTTGCCGGCTGCGGCGCGATGTGGGTCGAGGGCTCCGAGGACGCGGTGGTCGAGCACACCGGCGAGGTCTACCCCGGGCTGCACGCCTGCGGGATGTCCGTCGCGACGGTGCACGGACTGCCGCGGATGGGGCCGACCTTCGGTGCGATGCTCCTGTCGGGCCGGAAGGTCGCACGGATCGTTGATGAGCAGGTCGCATCCGCGGTCGCGCGTGACGAAGAACTGGTACCCGCGAAGTAGCGGATCGAACACAGTCGTGAAGAGAGAGATCATGCACCATCGCAGCCTCCCACACATCCTCGGCATGGCCATGTGCAGGCCACGATCGCGCTGGACCGGCGCGATCGTGGCGAGCCGGGCGTGCCGGCATGGGATGGATGGGACGGTGGCGTGACAGTCGGTCAGTCAGGCCCCCGGGCGTTCCCCCCGAAGCCGCACGCAATCTCCCACCTGATGCCGCAGATGACGTGATACCGCGCCGACACACCTGGCGCGCCAATAATGAGCGCAACCGCCCGCGATCCGGGCCGGACTGTGCGCATATTCGGAGGTTGAGAGTGATGTCTCAGGAGACCGCGCGCGGCCACTCCACGGACGCATCCGGTCGAGTCGGCGACTCGATCTACGGTCAGATCAAGGAGGTCAAGGACGGCGGCAAGCTCGTCCACCTCGCCACGGCCGGGCTGGACGGCAAGCCCAACATCGTTCCGATGAGGTTCGCCCGTCACGCCGCCGATGATGTCCTGGTGATCGCGGACATGTACTTCTGCAAGACCCGAGTGAACCTCAAGGAGAATCCGAACCTGGCCCTGTCGGTGGCCTTTCCGGAGCGCGAGAGCTGCCCGGTCGCGTTCTACGGCCACGGCTGGCTCGCGGAGAAGGGCACCGGCGGCAGGCTCGGGGAGTACTGGAGCAACTGGCGCAACTGGGGCGAGGAGAATCCGCCCACCGAGGTTCCCGAGGGCTTCGGCCCGCCGAATCCCTCGTGCCGCGCAGTGCTGGTGATCGACGTTGACCGGGTCTGCTCCTGCGCGTGGAGCGACTTTGGTGAGGAGGTGGCATCCTGATGAGCTTCCCGACGACGGACCGTTTGAAGCGATGGTATGAGAGCCACGAGGTCCACTTCGCCGTGGCGGGCGAGGGCGGAGACGTGCGGATAGGCATCGCCCCCCGCGTGCGCTTCACCGCCGACGACCGGCTCGCCGTCGAGGTGCCGCCCGGTGTCTGGCGAGCGCTCGCCGACTACATACGCGAGGGCGCCTGGATCGCGCTGCACCCCGGCGAGCTTGGGGCCGTGAAGGCGCCCTACCAGCTCAAGGGCCTCATCAGGCTCGAGCGCAACGCGGACACAATCGCCTCGTGGTTCCCTGAGACGGACGCGCCGGCGGCCGTTGAGGTCGCGCTGCGCGAGCTCTACATCACCAAGCCCGGGCCGGAGGCCGGGCAGCGGGTGGACAACTGGACCGCCGATGAGCTGACGGAGTTTGAGCGCCAACTGGGCTGGTTGAAGGAGGAGAACCTGTGAGCTTCTCAACGAGGATAACCTGCCTGGCGGACAATACCGTCACCGAGTTGATACCCGACGAGGCGTTCGTCGAGCACCTCTCTGAGCCGGGGCGCAACTTCCTGGCGGAGCACGGCTTCTCGGTGCTGGTCGAGACCTCCTCGGGCGAGCGCGTGCTCTTCGACGCGGGTGCGACCGATCGGGCGGTTCCGCACAACCTCGAGCTGCTGGGCCTCGACATCGCGCGGGACATCGACACCGCCGTGCTGTCACACGGGCACTCCGACCACGCGGGCTCGATCGGCCTGCTTCGCTGCCCGGTACACGCCCACCCGGAGGCCCCGGGCGCGCGCTTCATCGTGCGCAACGGCAGGGCGCGATACGACCTGTCCGCGCCCGCGCTGGCGTTCATCGGCGACCGGCTCACGCTCAGCAGCGAGCCGGAGGAGGTCGCGCCGGGCGTGTGGACGACCGGCGAGATCCCGCGCGAGAACGGCTGGGAGGTGCCCGAGGGCTTCGCCCGCATCAGGGGCGAGACCCTTGAGAGCGACCCGATCAACGATGACCAGGGGCTCGCGATCGTCACCCCGCAGGGGCTGGTGGTCATCACCGGCTGCGCCCATGCGGGAGTGCTCAACACGGTCGAGCAGGCGCGGCGCGTCACCGGGGTCGATCGCATCCACGCGATCATCGGAGGCTTCCACCTGATCGGTGCGGAGCCCGCGAAGGTGCGCAGGACAATCGCGGGGATCCGCAAGATCGCCCCGAAGGTGCTCGCGGCCAATCACTGCACCGGCCTGCGCTCGACCGCCGAACTGCTGACCGAATTTCCCGAGAGCTTCGTGGCCTTCACCGCGGGGCACAGACTGACGGTTCCGGAGTGATGGGAGATGCGCGTGAGGACGAACCGCACAGGACTGTTCAGCATGACCATGCGCGGCGCCGGCCTCCGCCGGCGCACAGCGGCAGGGCGGACCGCGCATCACACGAGAGCGATAACCTGAAAACTGGAGATGATTGAAGTGCCGAAGACATACGAAGAGATCAACGAGAAGATCAAGGCAGGAAAGGCCGTGGTGGTCACGGCCGAGGAGATCATCGACATCGTCGAGGAGGAGGGGGCCGCGAAGGCCGCCGAAAAGGTGGACGTCGTCACCACCGGGACCTTCGCTCCGATGTGCTCGTCGGGCGCGTTCCTCAACACGGGGCACGCCCACCCGCGCATCAAGGTCCAGAAGGCGTGGCTCAATGACGTGAGCGCCTACGCGGGCCTGGCGGCGGTGGACCTGTACATCGGCGCCACCGAGGCCACCGAGCACGACCCGCTCAACCGCAACCATCCAGGTGACTTCAGCTACGGCGGCGGGCACGTGATCGCCGACCTGGTCGCGGGCAAGGACGTCCGGCTGAAGGCGATCGCCTACGGGACGGACTGCTACCCGCGGAAGGATCTGGATACGTGGATCAACCTCGAGGACCTCAACGAGGCGTTCCTGTGCAACCCGCGCAACGCCTATCAGAACTACAACGTCGCGGTGAATGTGCATGGCGACAGGCCGATCTACACCTACATGGGCACACTCAAGCCCGGGATCGGCAACGCCAACTACTGCTCGGCCGGGCAGCTCAGCCCGCTGCTGAACGATCCGTACTACCGGACCATCGGGATCGGCACGCGGATCTTCCTCGGCGGCGCGCAGGGCTACGTGTTCTGGCAGGGCACCCAGCACAACCCGACGGTCGCGCGGCTCGACAACGGCGTGCCGAAGGGCGGCGCGGGGACGATCTCGGTGGTGGGAGACCTCAAGGCGATGGATCCCGAGTGGGTCCGGGGCGTGAGCTTCCACGGCTACGGCATCTCGCTTAACGTCGGGCTGGGGATCCCGATCCCGGTACTGGACGAGGAGATCGCGCAGTTCACGGCGGTGCGCGATGAGGACATCGTCGCGCCGATCACCGACTACTCGCGCGGCTACCCCTACTCAGAGGGCGGCCCGCTGGGACATGTGAGCTACGCCGAACTCAAGAGCGGCGAGATCGAGATCGACGGGAAGAAGGTGCCGACGGCGTCGCTGTCGAGCTACCCGAAGGCGCAGAAGATCGCGAAGCTGCTCAAGGAGCAGATCGAGGCCGGAGAGTTCCTGCTCAACCGGCCCGCCGAGTTGATCCCGTCGGTGGAGTCGGGCCTGACCTTCAAGGGCCTCAACGAACGACCGTACAGCGAACAGGAGGCGGCGGCAAATGGCTGAGTCGAGGGTGGTCTTTCACTATCCGAGGACGCTGATCGACGTGCCGATCGTGTCGAAGGTCGCGCGGGAGTTCGATCTCGACTTCAACATCCTGCGCGCGAACATCACGCCCGACTCCGAGGGCCTGCTGGTGCTGGAGCTTACCGGAGACGCCGGCGAGATCAGCCGCGCGCTGCAGTGGGCGACCGATCAGGGCATCTCCATCCAGGCGCTGGAGAAGGATGTGGTGCGCGATGACGACGTCTGCACCCAGTGCGGCGCCTGTGTGACGATCTGCCCGACGGACGCGCTGCGGAAGGACCCGCTGACCCAGGAGGTGCTGTTCGACGCGGACGAGTGCGTGGCCTGTGAGCTGTGCGTGCCGGCCTGCCCGCCGCGCGCGATGGCGGTGGCGTTCTAAGGCAGATCGACCCGGCCGGGGGGGGCGCCGCCCGCGCCCTCCCGCGCCGAATGCCGACCATCACAGACGCCAGGAGGCGCATCCTGATGAAGATAGCCAGTGACGTCACGCATCTGATAGGACAAACGCCGCTTGTGTTCCTCGACAGGCTCGCTGAGGGCCTGCCGGGGCGCGTGGCGGCGAAGCTCGAGGCCTTCAACCCCGGCTCGAGCGTCAAGGACCGCATCGCGCTCTCGATGATCGAGGCGGCTGAGCGCGCCGGAGCGATCGGCGAGGACACGATCCTCGTCGAGCCGACCTCCGGCAACACCGGCATCGGCCTCGCGGTCGTCGCCGCCGCGAAGGGCTACCCGCTGGTGCTGACGATGCCCGAGAGCATGTCCGTTGAGCGCCGGAAGCTGCTCAAGGCGCTGGGCGCCGAGCTTGTGCTGACGCCCGCAGGCGACGGCATGAAGGGCGCGATCAATCAGGCGAAGGACCTCGCTGACGGCGACCGCCGCTATGTTCTGCTGCAGCAATTCGAGAACCCGGCGAACCCGGAGGTCCACCGCCAGACGACCGCGCGCGAGATCTGGAGTGACACCGACGGGCAGGTGGACATCTTCGTCGGCGGGGTGGGGACCGGTGGAACGATCACCGGCGTGGGCGAGGTGCTCAAGCAGCTCAAGCCGCAGGTGCAGATCGTCGCGGTCGAGCCGGCCGACTCGCCGGTCCTCTCCGGCGGCGAGCCCGGCCCGCACCCCATCCAGGGCATCGGCGCGGGCTTCGTGCCCGAGGTGCTCAACCGGAAGGTCATCAACGAGGTCGTCACCGTCACCGCACAGGCGGCATTCAGCACCGCCCGGGCGCTCGCGAGGCGGCAGGGGATCCTCGCCGGGATCTCGTCGGGGGCCGCCGCGTGGGCCGCGCTGCAGCTCGCGGCCCGGAAGGACAACGAGGACAGGCTGGTCGTTGTGGTGCTGCCCGACACAGGGGAGCGCTATCTCTCCACGAAGCTCTTCGGAGAGGAAAGTTCATGAGTCTGGTGAACAATCACCGGCATTCGGGACGTCGCAGGACTGACGGGCGCCGGTTTCTCATCGCCGCATCGCCGGCGCCCGCCGCATACAGAACGCCGCGAGGGACGATCATGCGCAGACCGCACCCAATCATCATCCTGCTGCTCGCACTGCTCTTCGCCGGCCAGACCGTGGCCGCGGTGGCGTATGAGTGCGAGCGAGTCAGCGAACTCAGCAGCCATGACTGCTGCGATGAGCACGCCAACCAGGCGCGGGCCGATGACTGCGGCTGCTACGACGTCCCCGGCGAGCCGGCACCCGAGCCGGTGGCGCAGGTGCAGCCGACGCCGATCGTCGCGACACTCGTCGCCGCGATCGACGCGACCCCTGAGCCGACTGTGCGGCGGCTGACATCCGTCGAGACCGTCGATCTGCCCGCGGCTCCCCCCCTGCGGGCACATGACGTACGCGCACCGCCCGCCCTTCAGTAGCGCCTCCCGGGCCGCTTCGTGCCTCCGCGCGCGCCTGCGGTCCAGCATTCCCTGACGAAGACGAACACAAAGCAACCAGCACACTGAGATCGTACGTCATCGTACGCGCTCTCTGAGGAGGAAGTGCCATGACCCGTTCGCAGCGTCTCATGCTGCCCGTCACGGTCCTGCTGCTCTTGCTCGCGCCGCTCACCGGAGCGTTCGCGGCCGACAGCGCCTGTGAGGGGTGCGGACTGACACACGACAACCAGGTCCACGGCGGTCCGATCACACTGACGGACTGGCAGACCAACCACTCGTACACCTACCAGAGCCTCGCCTGCGCGGTGGACGCGATGCGCGCGGACTACCCCTGGTCGCGAGCGCGCTGGACCGGCCCCGACGGCCGGGACTTCACGCTCACCCGCGCGGAGGGGCGCTGGGATGCATCGCCCGCCGAGGCGATCGCTCTGATCGTGCAGGGCGACCGCTGCCAGTCGGTGGTCGCGCTGGCATCGCGGGATGAGCTGGAGCCGTGGCTGAAGCGCCACGGGAACCCGGCGCACTCCCAGCCGATCGCGCTCGCGTCCCTCGGAGAGGCCAATCCGGCCGCTCCGAGCATCGACAGTTTCGCGGACGTCCCGGCCGATCACTGGGCGTCCGAAGCGGTCGAGGTCTCTGCCGATGCGGGCCTGCTGACCGGCGACCCGGACGGGAACTTCCACGGTCAGCGAGACGTGACGCGCTACGAGATGGCGATCATCCTGCAGCGGCTGCTGCAGCGGATCGACGCCGCCTCGGCGGGCGAGGCGGGTCTCGCGCTTGTCAGCGGGATCCGTGCCGAACTGGCGCGGACGGGCGCCTCGGAGGCTGAGGTCGCCGAGATCGTGCAGATCGCCGCTGACCCGGACGTCCCGACGCCGCCGGCGGTGCGGGCGGGCGCGGCGCAGTGGCCGGACGTGCCCGCCGGGCACTGGGCCGCCGATGCGGTTCAGTTCGCGACCGAAACCGGCTTCATGAACGGCTACCCCGACGGCAGATTCCGCGGGGGGGAGAGCCTCTCGCGCTACGAGATCGCGGTGATCCTCCGGCGGCTGATCGCCGGGCTGGGCGTGCGGACGCAGCCGGTCGTGGCCGAGGGAGCGCCCGGTGACGGGCCCGCGAGCATTCCACCCGCGCTGGACCATCCGGCCTCCGACGGCACGGCCTCTCGGCACTCCGCCGACCCGCGCGAGGCGCTCGTCCAGCGCCTGCAGGACGCGGGCTTCAGCGCCGAGGAGGCGCAGCGGGCGCTCGCGGCGATGCGGGGCGAGTATGAGCAGACCTCCTCCGTGCCCCCGCGGCAGGCGCAGGCCGCGGACCAGGCGCGCGTCGCCGAGCGAGCCGCCCCCGGAGCGCGTACGACTCGTCCGAATGCGAGCGGCCCCCGGACGACCACACCGGGCGTTTTCGGCCAGTCCGGATTGCTCCGCACGCCGACGGCCGACACGTTGAGGGCCGGACAGGCGGCCGTCTCCGCATCCGCCTTTGAGGGCGGCGATGTGCGGACGTTCGGCGTCAGCGCCGGGCTCGGCTCGGGCACCGAGGTCACCGCGACGGTGACCTCAGGCGACATCCGGGACGCGATCCTGCTCAACGCAAAGCAGCCCGTCTACACGAGCGCCGACGGCCGATGAGATCGACGCGACGATCTACGGCGTGGTGAGCCGCGACACCGACAGCCGCACGACCGTCAGCGCGGGACTCGGTGGCGGGGAGCTGCTCGACGGGCTCTTCCTCGCGGGCGAGCGGCGGATCAGCGACGACACCTCCGCGATGCTCGAGTGGACCGGCATCGGCGACAGCGACGAACTGAACGCCGGCCTCCTCCACCGGCTGTCCTCGGACCTCACTCTCAAGGCCGGCGTGGTAAACGGCCAGTTCGCCGGCTCACTGTCGCTGGGCAGGGAGTTTTGAGATGACCGCCATCAGGAGCAGACGCGCGTGGCTTCGAGCATTCGGGCTCTTCGCCCTGCTAACGCTCCTTGCGGGCCCGTCCGCGGTGCGTGCGCTCGCGGACGGGACCGCCCCGGCGGGCGCGCTTGATCGCCTGATCGAGGTCGCGGTCAGCGACAACCCCGACCTCGCGGCGGTGCGCGGCCGCATCGAGGCGACGGAGGCGCGAGTGCCGCAGGCGGGCTCGCTACCCGACCCGGAGGCGATGGTGGCGCTGAGCAATGTCCCGGTGGGCAGCACCGCGCTCGATCGGACGCCGATGACCGGGATTCAGCTCGGCCTGAGGCAGATGGTGCCCTATCCCGGGCGGCTCGACCTCAGGGAGTTGGCCGCGCGGCAGGACGTGGCGATCACCCGCGCGATCTACGAGGAGAGCGAGAACGCGGTGATCCGCGACGTCAAGCGCGCGTGGAATGAACTCTTCTACCTCCACCGCGCCGTCGAGGTCACCCGGCTGAACCGGCAGATCGCGCAGGCGCTCACGGAGGTGGCGGACGCACTCTACTCCACCGGCTTCCGGCCGCAGCAGGACCTGGTGAAGGCGAACGTGGAGGTCGCGCGGCTGGTCGAGCGGCTGGTTGTGCTCGAGGAGAGGATCAGCCGGGCGGAGGCGCGGCTCAACGGGCTGCTCGACCGCCCGGCCGATGCTCCGCTGCCCGCCCCCGACGTGGCCTTCGAGCCGCTGACGCTGTCGGCCGAGGCCCTTGAGGGCGCGGCTCGTGAGAGCCGGCCGCTGCTGCTGGAGACCGCGGAGCGTGTTGAGAGGGCCGAGACGATGATGCGGCTGGCGAGGATGAACATGAAGCCGGACTTCCACCTCGGCGTGGACTACCGCATCCGCTCCAGCTCCCCGATGGACGCGGTGGGCGGCCGGGACTTCTGGACGCTCAGCGTCGGGGCGAACCTCCCGTGGCTCAACCGCGACCTGCACGAGGCCGAGGTGGATGAGCAGCAGGCGCTGCTGGACGCGGCCCGTGAGCAGGACCGCGCGGCATTCAACCGCGTCCGGGAGGCCCTCGACAACGCGCTGGAGGCGGCGCGCACTGGGCGCCGACAGGCCTCGCTCTACGCGGAGGGCCTGATCCCGCAGGCGGAGCTTGGCTTCTCCGCCGCCCGCGCGGCCTACGAGACCGGCCGGGTCGATCTGATCGCCGTGCTCGACGCGTTCCGCACGCTCAACGGCTACCAGGAGCAGTACTACCGCATCGTCGCCGATCACGCGAACGCCATCGCGGACCTTGAGTACGTGATCGGCCAGAGGTTGCGGTGAGAGGAGTGGAAGCGATGACACAGACACGCTGGTTCAGGATCGCGCTGGTCGCGGCTGCGGCGATCGTCGTCGTGGGCGTCGGCTTCGGCCTCGGCCGGATGACCGCCGGGGGAGGCGAGCAGACCGCGGAGGTGCAGCAGCTCTGGACATGCCCGATGCACCCGGAGTACATCGCCGAGGAGCCGGGCGAGTGCCCGATCTGCGGGATGGACCTGGTGCCCGTGGACAGCATCGACGACGTCGATGAGCACGCCGATCACAGCGAGATGATCGAGGGCCTCAGCACCGTGCATCTCACCGATGCGAGGCGGCAGCTCACGGGTGTCACCACCGTCAATGCACAGTCCCGCTCGCTCGACCCGTCCGTCCGCACGGTCGGCATCGTGAAGGCCGACGAGAGCCAGATGCGCACGGTCAACGCGAAGATCGGCGGCTGGGTGGAGAAGCTGTACGTCGCCTTCGAGGGCGACCGGATCACCGCCGGCCAGCCGATGCTCACGATCTACAGCCCCGAACTCTACCAGACGCAGCAGGAGTATCTTGCGGCGCTGGCGGCGCGGCGGAAGCTCGCCTCCAGCAGCGTCCCGGAGATCGCCGACACCGGGCGGCAGATGGTCGAGTCGGCCGAGCGCCGGCTGCGCCTGTGGGACATCCCGCAGGGCGTGATCGACCGCCTCCGCCGCGGTGGCCAGCCGCAGCGCACGGTGACGCTGCATGCGCCCGTCTCGGGCGTGGTGGTCAGGCACATGGTCGAGGCGGGCGCGGAGATCAAGCCGGGAATGCCGCTGCTGCACGTGGTCGATCTCTCCAGCGTCTGGGTCGAGGCCGACATCTACGAGCAGGACCTCGCGCTGGTGGATGAGGGGCAGATCGCGACCGTCAGCTTCAACGCCTACCCGGGGGAGACGTGGCGGGGCCGCGTGGAGCATGTCTACCCCTACCTTGAGGGTTCCACGCGCACCATGAAGGCGCGGCTGACCCTGCACAACGCCGACGCGAAGCTCAAGCCCGAGATGTACGCCGAGGTGGTCATCGAGGGTGACGGCCGAAGCGTGCTGGCGGTGCCCGCGGACGCGGTGATCGACATCGGCCAGCGCCGGCTTGTCTACGTGGAGACCCAGGAGGGCGTCTACGAGCCGCGCGAAGTCCGGACGGGCGTGAGCAGAGACGGATGGGTGGAGATCCTCTCCGGCCTGAGCGAGAGGCAGGCGGTGGTTGAGCGCGGGCTCTTCATGATCGACTCGGAGAGCAGACTGCGGGCGACTGTCTCGCGCGCGGGATCGGGCGAAGAGCACGACGATGAGGCCGCCGGGGCAGGCGCGGGGCATCAGCATTGACCGCGACGAGCGGCCCGAAGGACTGGAGGTGCACCAGTGATTGAGCGACTGATCGAGTATAGCGCGAACAACCGGTTCCTCGTGATCATCCTCGTCGGCTTCGCGGCCGGGGCGGGCATCTGGGCAGTGCGCACGGTGCCTATTGATGCCATCCCAGACCTGTCCGACCCGCAGGTGATCATCTTCACCGAGTGGCCGGGGCGGAGTCCGAACCTCATGGAGGACCAGGTCACGTACCCGATTGTCTCGCGGATGCTCGCCGCGCCGCGAACCACCGACGTGCGCGGCTACTCATTCCTCGGGCTCTCGTTCGTCTACGTGCTCTTCGAGGAGGGCACCGACATCTACTGGGCGCGCAGCCGCGTGCTCGAGTATCTCTCCGGACTCACCGGCGAGCTGCCCGAGGGTGTGAGCCCGCAGCTTGGGCCGGACGCCACGGGCGTGGGCTGGGGCTTTCAGTACGCGCTGGTGGACAGAAGCGGGGAGAACGACCTCGAGGCGATGACCGCCTTCCAGGACTGGTACCTGCGCTACTGGCTGTCGTCGGTGGAGGGGGTGGCGGAAGTGGCGACGGTCGGCGGCTTCAAGAAGCAGTACCAGGTGACGCTCGAGCCTGAGAAGCTGCTGGCGTACAACCTGCCCGTGGGGAAGATCGCCGCCGCGATTCGCGCCAGCAATGACGAGGTCGGCGGGCGCACCCTGGAGATGACCGGGCGGGAGTACTTCATCCGCGGCCGCGGGTACATCCAGGGCACGGAGGACCTTGAGAACGTGGCGGTCGGCGTCGGGCCCGATGGCGCGCCGCTGCGGCTCAGCGACGTCGCCACCGTGCAGATCGGCCCGGACATGCGCCGGGGCATCGCCGACCTCGACGGCGAGGGGGAGGTCGTGGGCGGCATCGTTGTGGTGCGCTTCGGTGAGAACGTGCTCGACGTCATCGACCGGGTTAAGGCGCGGATCGAGGAGGTGCAGCCAGGCTTCCCGCCCGGCGTTGAGCTGGTCACCACCTACGATCGATCGGACCTGATCCGCCGCTCCATCAGCACGCTGCGGCTGACGCTGATCGAGGAGGCGATCATCGTCTCGGTGATCATCTTCGTCTTCCTGCTGCACTTTCGCAGCGCGTTGATCGCCGTGCTGATCCTCCCGATCGCCGTGCTGATGGCGTTCATCCCGATGCGGATGATGGGGCTCACATCGAACATCATGTCGCTGGCGGGGATCGCGATCGCGATAGGCGCGATGGTTGACGCGGCGTGCGTGCTCATCGAGAACGCGCACAAGCGGCTTGAGAGCGCCCCGGAGGACGCCCCGCGCGCACCGATCATCATCGAGGCCGCGAAGGAGGTCGGCAAGCCGATCTTCTTCTCGCTGATGGTCGTGACTGTCTCATTCCTCCCGGTCTTCGCGCTGGAGGCGCAGGAGGGGCGGCTCTTCAAGCCGCTCGCGTACACGAAGACGTTCTCGATGCTCTTCGCGGCGCTGCTGTCGGTGACGCTCGCGCCCGCGCTGATGGTGATCCTGCTGCGCCGCGGAAAGATCTGGCACGAGAGCGAGCACCCGATCAGCCGCCGGCTGCAGGCGGCCTACCACCCGTGGGTCTCGGCGCTGATGCGCCGGCGGGCGCTGTCGATCGGCATCGCGGTGCTCATCGTCCTCTCGGCCGTCCCGGCGTACATGAAGCTGGGCTCGGAGTTCATGCCGCCGCTGAATGAGGGCGACATGCTCTACATGCCCACGATCCTCCCGGGCATCTCGATCACCGAGGCCGGCCGGGTTCTGCAGGTGCAGGATGAGGTCATCGCGCGGTTCCCCGAGGTTGAGCGGGTCTTCGGGAAGGTCGGCCGCGCCGAGACCTCCACCGACCCGGCGCCGCTGAGCATGGTGGAGACCACGATCCTGCTCAGGGACGAGGAGCATTGGCGCTCGGTGCCGCGCGATCGCTGGTACTCCGGCTGGATGCCCGGCTGGATGAAGCCGCCCTTCCGATGGCTCTGGCCGGAGGAGCGGCCGATGAGCTGGGATGAGCTTGTCGCCGAGCTTGACGCGGCGATGCAGATCCCCGGCTGGACGAACTCGTGGACGATGCCGATCAAGACGCGCATCGACATGCTGACGACCGGGATCAAGACGCCGGTGGGGATCAAGATCTACGGGCGCGACCTGGAGGTGATCCAGGAGCTTGGGCGCGAGATCGAGGCGGTGATGCGCCGGGTGCCCGAGACGCGCAGCGTCTACTCCGAGCGCGTCACGGGCGGGTACTTCATCGACTTCACGCCCAACCGCCGGCAGGCCGCTCGCTACGGGCTCAACGCCGGGGACGTCAACCGCGTGGTGATGAGCGCGATCGGCGGGATGAACATCGACACCACGATCGAGGGGCCGGAACGCTACTCGATCAACGTGCGCTACGGTCGGGAGCTGCGCGACAGCCTCGGGAAGCTCGCCTCGGTGCTCGTGCCGACGCCCACCGGGGCGCAGATCCCGCTGGGGCAGCTCGCCGAGGTCGAGATCACCTCCGGGCCACCGGTGATCAAGAACGAGAACGGCAGCCTGACCGGCTGGGTCTACGTGGACACGACGGCCTCCGACCTCGGCGGGTACGTCGAGCAGGCGAAGCTCGCGGTGGCCGAGGGCGTGGAACTGCCGGCCGGCTACTACGTGCGGTGGGCGGGGCAGTACGAGTTCATGGAGCGCGTGCGCAATCGGCTGATGATCGTGGTGCCGGTGACGCTGGTGCTGATCATCATGCTGCTCTACTTCAACTTCCAGCAGTTCGCGCCCACGTTGATCGTGCTGCTCTCGGTGCCGTTCGCGGTGACGGGCAGCATCTGGGCGCTCTACCTGCTGGGGTACAACATGTCGATCGCGGTGTGGATCGGGATCATCGCGCTCGCGGGGGTTGCCGCGGAGACGGGCGTGGTGATGATCGTCTACCTCGACGAGGCCTTCGAGCGCTACCGAAGGGAGGGCCGGATGAACACCCTCGACGATCTCTTCGAGGCGATCACCGAAGGCGCTGTGCAGCGCGTCCGCCCGAAGATCATGGCCGTGCTGACCACGCTGATGGGCCTGATGCCGCTGATGCTCGCGCATGGCACCGGCGCGGAGGTCGCCAGGCGCATCGCCGCACCGATGGTCGGCGGTCTGTTCACTTCCACCATCCTGACGCTGGAGATCGTCCCGGCGATCTACAGCATCTGGCGGCAGCGCTACCTGCCCGGGCCGACGGACGAGAGCGTACCGGACGGCGGCCCGAGGGACGTCGCAGCCGAGACGAATGAAGATTCCGACGAGTAGTCTACATGACCGGAAAGGAGGAGCCGAGATGATCAGATTGATCGCAACGACGGCCGTATTGATCGCGCTGCTCAGTGGGACGGCGCTGGTGGCGGGCGCCGCGGGCGTTGACGAGTGGGTCGCCATCGGCGACGGCTACGTGCCGAAGGCGACAGTGGCGCCGACCGCTGCCGCCGCGCCCGACCCTGTCCCTGCGAGCGCCGACTGCCCGCACCGAGCCTGCGCACCCGGCGGCAATGCCGGCTGGATCGTCGCGGGCGACGGCTACGTGCCCGTGGGCGACGAGCATTCGTGCTGCTGACCCTGTCGATGACGCCGAGTCAGACCGGCACTCAATGACCGAAAGGAGAGATACACCATGAAGCGCTGGATGGTCCCGATCGTAGCAGTCCTCGCCTTCGCGGCGGTCGCGCTGATAATCGCCGGCTGCCAGACCGAGCAGGCGGACACCGCGACCACCGTGATGCACGCTCCGGAGGCGCATCACCAGGGAGCCGGCGAGCACACCGAACATCACGAGGCGGCGCATGACGTCGAGGGCGAGTTCACGTACACCTGCCCGATGCACCCTGAAGTCACGCAGGACCGGCCCGGCAGGTGCCCTGAGTGCGGCATGTTCCTCGTCGCCGACACCGACGCCGACGTGGAGTACTACTGCCCGATGCATCCCGAAGTCGTCGAGGATGCTCCCGGCAGGTGCCCCGAGTGCGGCATGTTCCTCGAGGCCCGATCGGTGGAAGACACCGAGTGAGCGGCGTAACGGGCCCGGCCCGAGACACCCGGCCGGGCCCCGCCATCATCATCTGAGGTGAAACAATGCACATCCGAACCGCAGTCCTTCTCATCGCAATCGCGCTCAGCGCAGTCGCGTCTGCCGACTCATCGGCCCGCGCCATGCAGGTCGTCGCGGACACGGCCGCGGAGGTCGAGCGTGATCTGGCAGCACGCCGGGGCGCCGCGGCGACACCCACCACCCGGACGCTGGAGTTCGATCCACTGCAGCGGGCACAGGGGAATCTGGCCGCGTGGACGCGCGTGCCATCGCGCGGTGAGATCGCCCCCCGCACGCCCGGACCGGCGGCGACGGCCGGGCCGACCACCATGCCGGGAGGGATGACCCGGGAGTACTTCGGGCGCCTCGGGACGAGTCTGACTTTCCCGGCGGATGCACAGACCGCCCGTGCGATCCGACGGATGGCGCGCGGCGAGGTCTCGTCGGTCCCGAACTACTGCGCGCGGACGCTGCGCGAGGCGCTCGGCTGGGGCCTCGGGGATGCCCACAGGTGGACGAACCTGCCCTCGCGAGGGTACACGGCCCGCCCGAGAGGAACGCCCGCGCAGCCCGGTGACATCGTGGTCTGGCCCTTCACCTACGGCAGCCGCAACAGCCAGCATGTGGGCGTGGCGGTGGGGACCGACTCAGGCGTACAACTGCTCTCGAACCTCAGCGGCGACCTGGGGCTCACGCCGATGGTGCCGGGCTACCGGACGTACTGGAAGTGAGGCCCGGCGACGCGCCATCGGCGCTCCCCGAGCGGGGGAGGGGCCATCACGCTGCTGACGAAATCAGCACACACCGACAGACGCTCGCGAGGAAACGGGAACGCAGATGACGACCACTGAGTTTGAGATAGCCGCATTCGCACCGGAGATCAGTGAGTGCGCCGAGTGCCTCGATCGGCTCATTGAGGCCGTGAGGACCGCGGGAGGTGTCACCGAGGCGCACCTGCGCGACAGCCGGGGCTTCAGCGTCACCTTCGACCCGGAGATGGTCTCCATCCACGAGATCGAGCGGACGGCCCGCGCTCTGGGGATCGAGGTCGAGGGCGAGCTGCATGAGGCGACGTTCACCGCCGAGGAACTCTGCTGCGCCGACTGCGCCGAACGCGTCGAGCACCATCTGCGCAGACTGCCCGGTGTGCACGCGGTGAGCGCAAACTTCGCCGCGCAGGTCGTCGAGGTGACCTTCCACCCGCGAGTCATCACCACGAAGCAGTTGCAGGGAGAGGTCGAGCGCATCGCAGGCGAGTCTCACGCCACGACCGAGCGGCATATGACGCTGAGGATCGAGGGCATGGACTGCGCGAGTTGCGCGGAGACGATCGGCCTCGCGGTCGAGCGTCTCGACGGGGTCTCCAGCGCGCAGGTCAGCTTCACGACCGCCAGCGCGCGAGTCGTCTACGTTCCCGAACTCATCACACCCGACGAGATCGTTGAAACCGTCAGGGGCCTCGGCTACGAGGCCCTCCGGGCCGATGTGCTCAGGGAGCGGTTCATCGTTGCCGGCATCGACTGCCCCGACTGCGCGACCGGCATCGAGGGCGCCCTCCTCGAACGCAGGGGGATCACCTCGGCCGAGCTTTCGGCGGCCACCGGGAGGCTGGTGGTCGATCACGACCCCGCCGAGGTTACCGCCGGAGAGATCATCGCGATCGTGGAGGCCCTGGGCCACGAGATCTCAAGCCCCGAAGGGCCCGAGCCCGCGGCGGGCTGGATCGAGCGGCTCCGGCGACGTCCGCGGAGCATCCCGACGCTGCTGTGCGCGGTCTTCACCGCTACCGGCCTGATCCTCGGCTGGGCGGGCGCGAACTATCTCGCGGCGATCACCGCGCTCGCGCTCGCGATCGTTGTCGGCGGCTACCCCATCGCGAAGTCCGCGCTGGTTGCGCTGCGCACCTCACTGGCGGCTGACATGAACGTGCTGATGACCATCGCGGTCATCGGCGCGGTGGTGATCGGCGAGTGGCATGAGGCCGCGACGGTGGTGCTGCTCTTCTCCGTCGCCAACGCGCTCGAGTCATACACCAGCGACCGCACGCGAAACGCGATTCGCTCGCTGATGGACCTGTCGCCCGACACCGCCAGCGTTCTGCGAAACGGAGAGGAGATGACGGTGGCCGTCGAGAGCGTGGCCGTCGGCGATGAAGTGGTCATCAGGCCGGGTGGGCGGATCCCGGTCGATGGCACGGTCACGGGCGGGCGCAGTGAGGTCAATCAGGCGCCCGTCACCGGAGAGTCCGAGCCCGTCGAGGTGGAGGGGGGAGACGAGGTCTTCGCGGGCACGGTCAACGGGCCGGGCCTTCTGCGCGTACGCGCGAGTCGCGCGGCCGATGACACCACCATCGCGAGGATCATCCACATGGTGGAGGAGGCGCAGGCCCAGCGCTCTCCCTCGCAGCGATTCGTGGACCGCTTCGCGCGATGGTACACGCCGATCGTTATCGCGTTGGCGGCGCTGACAGCCGCGATCCCCCCGCTGGCCCTCGGCCAGGAGTTCGAGCCGTGGTTCTACCGCGCGCTGACGCTGCTGGTGCTGGCGTGCCCGTGTGCGCTGGTGATCTCCACGCCGGTCGCGATCGCCGCGGCCATCGCGAACGGGGCGCGCAACGGCGTGCTCGTGAAGGGCGGGGTGTACATCGAGAGGATGGCCGCGGTGCGACAGTTCGCCGTGGACAAGACCGGGACACTCACGCTCGGACGGCCGGAGGTCACGCACCTCATCCCGGCCGAGGGCTACGACGAGTGCGAACTGCTGCAGGTCGCGGCGGCGGCCGAGTCGGGCTCAGAGCACGCGCTGGGGGAGGCAATCGTGCGGCACGCAGGCGCGCGCGGCCTCCGCTGGCCGCGCCTCTCGGAGTTCCGGGCGGTCACCGGCCGGGGCGTGCGGGCGAGCGTCAACGGGGCGACGGTGCATGTCGGGCGCCCGACGTGGGTGAGCGAGCTTGGCTTCGATACCGCCGCGATCGACGATGCGATCCGGCGGCTGGAGGAGCAGGCGCGGACTGTGGTAGTGGTGGCGCGGGAGAACGCGAAGAAGGCCGAGGTGCTGGGCGCGATCGGCATCGCCGATCGGCCGCGGGAGGAGGCCGCCGGGGCGATCCGGAGCCTCCGCGAATTGGGCGTGCGGCGGCTGGTGATGCTCACCGGTGATGCCGAACCGGTGGCCGCGGCGATCGCGGCGGAGCTTTCGATCGACGAGTACGCGGCCGGACTGCTTCCCGACGAGAAGGTCGAGCGCGTGCGGCGGTTGCGGGAGAGCGGGCCGGTCGCGATGGTGGGCGACGGGGTGAACGACGCTCCGGCGATCGCGCTCGCGGACGTGGGCATCGCGATGGGCGCGGCAGGCACGGATGCGGCCCTGGAGACCGCGGACATCGCGCTGATGTCCGATGATCTGAGCAGACTGCCCTTCGCGGTGCGGCTGAGCCGGATGGCGCTGCGGATCGTGAAGCAGAACATCGTGGCGGCGCTGGTGCTCAAGCTCGCGTTCATGGCGCTGGTCGCGCCCGGCCTGCTGACGCTGTGGCTGGCGATCCTCGGCGACACCGGCGTGTCGATCGCGGTGACGCTCAACTCGATGCGGCTGCTGCGCGCCAGGCCCGGCCGGAGCTGACTCGAACGCAGCCTGCGGCGCGCTCTCGGATCAGGGGGCCACGGACTCGCAGGGAATCCCGGCGTAGCACCGAGCCAGTTCCGCCGCGACCCTCTCGATCGTGAACTCCGCGAGCACTCGCGCTCGCCCTCTGCGTCCCATCCGCTCCCGCAACTGCCTGTCACTGCCCAGCGCCCTGCACGCGTCCGTGAACGCGCCCTCGTCGCCGGGCGGGACGAGCAGGCCGGTGTGGCCGTGGACGATGCACTCGGAGTTGCCGCCCACGCGCGCCGCGATCACCGAGACGCCCAGTGCCATCGCCTCGAGCACACTGATCGACATGCCCTCGGAGTCTGATGGATGCACCAGCACGTCGATCTGCCGCAGATGCGGAATCGGGTTGGCGACCTCTCCGACGAAGCTGATGCGATCCGAGAGTCCCTCGGCATCGACGCGCTCCTCCAGTGCGGGCCTTAGCGGACCGTCGCCCATCACCGTGAGCGACCAGTCGAACGGCTCATCCTGCAGCCGCGTGCACGTAGACAGCAGCAGTGGCACGTTCTTCACGCTGTCGATCCGACCGAGGTAGCCGAAGCGCGTGACGGCTCCGTCGGTGTCCGGCGGCTCGCCGAGTCCCGACGCGCCGCGGTCGATCCGGCCCACGTCCACCCCGTTGCGCACAACGCGCATCTGGTCGGCCGGAAGGCCGTACGCGCGGCGGGCGAACTGCTCGGCGGCCTGGCTGCACGTGACGACAGAGTCGAATCGCCGAAGCGAGATCGGGCGGATCGCCCGCCGCAGTATCCCCAGCTTCGTGAAGGCCGGCGCGTGGTGAAGCTCGCGAGGAGGGGCTTCGTGGATGTGCGCGAACACGCGGCGGCCGCACAGCACAGCGGCCGCCAGCACGTCCGCGGAGAGATCGTGCAGGTGGATGATATCGACGTCTGATTCGCGCAGCCTGGCGAGAAGATCGTGAACGCGTCGCTGGAACCCGTGCCTGCGCGCACCGAGATCGACGATCTCGTAGCCCGCCGGAGCACCGTTCCCCCGCGCGCTGCCTCCGGTGCCGAAATGCCACAGCGCCGCATCGATGCCCCTTTCCTGCAGCGCAGGCAGCAGGTCGGTGACCACCGTCACGACTCCCCCGACACTCAGTTCCGAGATGATGTGGACTGCCCGCACCGCACTCACTCTCACTCCCGCCCGCCCAACAAAGCCGGCGGTCAATCATCATTGATCGCCCCGCGCAGACCGTCTCGCAGGAAGTTCGGGCCACGACGGCCTGACTCCTCGTGTCGTTTTTCCTTCTGCGTAGCGAAGAATCCATGCAGGGAATTGCGCGGCGAGGTGTAAGTACCGATGCGTGGGCACGCCTGTGCGGCGATTGGGGGCTGTGACCGGACCACTTCCGCCTGCCCGGATCGTTCCCGCGGGACGTTGCTGCACCATCATGGACCAGCTTCGCGCAACATCGGATGATCGGCGGGAGTGCCGGATTCGGCAATGGGTATGAGGCGTATTCGCGACCGGGTCAGATCGAAAATAGGCGACACGCTGCGGAATGCAGCGATCCGGCTGCGGCGAGACGATCGTGAGACGCTGACCGTTATCGAGCCGCCCTCGGGCTGGTTCGATGTGAGTGTGCGGGAGTTGTGGCAGTACCGAGAGTTGCTCTACTTCCTCGCGTGGCGGGACGTCAAGGTGCGTTACAAGCAGACGCTGCTTGGCGCTGCCTGGGCGATCATCCAGCCGGTCACGGCGATGGTGATCTTCTCGATCGTCTTCGGCAGACTCGCGGACATGCCCTCAGATGACGTGCCCTACCCGATCTTCGTGTATGCGGGGCTGCTTCCGTGGCAGTTCTTTGCAGGCACGCTCAACACCGCGGCCAACAGCCTCGTCGGCAATCGCGCGCTCGTCACCAAGATATACTTCCCTCGCCTGTTTCTCCCGACGTCCGCCGTCGGCGCGCCGCTGCTTGACCTGATGCTGAGTTTCGTGGTCTATGGCGGCCTGATGGTCTACTATCAGTATGTGCCGTCACAACTGGCCCTGCTTGCGCCGGTGCTGATCGTGCTGACCGCGATGGCGTCGCTGGGCGCGAGCTACATCCTCTCCGGCCTCACCGTGATCTACAGGGATTTCTTCGCGGTGATACCTTTTCTGCTGCAGATCTGGATGTACGCCAGCCCGGTCGTGTACCCGGTCTCGATCTTCCCCGAGCAGTACCAGTGGCTCGTCGTGCTTAACCCGATGGCCGGGATCATCGACGCCTTCCGCGCGGGGCTGCTCGGTACGCCGATGGAGTGGACGCAATTGGGGATATCGGCCGCCGTCGCGGTCGCGATGTTCGTGTTCGGTCTGATCTACTTCCGACGACTGGAGCGCCGATTCGCCGATGTCATCTGAGGGCAAACGCGCGAGCGCCACGCACAACCCGGACGCGGTCGCCGATCGAGGCGACGCCGGGCTGGTCAGCGTGGTGCTCCCGGTTCGCTTCGTCAACCGGCGATGGCTGGAGCGGTCGATACGAAGCGTGCTCGAGCAGGACTACCGGAACCTCGAGCTGATCGTGGTCAACGATGAGGCGACCGAGGATATTGATGATCTTGTCGCCGATCTCGGGGTCACGAAGTACGTCAGGAACGAGCGCAATCTGAAGCTGCCCGCCTCACTCAACAGGGGCTTCGCGCTGGCGGAGGGACGCTTCCACACCTGGACCTCGGCGGACAATTACATGCTGCCGGGCATGATCTCAACGCTGGTAGGCGCGCTGGAGACCCACGAGGGCGCGGGTATCGTCTGCGGATCCTCCATCGACGTTGACGCAGACGGGCAGTTGATTGACTGGGGTGGGGAGCGGCGCGCGGCGGCTCTGTCGGGTACGCGTCTTGAAGACTGCATCATCCAGCGCCGCTTCCTCTACTACAGCACACTGGGCGCCTGCTTCCTCTACCGCCGTGAGGTGACCGAGCGCCTCGGCGGCTACGACGAGACGCTGCACGGGGCGGAGGACTACGATTTCTGGATCCGGGCGTCGAGGCATTTTCAGATCCTCAGGCTGCCGATCGAGGCCGAGCCGCTCTACGCATACAGGGCGCACGGCGACGCGATCAGCGCCACCCTGCGGTACTGCTTCACCCGGTTGCGGGCCGAAGTGCTGCGCCGCGAACTGAGGGTGTCGCCCGAGGACCATCATCTGAGACAGGCGTATCGCCACCATCGGCGGCTGTATAGGCAGGAGTGGCTGCGCCACTGCCTGCCCGTGCGGGCGGCGCGCTCGGTGGTGCGCAGAGTGGCCCGTCGCCTGCGGCGGCGGGCCGATGGCGACGCATGACGAGTGATTGAGGGCGGTTGGCGCAGAGATGCCGAGAGCTTCTGTAGTTGCTGAGAATCTGGGGAAACAGTACCGCGCCGGGGTGCAGCGGGGGGGCTACCGGACGCTGCGGGAGGCCTTCGTCGATGCGATGAAGTCCCCCTGGCGGCGATGGCAGACGCTGCGCGGCGCAAAGAGCGCGGAGGGTCTCTTCTGGGCCCTGCGCGACATCTCATTCGAGTTGCACCCCGGGGACGTCCTCGGGGTGATCGGGCCCAACGGGGCCGGAAAGACCACGCTGCTCAAGCTGCTGTCGCGCATCACCGTGCCGACTGTCGGGCGGGCGCAGATCCGTGGCCGGCTCGGCAGCCTGCTGGAGGTCGGCACCGGCTTCCACCCGGAGCTGACAGGCCGAGAGAACATCTACCTCAACGGCGCGGTGCTGGGCATGACGAGAACCGAGGTTGAGCGGAAGTTCGAGCAGATTGTAGACTTCTCGGGCGTGTCGCGGTTCCTCGACACGCCGGTGAAGCGCTACTCCAGCGGCATGTACGTCCGGCTGGCGTTCTCAGTGGCGACGCATCTTGAGCCGGAGGTGCTGCTGGTTGACGAGGTGCTGTCGGTCGGTGATGCGGACTTCCAGTCCAGGTCAGTGCGCAGAATGCGCGAGCTGGCTTCAGGCGAGGGCCGAACCGTGCTGTTCGTCAGTCACAACACCGGGGCGGTCGCGCGGCTGTGCAATCGCGCGATGGTCCTCGAGGCGGGCAGGGCCTCGTACTTCGACGACGTCGAGAGGGCCATCGATCACTACCTGACCCCCGCCGACCGAGCACAGTGGGGGACGGTGGACCTGCGCAACGCACAGGGCCTCAGCCCCGACCGGGAACCGCTGATTCTGAAGCTCTCGGTACATCATGAGGACGGCACTGAGGCGACGTACTTCCAGACAGGCGAGACAGTCCTGATCCGCATCTACTACGAGTTGAATGAGCCCGTGGAGGCCGGCTACGGCACCCTGCACATCCTCAGCTCTCTCGGCGAGCGGGTCATGACGCTCACCAGCACGCAAGCCCATGGCCCGATCCCTCTGGGGCAGGCGGGCTGTCTTGAGTGTCGAATCGATGATCTGAGGCTCGGCTCGGGCGAGTATCTGCTGGAAGTGGGCATCGGGGAGGCGTTCCCGAAGCGGAGCTGCCTTGATTACGTCTACGCCGCGGGGCGTTTCGGTGTAGAGCTGGGCGATTACCTCGGCGGCGAAGAACTCAACGAGGGACTGGTACCTCAACGTTCTCAATGGAAGGTCGGAAACTGAACGATCATGACCAATCTCATCGACGTGTCTGACGTGGCGTCGCCGTGCCCCAACATCCCCTACGGGGGAGCGCTGGTGAACCTGATCGTGGACGGAGATCGGGCGCGCGAGCTTGAGGACAACTCCCGAGCGTGGCCGACGTGGACGCTGACGAACCGGCAGATCTGCGATCTCGAGCTGCTCATGACCGGCGCGTTCTCTCCGCTCCGCGGCTTCATGGGGCCTGAGGACTATCAGGCGGTCTGCGCCGAGATGCGGCTGGCCGACGGGACCGTCTGGCCGATGCCGATCACGCTCGACATTGACGGAGCGACGGCCTCCTCCGTCGGCAGCGGCGACCGCCTGGTGCTTCGCGACCTCGAGGGCATGGTCGTGGCGGTCATGCAGGTGCAGGAGCTCTGGCGGCCTGACCGCGCCGAGGAGGCACGGCTCGTATTCGGCACCGACGATCGCTCACACCCCGGGGTCGCCCCGCTGTTTGAGGACGCCGCCGAGTACTGCGTCTCAGGCCCGATCGAGGCGGTCAACCAGCTTCTGCACTACGACTTCACCGAGCTGCGGATGACGCCCGCCGAGGTGCGCGCGCAGGTCGCCGATGCAGGCTGGCGCCGGCTTGTGGGCTTCCAGACGAGGAATCCGATGCATCGGGCGCACTATCACATCACCCGGCACGCGATGGAGGAGGCGCAGGCGGCGCTGCTGCTGCATCCGGCGGTGGGGAAGACGCTGCCCGGCGACATCGACCACTTCACCCGCGTGCGATGCTACATGAAGATCCTCGATCGCTACCCGCCGGGCCACGCGATGCTCTCGCTCCTCCCGCTGGCGATGCGCATGGCGGGGCCCCGGGAGGCGCTCTGGCACGCGATCCTGCGCCGCAACTACGGCTGCACCCACTTCATCGTCGGGCGCGACCACGCCGGGGCATGCTCTCCGGTCACCGGTGAGCCGTACTATCACCCGGCCGCCGCACAGGAGCTGGTGGGAGAGTATCAGGACGAGATCGGCATCGAGTTGGTCGAGTTCGAGAACATGGTCTACGTCGAGACAAGCGATGAGTTCATCCCCGAGAATCGACTTACCCCCGCACACGGCTCGACGAGGAGTCTCTCCGGCAGCGCCCTGCGGGAGTCGCTTGAGACCGGCGGCCCGATCCCGGAGTGGTACTCGTTCCCCGAGGTTGTCGAGGAGTTGAGGCGGCGACACCCTCCGCGCCACGAACGCGGGCTTGTGATCTTTGTCGTCGGCCTCCCGTGCTCGGGCAAGTCGACGGTGGCGAAGATGCTCACTCAGCGGCTTCTTGAGACGAGCCGCCGCGCGGTGACCCTGCTGGACGGCGACGTGGTGCGCAAGCACCTCTCGACCGGCCTTGGCTTCTCGAAAGAAGACCGCGACGCGAACGTGCAGCGCATTGGCTACGTGGCCTCTGAGATCAGCCGCCACGGGGGCATCGCTATCTGCGCGCAGATCGCCCCGTACGCCGACGCACGCGAGAGGGTGCGCGAGCTGTGCCCGCCGGACGTCGGGTTCACGCTGGTGTACGTGGCGACGCCGATCGAGGTCTGTGAGCGCCGCGACCACAAGGGGCTCTACAGCAGGGCGCGGTCGGGTGAACTGAGGAACTTCACGGGCATCTCTGACCCGTTCGAGGTCCCCGAGGATCCCGAAGTCGTCGTGGATCCGGCCGTGATGTCGCGGACAGAGTGCGTAGAGAGCGTCCTCCGATACCTGGTGGACGCCGGCTACGTTGTGTCCGAAGAGGGGGTACGATGAACGTGTCGGCAGCTTCCGAGGGCCCCGCCGGTCAAACGCAGGGAACAACCACCCACGATCAGCAGCGCCCGCCTCTGTGGCGACGGCTGTGCCCGCCGTGGCTCGCGCGCTCGGTGAAGATGCGCGCGTATTTCGCCCTGGGGCTGGGCGATCCCGACTATGACGCATTCGTCATCGGCTACCCGAAGGTGGGGAACACCTGGTTCCAGGTGATGCTGCGAAAGCTCCTGGTCAGCCACAGCGGCCTCGACGACAGCTTCATCCCGAAGATATTCGCTCCGCGCAGGCACCTGCCCGCGAACACCGTCGCGGTTGAGATCACCCACGCGATGCCGGGGCTCGACACCGAGAGCTGGCAGGAGATGACGATCGCCTTTCCCAGGTTCCGGCGCAAGAAAGTGATGCTGCTGATTCGCGAGCCCAAGGATACGATGGTCTCGTACTACATGCAGAACCGTTTCCGCGAGAACCCTCCCCTCTTCGAGGGGACGATCGAGGAGATGATCCATGACGAGGTGCTGGGCCTCGACAAGTACCTCGCGTTTTACCGCGCATGGGCGGAGAGTGGGCGGGAGATCGCCGACGTGCATCTCATCCGCTATGAGGCGATGCACGCCGACGCACATGAAGTGCTGCGGCGAACCGCGAGCTTCCTCGGCCTTGAGGGCGTGGCCGAATCGAGCATCCGGGAGGCGGTTGAGTTCGGCAGCTTCGACAACATGCGCAAGCTCGAGGACAGGGATGCGCTGGGGATGTACGCCCTTTCGCGCCCACACTCCCCGGACAATCGTGCCCGGAAGGTCCGGCGGGGAAGGATCGGAGGCTATTCGGAGGAGCTGACCGATGAACTTGCCGAATACATCGACCGCCGTGTGCGCGCGGACCTCCCCGAGTTCTACGGCTACCCACTCCAATGACCGCCCGCGCCGGGGAGGTGCAGCGCGTGGCAGGCCGCAGCCTTGCGGTCATCCCGAACGACCCGCTTGAGGCGTGGGAGAGAGCCGGCTACATCTCGTGGCTTCCCGGCTACTTCAACCCCACCGGGATGTTCGATCGTGTCTACATCGTCAGCCCGCGTGAGCCCGAGGGGGCGCGTGAGGCGCACGGCATGACGGTCGTAGGTGCGCCGGCGCCGCGTTTCGCGGATGCCCTGCGCGAGATCTCGCCGGACGTGATCCGGGCGTACAACGCCGACTGGGCGGCCGACCTGCTCGCCCGCAGCCGCCCGCGGGAGATCCCGGCGCTGGCCAGCGTTCACAACATACCACCCAATCCGGTCCACACGTCGCTCCAATGTATGGACACGGTCATCTGCATATCCGAGATCGTCCGCACGGCGGTTCTGAGGGTCGGGGTGCCGCGGGAGCGTACAGCGAACGTGCCCAATCGGGTCGACACCGGCATCTTCAGGCCCATCCGCGACGAGTCGGAGCAGCAGGCGCTCAGCTCTCAGTTCCCTGAGGGCCACCATGTGCTGTTTGTCGGCCGGAAGACCGAGCAGAAGAATCTCGACACTCTGCTTGAGGCGATGACGCACTTGCCGCCCGACTACCATCTGGTGCTGATCGGTCAGGGGGATGAAAACCGGTACGTCAGGCGAGCCGAGATGCTGGGAGTGGGGGGGCGGTGCCACTGGATCTCGCGTGTTCCGAACACGGAACTGCCGAGGTGGTACTCATGGTGCGACTGCTTCTGCGTGCCCAGCCGGTGGGAGGGCTTCGGGATCGTTTTCATCGAGGCGGCGGCCTGTGGCGCCCCGATCGTCACCTCCGACATCGCGCCGATGAACGAATACCTTGTCGATGGTGAGAGCGCCAGCCTCGTGCGGGCGTACGAGCATCCGGGGGCGTTGTCGGAGGCCATCAGGAAGACCTGTGAGGACGAGGACTACCGGCAGCGCATATCAGCCGGCGCGCGTGAGCTTTCACGCCGGTTCGACCGCGAGCGGGTCGAGGCCGTTGAGGCCGCGGTCTACGAGCAGGCGTTGAGCATGGGACCTCCGGATGATGCGCGCTGGGCGGAGATCATGCGGTGGCGCCGCCGCGACACCCTGCTGCGGCCACTGCGGTGGCTCGCGCCCCGGCGCGTGGCTCGCGGGCTGATACGTCGAACCCGCGCGGCGCTGGGCGGAACGTCGTTGGCGTGACGGATCGGGCGGATATTGGATCGACCCGGGAGTTGGACGCGGAGTGAGTGGTGGGGAGGCTGAGTGGTATGAGTGAGCGAGGCGGGCTCCGGCGGTTTGTGAAGAAGGTGGCTCGGTGCGGCGGCAATGAGTTGAGGCATCAACTCACCACCGCGCGTAACCACGCCTGCGCGCTCGCCCCGAACCGGCCGTCCGCACCCGCGGAGGCCCTGCGCTGGCTGCGCGAGCACCAGGCCCCCGGCGGCGGCATTCTCGCGCACTCTCGCAGCCAGAAGGGCTACCCGGAAGTCACCGGCTACCTGATCCCCACGCTGCTCGCCTACGGTGAGCGGCAGATCGCGGCGCGCTTCGTCCGCTGGCTGCGGTGCATCCAGCGGGACGGCGGAGCGTTCACCGACTGCGCCGGAACCACCTCGTATGTCTTCGACTCCGCGCAGGCTCTGCGAGGCTTGATGGCAGGCTCTCATCTCGACCCGGGCGCCGATGACGCCGCCCACCGCGCCGCAGGGTACCTCTGCGGGCAGATGGCTGATGGCGGCGCGGGCGGCTTCGGCCCGCGTTACGCGAAGGCTGTGCCTCTGGTCCCCGAGACCGTCCACCTCTACGCGCTGCCTCCGCTGGTGGAGGCGGCCACCCGCTTCAATGAGCCGCGCTTCGAGGAGGCGGCGCTGCGCTGCCTCGACTACTACTGCGAGCACGACGACTTCCTGCGCATCGAGACGCTCACGCACTTCCTCGCCTACGAACTTGAGCCGCTGATCGACCTTGGCCGGGAGGAGCTGGCCCGGCCGATGCTCGATCGCCTCAGCGAGCTTCAGGGAGCCGACGGCGCCGTCCGCGGCCAGGGCGGCGCGCCGTGGGTGTGCACACCCGGCCTGCTGCAACTCGCCATCTGCTGGTACAGGATCGGGGAGCGCGAGACGGCGGACAGAGCCGTGGAGTGGGCGGTGAACCACCAGCGCGTCAGCGGAGGGTTCCTCGGCAGCTACGGGCGGGGCGCAAGCTACCACTCCCGCGTGGAGATCCCCTGGGCGGTCAAGTTCTACCTCGACGCCGAGCGGATGCGCGTGCGCGCCCACATGGACAGTATCGAGGATCAACTCCCATCCGAGGTGGGCCCTGACGACGGCCGCCTGGAGGCGATCCTCGCGGTGGTCGAGCCCGGCGACCGGGTCCTCGATGTCGGCTGCGGAAAGGGCAGGTTCCTCAGGGCGATCCGACAGGCCGTCCCCGACGCCGAACTCGTGGGAGTGGACATCTCGACCGTCCTGCTGGATCACCTGCCCGACGGCGTTGAGGCCGTGGAGGGCGCTCTGGAGGCCATTCCCGTCGAAGACGAGAGTTTCGATGTCGTGGTCTCCGTGGAGGCGGTTGAGCATTCGGCGAATCTCGAGGCCGCGGTCGCGGAGATGATCCGCGCCACCCGACCCGGCGGCCGAATCATGATCATCGACAAGCAGCAGAAGTACCGTGGGCGGCTTGTCACGCTGCCGTGGGAGCGATGGCCCGAGGCGGGCCATCTGATCTCACTGCTCAGGCGCGGCTGCGATGACGTGATCTGCGAGCCGGTGAGCTACGGCCGGCACTCCGCCGACGGCATGATGGTCGCGTGGTCGGGCCGCAGGCGGGGCCCGCTCAGTGGCGCGGAGTGGAATGAGGTGCTCGTCAGCGAGGGCGTCCGGAAAGTCACGGAGCGTGTTGTCGGGAACTGGCGATCTCTGTGGGGGCAGGAGATCATCCTCGGAACCCGGGCCGGTGACCGCGTGCTTGAGGTGGGCAGTGGAACCGGCGAGAACTCACTGAACCTCGCCCTCGGCGGCCGTGTGGTCACCGCCCTCGACATCGGTCTCGAGAACCTGCGCTTCAACGCGGAGTGCGCGGAGAAGATCGGGGTGGATCTTGACGTGGTTGCCGCCGACGCGCTCAGGCCGCTGCCGTTCGCCGACGACTCATTCGACTGTGTCTTCAGCGCCGGACTTCTCGACCGTGTGGGTCCCGACCAGGTGGCTTTCATGCTGGGGGAGTTCGCGCGGGTCAGTCGCGGGCGGGTGATCACCCTGGTGGCCAACGCCGCCTCGCTGCCCTACCACGCGGGCATACTGGCCGCGCAGCAGTCGGGGAGCTGGGAGTACGGATTCGAGTGCCCGCGGGCGACCTTTCGCGAGCAGTTCGCGGCGGCGGGGTTGGAGGTGACCGGCGAGCGGGCGGTGGCCGCCCGGCACGCCATCGCCTTCCTCCAGAGGGGGCATCCGCTCCGAGCCTGTCTGCGGAGGTGGTTCGGGTCGCGGTCCGAGGAGGATCTGCAGCAGATGCATCAGGGGTACCTGCTGGTGACGGTCGGTCGCGTGCGTGGCGCGGGCAACTGAGCGGGAGCGCTCCGTGGCAGTGCCCCACAGCTTCGTGCGAAGGGGAAGGATGGGAGAAGACAGATGGGTTTCGCGGGATGGGCGCGCGCAGTTGCAGGGAGACGGCTCACACCGGGACGCATCCGCCGCATCAGGCGGCTTCAGCACCGTCTCCGGACGGGGATCGGCCCCCGAGCGAAGGCTGCGATCCTCGGCTGCGGTCAGATCGCCGAACTCCACCAGCGGGCCTACGAGGCCAGCGGGCGGGCGGCCGTGGCCGCGGTGCATGACATCAACGCGCGGGCACTGGCCTCCGCGCTCGATCGATGGCCGTGGGTGCGCGCCTATCGTAGCGTCGATCAGATGCTCGCCGAGCAGACGCCTGATGTCGTCAGCATCTGCACCTGGCCCACCAGCCATGCCGACCTTGTGCGGCGCGCCGCCGCCGCGGGCGTGTGCGGGATCATGTGTGAGAAGCCGCTCGCGCTGAGCATCCCGGAGATCCGTGGGGCGGTGGATGCAGCCCGTGCCGCGGGCGTTCGGCTCGCGGGCGGCCACCAGTACCGCTTCCACCCCAACTTCGTCGCGGCCGCCGAGATGCTGCGCGGTGGAGCCATCGGGCGGATCATCGAGGTGGAGGGCTACGTGACCGGCGCGCTCGCCGACAACGGCCCGCACCTTGTGGATGCCGCCCGCTTCCTGCTCGGCGACCCCGAGGTGGTTGAGGTCGAGTGCGCAACCGACGGTGGGCTCGACGCCCTCTATCAGGGCATCCCCGTGGAGACCGGCGCGCGCGGCAGGATCATCTTCGCGCTCGATGGTGGAGAGACCGCCTTCGGTTTCGTCTCCGGCGCACGATCCCCCGGGATCCTCGGGCTGACCTTCACCGGCGAGGATGGTGAGGTCGAGGTCGGGCGCGATCGCCTCCGCCTGAACGGCAACGACCGGACACTCGCGGGTGAGGCGGAGTTCGAGCGCAGCCACGCCCTCCGGTTCCGTGAGTTCCTCGACTGGGCCTCTCGGGATCGCGATGACTACGCCGTTCCCGGTGACGTGGCCGCCGCCGCGGCGGAGATGGTGGTCGGGCTGTATCTCTCCGCCAGTACCGGCGAGGCCACGGGCTGGCCCGTCCCCGACGATGCGGATCCGCTCGGCATCGAGTCACTGCGCGACGCCGGAGCGGCTCGCCCGCGGCCCGAGGCTTCCGCCGGCGCGAACGCTTCGCGCCTCGCGCTGGACGGTGGACGGCAGGCGGTGAGTGACTGGTTCGACGTGCAGCCCGAGATGGGCTCACGTGAGGCCGGTGCGCTCAAGCGCGTCATCACCAGCCGATGCCTCAATCGCAGCTGCGGGCCGGAGACCTCCGCGCTTGAGGCTGAGTTTGCCCGGGCCTACGGCGTCGAGAGTGCCGTCGCCAGCACCTCGGGTACCTCCGCGATCCATGTCGCCATCGGTGCGCTCAACCTCGAGCCCTGCAGCGAGATCATCACCTCGCCGATCACCGACCTCGGCAGCGTGATCCCGATCCTGCTCGCGAACTGCGTGCCGATCTTCGCGGATGTTGATCCGGCCACGGGCAACATGACCGCCGAGACGATCGCCGAGAAGATCACGCCGCGGACGCGGGCGGTGGTGCTGGTCCATCTCTTCGGCCGCCCCGCCGACGTTCACGGCGTTCGGGAGCTGCTGCGCGAGCATCAGATCGCTCTGATCGAGGACTGCTGCCAGGCGCATTTCGCTGAGATCGACGGCCGAAAGGTCGGCACCTTCGGAGACT
Source organism: Armatimonadota bacterium (assembly GCA_050942735.1). Taxonomy (GTDB): domain Bacteria; phylum Armatimonadota; class Zipacnadia; order Zipacnadales; family UBA5352; genus UBA5352. The sequence continues at coordinate 44,255 of JBMNNW010000014.1, forward strand.
TCGGCTGCCTCAGTCTCCAGCAGTCCAAGCAGATCACCTGCGGCGATGGCGGGATCACGCTTGTCAACCGCCCCGAGCTGGCCGGGCGAGCGGCCGCCTTCGCGAACAAGGGCTGCGAGCAGCCGGGCAGGCACGCGTTCCTCGGGATGAACTACCGGATGACCGAGCTGCAGGCCGCGGTCACCCGGGTCCAGCTCGAGCGACTTCCGGAACTGCTCGACAGGCGGCGAACGATGGCACAGAGGCTCACGGTGGCGCTCTCGGCCGTTGACGGCGTGCTGCCGCCCCGCATGGATCAGGGCGTCAATCCCGCCTGGTGGGTCTACAACTTCCGCATCGATGAGGAGCGGATGGGCGTCTCGACCGACGAGTTCGCCGAGGCCCTCATGGTCGAGGGCGTCAGGCTGATCCGCCCCTACCTGCAGTGCCCGGTCTTCGCGCAGGACGCACTCGCCCTCACGCGCACATACGGAGAGAGCGGCTACCCGTTCACGGAGGTCGAGTGTCCCGTCTGCAGTGTCGAGGACTATCCGGGGTACGCCGAGTTCGACCACAGACAGATGGGCATCTTCTGGAGCCCGCATGTCAGACAGAGCCACATTGACCAGATCGCGGCGGCGGTGAAAAAGGTCGCACGAGCAGCATCCTCCGCCGGCGGCGAGCAACGCGACCGAGGGGTGACACCGTGAGCTTCGTCACACGGCTGCGAGTTCTCAGAAGAGCCATCAAGCTGCGCTGGCAGGCCCGCCGCGACACGCCTGTGGAGAATGCGGTCAGATGGATCAAGGCGATGCAGACTCGATCCGGAGGGCTGCGTCCGTGCTCATACTCCGTCTCCACCACCCCGGAGGTGACGGGCTACACGATCCCGACGCTGTTGAGCCTCGGTGAGCGGGAGTTCGCCCACAGTCTGGCGCGCTGGGAGATGTCGGTACAGCGCGACGACGGGGGCTTCGAACTCTGTGGTATCCCACACGCGTTCGACACCGCACAGGTCGTTCGCGGCTTCCTCTCGGTCCTCGACGAGATGCCCGAGGTCGAGGGCAGCCTGCGATCCGCGTGCGAGTTCGTCGCCTCGCACATCTCGCCCGATGGCGAGGTGATCCATGACACCTACGACATCTGGCGGCTGCCGGACGGGAGCGTTCTCTCGGAGTACGGGAACCTCTACGTCCTGCCGCCACTTGTCCAGGCGGCCGCGAGGCTCGGGGAACCCGAATGGGACGACGCCGCGATACGCGCGCTTGAGCGCTTTAAGGCCAGGCCCGACCTCGTGGAGTTCAAGCCCGAGCTTGCGACGCTCTCGCACTACTTCGGCTACATGATGGAGGCCCTGGTCGAGTTGGGTGAGACGGAGCTGGCCTCTCGCGGGCTTGAGCAGGCGGTCGCGATTCAGCGCTCGGACGGCGCGATCCCCGCGTTCCCGGGCGCATCGTGGGTCTGCTCGACCGGCATCGCTCAGCTCTGCCTGCCGATGTACCGGCTCGGCTGGCTGGAGCCCGCCGATCGCGCCATGGAGTGGCTGGAGCGGGCGCAGAACCCGACCGGCGGCTTCTACGGCAGCTACGGCCCCGGAGCCACGTACTTCGAGAGACGAGAGATCCTCTGGGCCGCCAAGTTCTACCTCGACGCGGTGCTGGCGCGGATCGCGGCGACCTTCGATGAGGACGTCCCTCTCTACGAGGAGGAGATCGACGAACGCGACCCCAGAGCGCAGGCGGTCATCGGCGCTGTGTCGGCGCTGCAACGCCCACGCGTTCTCGACGCCGGATGCGGCAAGGGGCGTTATCTCCGGGCGCTTGCACAGCACTGCCCCGATGCGGAGCTTTACGGCGTGGACATCTCCGAGGACATGCTGGCCTCCTGTCCGCCGGAGGCGAATGTAAGGCCGGGCTCGCTGCTGAACACCGGCTTTGAAGGCGACTTCTTCGACTGCGTTGTCTGCGTCGAGGCGCTGGAGCACGCGCTGCTGCCAGAGAACGCGATCCGGGAGATGACGAGAGTGTTGCGCCCGGGTGGGACGCTGCTGATCATCGACAAGTCGTCGGCGAGGCTCGGCGCGATGAGCATCAAGCCGTGGGAGCAGTGGTTCAACCCCTCCGAGCTGACCCGGATGCTGCGAGCCCACGGTCACCGGTGCAGCCACAGGCCCATCGGCCATGGCAGCGAGGGGCGTAACGGTCTGTTCGTACTCTGGGAGGGGGCTAAAGGCCCATGAGCAACGTCCCTGTGGAGCCGACCGTCTCAATCGTTCTCCCGGTCTACAACGGCGAGAGATACCTCCGCGAGTCCGTGCAGAGCTGCCTCGACCAGTCGTTCGGCGATCTTGAGCTCATCTGTGTGGACGACGCTTCCACCGATGGGACGGCCGGTGTTCTCGCCGAGGTCGAGGCGACCGACCCGCGGATCCGGTGTGTGCGCCACAGCGAGAATCGGAAACTGCCCGCGGCGCTCAACACCGGCTTCGACCTCGCCTCGGGACGCTATCTGACATGGACCTCGGACGACAACCTCTACTACCCCCACGCGATCGAGACGATGGTCTCGTTCCTCGACACGCATGGAGACGCGGATCTCGTCTACGCGGGCTACCGGACCATCGACGAGACGGGGCGGGAGGTCGCGACGACCATGCCGCCGGACCTCTCCACGCTGTTCTCGCGCAACATCATCGGGGCGTGCTTCATGTATCGTCGCCGCGTCCATGAGGCCCTGGGCGGCTATCGGGAGGAGATGTTTCTGGCCGAAGACTACGATTTCTGGCTGCGAGCCGCACTGGCCTTTCGCCTGCTGCCGCTCGATGAGGTGCTCTACACGTACAGGTGCCACAGCAGTCGCCTGGGCCGGAAGTTCCCACGGGGCGTCATAGAGGCGCGGAGGGCCGCCCTCATGGACATCGCTCAGGAGGGCAGGGGGCTGGGCGCTTCCGAAAGGGCGCGGGCGCATCTCTCGATTGCGCAGGCCTCAGCCGCTCTGGAGGACGCGCCGCGCGTGCGGGCGAGTCTCCGCGCGGCGCTCGCGGCGCGGCCGCTGTGGGCGCTCCGCCACGCAGGTCGTTTCCCGGTCGTGACAGCACTGCTGGGAACGCGCGCGGCCGGGTGGCTCCGGAGGGTCCTCACTCCGTACGGAAACTGAGCACTCAGCTCGGGACCGCGTGCTCCCACCCGCACACCTCTGTGGAGTCTCGCTCCCGGGCACTGACGAAGGCAGAGCAGTTCGCTGACATGATGAGCATGCGTGATTTCGCTGCGATGGCCCTCTCAACCCCTGTTCGGCGGTGTTGTCGCCACCGAACTGGAGAGGATCTATCGCGGGATACTGGGCTGAGGCGGGCCGGTGAGTCGGGCTGGAGAGTGGTGGTGTCATGGCGAAGATGCGCGTGCTGCACGTTCAGGGCGCAATGTGCGGTGGAGGGATCGAGACATTCATTACGACGATGGCCGCCGCGCTGGAGGATACCTGCGAGACCAGCCTCTTCTCCCTCGCGGCCGGCTGCCCGTGTGAGGGACCGTACCTGCCCACCTACGATCAGCAGTACGCCTGCGTCGGCAGGCCGGCCGTCTTCCTGAGGCTGCTGCGGCACGCCCGCCAGTGGCGCCCCGACATCATCCACGCGCACTTCCGCGGCGGGGCGTTCTATGCCGCATTGGTTCGTGATCTGATGGCTCATCCGGCGGGTCTTGTGGTACATTGGCACACCACGCGCGAAGCCGTGTCGGACTCGACCATCGCGAGGTGTCTTGGGGGGTACGCCCTGCGCACCGCCAGCGCGATCGTCGCGTGCTCATCTGCCGCCGCTCACTACCACGCCGCCGCGAACGGGATTCCCACCGCGCGGGTGAAGGTGCTCTACAACCCGGTGGACACCTCGCTTTACGAGTACGCCGCCGACCGGGTCGGGTTCAGGGAGCGGCTGCAGGTGCAGGAGGGCGAGCTTCTCGGCGTTTTTCTCGGCCGGCTGCAGATCGACCTCAAGGGCCTCGACGTCCTGTGCGATGCCGCGAGACTGCTGCCGGATGGCTTTCCGTTGCGCATCGCCATGGTCGGGCCGGGTGAGGTTGACGCGGTGCGTGAGCGTCTCCAGCCGCCCGAGTGTGTCACGATCACCGGGCCGGTGGGCAGGGAGGAAGTCCCTGATCTGCTCCACGCCTCCGACATCTGCCTGCAGCCTTCGCGCACTGAGGGTTTCCCGCTCACCGTCATCGAGGCGATGGCGGCGGGCCGACCGGTGGTCGCCACGCGAGTGGGCGGGGTGTCCGAGGCGGTCGAGGACGGCGTCACCGGCGTTCTCGTCCAGCCCGAAGATCCGGGGGCGCTCGCGGAGGCGCTCCGGTGGATCTGCGAACACCACGAGCGGCGCGCCGAGATGGGGACGCAGGCCCGTGAGAGGGCGAAACGCTTTGACGTCGGCACCGTCGCCGCAAACCTGGCCGACATCTATCACGAGGTGCTCGATGGCTCAGGACGACGCGAGGCACACTGAAAGACGGCCGACTGTCAGCGCGGCGATCGTCCGCCGCGACCACCCGGATGCGATACTCATCCAGCAGGCGAACGCGGGGCGTCTCCGTCGCGCGGAACGCCGGAGGCAGACCGTCAGGCCCGGCCTGCGACGAGTTGCTCGTAGACGTGCAGATGCTGCTCAACCATGCGGTCCACCGTGAACTCGCGTTCGACGCGCTCGCGACCGGCCCGGCCCATCTCACGAGTACGCTCCCGATCAGCCAGCAACGCGAGCATCGCTTCCGCGAGGGCCCGCGGGTTCTCTGGAGGCACGATCAGGCCCGTCTCACCATCGACTACTGCCTCTGCGCATCCGCCGACGTCGGTGGCGATCACCGCCTTTCCCGCCGCCATCGCCTCCAGGATCGTGATCGGGAAGCCCTCCTGCCTCGATGAGAGAACGAACAGATCGGCGGCGCTCAGCAGGTCGGGCACATCGCGGCGGCGGCCCAGCAGCGAGACCGTCTCGCCCAGCCCGCCTGTCGCGATCGCGCGACGCAGTGCCTCGACCGTTGTCGGCTCATGCTCCACACTCCCGGCGATCCAACACCGGGCCTCGGGAAGCTCGGCATGGACGGCCGACATGGCATCGATCAGAACATCGTGGCCCTTGTGATAGGTGAGGTTCGCGACATTGCACACCACCGGCGCGGTCGCGTCGGCGCCCAGTTCACCACGGATCTCCGCGCGATCTGACAGGGGCGCGGCGCGCTCGGGCCGAATCCCGTTCCAGATCCGCCGGGGCGCGCGGCGTCGCTCCCATCGGCCCGCAAAGCTGTGCCGCGAGGCCTCGGAGACGCAGATGACCGCGCTTGAGACCGGGAGAAAGAGCCGGTAGACCCACGCGGCCCAGGCTGGGTAGATCTCCTGTATGCTGTGCTCAGTGTAGACGAATGGGACGCGCAGGTGGACGGTGCGGAGTGCCAGCGATGCCCACAGCGTCGGACGCGGCACGTGACTGTGCCAGATGTCGGGGCGGAATTCCTGCACCAGCCTGCGGAATTTGAGTATGCAGGACGGGTTGACATCGGCGAGCAGACTGTCGGCAAGTTCCGTGCGGGACATCAAGCGCTCGCAGCGTATCCCGGCGGCCTCCAGCTGGGGAACGATCTCGTCGGTGCTTTCGAGGAACGCGATCATCACCTCGTGCCCGCGCTCCGCGAAGCCCAGTGCGAGGTCCTGGATGACCTGCTCGGCCCCTCCACCCTCGATTGCCACGCCCGACAGCATGATCCGCATCCGGCTCTCCCTTGCCCCGCCGCTCATATCGGCAGGCGGGCGAATATCCTCGGACCGAGGCGACGCGCGATGGCCACGGGCGTGCGCTGCCACACCGACGTGAAGAGGCGATAGGCCGCTCCCTCGCGCTTCTCGCCAACCTCCACCGGCCCCGAGTTGCCGTAGCGACAGTAGCGAAGCTGCACCGGCTCGGCACCCCACTGCTCCTTGAAGCGGTACGTGCCGGAGTCCCTGGGTGACCTGCCGAAGTCAAAGACCCGGCACCCGGCGTCGATCGCGGTGCGCATCAGTTCCCAGTACAGCAGGTTGTTGGGGCACATGCGGAAGTAGCGCCGCAGCGATGCAGCCCACGGGACCGCGAAACGATGGCCCCACCGCATTGCGAAGGCTGCGCCCGCGGTCTCGGCGTCCTCGCGCACGAGGACAATCCCGGCGGCTCCCGGGAAGCGATCGGTGACCTCGTGGAAGAAGCGTTCCGCGTGCATCGGCGATCCAAGGTCACGGGTGTTCTCGCAGTAGACCGGATAGAACTCGTCGCTGATGGCGGCGTGAATGTCTTCGGCGAGATGCGCCGTGAGTCCCGACTTCTCCGCCTTACGCACCTGGTTGCGGACCTTACCCTTGAAACCATCCCAGAGCACTTCCGCATCATCGGGCAGGCCCATCTCCATGTTGACCCGGCTGAGATCGGCGGTCGTCTCGCTCCCCAGCCCCGTACGCTGGCGCACCTCCAGGTAGGAGGCGCCAAGCTCTTCGCCCAGACCGAGCGCGGCCTCGATCAGCGCCGTCTCAGCCTCGGGGTCCTCCGCGCAGCAGCCCCCTTCGTCGGCGAAGGGCGTCGCGTAGAGCACTCGCCCCTCACCGATGACGGAGCGAAGCATCACCGGCATGACGCCCACGATCTCATCGCCCCGGGAGGCGGCGAGGTAGTGCGGATCGCCGCCGTAGACGTCGCGGATCAGTTGCAGCCAGTCGTACTGCTGCGAGAAGCGCGCGGATGGCATCTGCGCGATCCAGCGGTCCCATTCGTCTGCGCCGCCGGTGAACCGGTTTACTGCGATCTGTGAAGACACTGCAATGCCCCCAGGGGCGGTGCGTCTGTGGAACGTGCGATGCATGGTTGATCGAAACCGCTCTACAAACCTGTCTTCATCCTGTGCGCGAGGTGCCTTGCCACGCACGTCGCCCGCGTTCTTTGATGACGGAGGACACTCGCGGCCCTCTCACACGCTGAGGCCCCGGCCGCAAACACTCGCGCATCCACGGTATTCCCCACATCAGCAGGGAGGCGGAAGTCCCCTCGCCGCAGCGATTCAAGCAGCGCGATGCGCGTCAGATCATCATCTGAGACGGACACGGCGACGCGAGGTCCAGTGGTCCCGGTCGGATCCGCGTGAAGGTCCCATCCGACGAACGGGAGGATCGCCGGCTCCCGACCGGTGTGCTCCAGCAGCGACATCACCGGCAGGTTCGGGAACGCGCCGTCTACCTTCAGGTTCCAGATCTCCCACCCATCATAGCGGGCGGCGGCGCCATCGCGCAAGGACATGCTATATGTCAGCGCCGGATGAGCCCAAATCGTCATCCCGCCGCGCTCGCGTACCGTCTCAGGCTGCGTCACCGCCTCCTCATCAGTGAGACGCATGAGACACTGGTCCGGGCCGAATGCGATTACGTGCCGCCCCGAGTGCGCAAACTCGATCCCCGGAAGCAGCAGCACCTCTCCGCTGAGACGCGCGCACTCGTCGATGAGACAACTGCGCCTGTCATTCGGAAGATGCTCCGAATGATCGCTGATGCAGACGAAGTCAAGCTGTTCCGCCACCGCCCACTCCCGGATCTCGGTCAGCGCCATGGTGCCGTCGGAGAACGTTGAATGTACGTGCAGGACGCCCGCAAAATCAGCCATCCTCACGCCCGCCTCGGAGCAGGTTCTTTCGGATGTACGCCAGTGACCCGCCCGGATCATCGAGGGTCAACAGCCCCTCGCGCACCCGAGGGTCAAAGAGATAGCGCAGGTCCGAGATCGCCTTCGCCATTCCCCGCGGTCCCCTCCGCAGGCTCATCAGGCCACTCGCCAGATAGGTGGGCATCAGCCGCAGGCGAACCCCCTCGCGGTAGGTCGGCGTCTCGACCTCTTCGCCTCGGGCGCAGTGATAGTAGAGGGCGGGGAAGTTGATACCCGCCGCCTCCGAAAGCGCTACAGAACCCCAGAAACGGGGGTTAATCTCCAGCAGATAGAACTGGCCCGTCTCGCTGCAGCGGCGGAACTCCACCTGGCCACGCCGGTCCACTTGAGTTCGTCGAGCAATCGTCGGCCGTACTCCTCCAACTCAGGGACGCGCACACTCTCACAGACCGCCGATGGTCCGCCCTCAGGGGGACACTCCACAAGCCGCCGATGCTGAAAGCTCGCGACACACCGGTGGTCGCGATCGTACAGTGCCTCGAAGCCGTAGCTCTCCCCGGGGATGAACTGCTGCACCAGCGGCTGCGACTGGAGGTCGTCGAAGCGCTGCCACGTGTCCCAAAGGCCGCCTGGCGAAGTGGGCATCGCGTATCGCTGCCCCGGCTCCAGACAAAGGCCCATGTCGTGCCTGAGTTTCACAATGATCGGTAGTTCGACCGACTCCACTATCCGTTCAAGCTCGGCGACGTCTTCTGGTCGCCAGGTCTTCGGCGTTCGGACCTCTTGCGTCCGGCTGAACTCATGCAACGACCACTTATCGTTCGCTTTGAGCAGGCTGTCTTCGGGAGGAAGCAGTGTGCGAAAGACGGTCTGCAGCGCGTCTTCATTGCGAATTACCCTCAGCAGGCTGTTGAAGCAGGCGGGCATCAGGACATCGCCCTCGCGTCCCACCTCGAGGAGGGCCGCTGACCACTCACTGTCAGTGTCATCCCAAGCGGCCAGTGCCCGAGCGCCGACGGCATATCGTGATGCGAGCCCTGGACAGTGGCTGCAACGCTCGGCCACCTCCGTTGCCACGACGTCGATGCCGGCCCTGCCGAGTGCCCGAATGACATGAAGGGCAACGCGCTCTCCCGCGTCAGTTACCACGGCCCTATTTGATGGGATGGTCGGCATGCGGTGGGGCCTCTCCAATGGGCCGTCTCATGAGCGGGGAGGACACTGCAGTGCATCATCCTCCCCGTCGGGAGCGCGTGCGGTTCTTTCGCCTACGGCGGGGTGGGGGTCGGAGTAGCTTCCCGATGGCATTGGTCACTCTTCGCTGGCCACGCCCGGCCGCATCCTCTTGACCATAAGCCAGCACTCCTCGCCGATCCGAGGCACTCTGTTCACTCTCACATAGCCGCGCTTGTAATAGAGGCTCTGGGCCGGTTCATTGTCCGAGGCAACCCACAGAGCCACTTTCCCGTCGCCACGCTCGGCCAGATGATCCTCCACTGCGGTGAGGAGATGGCTGGCCACGCCAAGCCGCCTGAAACTCGCTACGGTGTGGACCGTCCCTACCCACGAGGTGATCTCGTCGGCAGTGTCCTTGGCAGGGCTGGGCCCCTCGTCGTCCGCGCGCACTCGGTGAAAGTGCTGTCGGCACCACTGGAGTGCCTCGCCCCAGAATCCGACTTCCCAGCCGAACCATCCGCGCAAGACAACACCGCATATCCACGCGAGCGAGCGGGCACTACGCATGAACCGACGGAATCGGGCCATGTCTTCGCAGTAAAAGACGAAGCCAGCCATTTCGTCATCGATCCAGCCGGTTGCTACGCCAGCCATCGGGGCGCGGGTGTAGAGAAGCGTCTTCAGCAAGTAATATCGCCGGTAGAGACGGTCGCGAGCCTGCCCCTCGCGCGGCAGTGGGTGTTCAGCCGCAACCACGCTCGCGTCATCAATGGTAGCGGCTCTGACATCCATGTCTCGGCCATCGCGGAGGGTCACTCGAGAGGTCATGACTCGCAGCGCCATGCGTCCCTGATCTGCGTGATGAAGCGAGTGATTGCCGACCCACCCATGCTATGCGGGACCGGCACCACCGTGTTCGACCTGACAACCGCTTTCGCGGCGTCGTCCCGCTGCACTGCTCCTGCTCCGCCCTCCATCCACCCGTACTCGCCCATCGTCCTCGTGTAGAACCTCCGCGCATCGATATTCGCCGCCTGCAGACGCATCACCAGCGCGTCCCTCCGCTCGGCGTCGCCGTCCGTCAGCCGCGTGGCGAAACGCAGATACGTCGCCTCAGCCTCGGGCGGCACCATCTGGCAGCAAAGGCCCTCCACCTCGCCGAGGGCCTCCCGCATCGCCGCCCCAACCTGCCGCCGGCGCTGATTGTACTCATCCACGCGTACCAGTGAAATCAGCCCCAGTCCCGCCTGCCAGTCCGCCAGCCTCGACGGATGTGCGTCGAAGCTCTGGTCCTCGGCGCCCACGCGCAGGCCCGGCAGGCGCTTAGCCATCGCCCACGGCCACGGTCGCGACAGCACCGTGATGGCGGCCTGCCTCAGCTTCTCCCTCGCACCTGAGCGCGCATCCGGCAGACGCTCGAACTCCTCCCGCAGCGGCTCGATCAGGTCCTCGCGCTCCGTCCAGAGCAGCCCGCCCTCGTAGCCGCGCAGGTTCTTGCTCCGCCCCATGCTCAGGAACGCCACATCGCCGAAGGTCCCGACCGGCTCGCCCGCCCACTTCCCGCCAACGCACTGAGCGCAGTCCTCGATCAGGAACGCGCTGTGCTCGCGGCAAATGCTGCTCAGGGTGGCCACGTCGCACGGGACGCCGAACATGTGCGGCGCAACCACCGCGAGAACGCGCTCGGTCATCGCCCCCGCCACCTGGGCCGGGTCGATGTTGAACGTATCCAGCGACACATCGACACACAGGCCCCTCAGTCCCGCCTCTATGACAGAGCGCCCAACCGTCGGGCAGGTGTACGCCGGCAGTATCACCAGGTTGCGCTCGGGCGTCAGCGCGTGCAGCGCCCGGAGTGTCAGCCACAGCGCCGCGCGGCCGGATGAAACGCCGAACGCCGCGCGGGCTCCGTGGTACTCGGCGATCCGGTGCTCAAGCCTCCGCCGGGCATCGGGCGTCCGGCAGGCTCGCGACAGATCGCCGAGCGTCAGCGGCATCGGCACGGCCGGGATCGGCTTCATAGCGAGGCCGCAATCTCCCTGTAGAGCGCGCTCTGGCGCTCGAGTACCCGTTCGAGGTCGAACGCCGCGGCTCGTTGCTGCGCCGCGCTCCCCAGTTTCGCGCGCGCGTCCGGCTCACCAAGAACCTTCGCGAGCGCCCCGGCGAGTCCCTGCGCGTCCCCTGTGGCGAAGAGCAGCCCGCTCTCCCCGTCCTCGACCTCCTCGCGGCAGCCCGGGATGTCCGAGAGCACCACCGGCAGTCCGCTTGCCATCGCCTCGATCGGGGCGATCGGCAGGCCCTCGCGGTGTGAGGCGAAGACGAAGATGTCGGCCGCGCAGTAGAGGTCGGCGACGTCATCGCGCCAGCCCAGCAGGCGGAACACGTCCTCGACTCCCTCCTGCGCGATCGCCCGGCGGATGGCCGCCTCGTCCTTTCCGGACCCGGCCGCCAGCAGCACGAACCGGTGACCCTCGTTGCGGAGGATGCGGGTCGCGGCGATCATCTCCCGGTAGCCCTTGTCCTCGGTCAGGCGAGAGACGGTCAGCATCACGATCTCGTCCTGCGAGAGGCCGAGGCTCTCTCGAACTGCGCTTCTGCGGCTTCGGCGCTCCTCCACGCTGAGCCGGAAGCTCGAGGTCTCAATGCCCGCACCGGGCACATGGACGAACTTCTCGGGTGGGCCCGCTCCGACGCCCCGCGCGAGTTGCTGCTCGGCGCAGCTCACGCAGAGCACGTGGTCCGCGTGCTTGAGGCCGACCCTCTCCAGCCGCAGCCACGCGGCGCGTACCAGCGGGTTGAGGCCCTCGTGCACGTAGAAGCCGTGCTGCGTGTAGATGACGTGCGGCTCAAGGGGGTGGGCGACCGGGTTGGCGATGATCCCCCCGAATGAGCAGTGAGTGTGGACGATGTTGAAGGTGCGGTTGCGGAGGAACTGCCGCAGTTGGCGGCGCGCGCCGACCATGCGGAGCGGGTTGAGTGAATGCCCCGCGCTCCAGTCGTGGACCGGGAAGCCCGCCTCCCGGACACGCTCCTCGGTGCCGTCAAACTGCGCGATGGCCTCGACGTCGAAGCCGTCATCGCGCAGGCGCTGCATCAGTGGCAGCGCGAACCGCTCCAGCGACAGCATCCTCGCGGCGAGCTGCAGGACTCTCATGTGGCGGGTAGCCTATCCATCGTCGCCGTAGTAATCCTGATAGTAGTAATAGTAATAGTAGTAGGACCCGCTGGTGGGGCGGACCTGGTTCGCGCAGACACCGATCATCTGCACCCCGATCTCGCGAAGGGTCTGCACCGTCTGTCGGGCCGCGGTCCGACGCGCCTGCTTGCCCACCACGAAGAGCGTCCGGTCCGTCCCGTGACTGATGACCGTGGCGTCAGCGAGAAAGCCCGCCGGCGGCGTATCCCAGATCACATAGTCCGCCATGCCACGGAGACGCTCAATCACCTCATGGCCGTGCGTACTGCCAAGCAGATCCACCGGCGAGGGGGGCAGCGGCCCGGCGGTGATCACAGTCAGGTTGCCGATCTCAGTCTCCTGCATCACCTGGTCTGGCTCCATGTCCCCGACGAGAACATTGCTCAGCCCGGGCTCCCTCTCGGCATCGAACAGGGTATGGACGCGCGGGCGATGCAGATCAGCGTCAATGAGCAGCACCCGCTCGCCGGCATTCGCGAGTGCGGCGGCGAGGTTCGCTGCCACCAGCGTCTTCCCCTCGGAACGACCGGCGCTGGTAACGGTGAGGCTGACGAGGTCATCGCGGGACATCTCGATGCGCACGGTGGATGCAAGCATCCTCACAGCGTTCGCGAATGCAGTGCGCGTCGCGCCGTTCGGTCCCCCGACCTGGATTTCGATCTGTTGGTCCTCCTGGATCTCCGGCAGGACACCGACGAGTCTCGCGTCCAGGGCGTCGCGCACCTCGTCTGGATCCGCGAACGTGTCGTCGACCTGATCGACCACCACCGCCATCAATGCGGCCAGAAGCAGGGCACCGATTACGCCGATGCCGATGATGGACTGATATTGCGGCGACACGGGGTCGCGCGGCGCATCCGCCTCACGCACGAGCTGCACCGGGGAGACCGCGGTGGCGCGCGTGAGCTGCAACTCATAGAGCCGCGCCAGCAGGCTCGAATGCACCGATTGCAGCCCATCCACTTTGCGCCGCAGCTCCCGGTAGGCGATGCTACCGGCGGGCGCCATCTCAGCCAGCACCCTCTGCTCGGAAAGCTGCGTCTGCAGCGCCGCCTGTCGGGCGCGAATCGCGTCGAGTTGACCATAGAGGCCGATGAGCGCGTCCTGCGCGTTCATGTAGACCGGGTTTGGCTCCGTTGTGACCGCAGTCCGGGTCATCTGGTCGCTGTCGTCCTCAAGCTGTCGGTCCAGACGTGCGATCTGATCCCTCAGTGACTGCACCTCGGGGCTGTCCTCGTAGTAGTCCTGAAGCTTGCGCTGCAGCTCAACGTTGAGCTGCGAAAGCTGTTGCTCGATCGCCCGAGCACGGAATGAGGGCTGCTCCTGCACCTCCTCGATCTCCCGCGGCTCGTCCTCCAGCCGCTGCCTGGTGCGGTCGATCTGTGCCTGCAGCGCGTCCATCTCGACACGATTCTGCGCGATGTGATCGATCAGACTTGTGACCCGGGAGTTGCCGTTTGCTCCGCCGATATTGATGCCCGACTCGAGGTACTTCTGCTCGAGTTCGGCCATCTGCTCCTCCATATCGCGGAGGTCATCTTCGACTCCCTCAATCTGTGTCTGCACGTACTGGAGCGCCGAGACGGTCGAGAGCGTGCTTCGGTCGCGCGCGTCCTGCTCGTATATCGCGGCCCACGTGTTGCAGACCTCCATTGCCTCGCGGGGCTGCCGTGATCGGTAGGTGAGAGCGATGAGGTTTGCCGACGCCCCAGGCACCTTGCCGACGTTGACCGCACCCACGATCGCGTGCAGCGGTTCTTCGAGGTCCAGCGTCGCTTTTACCTGCTCGGCCATCTCGGCCCGGCGGATGAGCCGAACGTGCATGGAGATGTCGCCCTGCAGGGAACTCCACACGTCCGCCTCAGTAAGGAGGACGTCGCCACCGCCCTTGCGGCCTCCCCCCGAGACGAGCATCCAGGCGGATGCCTCGTAGAGCCGCGGCTGCACAAGTGCGTACAGCACCGCTACGAGAATCACCGCCAGCGCCACCGGTACCATGATCCAGAGGCGGCGGCGAAAGATTGTCAGCAGATTGCGCGATGCGGTCTGTGGAGCCGCATCGTCAATCGGTCGAATTCTGTCTTCCATGCCATCTCCCTGTGGGAGCTACAAATGGCCGTGCACGAGGCCGATCGTCATCATGACGCACTAACGCAGATCTGTCTGGAAAGTCACCGAGCCGGTCAGCTCTTCCATGCCGAGAAGGCCGATGCTCGCCGTTCCCCAGTCGTCGAGAAACCATCGCGCACCGGCGTTCACGTAATCCGAATCGTATTCCGCCATCAGATGCAGTCTGCTTCCACGTTCGACGGCCATCTCGAAGCCTGCGAAGAATGGGTCAAGTCTCCCTGTGCCCACTCCGAGGTGCGCGCGCATGTGGTCTCGCTGCAACGTCCCGACGAAGTACTCCGCCTCACCAAGATACGAGGTCCTCGTACCGAAACTCACATCCTGGGCACCCACCGCGAAGCCAGGGAACCAGTCTCCACGTTGCCGGTTGATCCTGAAGTGAGCATTGAAGCTACGGTCCAGATTGTAGTTCCAGTTGAACGCCCTGACGTCGTGAAAGAACGTGAGCCTGCCGATGAGTTCGAGATTCGGCAGTAAACCCACGCCTATGAACGTGGGCATCGCGTCGGTGGAGTCCGCCACGACCTTTGAGTGATCGCGGTCAAAGTATGAGATCCCCGCGAGCAGTCTGCCATCAGGCGCAACGTCGGCCGTGGGAATGCGCATCAGACCGCTGGTTCCTTCGTAACTTGGGGCTGTGGGCCAGGCCTCCTGCGAGGCGCCCCGGGAGCCGCCGGTCAGCCTCTCTCCGTGAGCCGCGATGTAGGCCGGGGAGATTTCGCCCCGGAAGCTTTCGAGGTCATGCGCGCCACGGAGGTAGTCTCCCTGTGCACCGAAGTTTGAGGTGTAGTTCGCACTGACCGCGGGATTGAGCCGCGCCCGCAGCGGCTCGGGGGGCGACGAGCGTCGCGGACCCAGTGGTAGCGATAGCTCGAATGTCAGCCCCTCGTCGCCGTCATCCGTGCGGATGGCGCGAGCCTCCACGACGCTCTCCCCGAAGCGACGCTGAAGGGAGAGGGTCACTCCCTGGTCTCCACTCTCGATGAACTGACCGTACCCGAGGCGTGTCTTAAGTCCCAGCTCCCCCCAGTCGTACTGATAGTAGCCAAACGCACTGGCGTAGCTGTCGGCGGGGTTGAGCTGGAAACTGCGTCCCAGAAGCGATCCAACGATCCCGAACTGATGCTCATCCGTGTCGGTGCGCGCCTCGCCGTAGAAGCCGTGAAGCTCATCATCGAACCTGCCCCCCGAGGCGGTCGCCAGCACGCCCTCAGCGGGCCGGCCGACCCAGCCCACCAGCGCCCGATCCATCGTCACCCGCTGGTGGCCTGTGAGCTGAGCGGGGAAGCGCAGGTTCGCCCACAGCCCCGGCGCGATGGTCGTCCAGGCATCCGTCACGAGGTAGTAGTCGCTCACGAACGGATCACTCTCAAGACCTATCACATAATCGATGGCGGGACGCATCAGCAGATCGGTGCGCAGGTGGCTCGAGTTCCCATGCGCCAGTACCTCAGCAGGCCCGGCAACCTCCGCCGGGCCCGCCGAGACCCGCCAGTTCGCCGCCAACTCCTCCGGCGAGAGAATGCCCGCCTGCAGCTTCACGTAGTCGGCAAGCTCGAGGTCCAGGTGGCTTACGACGACATCATGGCGCTTGATCTGCACCGTGAGCGGTGTTGCAGGAAGCACCTCTCCGGCGGCTTCGAGCGCCCTCGCCAGCGCATCCATGTCACTCCGCCAGGTGCGGTTTTCGAAGGTCACTATCCAGAGGCCGTCCACATCAAGGGCGACCGAGAGGTTCTCCAGCCCCTCCTGCCGCAGGCGCTCAACGAGGCCATCGGCAGCCGCCTGAACATCGAGCGGTGCCGTCGCCGGCTCGGATGGCGGCTCCACGGGCTGCTGGCCGAACGTCTCCGTCGGGCCTGTCAGCCGCGGCGCGGACTGACCGGCCAACTCCGAAGCACCGATCGGGACGGCGCCCTGCTGCACGACGCGCGCCGCAGACCGGGCCGGCTCCGACGTCTGCGCCTGAGGCACCCGCAGCTCTTCCACGCCACTCGCAACCAGGGCCGCGCTCAGCAGCGCGTCGATCTCCTCCCGCTGCCTCTCATCGACTGTGGACGCAAGAACGGTCCCGATCTGCTCCGGGCGCACCTGAACCTCCAGCAGCGTGTCTCGCCCGCGCACATTCCGCAGGCGAATACTTTCGGCACCGCGCGCGAGGGGCTCGGCGAGCCGGAGGGTCGCGCCGAGGGCGAACTCCGGCAGCGGCGCGTCTTCTCCAAGCGTGTAAACAACCAGAAGCTCGTCGCGCGGGGAGTCGATCCTCTTCACGAGCACCCCGATCTCCGCGAGCGTGCTCCGCACCGCCTCGGTGTAGGCACGAATGTCGACCACCGCGTCGGTGGCGGGCTGCGCTACCGCGGCGGCGCCGATGGCGAGACTCAAGATGGCCAGGATCGCTGCACGCTTCACCAGTTGAAGATCCTCTCGAGCGCGCCGATGACTCCCAGGACGGCAAGTGGCTCCGAGAGCGCATCGCGAATGCCGCTTCGCTGTTCCCGCTGCGGCACGTAGACGGTGTCGCCCGGCATCAGCTTCCAGTTGGCGGCTTCGTTCTCACCCTGCAGCAGCTTCCTGGCGTCGATCTGCACGACCGTCGGCGAGCCACCGTCTTCGGCGCGCCGGACCAGCACCACCTTATGCGCCGCTGCGTTCTGACTCAGTCCGCCCGACTTCGCCAGCGCGTCGGCAAGACGGACCTCCTCGTCCCACGTGAAGAAGCCGCCGCGCCCGACCGCGCCGAGCATCACGTACGACTTGTCGTGCGCCGGAACCAGCACGATGTCATCAGGCTGGATCGGCATGCGAGCGAGTTCAGTGTCATGGCCGTGGAGCATGGGGCGCACGTCGATGACGGTCTTCTCGCCATCGGCGTGGATGATCGTCAGCTCCTCCGCGTTCGCCGCCTCGGACAACTCTCCGGAGAGCGCGAGTGCGTCGGCAAGCGTGATTCCCTCCCGGTGCTCGAACCGACCTGCCGCGCGCACCGCTCCGGTGACGGCGAAGTACTCCGTTTCGGGGTCGGGTGGGAGTGGCGGCACCCACAACACGTCGCCGCCGTGAACCAGCGGCGGGTCGATCTCGCGATTGAGCACCCGATCGACACTGAAGCTGTCGATGGACCCGTCCGCGCGCAGGATCATGGCGCGCTCGCGCTCGGCAGCCTGCCCGACCCCGCCGATCTTGACCAGCAGCTCCAGCATGCCGATGCTGCTTTCGTGGGGTGCAAGCGGTATCTCACCAGTTCTGCCGGTGACGCCGAGAACGCCTACGTAGCGCGTCTCTATCCGCGGGACCATCAGCACGTCGCCGGAGTAGACGGTATGCTGGTCCTCCTCGCCGCTGAGTTGAGCGGCGAGGTCGAGCAGCTCCCGTTCTCCGTTGCTGCGGTAGAGGGTCACGCGACTGAGGTCTGCCTCGGGCGCGGCTCCACCGGCCATCGTAAGCACCATGGTTGCCGTGCTCGCGCCGGTGGGAAGCTCGACCGCCCCTGCCCGAGCGACGGCTCCGAGGAGGTAGGCGACCGGTGTGCGCATTCCGGTCACGTTGATGAACACGTTCGGGTTGCGCAGGTGACGACCGCCGGGGCCGAGCGCGTACTCGATCTGTTCGGTGAGTTCCTGGAGAGTGAGTCCGTCCACCCTGATCTCGCCGGTCGCCGGGTAGGTGATGCGGCCGTCGGGACGGACGTTCACCGAGAGGCTCCACTCACCGTGGCCAGCGACCTGGATGTTGAGGGTGTCGCCCGCGCGGATGGTGTACACAGGAGCATCCACCGGCTGCGCAAAGGCGGTGGTCGTAAGCAACACTGTGAGAGGCAGTATAAGGGCGAGAACGGTGTGGAGGGCCACGGACAGCGCTGCGCGCTCATCTCTCCGTGACGACGGCACGACCACCGGCGATGTCATTGCGCCTCCCCTGTGTTTGCGGCGAATCTGGTCCGATGCCTGCCACGATTGTTTGATCACGGACCTGCGTTCGACTGCTTCAGCGTGATGTTTCGGGTCTGCCGGCGCAATCCCTTCCCTGCCGCGCTTTCTTAACCCAGCCTCCCAATGGCCTGAAAGCGACGACTCCCGCGAACAGCTTAGCAGAAATCCTCGCCGATTACCAGAGAACGAAGCGATCCGATCAGCTAAGTCCCCGCCTTCTCCCGACCCGCCGCCGACTGCGCCTCGACGTAGCGACCGGCAGGTGTGTCGATCCGTCTCTCTCGCTTCCGCTGCGCCCTGCGTCGCTCGTAGACCGC
>JBMNNW010000100.1:0-18246 GCA_050942735.1 Armatimonadota bacterium
ATGCATCCGCTGCGCGCGCTCGCGACCCCGGAGCACTACTGCGCCAGCGGGGCGTTCGGCCGAGTGACTCCGCGCGGCGAGGGCGCCCGGTGGCAGACATACGAGGCGGAGGTGGATCGCGCGTTCAACCTGATCGTCAACGAGCGGAGCGCGTGGGGGATGGAGGACTTCGGGGGCGTCTTCCAGCCCGGCGGCTACGTGCCCGGCACCGGGCGCATGTGGACGAACATGGAGTACGACTTCCCGCACGCGACCCTCTCGCAGTTCGCGCGCACCGCGCGGGGTGAGATGCTCGAACGCGCCGACCAGGCGACCCGACACTTCGTGCCGATCGACATCATCCACTGGACGCGCACCGAGCGCTTCCTCGGCGGCTCGCGCACACACTCGCACTCGCTCGTCGAGGGGCACCAGGTGGAGGGGCCGAACTTCGGTCACGGCGGCTGGCCGCAGGGGCCGCTGCAGGTGTACTACCTCACCGGCGAGCGCCAGGGGCTCGACGCAGCCCTCCTGATCTCCGGGTACATCGCGCACAACGCCGCCCCGCGGCCGGATGACACCGCCGGCAGGCCGCTCTACGGTCTGCGCGAAGAGCGCGATGCGGGCAACGCGATCCTGACCAGCATCGTCACCTACGAGGCCACCGGCGACCCTGAGCTGCTGGAGGTGGCGTACCGGGTGCTCGACTTCGTCGAGCGCTGTCAGAACCCCGACCTCGGCAACTGGGACACCCCGATCTACGAGGACCCGCCCCACCGCGGGACCACCTTCATGCAGCATCAGCTCATCAAGGGCCTCGACGCGATGTATGAGGTGACGGGGGAGCCGCGGATCGAGACGATCTTCGCCCGGCACGCCACGTGGCTGCTCACCGAGGCGAGCGACGGGAGCTACCGCTACGCGCAGAAGTACTCCCCGCGGTTCTGGCGGGGGAGAGGGCTGGGGAACTTCCGCTACTACGCTCCGGGCTTCGAGCGCGCCGCCCGCTTCAGCCCGCCCGAGGTCGCCGAGAGGCTGCGCGAGCATGCCCTCGCGAGCATGGAGGCGCTCTTCGGCGCGCCCGACGCCCACCTGCGGAACGTGCTCCTCGAGACCGACACCGCCGACTCGGCGGCACACACCGCGTCTCGCGCGCGTGGCGGAGCGGCCGGTCAGTTCCACGACTACGCGCTGACAGTCCGCGGGGAGGCGCTCACCTTCGCGGTCAACGGCAGCGTGACTCACGAGGGCAGCTTCTCCGGGCAGCCCGCCCGCCGGGTGCGGCTGTGGAGCGGGATGAGATCCGTGGGGCCGATTGAGGTCGAGAGCTTCGCCGTCGAGCGGATCGGGCCGGACGGCGAGGCCGCGGCCGTCGCCGAGTTCACGTTCGACGATCCCGCTGAGCTGGCGCGGTGGAGCGCGCTCGTCCCCGAGGGCGCCGACTCGCGTATCGAGATCGCGGGCGGCAGGCTGGTGCTGGTGGACACCGATCTCGCGCTGATCGGCGCGGAGCTTGACCTGCCCGAGGACCTCGGCCCCGACTACCGTATCCGCTGGCGGCAGGTGATGCCCGAGGGACGCTACGGTGGATTGATGGTCTTCGGTCCCGGCGAGTTCGAGTTCGAGCTGTACAACCATCAGCCGGTGGCGATCCTGCACGTGGGGCTGAACCAGGCCGACACGACGCCGTACTCAGGGCTCTTCGACAACCCGCGGAGCTTCGCGCCCTCGGTGACCTATCTCAACGAACTCATCACCTGGCTGGACGGCGGATAGGCCGCCAGAGGCTCCGGGTGCAGATTCAGCCCCGGCCCTTCGCCTGGCTGCCGAAGCACTCGAAGAGCTGCTGCTCGGCCTCGACCGTGCCGATGAGGATCAGCTCCATCTCGGGGCCGAGCACCGTGTCGGGCGGAGGGGAGGCCACGGTGCCCTCATCGGTCACCACGGCGACGATGCTGCAGCCTGTCCGGGCGCGCAGAGCGCTGCGGGCGATGCTCTGACCCACCAGCCCGGGCGGTGTGGGCATCCGCACGAGGTTGAGGCCCTCGGCGACCATCAGCAGGTCGCGCCCGCTCAGGAGGTTGACGATCGTGCCTGCGCCCAGCGACGCGTAGGACATCACGAAGTCCGCCCCGGCGCGATGGAGCGTCTCGACATTGCGCTCGTGGGTTGAGCGGCAGATGATCTGTATGTCCGGGCGAAGGCGGTTGCAGTAGATCGTCAGGTAGATGTTGGTGTCGTCGTTTTGCGTGGTGATGATCACCGTCGGCGCCTGCATCAGCCCCGCCTCCTGCAGCACCTCCAGTTCGGAGGCATCGCCGAGCACATAGCGCTCATCGCCGACCGGGCAGTAGTTGGGATCACGCTCGAGCACCCGGTAGCTCACTCCACGCTGCTGGAGTGTGGCGGCGGCGGACCTGCCCACCCGGCCGCCTCCGATCACCAGCACCGGCCCCGACGGGACCTGCCGCTGGCTGCTCATCAGGTCTGCGTCAAGCGCCGCGAGTTGCTCCTCGGAGCCCACCAGGATCGCGACCGTCTCCCCGCGCAGCACCGTCTCCGGCCGCGGGGCGTAGAAGCGTCCGCGGTCCCACAGGCCGGCGATGGTCACGCCGTAGCGCTCGCGCAACGCCGACTCCCTGATCTCCAGCCCCGCGAAGGAAGTGCGGCCCACGGAGATCTCGCCGATGCACAGCTCCCCGAAACGCCCGACCGTGAGCACCACCGCGTCGCTGGCGTCGGCCCGGCGCGCCAATGCCTGGCCGAGCATCTCACCCAGCAGCAGCACATGGTTGCTGCCGGCCAGTTCGAGGATGTCGGTTGACGCCTTGCGGGAGGCCACGGTAACGATCGGGACGGTCGAGGAGATCTCGCGCACCGTGAAGGCCACGTTCGTGTTGGTCTCATCATCGCCGGTGGCCGCGACCAGTGCCGCGTCCTCCACTCGGGCGAGGCGGTACGTGTCGGCCCTGTCGGGCTCTCCGACCATCACCTGGTAGCCCTCATCATGCAGACTCAGCGCCTCATCGACCGTCGGCACGATCATCACGTGCGGTACCTGGTACTGCTGCAGATGGCGCAGAAGGGACGCCGAGACCGGGTCGCGAGCCGTCAGTATCACGTGCCCGCGGACATCGGCAGGCAGTTCGCGCGGCGCCTGGGCATTGCGCTGCGCCTCCAGCCACGGCGCCCAGAAGAACTGGATGAACGTGAACGGGAAGATGACCAGCAGCGAGACCAGTCCCGTGACAAGCACGAGGGTGGAGAACGCGCGCCCGAGGTCGGTCTGGAACGTGATGTCCCCGTACCCAAGGGTGGACATCACCGTCAGCGTCCAGTAGAACCCGGTGAACCACGTGAACTCCCCGCTCCGCCCCTCATACTCCATGAGGTAGTGGAAGGCCACGCTGTAGATCAGTATCAGCACCACGAGCAACGCGAGCAGACGCAGCAACTGGCCGACGTTCCTGCGCACGGGAAACGAGCCGAGGATGAACGCGAGCTGTGATGATAGTCCCTTCATGACATATCTCTCCGCAATGTGTCAGGGCGCGTGGTCAGCGGTCCGCCGCACGGGCACTTCGCCCCACGCCCGCCGCGCACCTACCCACGCGTGGGGCGACGGTCAGGGAGGCGGAGCGACGCCGCGCGCGGAAACGGGATGCGCGGCAGCTCAGACCACGGGCCGGGAGGAACCATGACCATCTCTCTCGATGCACTGCGAGACACCGTCTGCGCCTGGACCGAGTCGCTGTGGGACCGACGGACAGGCGGCTTCCGGCACAATGCGCAGATCGGCCCCAACGTCATGAGCACCACCGACGTGGTGTGGATGCGCTACGCCGTCAACGCCTCCGACCTCGCGGCCGGCCACCGTGACGCGGTCGTCGCATGCCTGCAGGGATACCAGGACCCGGTCACCGGGAAGGTCTGTCACGATCCCGGTCCCGCCGGGCAGGGGCACTCGTGCGGCCACGCCTTCTGGCAGACGGTGCGGGCGCTGAACCTGTTGGGGGCGGATCTGCTGCACTTCCCGCACCATCTCCGGTCGGCGCTGACCGTGGAGGGTCTGGAGCGGTGGTTCGATGCCGTTGACTGGGACGGGCCCACCTCCAATCACCACGAGGTGCTCGCGCTCACCCCGCTTCTGGCGAGTCTCGATGATCCCGCATGGGCGGAGACATACTTCCGCAAGATCGGCGAGCAGCAGGACCCGACCACCGGCACGTGGTCGCGCTCACGGACGAACATCAGCCGCACCTTCGCCTACACCGCCCTGCACCGGGCGGCGGGCAGGATGCCCGAGCGGCCGGAGCGCATGCTCGACACGATCCTGTCGCTGCAAAGGCCCGGGGGCTTCTGGGAGGATGAGCCGCGCTTCCTGACGATGGACTGCATCTACCTGCTCACCCGGACGGCGAGGGACCTCGGCTACCGGCGGGCGGACGCCGACGAGGCACTGGCGCGCGCAGCCGCCGCGCTGGCGGACTTTCTGCGTACCCACGGCGAACGCCTGCGGGAGAACCCGCACTCGATGTCGGCGAATGTGCACGCATTCGCCCTGCTGCAGGAGGCTTTCCCGGAGGAGTACCCAGGCGAGGCGCAGTTTCGCTTCCACTGGGACCGGCCGGAGGCGTACTACAGCGAGGTCGTGGCGAGGATCGGCGGCGACCGCTCGTCGTGAGTCGCTGGAGACGGGACGCGGTCGGGCGTCGGCAGCGCTCATCGGCGAGGGTGCCCGCGCCACAACGACACCGGCGACGTTCGCGACAGCTTCCGTGCCTTGCCGGGGCACGGAGGCGCGTGTATACTGTGCCGGGCGACAGCGCCCGCTCACCCGCCAGCGAAGACCCCTGATGGAGATGACCATGACGAACGCGGGGCCCGACGAGAACACCACGCAGACCATCCTCGTCACTGGTGCGGCCGGCTTTATCGGCTCACATGTGAGCGAGGCGCTCACAGCCCGCGGCGACCGGGTGATCGGCCTCGACAACTTCGACCCGTTCTACGACACCGCGATCAAGCGGCGCAACGTGCGCGAACTCACCGACACCGGTCGTTTCAGCATCATCGAGGGCGACATCCGCGACCCGGATGCGGTTGAGCGGGCGTTCGCCGCGCCGATCACCGCCGTGATCCATCTCGCCGCGCGCGCCGGGGTGCGGCCGTCGATCGAGCGGCCCCTTGAGTACGTGCAGACCAACGTGGACGGGACGGTGAACCTGCTCGAAGCCGCCCGCGCTCATGGGGTCGAACGTTTCGTCTTCGGCTCATCATCCTCGGTCTACGGCGCCGCGAACGAAGTGCCGTTCTCGGAGGACCAGCGCATCGACCGGCCGATCTCTCCCTACGCGACGTCGAAGGTCGCAGCCGAGGCGCTCTGCCACACCTGGCACCACCTGCACGACCTCCCCATCGTGGTCCTGCGCTTCTTCACCGTCTACGGCCCCCGGCAGCGGCCGGACCTGGCGATCAACAAGTTCGTCCGCCTGCTGGAGTCCGGGGAGCCGATCCCGCAGTTCGGCGACGGCTCCTCGAGCCGCGATTACACCTACGTGGCCGACATCGCGCGCGGGGTGCTCGCGGCGCTTGATTCGGACCTTGCGTTCGAGATCATCAACCTCGGCGGCTCATCACCGATCCGGCTCGACGAGATGATCGCGGCGGTGGGGGAGGCGGTGGGGGTGGAGCCCCGTGTGCAGGTGCTCGACGACCAGCCGGGGGACGTCCCGAGGACATACGCGGATGTGCGGAAGGCCGCGCGTCTGCTGGGATGGAAGCCCCAATGGACCCTGGCGGAGGGCCTGCGGGAGTTCGTGGCGTGGTGGCGGACGACGCAGGGCTGAGCCCGGGGGCGGATGAAT
Source organism: Armatimonadota bacterium (assembly GCA_050942735.1). Taxonomy (GTDB): domain Bacteria; phylum Armatimonadota; class Zipacnadia; order Zipacnadales; family UBA5352; genus UBA5352. The sequence goes on from JBMNNW010000100.1 coordinate 5,847, forward strand.
CGGGGGCCTGTCGAACGCCGGCGCGATCGAGACAATGCCCTCCCCACGCACAGCGAACGGCCAGCCACACGCGCGTACAGGAAGACGGGGAGGGCGCGTGAGGGCCCTCCCCGAAGGCTGCTCATGAGGCCGGCGGACTTAGCTCTCGCTCTCGCCGTCCTCGCGATCGATGGTCTCGATCTCCTCGTGGGCGGAGACCTCAGCGGTCGCGGCGGTCTCTGTCGCCACGGCCATCTCCTCCGGCCCGGGAACCACCTCGATCTCCGGGTGATGGAGTGCGTGGAATGACGCCTCCAGCTTCTCCCACATCCCGTCATTGCGCTGCGCGGTGAGCTTCGACACCACGAAGATGGCCAGGAACGCCGCCGGGACCGAGACGATCGCGGGCTGCTCGACCTGCCAGATGTTCGCGAGCTTGCCGATGACGATGACCGCCGAGATGCCGCCACCGACCAGCAGGCCCCAGAACGCGCCGTCTTCGGTCATGCGCCGCCACCAGATTCCCATCAGAAGCAGTGGGAAGAAGGTGCTGGCGGCCACCGAGAACGCGAGGCCGACCATCCACGCGATATTTGCGTCGCGGAACGCCAGTCCCACCATGATGGCGAGGCCGCCGCAGAGCACGACAGCGATCTTCGCCACGTTCATCTTCTGCTTCTCGCTCGCGTCGGGCCGGAAGATCTCGCCGTAGAAGTCGTGGGCGATGGCCGAGCTGAGCGCGATGAGCAGGCCCGAGACGGTGGACAGCAGCGCGGCGATCGCGCCCGCGGCCACAAGAGCCTGCGCCCACTCACCCGCCTCGAGGCTGGTGACCAGCATCATGGAGTTGGGGTTGGCCACCCCCGCGGCATCACGCACGGCCGCGTCCGGGCCGAGCACCATGCGGGCGTAGGTGCCCCAGATCGGCGTGGTGATGTAGAACACGCCGATGAAGATCAGCACCCAGACGGTAGACCACCTCGCGGCGGAGGCGTTGGGGTTTGTGTAGAACCTCGCCAGGATATGCGGCAGCCCCGCCGTTCCGCAGACGAGGGCGACCAGCAGCGAGACGCTCCCCCACAGGTCCCAGTTCTGGAAGGGCGAGACCCAGCCTCGGAGGCTTCCGAACCGCTGTTGCTGGTCGGCGGTGAATGCCTCGACGCCGGTGAGCGTGGTCGAGGGCGCAACCTGCGCCTCTATCCCGGTTCGTACGTCATTGTATGCATGCATCAGCAGCTCGGAGTAGTCGTGCCTTGGCATGAGCACGATCAGTGGCAGGATCATCGCGGTGAGCATGATCCAGAACTGCGCCATCTGCGCGACGGTCACTCCGGTCATGCCGCCGAAGGCGACGTAGAGCGTGATCACACCGCCGAGTATGATAACGCCCCACATCCACGGGATCCCCGTGACCACCTCCATCAGCGTCCCGACGCCGACCATCTGCGCGATGATGTAGAGCGCGGAGATGACCATCGTCCACGCGATACCGGCCCGCCGCAGTCGCGCTGAGTGGAAGCGGCCGGCGCAGAAGTCAGGGATGGTGTACTCGCCGAATCGCCGCAGCGGGCTGGCGATGAAGAGAAGCAGCAGGATGTACCCGGCCGCGAAGCCGGTGGCGTACCAGACGCCGTCAAAGCCGTGGGCCCAGACGAATGCGGGCACACCGAGGAACGAGGCGGCGGAGAGGTAGTTCGACGAGATCGCCGAAGCGTTCGTGAACACGTCCACCCCGCGGCCCGCGACCCAGTAGTCATCAAGCGTGGCGGTGCGGCGGGCGGCGTTGAGGCCGAGGTACATCGTCAGCAGCAGCACCGCGATGGCGGCCAACAGCGGTAGAAGGGCGACCTCAGTTCCCATCGCCGATCACCTCGCTCTCCCACCGGTTGGAGTACGTCACGTAGATCAGCGCGATGGCCCAGAACTCGAGGTGAAAGAAGATCCCCACGAGGAGCCAGACGAACGGAATGCCCAGGACGGGTGTGAGCATCGTCTCAGGCATCGCGGCGTTCAGGAACGGGACGCTGAACACCGTGAGAACGAAAATGACCGCGAGTAGCCCGCTGAGCTTGAGCTGCTGTCGCTGCATTTGCTCGTACGTCACTGGCGGTCCCTCCTCCATCTGGTGGTATGCGAAGCGGCCGCGGCGGCGCTGAGGGCAGGACCCGCGCCACCGGTTGCGGTCAATTGACCACGACCGCCGCGGGGACCTCCCTGCGACTTTGAATAATCCTTACATCGCGCGAATCCGTGACCACCCTACAGGAGCGACGGCCACCGCTGCAGCCACTGGCGGATGGAGGAAATCTGCATGTGAGGGCGAACCTTTGTCCCGGAACTCGGCGACGGGCACGCCATTCACTCGCGGCTTCGATGAGGACCGGAGGCAGATACAGATGTCGGATTACAGGCTCCCCACCACGACCATCGAGGGCCACCAGATCGGCAGGCTCGTAATCGGCACCAACTGGTTCCTCGGCTACTCGCATATCAGCGCCGCGAAGAGCCGATGGATCAAGCGCTACCACGATGCCGGGACGATCGCGGAGGTGCTTGAGGTCTGCTCGGCGGGCGGGATGAACGCATTCGTCGCGCCGGTCAGCGAGCTGATGACCGAGGCGGTGCGGCTGCACGAGGAGCGTACCGGCCGCGCGCTGATCCAGGTACTCACGCCGGGCGGGAAGACCACCGAGGAACTGATGGAGGGCATCGACCAGGCCGCCGAACTCGGCGCGCAGTTCTGCCTCCCGCATACCTCGTGGGTTGACGCGCGGATCAGCACCGCCCGGCAGGAGATCGAGGACTGGCCGCGCGTGGCGGAGCACATCCGCGAGCGGGGCATGATCCCGGGGCTCTCCACGCACAGGCCGGAGGCGATCGTGGTGGGCGACGCGGCCGGCTACGACATCGCCACCTACATCCAGCCGCTCAACTCAATCGGCTTTCTCTGCGCGGTGGAGACCGACTGGATGGCCGGCGTGATCAACCGCACCGAGAAGCCGGTCATATGCATCAAGCCGCTGGCGGCCGGTCGCGTGAACCCGCCGACGGGCCTGAGCTTCGCGTTCGGGAACATCAAGCCGATCGACATGGTCTGCATCGGCCTGCTCAGCCCCGAGGAGGCGGAGGAGGACCTGGAGATCGTCCGGCAGATCTTCGAGCACCAGCGCGCGCAGGTCGAGCTGCAGTATTCCCGCTCGAAGGCGGCGCTCACGGGCGAGTAGCCCGACAGCGGGCCGGCGAAAGACGCGTCTTATGCGAACATGCGTCGCTGCGAACGGCCGCGTCAACCGCGAACGACGGCTCCCGCTCGAACCACTCTCGCGTGGGCAGCGCGCTTCTCCAGCAGAACCTGAGTGTGCGTTGAGGGAACCTTAAGCCGGGACATGAACACGTGCGGCCATTCCTCGTCTAAGTGCATGACACAGGACTGAAGGCAGGGACTGGCGAGGCACAGCGCATTCGCGCACTGATGAGGCGGCGGGACGGGGTCGGTGAGGTGGCCAGCGGACTGGGCGAACTGGATGTCCCGCTGAGACAGGGCGGTGGCGTGGTGGATTGCTGACTTTCCTGTGTCACGGAGGCTCCCGGATGTCACGGACGCCGGGAGCCTCCCTATGCGTACTCAGCCCGCGTCCACCGCGCCACCCGATCAGATCGCCACGAACGTCCCCCGCTCCGGCGCCTCCACCGGGCTGTGTGCGCCGAGGTAGCCGCGCAGCGCCTCGATCGCGTCCGTCTCACGTTGCTCGCGGTGCGCGCCGAACCTCTCCGGCACCCCCTGCGTGGTGACGAACGCCACGTCGAACTGATCCTCGTCGCCGACGCGGCTGTCGCCCACGAAAAGTTCCTCGATCCGCGTCCCGGATGGGTTCTCCGCCCTGAAGTAGCAGTGAAGCCCCATCGCCCGCCTGACGTACCCGCCCATCTGCTCCCATGGGTCGCTCGCGAAGGTCCGCTCGAGGTTCTCTTCGAGCATCTCCCGCAGCTCCGCTCCGGTCAGCGTGCAGGTCGAAACGGGCGGGTTCACGGGGATGATGTTCCACAGGTCGCCGAGGGTGACGGGCCCCGGCCGGACGGGCGCGCCGTAGCGCCAGCCGTTGCTGAACGCCAACTGCGCCCCGGTCGCCTCGAGCAGCGCCTGCAGAAGCAGGTTGTCCATCGTCGATTCGAGCGTCTTCGCGCGGTAGAGCCCGGTGCGCGTCTCGCCGACGATCTCCGCGAGCATCAGTGCGTCAGGCTCGGTCACCTCCCGCACCATCCCCTGCAACTCCCAGTCGGGCTCGAACTCGTCGCCGACCGGAATCAGCGTGTGCTCGAAGGCCGCGATCTCCCCGCGTGAGAGATGGCAGTCGAGCCGCCCCACGAACGAGCCGTGGCAGCCGGACTGAAAGATGATCGTGTCGTTGACCACCACCGGGCGTCGCATCCGGTTGTGCGTATGCCCCGAAAGCAGCACGTCGATGCCCTCGATCTCACGCGCCAGCTTCACCTCCTGCGGGAAGCCAAGGTGCGAGATGACCACCACCAGGTCGCAGTCCTCGTCACCACGCAGGTGCTCGATCTCCAGCCGCAACTCCTCGTCACCCATCGTCATGGAGATGCCCTCGCTGAAGTGCGCGGGCATCGTCCTGTCCACGATCACCGCGGCGATGCCGACCACGCCGATACAGATGCCGCCGCGCTCGACCACCCGCGTGGTTTCGAAGACATGCCGGCCTGTCTCCTCGTCATAGCAGTTGATCGCCAGCAGGGGGTGGTCGATCTGCGCCGCGAGCCGCTTGAGGTGATCGGGGCCCCACGCGAACTCCCAGTGGGCCGTCCACGCGTCGAGGCCCAGCGCGTTGAGGATCGGCACCAGCGCCTCCCCTCGGCTCTGCACGGCGGCGTACGTCCCATGGATGGTGTCGCCACAGTCGAGGAAGACCATACTGCCGCCGGTCTCGGCGCGGATGCCATCGACGATCCGCTTGATGCGCGGGAAGCCGCCGGCGGGGGCGTAGCGCTCGCGTCCGCCGCTCCAGAAAAGCTCCAGGTGCCGGTCGAGGTAGCCGTGGCTGTCGTTGAGCTGCACGATCGTCAGGTCGCCTGAGGCGGACATCCTGAGCACCCCTCCGTCGCGCGGCATCAGGTCCGAACTCAGGGAAGCCTTAGGCGCGGGGGGAAAGAGTCCTGCTCGGGATGGGCCGGCCCGCGCGTTCGTTCGCGCCGAGGCCGGGCGGGCGAGCGTTCGCCCTCACGCGACCGCGTCCGGGGTGACGTCGTACATCCGCTCGCGGACCTGCCTGATCCTCTCGATCGAGCAGCCCGGCGGCATGACGCCCGCGCTGGTGAGCACCACGCCGCGGATCGAGCCCGCCGCGCGCAGGTCGCGCTCGATGATCGCGCAGATCTCGTCCACCGGCAGCAGCCACGTGGGCGCCTGCGTCCCGCCGATGACGGCCATCGATGGCGCGCGCTCGTTCCTGTCGGCGATGGTGGTGTCGCCGAGCGTCGGCGCGGTATACGCCTCGATGCACTCGGCCGGGAGCGCGTCGATCATCGGCAGCAGGTCGTAGAGCGCGCCGCACTGGTGGAGCATGTGATGCCGACCCGCCTCGCGGATCCTCGTCCCGTAGTCCATCAGGTGCGCGAAGCAGTAGCGCTCGAAGATGGCCGGTGACAGCAGGGTGGTCGAGGTGTTCTCCACGGAGGTGATCCACTCGGCGGGGCAGTCCACCAGCACCGCGTCGAGGAAACGCAGCCGCTCCTCGTGCATCGCGCCGATCAACTCCTCCATCTCCGCGGGGTGGTCCTGCAGGAAGAAGTACGTCTCCCGCGGGCCGAGCCAGTGCTGGATGAGCTGCATCAGCGGCGAGATTCCCATGCCGCAATGCACGAGACCGCGGTCACCCACCTGCCGGATGCGCTCGCGCGCCCTGGCGGCGAGGCCGGCGTCGTGGCGCCACCTGTTGCCCTCAAAGACATGCAGAGCGGCCGGGATATCCTCGACGGTTCTGATCGGAAACTCGATCGGGTGCCATGAGGCGGAGCCTGCGTCCCACCCGCGCACGAGGGTCAGCGTGCCATCGGGCGTCTCCCACCGCTCCACCGACCGCGTCTCCCCCCGATCAACGCTGTGCCTTACGCGCTCGTTCTCACCGAGTGCGGGAGCGGGGCAGCCGGCGTAGTGATCGAGGTCGAGGTAGTCCACGAGGTCAAGCTCATCCATCTCCCGCCATTTCCTCGGCTGAAGCATGCGATACGACTGCCCGAAGACCTTGACCCAGAACGGCAGGCGATCGACTTCCTCGTGCCTCATCGCGCGCTCGAAGCGTTCCCTGCGGGTCATCTCGTCGGCCTCCTCTGCGGGGCGGCGATCCGCGCCACGTCAACGCTCCTCCTGTCCCCCCGCAAAGAACCGCTCCGCCAGCACGACCGCCGCCCAGTCGTCGATGGGACAGGGGGGATGGCGCAGGCCCGCTGGGAGCAGTCGCAGCAGGCAGCCGGGAGGGTTCTCCCGCCAGTAACGCTCACGGGCATCGAGCGTGCTCATGTCCTCCTCGACCTCGGCGATCGCCAGCGCCGGGTCGGCCGCATGGATCAGCTCCCACGCCCGAGGCGCGCCCGTCCGCCCGCCGAGCACGATCACCGTGGCCCCATGCGTGTGCGCCAGCGCGGCGGCGGTCAGACCCACCCGGTCGGTCTCCACGATTGCCAGCGACAGCACCTCACCGTCCCCGGCGACGGCGGCCACCCCGCACTTCGCGCGCCCCGGATCGACCGCGACCACCACCTCCGGGCGTGGCTCGCTCATCGCTCACGGAGACCCCCTGGCCGCCCTGACCTCGATCTCCAGCTCCAGCGGCCCGCGGGTGTAGGTGTCGGCGGCGGCTCGAAGCTGCACGAGCATCGGCCCGGGGCCCTCCCTGATCTCCTGCGCCGCGTGGTAGATCGCCGCGAGGTCGATCGAGCCGTAGCTGGTGGTGTTGATCCGCGGCAGCATCCCCTGGACGATGGCGCGAGCGCGCACGGGGCTGTCGTCGTCGGTGATGCGGTGCCAGAGCGTCGTGATGGCGTCGAGTTCCTCGATCCGCGAATCGACCACGAACTCATCGAGCACCTCGCCCTGGCGGAACTTCAACTCGTTGGGCGTGGCCTTGAAGACCACCGCGACCTGCGTGTTGTCGCCGCGGAAGTACCGCCGGTACACGCGGATCATCACGACCCACTCGCCGGGCCCGGCGGCGCGCAGCAGGGATGCCACGTGTGAGACGATCTGCCGCTCGGTGGCCTCACCGGGCTCCCTGCCCTCGGGCGGCGGGCCCACGAGCACCACCGCGCGCCCGGTCCGCCCCTCGGGCACGCCCTTGCGCTCGACCACGGCGCTGGCGAGGTGCAGCCACTCGAAGAGGTCCGCCTCGACCTGCGCCTGCGTCCGATTCGCCGACTGGACCACCCGCAGCAGCTCGTCCCACGGCTCGAAGAGCACATCCGGCCGCTGTGAGACCAGCTCCTGGTGGCTCATCACCTGCTGCAGGCGCGCCTCAAGCTCCTGCAGCTCCTGCTCCCGCGCCGCCAGCTCCCGCGAGGTGGCCACCAACTCCCGCTGCGCGGGCTCAAGCGCGCGGTTGGCCTTCCCGAGTTCTCGCTCGATGATGTCGAGCTGATTGCTGATGTTCTCAACGTCCCTGCGCTTCTCCTCGACCTCCCGGCGGCGCTCGTTAAGCTCGGCCCGGGTCACCCCGAGGCTCTGCTCGGCCCTGCGGAGGTCCTCCTCGGACTGCGCGAGGCCGGCCCGCGCGTCGGTCAGCGACGCCTCCAGCTCCTCGCGGCGGGCGGTGAGCGTCTCGATCCGCCCGGTGAGCCCCTGCACGCGCTCCTGGAGGCCGGCGGCGCGCGCCTGCAACTCATCCTCGCGAGTCTGCAGGCCCTCGATGCGCTGCTGCTGCTCCTCCTGGATGTCCTTGAGTTCGGCGGCGCTCTCCTCTGCGCGTTCCGCGCGCTCCTCGGCCTGCCGGGAGCGCTCCTCGTAGCGATCGACCTGCTCCTGAAGCTCGTCCACCCGGCCCTGAAGCTGCCTCTGCTGGTCAATCAGCGACCGCAGCTCAAAGACCGCCATCCGGGCATACTGCGAGCCCACCGTGGCGACGCCGAGGCCGAGAAGCGGCAGCAGCGCGCCGATGACGGCGGCGACCAGCCGCGCCGTCTGCCGGGGGCGGAGGCCGAAGATCGTCGAGCGTCGCTTGCCCACACGCGCGCCGATGACATCGCCCAGGTACGCGATCAGCGCACCCAGCAGACCCAGCGCCACGAAGACAATGATGGTGTAAAGCGACATCTCTCTCCCGGTCGCGTCAACGGCCACATCGAAACGACGATCGGCTCAGCGCGAGTTGCGCAGCAGAAAGCCCGCGCCGGCGAGGAACAGCAGCAGGTTGGGCGTCCACGCCATTAGCGCGGGATGCGCCACCCCCCGCTCACCCACCAGCGTCAGCGTATGCATCACCACGTAATACACGAAGATCACCAGCAGCGAGATGCCCATCCCGATCCCGCGTGATGAGCGCTGGCGCTGAATCCCCAGGCCGATCCCGAGGATCGACAGCCCCACTGTCGCCCACGGCAGCGCCAGCCGCACATGGTAGTGCTGGTCCACCTTCTGCGCCCACTCCGCTCGGCCCTCCTCCAGCGCGCTCGCCACCTGCTCCTTCAACTCGCCCAGCGTCATGTCATTGGGCTTCTTCCTCGCCCGCCCGACCGACTCCGCGGTGCGCTCGACGCTGAAGGTCATCTTCTCAAAGCTCAGCGTGCCCTCGCTGCCGGCATCCCACGAGGTGTGCTCGACGTTCCGCAGGATCCAGTTGCGCCCCTGCCATCGCGCGCTCTCCGCCGTCAGAAGGTGCGGGCGCTCGCCCAGCGTGAAGTCGAGGATCGTTGCGTGGCGCAGCGTCAGCGTGTCCGGGTCGAACTCCGCCGCGTAGAGCCATCGCTGCAGGCCCTGGTCATTGCGAACCTCCAGCGCAAGGTCGGTCTCCGCCGCCACCGTCCCGAACATCTGCCGGGTGATCTCCAGCGAGCGGTTGTTCGCCCACGGGACGACCGTCTCGGAGACCGCGAAGCCCGCCATCGCCACCACCACGCCCAGCAGCATCACCGGCAGCCCCACCCGCACCACCGACACCCCGCCCGCGCGGATCGCGACAAGCTCACCGTCCCCCGACAGCCGCCCCATCGCCATCAGCGAGCCGAACATGATCGCCATCGGGAATGTCAGCACGATCACGCCCGGGAGCTTCAGAACGAAGATCCTCGCCACCGACCACGCCGGGAAGCCCTCCTGGTAGACCAGCCGGAGCATGTCGTAGAGCAGCTCGACACCGATCAGCACAGCAAGAAACGCCCCGATTCCGAAGAGGAACGGGGGGATGGACTCAGCCAGAATGTACCGATCGAGTCGTTTCATGATGGTTGGCGGCGAGCGGCGAGGGAGCGCCCCGGGCCTTGCGGCTCATCGCCCGTCGCCTTCCTCTACATCCGGAAACGATCGCCCAGGTAGTACTGCCGGGCGATCGGGTCATTGGGCAGGTCATCCGCCGGACCGTGTGTGCGGATCTTCCCCTCGGAGATGATATACGCGCGGTCGCAGATCTCCAGCGTCTCGCGCACGTTGTGGTCGGTGATAAGGATCCCGATGCGGTCGCTTACGAGGTCGGCGATGATCCCGCGGATGTCGTCGATGGCGATCGGGTCCACGCCGGTGAAGGGCTCGTCGAGCAGGATGAACGACGGCCGCGTGCACAGCGTCCTGCCGATCTCCACGCGCCGCCGCTCGCCGCCGGAGAGCACCGCGCCCTGCGCATCCGCCCGTCCGGTCAGCCCGAGCCGCTCGAGCAGTTCATCGGCGCGCTCGCGCTGCTCTTTGCCCGACAGCCCCTGCATCTCGAGGATCAGCAGCAGGTTCTCCCGTACCGTCAGCCGCCGGAAGACCGACGGCTCCTGCGCAAGGTAGCCAAGGCCACGGCGGCAGCGCTCGTGCATCGGGAAGGGCGCCAGGTCCGCGCCGTCGAGTTCGACACAGCCCTTCTCCGACCGCACCAGTCCGAGGATCATGTAAAACGACGTGGTCTTGCCCGCGCCGTTGGGCCCCAGCAGCCCCACGATCTCCCCCCGCTCGACGTTCACATCGACGCCGTCAACGACGCGGCGTCCGCTGTATGTCTTGACCAGGCCCCGGGCGTCCAGCGACATCTACTGCCGCCCCTCCCCGCCATCCATCTCGGTGGTGACCTCGAAGCTGCCCGGTGATGCCTTCAGGGTGCTGGCGCGCAGGTCCACCGTGATCTGCTCGGCCTCAAGGTGCGCGGCCTCCTCACCGGTCTCGGGGAGGCTCACGATGTCCGCGACCACGTTCCCGACCATCGTCACGGTCGCGCTGCCCTGGTTGTACGTGGCCCGCTGCGTGCAGCGCGCGTTGATCCGCCGCCGAACGCCGTTGGTGTCGGGCGCGGTGACCATGTTGAGCTGCACCGGCCCGCTCGCCACCGCGCCGCGGATCTCGGTGAGCTGCGCGTCCGCGTCGATCGTCACCCTCGGGGCGCACAACTCCGCGTCGTGCAGCCCCTCCACCCGCAGCGTCGCCGGGCTGCCGGTGATCACGATCGTGTTGTTCTCAAAGTCCCAGACCAGTTCGTCGAAGACGACCCTCCCGGTCTGCGTGGTACGCGTCTGCTGTTGCGCGCCCGCGACCGTAAGCACCGTCGCCGCCAGCGTCGCGACCGCAAGCCCGAACATGATGCGCCCTGTCAGCGTAGTTCGTCTCATGAGCATTCGCCCTCGTTCGGCAATGCCTGTGATATCTTACTGTCTCCGGGTGAGCGACCCGCGCTTGAGCCGCACAACCTTGAGCTGGTTGTCCACCACGACTTCCTCGGCCCGGCCGTAGAAGCTGCCCCGCTGGAACCGCACATCGCCGCGGCCGATGACCTTCTTCGTGTCGAACTGGTACTCCGCGGTGTTGGACGAGAATCGCAGCCGCCCGCCCTCTCCCTCAATGACGATGCCCTCGGAGAAGTGCAGCCTCCGCTCATCCCACGCCGCCCGCATCAGCGGCGCGCGGAGCGTCAGGCCCTCAAATCCGGCTCCCTCAAACTCCCACAACACATCCGTAGCGCGGGCGACGTTCTGCTGCTCGTCCAGCTCGATCTCGCCGCCGAAGCTGGCTCGCCAGACCACCTCGCCCTCCTCACGGATGGTCAACTCCGTCCCGCTCACCTCGATGTCGGAGACGTCGCCGGTCCCGTCGGGCTCGTCGTCGTCCTCGGCGATCCCGTCCACGGGCGGGCCGACCGGCTCGAGCCCCTCGTCCGGCTCCTCGCGCCCGCCGCTGAGCAACACGAGCACGATGACGGCCACGAGCAGCAGACCCGCGATGCCAAGCACGATCAGCCCCAGCCGATCTCTCATCGCCTCACCCACCCGGCTCCGCGAAGCGGAATCGGGTGATGGCCGCCAGCGAGGCGATGCCGTCGGTCCAGCGGATCTTCTTCCCCTCTTCGAGGCTGCGCGGGTAGTAGTGGATGGGGACCTCGCTGACCACCTGCCCGCGCCGCCGCGCCTCGAGCACGAACTTCGCCGGCAGCTCGAAGTCGAGGTCGAAGCCGTCGCTGACCAGCTCAAGGCTCTGCAGAAACTCCGTTGGCGCGAGCTTGTAGCAGGTGGCGATGTCGGTCAGGTCGGCGTCATAGAGCATGTTGAACCAGTCGTTGAGAAAGTCGCGCCCGATGGAGAACTGGTTGAGCGGCAGCCGGTCGTCTCGCCGCGCCGCTCCGAGCATCCGCGAGCCGAGGACGGCGAGCACCTCCTCGCGCTCGACCTCCTCAAGCAGCGGGAGGTAGTCGCGCGGATCGTATTCGAGATCGGCGTCCTGGATGATGGTGTACTCCCCCTGCGCCGCCGCGATGCCTTTCTTGACGGAGTTGCCCTTCATCCGGTTCCGGTCCTGGAAGATCGTGCGGACCTCGGGGAAGTCGATCTTCTCGATGATCTCCCGGGTCCCGTCGGTGGAGCAGTTATCGACGATGATGATCTCCCTGTCAACATCGACCGCGCGAACGCGGTCGAGTATCTCCAGGATCGTCCCCCGCTCATTGTAGACCGGCATGACAACACTTAGTTTCATGGGTACCGTTTGGGAGCGACGAGCTGTGAGTGACGAGCTACTGGGCGCCTGTCGTCTGTAGGGCGGGGACCTGTGCCCCGCTCGCCGTTTGTAGGGCGGGGACCTGTGCCCCGCCTGTCGTTTGTAGGGCGGGGACCTGTGCCCCGCCGGCCGTTTGTAGGGCGGGGACCTGTGCCCCGCCGGTCGTTGCCTGTGACGTACGCCCGCTTCCAGCAACGACAGCCGCCCTCCGGGCGGCCCCCGGCGAGGGCGCCGGGGCCA
>JBMNNW010000200.1:0-3281 GCA_050942735.1 Armatimonadota bacterium
GCCTGTGCCCCGCCGGGTCGTTATCGGTTCTCGGGGAACTGCGGGCGGGGCACAGGTCCCCGCCCTACAGACGCCCTCGTCCGTCGCTCCCCCCCTACATGAGACATTCGGCACACGGGGGGGATGAAGGACTGACGCCCCACTCCGGTGAACTACCCGCCATCATGAATGAGAAGCGAACGCACCGGGAGCCCGCGCGCGAGCTTCCGATCATCGGGACGTACGACGTTGTCGTGGCGGGAGGCGGGCCGGGCGGGATCTGCGCCGCGGTCGCCGCGGCCCGCGCAGGCGCGAAGACGCTCCTCGTCGAGCGCTACGGATTCCTCGGAGGGATCGCCACCGCCGGCTGGGTGGACCTGCTGCTGGGCGTCGCGCCCGCGCGCACCGGCGAGATGGTGGTCGGCGGGATCTTCCGGGAGATCGTGGACGAGATGGCGGCACTCGGCTGCGCCCGGCCCTTCGACGAGGGCATCGAGAAGTGCCGCATCCCCTTCGAGCCGGAGGCCTTCAAGCTGGTGGCCGACGCGCTCGTGCCCGGCAGCGGCGCCGACCTGCTGCTGCACTCCCCGGTCGGCGACGCGATCGTGGAGGACGGCCGTCTCCGCGCGATCGTGCTGGAGGGGAAGTCGGGAGCCCGGGCGGTCGAAGCGAGCGTGTTCGTGGACGCGACCGGCGACGCGGACCTCGTAGCGAGGGCCGGTGCGCGGTGGGAGATGGGCCGCCGCGCAGACGGCCGCGTGCAGGCGATGAGCCTCGTCCTGCAGATGGGCGGACTCGACCTCGACCGCGTCCCCACGCGCGGGGGCCCGGACGCCGACGAGGCGCGGGCGCTGATGCGCGAGGCGCTCCTGCGTGGCCTCCCGGCCTACCGCTGGCACACCCCCGAGCGCAGCCCCGACGAGCGGCAGGACTCGCTGTCGTTCAACATCACGCACCTCGGCGGCGACCCGACGGACGTGGAGGACCTCACGGCCGCGGAGGTGAAGGGGCGGCGCGACGCGTGGGAGATCGCCCGGTGGATGCGCGAGACGGTGCCGGGGATGGATCGCTCATACCTGCAGCTCACCGCGCACATGGTCGCCGTTCGGGAGAGCCGGCGGATGGTGGGGCTGCGGACCGTTACCGGCGAGGACGTGCTCGCCGGGCGCAAGTGCGAGGACACGATCGCCCGCTGCACCTTCGGACTCGACGTGCACTGCCCGATGGCTCACACCGGGCCGGAGGCCGCGCAGGTGGACGGGGTGGCCTGCCGGCGCTCCTGCGGCAAGCGCGATTGCCACATGCTCACCCGCCACCTCGACGACGTGCCCGAGCACGGCGGGGTCGCGCACGGCTCATGGTACGACATCCCCTTCGGCGCACTCGTCTCCGCGGACCTGCCGAACCTGCTCACCTGCGGCCGCTCCGTCTCCGCCGACCACCAGGCGATGGCGTCGCTGCGGGTGATGGGCCCGGCGATGGCGACGGGGCAAGCGGCGGGAGAGGCCGCGGCGATGGCGGCTGCCTCGGGCGACGCGACGACGATCGAGATCGCGGAGCTTCAGCGCCGGCTGCGGGCGAATGGCGCGGAGATCTGAGCGACGCGCGGCCAACCGCGAGCGGCGAGGAACGGCGGAGGGGCGCCGGCTCGTCGCTCCCCCGCCCCCCGGCACATGAGACATTCGGCACGATGCAGCGAGGGGCGTTGCGACAGCGCCTCAGGTTCCACCCCGGCCCGTGAAAAGAACTGAGAAGACAATGCTCTCTGAGGAGGAACTCAACATGCCCACGATCACACTGCCCGAGCGAGAGGTCCCGGTCATCGGTGACTACGACGTCGTCGTCGCGGGAGGCGGGCCGGGCGGGATCCCGGCCGCCGTCGCAGCCGCTCGCGCGGGCGCGAAGACGCTGCTGATCGAGCGCTACGGCTATCTCGGCGGGATGGCCACCGCAGGTCTGATCGCGGTGATCCTCGGAACCCGCGCCTCCGGCACCGACGAGCCGATGATCGGCGGGATCGCCGAGGAGCTCTGCCGTGAGATGCATTCCCTCGGCGGCGCGCCGGACTTCGACGAGGCAATCAAGCGCGGAGGGATCTCCTTCGACCCGGAGAGCTTCAAGCTCGTCAGCGACGCGCTCGTGCTCGGCTCCGGCGTGGACGTGCGACTGCACTCCTGGGCGGTGGACACGGTCGTGGAGGACGGCCGGATCAGCGCGCTGGTGCTGGAGAGCAAGTCCGGCCGCCAGGCGGTGACGGGCCGGGTGTTCGTGGATGCGACGGGCGACGCGGACCTCGTCTGGCAGTCCGGCGCGCGCTTCACCCAGGGCCGGGAGTTCGACGGCGCTATGATGGCGATGGGCAGCATGTTCGTCTTCAGCGGCGTGGATCAGGACCGCCTGCCCACCGGTGAGGAGCACGAGGCGCTGATGGAGCGGGCGCGCCGGGCGGTCACCGCCGGTGAGATCAACGCGTACAACCCCGGATGGGGGCGCAACCCGCTCAACCCTGGATGGGACCGGACGGTGCCCGGACGCAGGTCTAACGAGTACGTCGCCAACGCCACCCGCTTCCCCGGCGACGCCTGCAACGTCGAGGACCTGACGCGTGGCGAGGTGCAGGTCCGACGTGATACGTGGGGGCTGATCGACTGGTGGCGGCGGAACGTGCCGGGGCTGGAGAACGCCTACCTCGTGCAGTCTCCGCCGCACATCGGCCTGCGCGAGAGCCGTCAGGTGGTCGGGCTGGACATCGTCACCGGCGAGGACGTGGTGGAGGCGCGGACGCGGGAGACGGCGGTGGCGCGCTGCCCCTACTGGATCGACATCCACTGCCCGCTCGGAAGGACGAAGAACTCGACGCACCTGTGTTACAAGAAGTGCCCCAACGATCCGCCCTGCGCGATGTACGAGGAGCGCTATGAGGACCTCCCCGGCAACGCCGACGACGAGCACCGGGAGGGCCTTTACCCGAAGGATGGCCTGTGGTTCGACATCCCCTGGGGCAGCCTCGTCTCGGCGGACATCCCGAACCTGCTCTGCGCGGGCCGAACCATCGGCGCCGACCACCAGGCGATGTCCGCCTTGCGCGTGATGGGGACCTGCATGGCGATCGGCGAGGCCGCCGGCGAGGGGGCGGCGATGGCCGCGGACGGAGCCGGTGGCGACGCCGGGGCGGTGGACGTGCCGACGCTGCAGCAGCGCCTGCGGGCGAACGGGGCGGCGGTCTGAGGGGAGGGCGACGAGCGGCGAGGCGCAAAGGCGTGGCGCGGCACAGGTCCGCGCCCTACAAAGGCGTGGCGCGG
>JBMNNW010000201.1:0-3265 GCA_050942735.1 Armatimonadota bacterium
GGGCGCGGACGGGATCCACACCTTCAACCTCTTCAACCCCAACTCCCCGATCTTCCGCGAGATCGGGGATCCGCAGACGATCGCCACAGGCGAGAAGCTCTACTTCCCGAGCATCGTCGATGGCGACCCGAACCGCTGGCTGGCCGGTGGGGCGAAGTATCGCACGACGCCGGTGCTCACGCCCAACTACCCGATGAGCCTGACCCCGGAAGCGCCGGTGAGCATCGAGATCGCGATCGGCGAGGACTTCGAGATGGCGCGGGCGGGGGGCGGGGAGCCGAGCGCCACGCTGCACATCGAGGCGCCGGGGATAGCGCGCGCCGATCAGCTTGATCTGACGTTCAACGGCCACCGTGTGGAGGGCGGCACGGTGGCCGAGGGATGGATCGACTACCCGCTACAGGTGGACTGGATCAGGCGCGGGAGCAACACTGTGCAGATCGCGCTGGACCGGGCGGCGGTCCCGCGGGAGGACGAGTGGACGATCGAGTGGAGCGCTGATGCGAAGCCGGGGGCGCCGTGGGTGCGTGACCGCGGATCGGAGCGGACGGAGGAGGCGCTTGAGGAAGGCGCGCTGCTGCTGGCCGACCGCGGGACGGAGGGTGGCGACTACCTCTACTACCGCCACGGCTGGGGCGCCACACCCGGCGAGCGGGTCATCGTGGAGGCCACCGCGAAAGTGATCTCCGGCTCCAACTTCGTGATCGTCACCAACGGCGTGGCGCAGGAGCGGCTGGCCCTCCGCCCCGATCACATCAGCCTGCACTTCAACCGCGAGATGCGCTTTGAGATGGATACCACCGACGACTTCCACACGTACCGCATCGAGATGGAGGGCGAGGACCTGCAGGTCTTCGTGGACGGCGAGTTGCGCCTCGACGCGACGGGCCAGTTCAACAGCGGCGGCGCGGGCGCGAGGACGCTGTCATTCGGCGCGGCGAACAGCCCGATGGTCGGTGAGGCGCAGTGGCGGTCGGTGCGCGCACGCCTCGCAAGCCAGAGCTGCCGGGAAGTGGTTGTGAGGGTGCGGTAAGTCGCAAGTCGCAAGTCGCAGGCAACGGCAGTGACGGCAGTGACGGCAGTGACGGCAGGTCGAGGCTGGCAATCCGGCATGCCAGGAGTGTTGCTGGGTATTGAGAGACCGCAGGGATTGACACGCATGGAGGAGGACGCATCTTTGCAGGTCGCAAGTCCAGCTACCGAGATCTTGACGTCTGGCGAAGGGCCTGCGAACTCGCAGTTGGAGTGTATCGGCTGACAGAGGCCTATCCGGGAAAAGAGATGTATGGCCTCACGGCACAGATGAGGCGGTGTGCGACATCAGTGCCGGCCAACATCGCTGAAGGCAAGGGCAGACGCAGTGACGGGGACTTCATCCGCTTCCCATGTATCGCTGCGGGGAGTCTCGCAGAACTGGAGACGTTTCTCGAAACGTCAAGGCGACTGCACTACGGTGAGGAACAGCTGCTCTCGTAACTCGAGAAAGAGGCTGAGGAAGTAGGGAGGATGTTGCACGGGCTCATCTCGGCGATCAAATCCTCCAGTTCCGGATAGGATATGTGGGGCGTCTGTCCTGTGCCGTTTGTCGTAGCCTGTGACTTGCGACCTGTGACTTGCGGCTGTCGAGGGGTGATCGCCATTCACTGGGAGAAGCTCAAACATACGCCGCATTACGGGAACGTCTACCGCGCCCGGGTTCCGGGTGGGTGGCTGGTGCTCGCGGATACATGGGCGCGGCATGAGAAGGACGGTGAGCGGCATTACGACTCCACCGGCGTCGGCATCACGTTCTACCCCGACCCGAACCACGAGTGGACGCTCGCCGACGACCCGCGCGAGGATGAGCAGTAAGCCATCCCGCGGAAGCGACGATCCGCGACCGGACTCTGAGGAGGAAGCCTGCATGTCCATCGAGGGAAAGACGATCATCATCACCGGCGGAACCTCCGGCATCGGCGAGGGCTGCACGCGGCATTTCGCGAGAGCGGGCGCGAAGGTCGTCACCTCGTCGATCCAGCGGGAGGAGGGCGAGGCGCTGCAAAACGGCCTGCGGCAGGCCGGCTCCGACGTCACCTTCATCTATGCCGACATGACCGATGAGGCGCAGATCGCCGCGCTGGTTGAGCGGACCGTCGAGATGCACGGGCGGATCGACGGCGTCTGCTCGAACGCCGGCGCGTGGGTCGAGGGGACCGTCGAGCAGTTCGATGACGCGCAGTGGGATCTTGTGATGGGCGTGAACGTGCGGGGCAACTTCCTGCTGGCGAAGCACCTCGTGCCGGTCTTCCGCGAGCAGGGGGAGGGGGTGCTGCTGATCACCACCTCGACGGCGGCCTACGTTGGATTCCCCGCTCACGCGCTGTATTGCGCGAGCAAGTCGGCGCTGGTGGCGCTGATCCGCTGCCTGACGAAGGACCACGCGGGGTACATGCGGTGCGTGGGGATCTGCCCCGGGACGATCGACACGCCGATGCTTGCGGCGAGCGCGGAGGGATTCGACCAGCCGCTCGACGAACTGTATGCTGAGGTCGCCGCGAAGATTCCGGTGCGGCGCCTCGGCCGGCCGGAGGACGTGGCGAAGGCCGCCGCGTTTCTGCTGAGCGACGACGCGGGCTTCATCGCGGGAAGCACGGTCTTCCTCGAGGGGGGGACGCTGGCGTTGCCGCCGTGGTGAACATATCTCAGGAACATGGGAGCATGAGATGGCAACAAGCAATACCCAGCGCATAGGCATCTTCACCGCCGGCGGTGACTGCCCCGGTCTGAACGCGGCGATTCGTGGGGTGGCGAAGGCCGCGCGGCGCCGGTACGGGATCGAGGTCATCGGGATACTTGATGGCTTCCAGGGGCTGATTGAGAATCGGTGGCGGGCGCTGAACTGGAATGACCTGTCCGGGATTCTGACGGTCGGCGGGACGATGCTGGGCACCTCTCGCACCAAGCCGCACAAGTATGAGCTGCCCGACGGCGAGACGGTGGACATGACTGCGCAGGCGCATGAGAACTACCGGGCTCTGGGGCTGGACTGCCTGGTGATCCTCGGCGGCGGCGGGACGCAGAAGAACGCGCTGAAGCTCGTGGAGGCGGGCTGCAACGTCATCACGCTGCCGAAGACGATCGACAACGACATCGCGCGAACCGACGTGTGCTTCGGCTACGACACGGCCGTGACGGTGGCCACCGAGGCGGTCGATCGGCTGCACTCCACCGCCGACAGCCACAAGCGCATCATGGTGCTGGAGCTGATGGGCAACAAGGTCGGCTG
>JBMNNW010000015.1:0-61437 GCA_050942735.1 Armatimonadota bacterium
TTGCCGATCATGCCCTTCAGCGTATGCCCGGCGCGCGCGAGGGCCTCCGGGTCCGCCTCGGCGATGGCCCTGCGGCACCGATCAAGCAGTTCGCCGTGTGAGTTTCCGAACAGCTCGATCATTTCGACGAGCAGCTCCCGGTCTCCCATCATCCGGGCGAGAAGCGCTTCGGGGTCGATCAGCCTGCCGCGGGCCGCCGGCGGCGCCCCGCCGCCCTCGTCCTCCGGCCCCGAGCCCGCGGCCGCCTCGACCGCCCCTATCAGCGCAATCGCGCTGAGCGGCTTCGCGACGTAGGCGTCCATCCCCGCGGCAAGGCAGCGTTCGCGATCCCCCGAGAGCGCATGCGCGGTCATCGCGACGATCGGAACATGGCCGCCGTCGCGCTCCTCCCGCTCGCGAATCGCCGCGGTGGCCTCGAAGCCGTCCATCCGTGGCATCTGCACGTCCATGACGATGACATCAAACGCCTCTCGCGCGGCGCTCTCGACCGCGTCACGACCGTTGCCGACGGCCTCAACGACATGCCCTCGCTTCTCCAGCGTATGGCGCACGAGGCGCTGGTTGATCGCGTTATCCTCGGCCACCAGCACATGCAGTCGCCGGTCGGCCGGGGGCAGGTCGCGGAGACTGCTGGGTGCGCGTTCGGCGCGCTCGCGGGGCCGCCGCTGCAGTGAGATCAGGATCGCGTCGAGCAGCTCCGACTGCTTGACAGGCTTCATCAGGAAGCGATCGAGCTTGAGCGAGGATGGGCGGGAAGTCTCGCCGGGCGTACCGGAGGAGAGGACGATCAGAGCGGTCGCCGCGATGCGCTGATCCTCCCGAATGCGCTCGGCCAGCTCGAAGCCGTCCATCTCGGGCATCATCACGTCCACCAGCGCGGCGTCGAAGGGCCGCCCCTCCTCCTCCGCCCTGATCAGCAGCTCCAGCGCGTCCGCGCCACGTGTAGATGAGGCCGTCTCGATCCCCCAACTCGCCAGCAGTTCCTCGAGGATCCGGCGGTTGGTCTCATTGTCGTCGATGATCAGCAGGCGCAGGTCCTCAACGTCGATCCAGTCGGGAAGCTCGTCGTGTCCCTCGTCGGCGACCTGCAGCGGCACGAGGAAGTGGAATGTGCTCCCCACGCCCGGCTCGCTCTCAAGCCACATGCGCCCGCCCATCAGCTCGACAAGCTGTGAGGAGATCGTCAGGCCGAGGCCGGTCCCTCCGTAGCGTCGCGTGGTGGAGCTGTCCGCCTGCGTGAACGCCTCGAGGATCCTCTCCTGCTCCTCCGGCGCGATCCCGATGCCGGTGTCGCGGACGGAGACATGCAGGACCACCCGGCCGTTCTCCCGCGCGTGCTCCTCAACATCCACCACCACCTCGCCGCGCTCCGTGAACTTAATAGCGTTCCCCACAAGGTTCACCACTACCTGGCGCAGCCGCCACGGGTCTCCCCTGAGGTGGTCGGGCACCGGCGGCGCGATCCGGCAGGCAAGCTCGATCTCCCTGTCGAGCGCGCGCACCGACAGCGCCCTGAGCGTGTCGCCAATGCTCTCGCGCAGGCGGAACTCCGTGTCCTCCAGCTCCAGCTTGCCCGCCTCGATCTTGGAGTAGTCGAGGATGTCGTTGACCAGCCTCAGCAGCACATCCGCGGAGTCCTTCACCATCAGCAGATACTCACGCTGCTCCGCCGAAAGCTCGGTGTCGAGCGCCAGCTCCGTCATCCCGATGATGCCGTTCATCGGCGTGCGCAACTCATGGCTCATGTTTGCGAGGAACTCGCTTTTGGCCTTGCTGGCCTCTCGCGCGGCGTCACGCGCCTCACGAAGCTGATCCTGGGTGGTCTTGTGTTCCCGGATCTCGCCGTGCAGGTCGGCGTTGGCGCGCGCCAGCTCGGCGGTGCGTTCCTCCACGCGGCGCTCCAGGAGCTGATTCGCCTCGACGAGACTGTGCGCCATGCGGTTGAACGCCTCGGCGAGCAGGCCGATCTCGTCGGTCGAGCTGATCTCCACGCGCTCGTCCAGCGCCCCGTCGGCGATGCGCCCGGCCGTCTCCGTCAGCGCCACGATGGGGCGGCTGATCGTGCCGCTCACCAGCGCCGCGACCAGGGCGGTCAGCAGCGCGGTGCCCAGCATCGCGAGCAGCATCACTCTGCGCATCTCCGGAACCGGCGCGAGCGCCTCGTCGCGGTCAATCTTCGCGACCAGGCCCCAGCCCGCGGGCGCCACGTAGCGGGTCACCGCGAGCACGACGTGGCCGCGGTAGTCCCTGGCGCCGTCGAGCAGCAACTCCTGCCCCGCCACCGCCCGCTCGATCGGCAGCGGCGCGTCGGACACGGGGGACGCCGCCGTCAGCGCCGCGTCCGGATCGTGCCGCAACGGGGTGAGGAAGATCGCCTCACCGTCCGGGCCCGCCCTCGCGATGATCGTCTCTCCGGTGCGACCGAGGCCGGCGTAGTCCCTGACCAGCGCCACGATGTTGTCAACATCCGAGCGGATCGCGATCACGCCGATCGGCTCGTAGTTCAGCGTCAGCGGCATCGCCAGCAGGACCTTCACCTCGCCCGCGTCATCGAGGAAGACGATGTCCGCGACCGCGCCCTCGCGCCCACGCACAAAGAACTCCTCCCGGGCAAGCCGCTCGCCGATGCGCTCCTCATCCGTGGAGGCGACGACGGTCCCGGTGAGGTCGAGAACGAGGATGGCCTCGAAGCTGGGGATGGAGTAGAGCGCGTCCTCGAGGATGCGGTTCATCATCTCAACGTCAACATCGTCGTGCTCCCGGGTGTATCGCGCGAGAACGATGCGAAGCTGCGTGCGGCTGGCGACGAGGCTGAGACGTTCGAGGTTC
Organism: Armatimonadota bacterium; assembly: GCA_050942735.1. Lineage (GTDB taxonomy): Bacteria > Armatimonadota > Zipacnadia > Zipacnadales > UBA5352 > UBA5352. The sequence continues at coordinate 2,830 of JBMNNW010000015.1, forward strand.
TGCTCGACGATGGCCGCGAGGCGGTTGGCCTGGACGGTGGCCACCGACTCGAGGTGATCCAGCACATGCTCGCGGATCGACCGGTGCGCCGTCGTCCACGCGATGGCACTGACGATCGCGAGGGGCAGGAGGGAAATCGCAAGGAAAGCCAGTGTCAGCCGCGCCCTGATACTCATGACGCCCACCACCGGTCGAGCCCACGATCACGCGCGCCAATACCACCGGCCCCTTCCGGCGTGACCGGCTGATGATAGTATTCCCACGATTCGCCCCCGCAACCTCCCGCCGGCGGCTCCCGGCCACCGCGGCGGGCCGGTCAGCTCGTCCCGTCGAGCACGGCGCCCTGATCGCGCAGCGTCTGCTGCAGCAGCGCGATCGGCAGCTCGCGCACGTCCCCCCACCCGGCGCTCGCGCACAGCGCGGCCGCCGTCCCGGCCGCCTGACCGGTCGCGAGGCAGGTGCCCATCACCCGCGCCGAGCCGTTGGCCTCGCGTGTTGATGACAGGCACCGCCCGGCCACCAGCACGTTCTCCAGTTCGCGGGGGATCAGGCAGCCCCGCGGTATGTCGTACGAGCGCCCCCCTATCACCGGGATGCGCTTCTGATACGTGCCGGCACCGTGGATGTCCACGTGATGGCCGCCTCGTGCGATCACCTCCGCGGACTTGCTGCCCTCCAGCACCTCCTCGGCGGTCAGCACGTGCTCGCCGACGACCCGCCTGGTCTCGCGCACCCCGATGCGTGGCGCCACGCGCGCCAGGCCCGCCTCCTCGAACCCGGGCAGCCTGCGTTGCGCGAATCGCACACAGCGCTCGACCTGCTCCACCAGCACCGGCAGCGCCCGGCTCAACTCGCGGCTGTCCGTCGCGTCCACGTTCGCCAGGCGTGTGCTGTTGAGCGTCACCTCGCGGCGAGCGGTGGAGGTCGGCGACATGAAGATCGCGGTGCAGGGGTACATCTCACCCGCCTCGATGGCCGCGCCCAGCAGGCTGCCTTCCGCGCTGAGCGCCAGATACGGGTAGCCCGCATCATGGAGGGCGCGCGCGCACTCCGCCCGCGACCTCTCGATGACCGGGTTCTCGCCCAGCAGCGCCTCCTCCGGGTGCTCGCGCACGAACCGCAGCAGCGCGCCGGCGTCAACGGGGCCCATCTGGAAGACGAGGCTCACCGGCTGGAACTCCCCGCCCGGCCCGCCTTTCTCGCACTTCGCGCCCGCCCACGACGCGACGGTCGCGTCACCGGTGCAATCCACCACGATCCCCGCCTCAACCGCCATCTCACTCCCCCCGCCAACGACCGCGAGCGCCGTGATCCGCTCCCCGTCGGTCGTCGCTCCCCGGACCAGCACGCTCGTCAGCAAGTCCACGCCCTGCCGGCGCAGCACGTCCACGATGACCAGTCTCATGACGTCGGGATCAACGCACACGCCCCAGAGCGTCCGCCAGTCGAAGACCCGGCCCACGCAGCCCTCCCGCGCCCGGCAGCCCTCCAGCAGTTCATCGAGGACGCCGCCGACGATCCACTCGCCCAGCGAGTTGCAGCAGCCCAGGATCGGCAGGCCGGTGATCAGGTCGCCGCCGGGAAACGGGTCGCGCTCAACAAGAAGCGTCCGCGCGCCGTTCCGAGCGGCCGCCAGTGCCGCCGCCACCCCCGCACTGCCGCCCCCGATGACAGCCACCTCGTACGAGTTGTGTGCCACGTTCGTCTCGCCCTCTCTCAGTCTGACGCCCGTCGTTCTTCCGCGGAACCGCAACGTTCTCCATTCCTCGCCGCAAACCCTCTCCGTCGCGCCGCGCCGAGCCAGGGAGGGGCAGGTCATCGACGCCCGCGTGCATAATCACTACGACAGAGAGATCGCGCTCAGAACTTCCGCTGCGGGGGACCGCCCCTCAGTGCGGTGGCGGCGGCGGTGCGAAGTGGAGGCATAAGTTTGACCGCGCAGGACCAGCCCAATACAAGGCCACGCTGGGCCAGGTGGGTCTTCTTCTTCGTCCTTCTCAGCCTCATCGGGTCATGTGTGTACGCCATCAGCCACATCGTGTCCGCTCCCGCGGAGCCGGTCCCGGAGATCGAGCACGAGAAGCTCAAGAGCGACTACGTGCTGATGCTGCTGCAGTGCCTCCTTGGGATAGTCGTCCTCTTTCTGCCGTCCGCGCTTGAGAGACGGCTGCGCATAGCGATCCCCAACTTCATGTTCGTCCTTTTCGTTGTCTTCCTCTACGCCGCCATCTTCCTCGGAGAGGTCAGAAGCTTCTACTACCGCGTGCCTCACTGGGATCTGATCCTGCACGGCTTCAGCGGGCTGATGCTCGGCGCCCTGAGCTTCTCGCTCATCAGCCTCCTGAACTACTCCGAGAGCATCAGGTCGCACATGAGCCCCGCCTTCGTTGCGCTCTTCGCATTCACATTCGCGGTCTCGATGGGCGTCGTCTGGGAGGTATACGAGTTCGCGGTGGATGGCATCTTCGGGCTCAACATGCAGAAGCACACTCTGGAGAGCGGCGAGCCACTCGTCGGGCGAGCGGCGCTCAGGGACACCATGTACGATCTGATCGTCGACTCCATCGGCGCGACCATCATGTCCATCGTCGGGTACATCTCCCTCAAGCACAGGAAAGGCTGGATATCCAGGATGCTGGTGAGGCGCACCTCGCAATTGCCGCTCGACTGACTGCCCGAGGGGGAGGCACCCCGCTCCCGGCGCGGTCGATGGCGCCGCGCGCAAAGGACTTCGGGCTGGCCCGGGCGAACAGTCCGGCGAGCGGAGATGCCTGAGGTCCGGCGACGATGGTCCCGCGGGCGGCAGTGGGCGGCAACCGACCGGGTCCGGCTGGCCCGTGGAGCATTGACCGTCCGCTGCGCGCAGCGTTGCCGGCAGCAGTCCGAGCACGGGGAGAGGCCGACATGACACGAGTCACCGGCGTGACGATCTTCTGCGTGACACTGACGCTCCACCTCGCGGCAGGCGCTGTCGCGCAGGGCACGGTGGTTGAGCGGAGGGCGGAGGTCCTCCAGGCGGCTGAGCGGGGAACGGAGGGCATCCCGCTGCTCGAGCGCGCCCTGCAGGATGAGAGTCCGCTGGTTCGGCGCGCGGCGATTCGCGGCCTGATGGCCCTTGGCGAGCCCGCGCGCGGGGCCGTCGCCGGGGCGCTGGAGAATGACGACATCGTGGTGCGCCGGGCGGCGCTGGTTTCACTGGTGGGCGATCCGACGCCTGCGGCGCTGCCTCATCTGGAGAGGGCATTGTCCGATGCGGATGTGAACCTTCGGGAGATCGCCGTCAGGCTGCTGCTGGCGGTAACCCCGCGCACCGACGAGGTCATCGCGCTGCTGGAGAAGGCCGATCAGGACGAGGCGCCGCGAGTGCACGGGCCGGCGGCTCTTGCGCTGGCGGAGATGGCCCCCGGCATGGAGCCGTTTGAGATCGAGCCGCCGGACAAAGTGCTGCTGCTCGATCGCCCCGAGATGGCCGATCAGGCGGGCAGAATCGTGACCGTGATGGAGATCCCTCTGCCGCGCGACGGCTGGCGCTTCCGCACCGACGCGCGGATCGAGGGCCATCGGGAGAACTGGTTCGGCGAGGACTACGACGACGGCGACTGGCGGGACATCTCGATTGAGACGGCGTGGACCACCGGGTACATCGGCGTCGGCTGGTATCGCCGTGAGATCGAGCTTCCCGACCGGCCGGAGCATATTGCCGCGGAGCTGCTCTTCGAGGGCGTGGATGAGAGCGCGTGGGTGTGGGTGAACGGAGTCTACGTGGGCGGTCAGGACATCGGCGCATCGGGCTGGAACCAGCCATTCCGCGTGGACGTCACCGATGAGCTTCGCTGGGGAGCGGTCAACCAGATCACGGTACGCGCCAAAAACACCGCCGCCGCGGGCGGTATCTGGAGGCCCGTCACGCTGGAGGCTCTCGCGCTCCGGTGAGCCGGCGCGGGAGACCGCAGGCGCGGTCCGCCTGCGCACAGATGCGGGCTACCCCGAGATCACGGAACAAGCGGTTCGAGCGGCAGCTCGACGACCGGGGCGATCACGCCGGTGACGGTATACACCTCGGTGATGGTATCGACGTTCGGGTCCCGTTCACCGCTCTGCTGCGTATGCACCGCGCTCACCGGGATCACCAGCGGCACCTCGCCGCCATCCGCCAGCGACCTGAGCAGGCTCCAGTCCACCACGGCCAGCTCGATGCCCTGGTACTGCTGGTCGCCATCCCCGGTCTCCACCCACGCGTCACGGTCCTCGCCAACCGGCCCGTCGAAATGGAACGTGCGCTCATCGAAGCAGAACGGTTGAGTGGGGCAGCGGATGTGTTCAGTCTCCACCTGCCAGATGCCGACGCCGATCCGGACGCGCTCACCCGGCCCCTCGGCCACGCGGGAGAGCAGGATATCGCCGGAGGCGGGGTGCACCTCCGCTGAGGCCGACAGGTCACGACTCTCTCGCCCGATGATGAACATCTGATCGTCGTGGCAGGTGTGCGTCTGGTAGACGCTGATGCCACTGACCGGCGTGAACTGCGGGGCTGCGAGGAAGCCGGGGAAGGCCGCGTAGTGCATACCGTAGCCCTCCTTGAACCGGACGAACGTGTACACGGCCGACCTCCGGAAGCTGATGCTGGTTGAGCCCCGTGCGACTGTGGGCGGGTCCCCGGCGAGGTAGCTGTGATGCATCTGGTAGTTCACGTTCAGTTGTATCTCCACGGGCACAATGTCCTCGGCCATGTCCTCGAGTGTCAGACCGTCCGCGGTGACCGCGTGGCCGGTCAGTGCGAGAACAGCGACCGAACATGCGAAGAGCACGAACGCCGTCGACTCTACCCTCATCATCACCCTCCTGCTCCGGCGCTGGAGCGCTCCATCCTGAATGCACCGTGCTGCCGCGCGGCCTCACCGCAGGCCGTCAACACCCGTGCCGAGACGCGTGGCTCTCGCGCGGACCGAGCAGAACCGGCCCTCTGGCAGGATAGTTCCCACCCGCAGCCGCCAGCACCTGCATTTGCGGCGCACTGTACGGGTCTCCCGGCGATGCCACGGCCTCCCGGCCCGCCTTTTTTCCGCTCTGCAGACTGCCGGCAGGAAGTCATCGGGCCGGTCGCGGCGAACTACCCCCGCGCAGCAGGTGCCATGGAGCCATGAAAGATCGAGGAGAATGAACGTCATGCGTATGATGAGCCTGATGGCCGCGATAGTGATGATCGCACCGGCCGCCGCCGCCGACCTTGTGCTGATCGACGGCGGGGAGTCGGTCGCGGTGATCGTCGCCGGTGAGGACGACGCCGAGGCGGCGGCGGAGTTGCAGACGTACCTCCTGAAGATGACCGGCGCCGAGCTTCCGGTCGCAGATTCGGCCACGACGGGCCCGCGGATCGTGCTCGGAGGACTCAGCGACGCCGAGTGCGCCGACCTCGCGCTCGAACTCGACGGCTTCGTGATACGCCGCGAGGGCGACGCGCTGCGCCTCGCCGGGGAGACGCCGACCGGCACCCGCAACGCGGTCTACCGCTTCCTCGACCTGCAGGGCGTCCGCTGGTACCTTCCGGGCGAGGTCGGTGAGGTCGTGCCCGAGCGCGACCGGCTCATAGTCGGCGACCTCGAGGTCGTCGAGCGGCCGGATTACCTGCACCGCTCCGTCTGGCCGAGCCTCGCCGCCCGCGGGATGAGCGTGGACGATCGCGCCGCGTTCGATGAGTGGAAGCGCCGCAACCTCTACGGCGGCGTCCCGGTCCACGTCGGGCACAACTTCCGGGCCATCGCGCCGGCCTCGGAGTACTTCGAGGAGCATCCCGACTGGTACGCTCTCCGCAACGGGCAGCGCGACCCCGCCGGCCAGCTATGCACCTCCAACCCCGAGGTTATCGCGCAGACCGTCCGGGCCGCGCAGGCGCACTTCGATGAGAAGCCCGAGCAGACCATGTTCTCGCTCAGCCCCGACGACCACGTGCGATTCTGCCACTGCCCCGACTGTGAGGCCCTCGATCCGCCCGAGTTCCAGGGCCTCGACACCGGCAAGGGCCGCCGGTTGATGGTCTACGCCAACGAGGTCGCCGAGCGGCTGCAGGAGACGCATCCGGGCAAGAACGTGGCCTTCTACGCCTACTGGGGCGCGGTCGAGGCCCCCGGCGATGTGGATGCGCACCCGAACGTGATCGTCTTCTTCACCCCCATCGGCATGGCGTTCAACTACCCCCTGCAGGACCCGCGCTCGCCGGTGAACCGCATCCACGATGACTGGTACATGGGCTGGCGGAATGTCGCCGAGCAGATGGGCATCCGCCACTACTACAACTTCAGCTCCGTGCTCTGGATCCCGTGGCGCGTGCTCACCGATGAGCTGCGCTACCAGTACGAGCACCACGCGCTTTACATGAACGCGGAGCTGTGGTCCGACGCGGAGGGCTCGCAGCTCAGCTACTGGATCCTCGCGCGCGTGCTGTGGGATGTGGACGCCGACGTGGACGCGCTGTTTGATGACTACGTCAACGGGCTCTACGGCCCCGCCGCCGAGCCGATGCGCCGCTACTACGCGCGCCTGACCGACAGCTTCAGCTACGGCCCGGGGGAGCTGCTCTGGCCGCGGACCCTCGAGCGCCAGCGGCCGTTCCTGCGCATGCTCACCCCCGAAGTCATCTCGGCGTCGCGCGATGACCTCCGTGAGGCGAGGGCGCTTGCGGCTGGCGATGAGACGCTCGTGGCCCGCGTTCGCATCTCGCAGACGTGGCTGCGCTTCATGGACGCGTGGCGGACGTACGCGGCGCGGATGCTCGGTGAGGAGCCGGCCGACGTGCAGCAGCAGGCCGCCGCGGCGGCGGAGCTGATCAACTCCATCGAGCGGGTCAGTCGCTACGCCCCCGGCGCGATGCCGGAGATCGAGCGGATTCTGCTGCGCGACGCCCCGCGGCTGGCGTGGCTGGCGGAGGGCGCGGATGCGCTCGCGCCGGCGTTCCCGGAGATGAGCGCGGCGTCGCCCGAGCTGCCGCCCACGCAGTTCCGCGGCACCAGCCGCCACGTGATCGTAGGCGCGGGTGAGCCCTTCGAGGTGACGATCCGCCACTGGCGCGTCGGCAGCTCGCCCGATCCGGTGCGCTATCAGATCGCGGGCCCGGGCGGGACCGACATCCGCGGCGAGGTGCCGGTCGGCGAGCAGAAGCGCGTGAGGGTCGCGCCGGCCCCCGAGGGCCTCTACACGGTCCTGCTGCAGGGCGGCTCGAACGCCGGCTCAGTGGAGACCGATGCGCGCTATCTCGTGCATGACGCGCGCGCGGGGCTGCACGTGGTGCACCACGCCCGGCCGCTCTACTTCTCAGTACCGGCGGGCGCGCGCGAGTTCACGCTGTCGCTGGCGATCACCGCACCGGGTGAGAGCGTGCACGTCGCGGTCGTCAACCCCGAGGGCGAAGTGGCCGCGGAGGGTGACGCCATCGGCAGCGGCGTGGAGCTTGCGGTGGAGGTGCCTGCGGGGATGGACGGACGGCCGTGGCGGATCGAGCTGTCGGACGCGCCTGAGGGCGTCTTCGAGGACGTGGAGCGCCTGACGCTCTCGGAGGGCATCCCGCCCTACTTCACGGACGCGCCGGGCCGCCTGGTGGCGGAGGACTGACGCGGACCGGGGGCCGGAACGACACACGGGGCGCCGATTCCTTATCGGCGCCCCGTGTCGTATGTCATTCTGAGCGACGCATCTTCAGTCGTCCGGAGCGACGCGTCTTCAGTCGTCCGGAGCGACGCGTCTTCAGTCGTCCGGAGCGACGCGTCTTCAGTCGTCCGGAGCGACGCATCTTCAGATGCGTCGGCCGTTCGCAGTTCGCTTGTCGCCCGTCGCTCTTCCTACCAGCCCCGCGTCGCCAGCCGCTCCTCCTCGGGCATGGAGCGCACGTCGAGCCCCTCCATCGCCTTGCCCTCGAGGCCGCGGGAGGCGTTCGCGACCTCGACCGGGTCCTCGTAGTAGGTGGTGGCGTGGACGATCGCCTTCGCGCGCGCCGGCGGATCCTCCGACTTGAAGATACCCGAGCCGACGAAGACGCTCTCGGCCCCAAGCTGCATCATCAGCGCGGCGTCCGCGGGGGTGGCGATGCCGCCTGCGGCGAAGTTCGGCACCGGCAGCTTGCCCTCGCGCGCGACCTGCTTGACCAGGTCGTAGGGCGCGCCCATGTTCTTCGCCTCGGTCATGATCTCGTCATCGCGCAGCCCGGTGAGGTGCTTGATCGAGGTCTGCACCGAGCGCATGTGGCGGGTGGCCTCGACGATGTTGCCGGAGCCGGCCTCGCCCTTCGTGCGCATCATCGCGGCGCCCTCACCGATCCGCCGCAGGGCCTCGGCGAGGTTCGTGCAGCCGCAGACGAACGGAACCTTGAAAGCGCGCTTGTCGATGTGAAACGCCTCGTCCGCCGGTGTGAGAACCTCGCTCTCGTCGATGAAGTCCACGCCGACGGCCTCAAGCACCTGCGCCTCGGCGAAGTGCCCGATGCGCGCCTTGGCCATGACGGGGACCGTCACGGCCTCCATGATCTCCTCGATGATGCGGAGGTCGGCCATGCGCGCGACGCCGCCCTCCTTGCGGATGTCCGCGGGGACACGCTCGAGCGCCATGACGGCGACCGCGCCCGAGTCCTCGGCGATCTTCGCCTGCTCGGTGGTGGTGACGTCCATGATGACGCCCCCGCGCAGCATCTCCGCGAGCCCGACCTTGGTTCTCCATGTGGAAGTCTCGGCCATGATAGGTCACTCCTGCCTCTGTCTCATTGGACAGGCTGAAAAGCCCCGCGGCAGCGCTGCTGCTGCCCGGGACCTCGATTCGCTGCTGCCTTCACCTTCAGGATAGCACCGGCGGAGGGGGGAGTCAAGAAGCGCTCGCACCCCTCCTCCTCACGACCGGGCGGCGCGCTACCCGGCGGCCTCGGGCACGACCGTGAAGCGATGGCGATGCTGCACCTCATACGTGCGAGTGCCCACCCAGTCGAAGTACACGCGCACCTCATACTCGCCCGGCGGCAGCGCGCCGAACTCCAGCACGCCCTCCCGCTTCTCACGCGTGTACTTCCAGTCGCCCCATCTCGAGTCGGGGGCGTCCGCGGGAACGATGTTGATCCAGTCCGCGCCGTTGCCCGGAAGACCCGAGAAGAACACCGTGATCGACTCGCCCTCGGTGTACACGGCCTGTTCGGTCCCCGCGAGCCCCGCGGCAACATCGGGTGCCGCGCCCACGAAGAAGGTGTGCCGGTCCTGCACCTCATAGGACGCGGTGCCGGCCCAGTCGCGAGGCGATCATCGTTCACTTCCGCGGCCTCCCCGGGGCGCGTACACGTCGCGCGACGTCCACACGAGCCCGCCGCCGTCCTCCGGAAGCGCCGGTTCAGCGCCGTCCTCGGGAGTGACAGGCGCGGGCTGCTCCGTCGCGGGTGGCTGAACCCCGACGTAGAACGTGTGGCGATGCGCCACATCGTAGGAGCGCGTTCCCGCCCAGTCGAGGTAGAGGCGGACCTGGTAGACGCCGGCCTGCCGCTGGCCCGTGAACTCCATCACGCCGTTCGCCTCGCCCCGGGCATATCGCCACTGGCCCCAGGTGGTCTCCGCCGCGTCCGCGGGAACTATGTTGATCCAGTCGCTGTCGTTTCCTGGAAGATCGGAGAAGATCACGTTGATCGTCTCCCCGACCTCATAGTAGGTCTTCTCCGTCTGCACGCGCGCATCCTGAGCCGCAACCGGCTGCGCCAGCATCAGCAGCGCCATCGCCGCCGCCGTGAGCATCACCGTCAATCCGAGCTTCACGCGCCGGGTGCCTGGTCTGTGCGCCGAGACCGTCGCGGCGCTTCCAATCGTCGTGGTCGGCGTCCTCATAACTCATCTCCCTGACCATCATACTGTACAATACAGACTGTATTTCGACTATACGCCACCGCGCATCTTCCTCCCTGCATGGGTGGAAGTGCAGTTACACAGCGAGGGCGCGGCGGCCGGCTATCTCGCATCGAGCTTCCTGAGCATGTCCCGCGCGGCCTGGCCGGCCCAGCCGCTCGGGTCGAGCTCCCTCGTGCGCTCCCAGTCCGCGCGCGCGGCGCTCTCGTCACCGGTCGCCACATATGCCTGGCCCCGGTAGACGTGCGCGGCCGCGTACTCGGGCGCCGCAGAGATCGCCTCGGTCAGGTCGCGGATGGCCGCCTCGAAGTCGCCGCTCTCGATGCTGAGCAGCCCCCGGTTGTGCCACGCCCGCGCATACTGCGGATTGACCTGCAGCGCCCGGTCGCAGTCGTCGATGGCGAGCAGGACGTTGCCTGCAAGGTAATGCACCCGCGCGCGTTCGAGGAAGCCGACCGCGAAGTCGGGTCGGATATCAACCGCGCGAGTGAGCTGGTCGATCGCATCGTACGACCTGCCGCGGGCGAGGCATATCTGCGCCCGCTCGGTATGCGCGTCCATGTGCCCCGGGTCGAGGCTGACCGCCATCACGAAGTCCTGCAGCGCCGTCGGGTCCTCCAGGAGCATCTTCGCCAGTCCGCGGGCGTAGTAGGTCTCCGCATCCGCGTTCTCCGCAGCGATCGCGCGGTTGCAGTGCTCGAGAGCGTTACTCGCGTCGCGCCGCGACCGCTCGAAGTCCTCCTGGGCGCTGTGCGCGTGGCCCCGTCCGGCGAGTGCCGTCGCGTTGGCCGCGTCATGTTTGAGCGCCTCGCCGAACGCCTCGCGCGCCTCATCGGGGCGGCTGTCTGCGAGCAGAAGCACGCCGCGCTCGGTCCACGCCCCGGCGCAGCCGGGGTCCGAGGCCACGATCATCTCGCAGACCGCGAGCGCCTGCTCCACGCGGGCCTGGTAACGCAGGGTCCTGGCCCACGCGAGCAGCTCCTGCTGCTCGGCGTTGTCGGCGGCCGGCACGACCTGTGCGATCAGCATCGCGATGATCGTTGCACCGAGGTATCTGCGAGTCATGGTGATGCGCCTCTTCGTCGCGAGGATGATGATCTGCGTGCCGGGCGGGATTTCCCGGTCTCACGCACTCAATCCTCCGCCCCCCCGCCGATACCGCTCCCCCGGAGAGGGCCGCTCCCGTCCGCGTTCTATACTCCCACGGTGGCATCAAGCTCCCTGTTCTTCCCCCGGAACGCTGCGAGAGAACTCGTGCTCCCGAATCGGCCTTTGCTCTATGACGCCCTGACGGCGCTCTACGGGCGAATTGAGCTGTGAGACTACTGTGAGGGGATTTCATTGCTTTGACATGCGAGGTGTGCTACTGTCGATGTGCCGAGGGAGACTCATGCGGTGGCGACGGGCGCAACTGCGACTGTGACTGCAGTTGACTGAGGGCGCGGGGGGCGGAGACAGGCGGTGTCCTCACGAGGGCGTGGAAAAGGGTTGGCCAGCGAGCTGCCACTCGCTGGCCCGAGGTAAGCGAAATCCCGGGCTGGGAATGCTCACCGTTTCCATTGTACCTCACCGCGTATCCGAAATCAACCGTCATCTGAGTTGATTTTCCCGCGCCCCGCGCGCCCACTGAGTACCACTCGGCTCGGTCTCAGAACGCTGTGCCGGTAGCTCACTGGGTTGGATCGGCAGCCGGCCCGGCACACGACACGGAGGCGGGCGGGAGCGATGCGCTTTCTCGTAGCACCAGGGGCAGGAGCGACGGGCTTCGACGCACGGCCGTGCCGTGCTCATGCGGCCATTTGCGACCTCCTGCTCCCCCCGCAGGTCCTCATCCGTTCCTCATCCCGTCAATTTGCTGCATCCAGAAGAGGTGTTGATCGATGACCACCGCGATGGCTCAGGCGTGGGTGGGCTCTCGCGTCGGCCTGGTGGGTAATCCGTCCGACGGGTTCGGCGGAAAGACCATCGCGTGCCTGATCAAGAACTACGGCGCGCAGGTGACCGTGCGCGAGAGTCAGACGCTCGAGATCGTTCGTCACCCGATCTACGACCCGCTGTCATTCCGCAGCCTGTCACACCTTGCCGACATCGCCGAGAACGATGGCTACTACGGTGGCATCCGGCTCCTCTACGCCACCTGCAAGCGCTTTCACGACATCTGCCGGGAGCGCGGGATAGAGCTCGGCGACCGCAGCTTCGCTCTGCAGTATGACACCAACATCCCGCGGCAGGTCGGCCTCGGTGGGTCCAGCGCGATCATCACCGCGGCCGTGAGGGCGCTGATGGAGTTCTACGAGCTGACCGAGGAGCACATCCCGCTCCCGGAGCAGCCGAACCTGATCCTCTCGGTGGAGACCGACGAGCTGGGGATCGCCGCAGGCCTTCAGGACCGTGTGGTCCAGGCCTACGGCGGCCTCGTCTACATGGACTTCAGCGATGAGTACATGCAGAGGGACGGGTACGGTCACTACGTGCAGCTTCCGATCTCACAGTTGCCCCCTCTGTACCTCGCATACACGTCGGTCCCGTCCGAGTCGGGGAAGATGCACAACATCGTCCGCCACCGCTTCGAGAACGGCGATCCTGAGGTGATCGACACCGTGCGCTGCTGGGCGGAGTGCACCGACGAAGCCCGGCGGGCGCTTGAGATCGGAGACCACCAGCGCCTCGGCGACCTGATGGACCTGAATTTCGACCTGCGCCTGAAGCTCTACGGCGAGGACTGGCTCGGCCCGATCAATCTCGAGATGATCCAGACCGCCCGCGACGTCGGCCTGCCCGCGAAGTTCGCCGGCTCCGGCGGCGCGGTGATCGGCTGCTACGAGGACGAGGAGCAGTTCCAGAGAGGCCGGAGAGCATTCGAGAGCCGCGGGTACAGCTTCGGTCGAATCGTGCCCACGACCTCTGCGGAGATCGTGACCGAGGGCGCTTTGCGGTATGCCGTGATGTGAGCCTCGACCGCACCGGCGGAAAATCGCAGATCCGGGAGCGAAAGGTGGTGAAATCATGAGTAGCACGATTTCCACCAAACCCGCGGTGCCTCGCCCCCCCGTTGTTGATATGGAGGTGTGGCCCGCTGATGTCGCGCCGGCGTGTCTGTCCACGCGGTCGCGCTTCTACACGCGGTCGAAAAGGATCGGGGACGTGGCGCTGGCGCTGATCGGTCTGATCTTCACGCTGCCTCTCTGGGGGTTCATCGCTCTCGCGATCAAGCTCAGCAGTCCCGGGCCGGTGTTCTTCAGGCAGAAGCGGCCGGGTAAGGGCTGCGTGCCCTTCGAGATACTCAAGTTTCGCACCATGGTCCCGAACGCGGAGGACAGGTTGGCCGAAGTTGTAGACGTGAACGACACCGAGGACCCGCTGATTCGCGTCGAGCATGACCCGCGGGTCACGGGCGTGGGGCATCTGCTGAGGGTGACGAGTCTTGACGAACTCCCCCAGCTTGTCAACGTGCTCAGGGGCGATATGAGCCTGGTGGGCCCCCGACCGATCTCGCGGCCGATTCTCGACCCGCGGAACAGGGTGCGCCTGCAGGTCACTCCGGGGCTGACGGGCCTGTGGCAGATCTCCGGGCGTAAGAACAGCGACACCAACTACATGCTCACCAAGGACATGGAGTACCTGGAGAAGCGGTCGCTTATGTTCGACTGCGGCATCCTGGTGAAGACAGTGCTGGCGGTGCTTCGAGCCGATGGAGCCAGATAGCAGAGGGCGGGGAGCATATGGACGGACGATCTGATGAGAGATGGCTCACGCGCAACCGGGCGGGTTACCTCGTTGCCGCGCTGCTGCTTGGCGCGGCGGTGGTCGGCAACCTCGAGCACCGGACGATACCGGCCGATGACATCGCGCTGAGCGCACTTCCCACGCAGATCGGGCAGTGGAAGATGGTTGACGAGGATGTCAGGAACGAACCCGATGGCTCCTACCAGACGCTCTCACGCACCTATCAGGCGTCCGGCGGCGCTAAGATGCATCTGACCGTGCAGGCCACGCGCACACGCCTCGGCAGCCTCCGCGACTGGTCGCTCGCGGCGATGGCGCAGGGCTGGACGCCGGCGGAGGAGACCGTGTGGCGCAGCCCCGATGGTGTGATGGAGGCCAGGATCCAGCGGCTGGTGAGCAAGTCGGACGCGCGGATCGCGCTGACCTGGTACACCTCGGCCAGCTCGCAGGGGCCATCGCTCAAGAGCGCGGAGATGCTGGGCGCGCGCGACCGACTTCTGGGCGACAGGAGGCCATGGGCGAGCCTCTACGTCATCGCCGACGAGGGGCATCAGGAGGCCGACCGGACGGCGATCGTGGAGCTGGCCGCCGCGCTGGGGCCGCCTCTGCGGCAGATCATGACACAGTCGGATCTCGGGTGAGCGTCGCTCACCGGAAGCGGGCCGACCGCAACGGTCGGCCGACTGGGATGAGATGGACCACGGGAGGGTCACTATGGCCACACTGGACAGGACAGCAGCCGAGCGGGCGACCGGCCGGGAGCGGGCAGCCGCGGCGAGACCGCGCGACCTCACCGAGCGAATCAACCTCCATGCCCGCGCGGTGGCCATCGGCGTTCTGATCGCACTTATCGGCATAGGGGCCTTCGGCCGCTTCTACACGGCGCGCTTCAGCGGGCTGGTCTCACCGCAGGCGATGGAGATCGGCGATATCGCGCAGCAACTGCGCTACCACAACTCGTTCTCAACGCGGGTCGTGCGCCCGCTGGTACTGTCATACGCCACGCCCGATCAGTACGGCACCGTCCCCGACACGCGGCACCAGCCGCTCTACCCCGCGCTGCTGTCGCTGCTGTTCCGCGTCAGAGGTGGCGGCGACGCATCGGTGGCGATGTTCAACGGCCTGATGTTCCTGCTCACCGGCTGGGTCATCTTCGTGATCGCCCGGATGCTGTGGGACAAACCGATCGGCCTGCTGGCAGCCGCGCTGTACTTCGTCAGCATCGACGCCATAGGGCACGCCCTTACCGCGACGGGGGCGAGTCTCGCCGGGCTGCTGGTGACCGTGGCGATCTGGGCGGCGCTACGTACTCGCATGAGCGCCGAAGACGCCGAGGCGGAGGGCCGAGGGAGAGGCTCGCTCCTCTGGCCAGCGGTCGTCGGCGTCGTCTTCGGCCTCGCCTACCTCTCGGGGACGACAGCCGCGCTGCTCGTGATCCCGGTGGCCATGCTCGCCGCCGCCCCCGGACGCGGGAGGCTGCGCCGCGCCGCGATCATCGCCGCGGTCTCGCTCGTTGTCGTCACGCCGTGGCTGGTGCGCAACTGGAGCGTCAGCGGCACGCCGGTCCCGATGCTTGCGGCGTATGAGTTGATCGCCGACACGCGAACCTACCCCACCGATACCATCTACAGCCATATGCCCGGCGAGGTGCCCTCGCCACTGGCATTCGCGATCAGCCACCCCGGCGACATGATCCACAAGGCCGGCCGTGGGCTGACCATGCTCTACCGGAGCGCGCCGGGGATGCTGACACCGTACCTCTTCCCGTTCTTCGTCATCGGCGCGTTCATCTTCGGCACCCACAACCTCAAGCGTTCGCTCTGGCGCGCGGTGCTGGCGATGATCCTCCTGCAGGCGCTGAGCATCTCGCTCTACGGGCTGCGGCCGGACGGGATGACGGTGCTGCTGCCCGCCGCGATCTGCCTGGCGGCAGCGGGCCTCGTGGAGATCCTGCGGCGCGCCGACGCGCCCCGATGGAGCACGGTGGCAGTGGGGGCCGCGATCGTCGCACTGGTGCTGTTCCCGACCGCCAGCTCCGCGATCCTCGGGGGGAAGACCGCCGTCAACCCGGCGCGCGCGGCCATGGACTTCATCGACCAGGGCCTCCTCGAGGGCGCCGTCATCGCCAGCGACAGGCCCGAGTTGGTCGCGTGGTATGGGAGGCGCACCGCGGTGGCCCTTCCGGCCTCGCCAACCGACCTTGCGAGGCTCGATCAGACCGCATTGAAGCCGCATTACATTTTCCTGACAGCCGATGTCTTCCAGAACCCGGTTCGGACCGGCCTGCTCCCGTGGCACAACTACCTCACTCAGGAGGATGCGCCGCAGGAACTTGGCACGTTGGTGGGAGGGCGGCCGGGCGCTGAGGTGCTGCTCGAACGCGAGCAGATGCGGGTGGGGCAGAACACCGACGCGTGAGCGTCCGACGAACAGATCCACATCATTCGACATCAGGACTGCAATGCCTTTGACGCCGCCGACAGCGCAGAGGCTTGAGTGACGTTGCAGCAGACAGACCGGGAGGGAGGTGCACACAATGAGAAAGCTATTTCTTGGTGTCGCGTGCCTGATGCTCGTGGCCGCAGCGACCCCTGCGATGGCTGCCTGGCCTGATGACCCGCTGGTTGGGAACTACAACCTCTACTACACCAATCCCGACACCGGGGCAACCGCGATCTGGGCAGAGATCCAGGAGAAGGTGTTCAACCAACAGGACACCTACGACTCCACAGGCTTCGCCAATGCATACCTCTACACCTACACCGTCACTAACGACCGCTTCCCGTCCTGGGGCGTTGATGTAGACGGGGACGGCGTGTTCGACTACTACGACGGTGGCATCTGGTGCTGGGGCTTCATGCAAGATCCCTCAACATGGGGAGCCAACGTGCTCGGCTGGACCGGACCACCGGGATGGACACCGACTGAAGGCAGTCCCGGGACGTTCGTTCAGGCCGGCAGAGTATGGACTACCACTCCATACACCTGCGGGTGCCCCGGAGGTGGGGATGCCGGCTGGATCGCCTGGGATGGCACCCAGATGACCGAAGGTATCGGTGGCATACCCGGAGCCAGTCTGAACTACTTTAGTCTGGTGGCGACCAATCCGCCGCACAAGATGGTAGACGCCTACGTCCATGGTGGCAACACGATGGGCGAGTGTGACGGAACGTACTTCGCCTACGGCAAGATCAGCGCGCCGACGCCTGAGCCGGTCAGCGCCGTGCTCCTGCTGCTGGGACTCCCGGCTGCGGCGGCGCTGCGCCGACGTCGCGAGGACTAACTCTGGGACGTTACCCCGGCCCGGGGCGCCGTCCGGCTCAGCTCGAGCGGCGCCCCGACCGGACATGGATCCGCGCACGAGGTGGGAGGTCACGGGCAACGCCACGGACCTCCCCGACGACCACCATCGGGACTGAAACAGGGCGCGTGCGCACAGGGGCCTCGCGGGCCGCGGATGCCACCTGCCCGAAATGGACCCACACACAGACGTTCATCCGGAGGGGGTCATGCAGATGCAGGACAGGGCAAGTCATCATCGACTTGCAGGGACCGTGATGTGTGCTGCGCTTCTGGTGCTCGCCGCCCACGGCGCGCTCGCGCAGCCGGCCTACACGCAGTTCGTGTTCGACGTGACCGTCACGTACTCGGGTGGAGGGTCGTACCTCTACAGCTACGACCTCGACATCGCCCAGAACCTCTCCAGCGCCATCGATGCATTCTGGCTCGACGGCGCCTACGGGGTCGATCTCGCTACCATCTCGCACACCGACAGCACGAAGTACACGTGGCGCGATGGTGAGATCATCGAACCGGGCGAGAAGCCGAGCTGGGACACGACTCCCGTGGTGCCTGGTGTCTACAAGTACCTCAACGCCGGCGCCATGCCCGCCATCGTCTGGGGGCGTGAGAGCCTCGGTACGGACCCGCGCACACCGGGCTTTGCGGGAGCGTTCAGCTTCAACAGCTCCCAGCCACCACACAGCCGCATGTGGTACGTCTCGGGTTGTGGCGGCGAATACGACAGCGGTGTGACCACCGGTCCAACGCCGGGGCTGTCCCCGATTCTGCTGCTGCTCGGGCAGGGCGTGCCGATCCTTGGCTGGATCGGCTACAGGCGACGACGCCAGGCGTAGCAGGTCGCAGGACTCACTCGGTGGGGCGCCGGCGGCCCCGAGGCGGTCGGCGCCCCTCATCAATACAGGAACGGAGTCTGCGGAATGTGCACCACTGACACTCGCGAACCGGTCGCCCGGGTGACCGACGTGGCAGCCCAGCAGCGCAGCCATCTCAGAACTCTGGTCTGGGTTGCCGTGGCGGCCCTCGCGCTGATCGCCATGTACTGGCATGTCGGGCAGGTGTTCGTGAGCCGGTGGTTCGGCGACTCCGCCCACTACCACTGCATCGCCGTCCCGGCCATCGCCGGGTGGTTCCTCTGGCGGCGGTGGGAGAAGGTCGTTGAGGTGGAGCACAGATCGAGCGCCGCGGGTATCGCCCTGCTGATCGTCGGCCTCATACTCTACTGGGCTTCGGCCCGTACCGGCGTGCGGATGATCGCGGGCCTGACCTTCCCGATCATCCTCGCGGGCATCGTCGGCGGGGTATTCGGGCTACGCATGTTGCAGATCGTCGCGGCACCGATCGCCATTCTCGTCTTCGCCGTGCCGTTCCCCGAACACGCCGTGGGGATGCTGGCGATGCCCATGCAGCAGATCTCCGCGGTTATCACCGGTGCCGTTGCGCCTCTGCTGGGCCTGCCGGTGGAGCGTCACGGTATCATCCTCAACCTCCGCGGCTTTGACTTCGTCGTCGCGCAGGAATGCAGCGGCATGCACTCGCTCGTCGCTCTGCTTCTGACCGGCTTTGTGCTCGTCGAACTCTCAGGCCTTGAGGCCGTCCGGAGGGCTATCGCCATCGCCGTCATCGCGCCGCTGGTGCTCTTCGCAAACGTCATCCGGCTGGTTGTCGTGCTGCTGCTCGCCGAGTACTTCGGTGCGAACTTCGCGCTCGGTACCGTCGTACACGGCTTCTCGGACGTGATCGTCTACTTCGCCGCGGTTCTGTCCTTCGTGCTGATCATCGGCTGGCTCTATGAGTCGCAGCAGAAGCAGGTCGGGGCGGCCGCGGTGGCCGCTCCCGAAAGCGCCGAACGGGAAGCAAGTTGACGGCGGGCGCACGGTGATCCAGGGAAGAGGTGAGCGTTGATGCGAAGGCGTCTGACCGGGCTGCTGGTGGCCCTCGCTATCGTCTGCCCCGGTGGCTCCGCACTCGCGGATTACTACCATTACGGCGTCGCCGCCGACGAGTTCCTCGGCAACAACAGCACCTTCTGGAGCGCTCTGGAGCGTTTTCCCGAGTGGTCCTCATCGCGCAACCTGCTGCGCGACAACCTCGATGCCGATGACAACAACCGCAGTTCCGGCGACTCGGTCTACGACGATCTGACCTGGTACGCAAGTAACCTCAGCGCCGGGGACGTCCTGCTCTTCTCATACTTCGGTCACGGCGGCTGGACCGCCAGCGACGCCTACTACCCCGACGAGGGCAGCACGCCGCGGCCGATGCTCAACGACCCGGCTCCCAGCCAGCCACCGCCCTATGCCGGCGACGAGTTCTTCGGATGGTCGGGCAGTACATACTATCTGTGGGACGATGATCTGACCAACATCTTCGCCGGCTTCGACCCGGGCGTGACGGTGGTCGTCGTCTCCGGCGCCTGCCACTCCGGCGGCTGGGTGGGTGGCAGCCACGACATCGACACCAGCGTGCCCGCCAACAACAACCGCCTTTACGCGATACTCGGCGCTCCCGAGCAGGGCACCGGGATCGGGGTGAAGGCGGCCGGTCAAGAGTACTACGAGATCCTGCTGACAACGGCGCTGGTGAACACGCTCGACGCCTACATGACCATGGCGGCATGGTATGAGGCGGCGATGGCCTACGGCGAGAGCGCCTTCTACGACGTCCAGTTCGCGTGGGACACGGCTCCGCAGCCATACTCCTACTGGCCATCGGCCGACTGGATTCCCTCGGCACATGAGGCCACGTGGTACAGCGACCACTGGGGGTGGCAGGAGAGCTACCTGCAACTGCGGCCCGAGGCCTACTCGACGCTGGATCCACTGAACGAATTTGCGATCGGGACGCCCGAGCCCGCCACGAGCGCGCTGATCCTCATAGGCCTGTGTGCCATCGCTGCCCGCGGCAGGCGCGGTGCGCCTCCCGCGGCTTCGCAGACATGAGACTGAGGTGGCTTTGATGTCCAACCGGACGGTGACTCCCTCCCTCCGGGAGCAGGAGAGAGACGGCGAGACGCCACGGCGGCGCGCAATCGGGGTCGCCGGCGCCGGAACGTGGGCGGTAAGCGCTCTGACCAGCGCCATGTGCACGCTGCGGCTGCGATGCGCGTGGTTGCGGGCGCTGCGCTCCGTCGCGGGAGTCGGGCTGAAGCTGTTCCCGTCGATCTACGACGGGCAGGACCGGCACAAGCGCGAGCACGCCAGCGGCACCGTCAGAGACCGCCGCCGGACCGAGGAGCTTTACGGGAGGCTGCAGTCCGCCGAGACCGACCGCCGGGCATCCGCCGATGAGATCATCGCGGAACTGGGGATCGACCTCGACAGGCCATCGCTGCTCACCGCCGAGTACGCCAGGCATGCGTTCGCGGACGCGCTGGCGAGGGGGCCCGACGCGATCGTGCAGTACTCAGGCGGCGCCGACTCCACCGCGGCGGCGGTGCTCGCAACGCTCGCCTTCGAGAGAGTGCATCTGCTTACATTCCAGCACCCGTTCATCAGGGCTTCCGAGCACAGCCGGGCAAACGCCCGGAAGCTGGTGCAGCTCTTCGGCGAGACGGCCGTCATTCACAGGGAGATCGACGTGACCGATGCGCTCGACGGCCTGCTGTTCAGCGAGTACTTCAGCGATCTGCGGCGGTTCGGCACCGCGCCGATCGGCTGGCCCTGCCTCGCCTGCAAGATGTCCTTCGATATCGGCACACTTCGTTACGCCGCCGAGCAGCGCATCGGCGTCGTCGCGGACGGAGCCGACTTCAGGGTCAGCTACCAGCTCAGCCAGGGCGACCCGCTGACGATGGCCGTGCGCGATGAATGGTACGCGAGCCACGGCGTCAGCTTCACGCACCCGGTCGCCCGCATCGAGGACACCGTCACCGAGCTGCTGCTCTTCGGCCTGCAGACAGGAGACCGGATACTCCTCTACCCGAAACAGGGCCACTGCGTCGGCAACGACATGCTCGGGACGGCCTACAAGCGCTTCTACTACATCCCGAGGTTCGGCATGGACGCTCTGCGCGCGCAGGCCATCGAGTGGATGCGTGCGAAGATCGACCGGCTTGATCCGACCGTCGTCAACGAGGCGAGACCATCCTGTGGCGACGAGACCGCGGGGGAATCCGAGGCGTCTCAATGAAGATCGCGATGCTGGGCCTCAAGTCCGTCCCGTGTCCGGGCGGCATCCCGACCTACACCGAGCAACTGGGCTCGCGCCTGGTCGAGCGCGGCCACGAGGTGACGGTCTACTGCCGCCGGCAGTACCTCAGAGATGAGGACGAGCTGCCACCGGCCCCCTACAAGGGCATGCGGCGGCGGCTCTCGCCCGGTCTGCGCGGGAAGTACTTCGACGCCCTGAGCCACACCCTCAGCTCCGCTTTCGACGCACTCGGGCGCGATTTTGAGATCGTCAACATCCATGGCTCCGCACCCGGATTCGTTGCGCCGCTGCTGAGCCTCAAGCGCCATTGCCCGGTCGTCGTGACGATCCACAGCCTCGACTGGGAGGGCGCCAAGTGGGGGAGGGTTGCGACCGCAACAATGAGGGCGGTCGCGCAGGTGCCGGTCGCCTTCGCCGACGAACTCACAGTCGTCTCCAGGCGACTGCAGCGCTACTACGCCGAGACCTTCAACCGGGAGACGGCCTGCATCCCCGGCGGAGCCGAACTGGCGGAGATAAGGCCCGCCGATGAGATCACCGCCCGCTGGGGTCTGGAGCGAGACCGCTACATCCTCTTCGTCGGCCGCCTGACGCCGGAGAAGGGCCTCGAGTACCTCATCGAGGCATTCCGGAGAGTTGACGCCGATATGCCACTTGTGCTCGTCGGTGGGGCCAACTACGACGACCCCTACGTCGAAGAGCTGCTCGCCGAGGCCGATGACTCGATCCTCTTCACCGGCTACCAGACCGGCGAGACGCTCGCAGAGCTGTTCTCGAACGCCTATCTCTACGTGCAGCCCTCGACCCTCGAGGGCCTGTCGATGGCCGTGATCGAGGCTCTCAGCTACGGGCGCTGCGTGCTGGCCAGTGATATCCCCGGGAACGCGGAGGCGCTCGGGACCTGTGGGCGCACATTCGCGGTCGCCGACACCGACGATCTTGCAGCGAAGCTTGCCGAACTGCTCGATAGCCCCGACACGGTGCACGGGCAGTTTGAGGCCGCGCGCACGCGGGTCGCGCGCGAATACGACTGGGACAGGACCGCCGACGGCTTCGAGAGCGTCTTTGAGCGCGCGCTGCAGCAGGCGTGTGGAGAGACAGCGGCGCGAAGCGCCGGTGCACTTTAGTAAGGGCCCAGGCGGCGCAGGGGCCCACAGTGCCCCGCGCGGCAGCCGGAAACGGAGCGGCGGAGGAATGGATCAGGGCAGCGGGAGAGCGATGACACGAAGGTCCGCGTGGTGTGCGCGATGAGCGTGGAGCGAGCGGTTCTTCTGGTGGAGGGCGTGAACGGTTCGGCCGGCCGGTCGGTCACCGGGCGGCAGTCGCACGCACTGCTGCCGCTGGGCCGGAAGACGGTGCTGCAGGTGCTGCTCGATGAGCTTGTCTCGGCGGGCGCGGAGGAGATATGTGTGCTGATGGGGGTGGATGATCCGGCGGTGCGTCAGTTTGTGGATGCGCTGGCTGGCGGGGGGGCGTTGAGCGATGACGGCGGCGGGCCGATGGTGGTGAATCTCGACTGCATCGGCGACGGTACGGGCGGCGGTGAGGTGTCGGGCCTGCTGGAGGCCCGTGCGTTCGTGGGTGATGAGCCGTTCATGCTGGCGACGACCTGCTCGCCGATCTACCACATGCGCGGCTCGGGCTCGCTGCTGCGCCGGATGACCCAGACGCTTGAGGCGACCGGAGCCGACGGGGTGGTGGCGGTGCGGGACCTGTGCGGCTCGGACCTGTCGATGCGCACGGTGGTCGAGCCGGTGGGCAACCCCGGTGGCGGCCCGCACTTTGTGGTGGCCGACCTGGTGGATCGCCCGCTGACGCTGGAGCGGCGCAGTCGCACGGGGCTGATCAACCGCTTCGTGCTCTCGCCGATCATCTTCGACTATCTTCAGGAGCAGGTGCGCGGCCCGGGGGAGGACTGGGGGCTGGTGACGGCGCTCAGGCGGCTTGCGCGAGACAGGCAGGCGCTGTGGGCGGTGCGGATGAGCGCCGGCGAGATCTGCTTCGATCTGTCGAGCTTTCTGCTCTACAGTCGCACCTTCATCCACTTCAGCCTCGAGGACCCGGAGGTCGGCACCGCGATCCAGGAATACCTCAGAAACCTCGTGCTCAACTGAATAACGACGACCCGTGCGGTCGGCCCGCTCGCGCGGCGTCGGCGCCGGGCCGATCGCGAGTGTGAAATCGACCAATGGTCACCAAAGTGCTGCTCGCGGCAGATGATGGTGAAGCGGCGGTGCGGCTCCGCCATGCGCTGGAGGCGGAGCAGATGACGGTGCTCAGAGCCCGGAGCGCCGAAGAGGTCCTCGCGTTGCTCGACAGCCACGCACTCGACATGATGATCCTGCAGTCCGATCTGCCCGGCGCCCCCGGCCACGAGCTTGCCCGAATCTGCAGGCAGCGCACCGGGGCGCTTGTGCTGCTCGTTGACATGGGCGCCGCTGAGGCCCTGATGCGCGAGGAACCTTCGGAGCAGCCGCCGACCGGCATCCGAGAGGTTGAAACTGAGGTAGCGAAGCGGGTCGGCGCGCTGCGCATGCTCGATGTGCCCGGCAATGACAACGGGTTCCCACCGCACGGACGAGCCAGCCACTGTCTGACCTCCGGCGATCTGACGCTCTTCCTCGAACGACACGCCGCGATGATCGGCGATCGCTACATCCGCCTGACCCCGGTTGAGGCGCAGATACTGCGGGTGCTGATCGAGCACTCCCCGCGGGTGGTCCCGCCCGAGATGCTGATTGAGCGCGTCTGGCCCGACGGCGACGGGGATCTCTCGGCGCTCGCCGCGGGCATCACCTCGCTCCGCCGGGCTATGGGCGACGAACCCCTCAGTACCTCCCGCCTGACCCATGTCGAGGGCTACGGCTTCAGACTCACTCCACCGGCCCAGTAGGCGGACGTTGCGGGAAGAAAGCGCCGATCGCTCACGGCTTCCCCGCGAGAGGCCCCGGACTGAAACCCACGCGCAAAGCTACCTCATCTGCCCGCGTTGAGGAATGGGGCCGTATCGAGAGTTCAGGATAGCGGCAGTAACTGCACTACAGCGCTCAGGTGCCGTTCCCCCTCTCGTCCCGCCCGACGCTGCGTCGTTTGCAGCGTCGAGGGAGAGGGAGGCCGGGGGGGTGAGGCCCGGCATCCCGCTACAAAGCGCGAGTCAATCCCAGACCGCTGACACGAACCATTGAGGAAGGACATCATGGCCCCGGCGCCGAACCCGCCACACAATGAACAGCAGTGTCGGGAGGGTGCATGATGGTGCAGCAGTCAGTTCGTGAGCCGGCGAGGGACATCCCGGTCGTCGCAGACGTCGATGTGCTCGTGTGCGGAGGAGGGCCGGCGGGGACCGCCGCCGCCGTCGCAAGCGCTCGCGCGGGCGCGAGAACGATGCTCCTCGAGCGCTACGGCTGTCTCGGCGGTCTCGCGACCGGCGGGCTTGTGATTGTGCTGCCGCCGTTCACCCGCAACGGTCACCAGGTCATCGGGGGGATCGGCCGGGAGACGCTGGAGACCCTGCTCGACGCCGGTGAGGCCGAGTACCGGAGCGACCGCGGCAGCAGCAGGTTCGACCCCGAGGGCCTCAAGCGGCTCTCCGACGAGATGTGCGTCGAGGCGGGCGTGCTGCTGCGGATGCACTCGTGGGTGGTCGGCGTCTTCGGCGAGGACGGCCGGCCCGAGGGGGCGATCGTCGAGAGCAAAGCGGGCAGGGAGGCCGTCCGCGCCCGCATGACCGTGGACTGCACGGGCGACGGCGACGTGGCGGCGCTGGCCGGCGCCGGCTTCGATCGCGATGACAGGATGATCGGTCTGCCCTTCCGCATCGGCAACATCGACCTTGAGCGCTGGAGCGAGGCGCGGAGCGACGGGACGGCCGGGGAGGTCCACAAGGAGGCGCACGAGGCGGCCGGCTACGAGGCGAGCTTTGGGCTCTCTCCCTTCCCGCTGAACCCGGGAGTGGCGTGGGGGAACAACCACATGGCGCGCGGCGATTTCCTCGACCCGGAGGTGCTCACGCGGATGGAGATCCGCGGGCGCCGCTCGGCGAAGATCGTCCTCGACATCGTGCGAGAGAAGATGCCCGGCTTCGAGGACTCGTGGCTGATCGACACCGCGTCGCAGATCGGCGTGCGTTGCACCCGCCGGATCAACGGCCTCGAGACGATGCGCTACGAGGAGTTCAAGGCCGACCGGCAGTTCGACGACTCGGTGGCGCTGGGCAATGACTTCCGCAGGCCCGACGTGGTCTACGAGATACCGCTGGGCTCGCTGATCCCCGCCGACGTGGGCGGGGTGCTGATGGCCGGGCGCTGCGTCTCGAGCGACGCGGAGGCGATGGAGGCGCTGCGCGAGATCCACTGCTGCTGGACGATGGGGGAGGCGGCCGGGGCGGCCGCGGCGCTGGCGGTGGAGCGCGACTGCGAGCCGAAGGACGTGCGGGCGGGCGAGCTGCGCGAGCGCCTCACAGGCGCGGGAGCCGTGGTGGACCTGCCGCCGCGCGAGAGCTGAAACGACGCGGGGCCCGGGCCGACGGACACGAGATGACCACTCCGCGACGCGGGCGCACCGCCGCGGCCTGTCGTTGCGCGGCGGATTGACTGAACCAGACGCGGATGGCGAACGTCTCACTATCTCGTCGAGCGCCGAGTCAGCGTTCGCGGCGTCAAGGATCGGCGGCACCTCGAGGCCGGGGGTACGAGAGGGCCGACGGGCGACCATCGTCGGTATGCGGGCCGGGGGCCGAACGTGGTTCCGGGGGTGAGAGATGACCTCGATTGAAAAAGCCCTTGACACGGGGGCGATCCGAGAGTATCATCATTTATCCGAGCCTGCGTCAGTCGTCATATTCGTGCGTTCTGTGGGTGCTCATCCCATAGCATCTTGCGTCCGGACCAACAATCCTCGCTAAACGCGGAGTGCGCACGCGCCGCGCGCACGCCCGTTTTTGCATGTACGCACGGGCGTCCTTCTTCTTACTGTGACCGAGGAGGCTTTTGCCCATGGCTGAGAATCTGCCGAAGCTGCCGGAATCCCGACCACTGTCGTACGACCCGGCGGCGCTACCCGATCTGATCAGCATCCAGACCGAATCATACGCCTGGTTTCGTGAGCACGGCCTGAAGGAGCTGTTCGACAGCTTCAGTCCGATCGAGGACTACACCGGCAACATCGCGCTTGAGTTCCTGGACTATACGATAGGCGAACCCTCGCGGTCAATGACCGAATGCCGCGAGCGTGACGCCACGTACGAGGCCCCCCTCTACGTGAAAGTCCGGCTCATCAACAAGGAGATCCCCGAGATCACCGAGTCCGAGGTGTATCTGGGCGAGCTGCCGATCATGACCGATCGGGGCAAGTTCATCATCAACGGCGCCAAGCGCGTGGTTATCAGCCAGCTCGCGCGCTCGCCCGGTGTGTACTTCTCCGACACCATCGACACCGCCGGCCGGGTCCGCTTCTCCGCCAAGGTCATCCCTTCGGATGGGGCGTGGCTGGAGATCGACACGGCCGCCAACGGCGTTATCAGCGTGAAGCTCGGGCAGACGCGCAAGTTCCCCGTCACGGCGCTTCTGCGCGCGCTGCAGTGGCTGGAGACCGATGCGCCCGAGGGCGTGTCGCCGACCGGAACCGACGAGGAGATCCTCCACACATTCGGTGAGGAGGAGACGGCCGACGTCAAGGCGCTCATCAAGCGGATCGAGGAGCGCGAGGCCGAGGCGCTTCCGGGCATCGAGGCTCACGAGGAGTACTTCACCACCCGCACGCTCTCCGATCAGGAGGGCGAGATCCTCGCGGAGGCGTGGGAAGCGCTCGGAATCGACGTGCTCAAGAAGCTCTCGAGCATGGGCGTGAAGAAGCTCACGGTCATCAAGGCGCCGTTTGAGCTGCGCGCGACGCTTGAGGACGATGAGAGCACCAACGCCGAGCAGGGCCTCCTTGAGGTCTACCGCAAGATCCGCCCCGGCGATCCGCCCACGGTGGACAGCGCCGAGTCGCTGCTGCACAGCTACTTCTTCGATGTCAAGCGCTACGACCTTTCGCGCGTCGGGCGCTACAAGATCAACCGCAAGCTCGGGGTTGACGTCGATCCCGAACTGCGCACCCTCACCCGCCAGGACGTGGTGGCGATGGTCCGCTACCTGCTGGGCCTGCCGCGGGACGAGGGCGAGGTCGATGACATCGACCACCTCCAGAACAAGCGCGTGCGCGCGGTCGGCGAGCTGCTGCAAAGTCAGCTTCGCACCGGCTTCATGCGCACCGAGCGCGTGGCCAAGGAGCGCATGACGTCGATGGATCCCGAGGAGATGGTCCCTGGCAACGTCATCTCGACCAAGCCCATCTCGGCGGCGATCAACAGCTTCTTCGGCTCCGGGCAGCTCTCGCAGTTCATGGATGAGGTCAACCCGCTGGCCGAGCTGTCGCATACACGTCGTGTATCGGCGCTTGGGCCCGGCGGCTTGAGCAAGCAGAGCGCGAAGCTCGAGGTCCGCGACGTTCACCATTCGCACTACGGACGAATCTGCCCGGTGCAGAGCCCTGAGGGGCAGCTTGTCGGTCTGACCGGCTACCTCGCCCTGCACGCGCGGCTCAACGAGTTCGGCTTCCTCCAGTCACCCTACCGCAAGGTGGTTGACGGAATGCCGACCGATGAGGTCGTCTACATGACCGCCGACGAGGAGGAGCAGTACTACATCGCCTCGGCGTCGGCGGAGCGTGATAGCAGCGGCCGGCTTTCCGGGCCGATCAACTGCCGCTACCGCGGCCGGTTCGCGACCATGCAGCCCGAGGAGGTCGAGTACATCGACTACTCCGCCTCGCAGGTGTTCTCCATCGCTCCGGGGCTGATCCCGTTCCTCGAGCACGATGACGCGGTGCGCGCGCTCGCGGGCTCGAACATGGAGAGACAGGCAGTTCCGCTGATCAAGACCGACGCGCCGTGCGTGCGCTCGGGGCTGGAGCGGCGGGCCGCCGAGGACTCGGGGGTCGTGGCTCTCGCGGCGAAGGACGGCCGCGTGACCGAGGCCAACGCGAAGCGCGTCGTCGTGGAGTACGTCGACGGGACCGTGGGCCAGTTCGACCTGGAGAACTTCGTGCGCACGAACATGGGTACCTGCGTCACCTCTCCCCGCCTCGTGCGGGCGGGCGAGATGATCAAGGCGGGCCAGCCGCTGGCCGACGGCCCCTCGACGCACAAAGGTGAGATCGCGCTCGGCAACGACCTGCGCGTGTGCTTCCTCCCGTGGGAGGGCTACAACTTCGAAGACTCGATCGTCATCAGCGAGCGGCTTCTGCATGACGATGAGCTGACATCGGTTCATATTGAGAAGTATGAGTGTGAGGCCCGGGACACGAAACTTGGGCCTGAAGAGATCACCCGCGACATTCCCAATGTCGGCGACGACGCGCTGGCGGACCTGGACTCGACCGGTGTTGTGCGGATCGGCGCGGAAGTGCGCGCCGAGGATATTCTGGTCGGCAAGGTCGCGCCGAAGGGCAAGTCTGAACTGACCGCGGAGGAGAAGCTGGTCATCGCGATCTTCGGCAAGAAGGCCGAGGAGATGCGGGACGTGTCGCTGCGGGTGCCGCACGGTGAGAAGGGCATCGTGATCGACACGAAGGTCTTCTCGCGGCACAAATATGAGTGCAAGTCCTGCGGCATCGTGCATGACTTCGGGAAGCAGCCCGAGCATGAGCGCTGCCCGCGCTGCGACGGGAAACTTGAGAAGCTGGCCGGGGACGAACTCAAGCCCGGCGTGAACCAGCTTGTGCGGGTTTTTGTCGCGCAGCGCCGCAAGATCATGGTGGGCGACAAGCTCACCGGCCGCCACGGCAACAAGGGCGTAATCTCGCGGATCCTTCCGATCGAGGATATGCCCTACACGGCCGATGGCCGTCCCGTGGACATCTGCCTGAACCCGATGACTGTTCCGTCGCGTATGAACATCGGTCAGGTCATGGAGACGCACCTTGCACTGATCGCAAAGGAGACCGGCAGAGAGTATGTGACGCCGATCTTCGAGGGGATCACCGCCGCGGATATCATGGAGGGCATGGCCGCGCTCTCGATCCAGCAGAAGCGGGAGGCGCTGATCGGCTACGCTGACTGTGAGCTGAACCACTTCGGGGAGATCATCAACGCGGAGGCGCTCGATGCGCCGACACCGGAGGGGCTCGAGCAGCAGATCATCGAGCAGCTCTCACAGCACGAGCCCGATGAACTCGAGCAGCTCGCCGAGTGGCTGTGCGTGAGCCCGTATGCGTGGAGTCGCGCGTCGGGCGACCGTCCCTACGAGTTGATCATGGAGGCGGCTCGCGAGAACGCCTACCTGCGGGCGCAGCTTGACCCGGAGACCGGAAAGACGGTTCTCTACGACGGCCGCTCCGGCGAGCAGTTCAACCAGCCGGTGATGGTGGGGTACATGTACATCCTCAAGCTGCTGCAGCTTGTTGAGGACAAGATCCACGCGCGTTCGACCGGCCCGTACTCGCTGATCACGCAGCAGCCTCTGGGCGGAAAGGCCCAGTTCGGCGGCCAGCGTTTCGGTGAGATGGAGGTGTGGGCGCTGGAGGCCTACGGCGCGGCGAGCTGTCTGCAGGAGATGCTGACGGTCAAGTCCGACGATGTCGCCGGCCGGGTCGCCACCTACGAGGCGATCGTCAAGGATCAGAACATCGACGAGCCCGGCGTGCCCGAGGCCTTCAAGATCCTCGTCAACGAGATGAGGGCCCTCGCGCTCGATGTATCGATCGAGGACAGAGAGGGCGAGCCGATGGACATCAGCTCAAACACCGCCGACCTGCGCTGATCGAGCTCGTCGGCTCAAGCCGGGGCGCAACAGAGAGCAACGATGCCGCAGGCAGTAGTTCAGCGGCGGGATAACAGATACAGGAGGCGATCGATCTTGCCCGTCTCCACCACAGACTTTGACACAGTGACAATTGGTTTGGCCTCTCCGGAGGAGATCCGGTCGTGGTCGCGCGGTGAAGTGAAGAAGCCCGAGACGATCAACTACCGGACCTACCGTCCTGAGCGCGATGGGCTGTTCTGCCAGCGCATCTTCGGGCCGGTGCGCGACTGGGAGTGCCACTGCGGGAAGTACAAGAAGGTGAAGTTTAAGGGCATCATCTGCGACCGCTGTGGCGTCGAGGTTACGCGTTCGAAGGTCCGACGCGAGCGTATGGGCCACATCGAGCTGGCCGCGCCGGTCTGCCACTCGTGGTATCTCAAGGGAGTTCCGAGCCCGCTGAGCCTGCTGCTGGACATGTCGCGGCGGACGCTTGAGGAGGTCGTATACTTCGCCTCCTACATCGTCACCGAGGTCGATTCGGGGCGGATGCACAAGCGGCGCGCGGAGATCCTCGAAGCGGTCGAGCGCGAGAAGGAGAAGATTCGCGCCGACAAGGAGGAGGCCATCGAGGCGCTGCGCATCAGCTACGAGGAGCACCTCGCGAAGGGCCCCGAGGAGATCGCGGAGTTGGAGGAGGACGACGAGGACGCGTCGATCGAGGCGATCCTCGACGGCGGCTACCTCTCGCCCCTGGCGATCACCAGCGAGGAGCAACTCTCCAAGGCGATCGAGGACGAGGAGACCACCGCGATCCGACAGATCCAGGAACTCGACGAGACCGTCGAGGTGCTCTTCGATCTCGCGCCCAAGCAGCTCATCAGCGAGACCAACCAGCGCCACCTGCAGAGCCTGATCGAGGTCCTGGAGCGGCAACTGGGGGAGGATTTCGGGAACCTCTTCAAGGCCGGCCTCGGCGCGGAGGCGATCAAGGTCCTCCTCGAGCAGGTGGACCTTGAGGAGATGGCTCGGGAGCTGCGCAAGGAGATCGACGAGCACGGCGGGGCGCGACGCACCCGCGGGGTCAAGCGGCTGAAGGTCGTGGAGGCCTTCCGCGGCTCGAAGAATCGGCCCGAGTGGATGGTCCTGACCGTGCTGCCCGTGCTGCCCGCGGAGTTGCGCCCGATGGTGCAGCTCGATGGCGGCCGGTTCGCCACCTCCGACCTCAACGATCTCTACCGCCGCGTCATCAACCGCAACAACCGCCTGCGCCGGATCATCGAGATCAACGCGCCCGAGTCGATCGTCAACCACGAGCGGCGCCTGCTGCAGGAGTCGGTTGACGCGCTGATCGACAACAACCGCCGCAGCCGCCCGGTGACCGGGAGCAACCGTCGGCAGCTCAAGTCGCTGTCGGATATGCTCAAGGGCAAAGAGGGCCGCTTCCGCAAGAACCTGCTGGGCAAGCGCGTTGACTACTCCGGACGCTCAGTCATCGTGGCCGGCCCCGAGCTGAAGCTGCACCAGTGCGGCCTGCCTCGAGTGATGGCGCTGGAGCTTTTCAAGCCGTTCGTGATGAACGACCTGGTCGATCACGGGCACACCACGAACATCAAGACCGCCAAGCGCATGGTCGATCGGGTGGACCCGATCGTGTGGGACTCGCTCGAGCGCGTGATTGAGGGCAAGGCCGTTCTGCTCAACCGCGCCCCGACCCTGCACCGGCTGGGCATCCAGGCGTTCGAGCCGGTCCTGATCGACGGGATGGCGATCCAGCTTCACCCGCTGGTGTGCCAGGCGTTCAACGCGGACTTCGACGGCGACCAGATGGCGGTGCACGTTCCGCTTTCGGCGCATGCGCAGGCCGAGGCGCGACTGCTGATGATCGCGTCGATGAACCTGTTCAAGCCGGCCAACGGCGACCCGATCGCCCACCCGGTGTATGACATCGTGCTTGGCTGCTACTACATGACCCAGCAGAGCGGTGAGACGCAGCCGCCGGAGAAGCGCAGGCAGTTCGAGTCGGGCGAGGCCGTCATCAGCGCCTACGCCCACCGCAAGATCGACCTGCACCAGGCAATCGATGTGCGGCTCCCCAGGATCACCGTGGAGGCCGTTGACGAGGACGGCAACCCCATCGAGATCCACCCGCGGGGGCAGATGGCCCTCGAGCGGACGGTTGCCGAGCACGTCACTCACGAGCACCCGGTGCGCGAGCGCATGCTCAAGTTCACGCTCACGAGCGATATCGTGGACGCGGTGCAGTCGGGCGAGATGACCTCGCCCGCGCCGATCACGGAGGGCTCGCAGGCGGGCGAGACGACCACCGAGGTCGAGGAGGCCCTGCAGGCGGCGCTGCTCTACACCGCCGGCCAGCAGTGCCTGGAGGGGCGCTGCCCGGTGGACACCACGTTCATCGTGGGCGTCCGGCGCGAGATGCTGCTCACCACCGCCGGCCGCGTGGTCTTCAACAACCACCTGCCGCTCGATATGCCCTACTACAACCACGACATCGCGAAGGAGCAGCTCTCGACCCTCGTGACCGACTGCTACAAGCGCTACGGCCAGAAGCGGACGGCCGCCCTGATCGACGAGATCAAGGAGCTTGGCTTCAAGTTCGTGACCCGCTCGGGCCTGAGCATCTGCCTCGATGACACGAAGATCGAGACCGACAAGGACCGCATCATCGCCCGCGCCGAGCGCGAGGTCGACCGCGTCAACCGCGCCGCCGCCGAGGGCGTCATCTCCGAGGACGAGCGCGAGCGCAGCGTGCTCTCGCGCTGGGAGCAGGCGCGCCAGGAGATCTCGGACGAGATCCTCGCGGGCGTCGGCACCTTCAACCCGATCTGGATGATGATCACCTCCGGTGCTCGCGCGTCGATCACGCAGTTCTCGCAGATCACCGGGATGCGCGGTCTGATGAGCGATCCGTTCGGTCGGCTCATTGAGGACCTGCCGGTGAAGAACAACCTGCACGACGGCCTCAACCTGCTCGAGTACTTCGTCTCCACCCACGGCGCCCGGAAGGGCCTGGCGGACACCGCTCTGCGCACCGCCGACGCGGGGTATCTGACGCGGCGGCTCGTTGACGTCGCGCAGGACGCGATGATTCAGTCCGAGGACTGCGGGACCTCGGAGGGCATCTCGGTCACCGAGATGTACCTCGACGACGTCTACTGCCCGCAGTGCGGGATGGTGGACTATCACCGCCAGGGTGAGTGCAAGTACTGCGGTGCGGTCACGGACGTCCCCGCGAACGCGGAGACCTACCAGAACCTCTACGACCGGATCGTCGGGCGCTACGCCGCCGAGGACATCTTCGACCCCGAGACCGGTGAGGTCATCGCTGAGGCGCACCACGAGATCGAGGAACTCGACGCCCGGAGGGTCGTTGACGCCGGCCTCAAGGAGGTCAAGGTCCGCTCGCCGCTGACCTGTGAGCTGACGCGCGGGATCTGCGCGTACTGCTACGGGCGCGATCTCGCGACCCAGCGACTGGTCGAGATCGGGACCGCGGTGGGCGTCATCGGCGCGCAGTCGATCGGCGAGCCGGGCACGCAGCTTACGATGCGCACCTTCCACACCGGCGGAGTCGCGGGTGAGTACATCACCGGCGTGGCCGACGTGAAGAAGCGCAAGCAGCAGGCGCTGCGCAGCCTGCAGGAGGACATCGACCAGGGCCGCGTGTCACTGGACATGGCGGGCGGCGGCCGCACGCGCCGGAAGGCCATCAAGGACATGCTCAAGGTGCTGGAGACGTCCGTTCGCGGGCTGCTGCGGATCGAGGAGCTGTTCGAGGCGCGCACCCCCAAGGGCCAGGCGATCACCGCCGACGTGGACGGCGTGGTGGCCGAGGTCAGCCAGCGGGGCATGCGCACGGTGGTCATCCACTCCGAACACCCGATCACCGACACCGACGCGATCCGTGGCGAGCGCCTCGCCGAGGACATCTACGGGCCGAACTCCGACGAGGAGGGCCCGATCGCGAAGGCCGGCGAGAAGCTGCTCAAGAAGCTGCGCGAGCGGCTGAAGAAGTACGACATCGAGATGGTGAAGATCCGCACCGAGCACCTCGTGCCCTACCGTGGCGAACTGCTCGTCTCCGAGGGCATGGAGGTCCGTGCGGGCGATCCGCTCACCACCGGCCCGGTGGATCCCGAGAAGCTGCTCGCGATGCAGGGGCGCGAGGGCGTGCAGGACTACCTGCTGCGCGAGATCCAGCGCG
Organism: Armatimonadota bacterium; assembly: GCA_050942735.1. Taxonomy (GTDB): domain Bacteria; phylum Armatimonadota; class Zipacnadia; order Zipacnadales; family UBA5352; genus UBA5352. The sequence continues at coordinate 36,873 of JBMNNW010000015.1, forward strand.
TCTACCGCGATGAGCACGGGATCGCGATCAACGACAAGCACATCGAGACGATCATCCGGCGGATGCTGCTCAAGGTCAAGGTCATCGACCACGGCGACACGCGGTTCCTGCCCGGAGAGGTCGTGGATCGCTTCGACTTCATGGAGGAGAACGACCGCGTTGCCGGTCTGGGAGGCGAGCAGGCGACGGCCGAACCGATCCTGCTGGGGATCACCCAGGCCTCGCTGGCGACCGAGAGCTTCCTCTCGGCGGCGTCCTTCCAGCGCACGACGCGTGTGCTCACCGAGGCGGCGTGCGAGAACAAGCGCGACCCGCTCTACGGCCTGAAAGAGAACGTGATCATCGGCCGGCTGATCCCGGCCGGCTCGGGCATGCCGATGCACCGCGACCGCGAGGTCGGCTTCTCGGGCGACGTGCTCGAGGACCTTGCGAAGCGCGGGGCGGAGAGCAAGTCGCGCGAGGCCGAGAGCATGGAGCGGCTGCTCGGTGACGTCGAGGCCGCCGCCGCCAAGCGCGAGGCGCAGGCCGAGGGCGGCGAGTAGGCCGCGCAGTGGGTAACCGGGGGCCGTCGCGGATGCTCCGGCGGCCCCCCTGAATAGGCCATCTCGATGACGCCGGACGCGCGCGGTGATTCGCCGAGAGAGGCCTGAGAGCGGGGCGTAGCGGCGAGATGCAATAAACCTGGAGATTCGTGCCGAAGTCGCCTTGACAGGGGCGCGGGTTTGACCTATACTGACTCCTCGCTGCACGGGCAAGCGGGTTGCACCTCACGTAACCAGGGAATCGCGATCTCGAACTGCCCGATGCGGTCGTATTTGTGGTGGGGCTGGAAAACCTGGGTCGGCTTGCGACGCACTCGTGAGCGGCCACCGCACAAAGGGGCGCACGCCAACAACGAGGATATCACCGAAGCAGGGGTGCCTGTGACAACAGGCATCTGAACTCGGCGAAACTCTTGCCGGCCCCTCTGGTGTGAGGGGCCTTTTGCGTCTTTGCAGACCCGGTGTTGGCACACGCGATCGCCGCGAAACGCAGCGTTGTAAGAGGGAGCAGACGATGCCTACGATCAATCAGCTCGTGCGTAAGGGCCGCGAAGAGAAGACGAAGAAGGTCAAGGCACCTGCGCTGAAGTTCAACTGGAATGCGATCAAGCGCAAGAGCAAGCGCGTTGACGGCGCTCCGCAGCGGCGTGGGGTCGTCACGCGGGTGTGGGCCCAGACGCCGAAGAAGCCGAACTCGGCGCTGCGCAAGGTATGCCGCGTGCGCCTGTTCAACCGCCAGGAGGTCACGGCGTACATCGCCGGAGAGGGCCACAATGTGGCGCCTCACAGCATCGTGCTGGTACGGGGCGGCCGTGTGAAGGACCTCAACTCGGTGAAGTACCACGTTGTTCGTGGCACGCTGGACGTCTCCGGTGTTGAGGACCGGCGCCAGGCGCGCTCGAAGTACGGCACGAAGAGGCCGTGACGGAGAAGTTCCTGACCCGCCGAAGGTCGCGCCGGTGACACGCAACGCCGCGCCAGATTCGAAAGAGGTGCATCCGATTGCCCAGGAAGGGCCCAGCGCCAAAGCGCGAACTGAAGCCTGACGAGATATTCGGGAGCCGGCTCGTCACGCGGTTTATCAACAAGATCCTGCAGGGCGGCCGCAAGTCCGCCGCGGAGAAGATCTTCTACGGTGCCATGCAGCTCGTCGCCGAGCGCACCGGAGAGAACCCGCTGGTCGTCCTGCGCAACGCCATGCGCAACGTCATGCCGAACCTCGAGGTGCGCCCGCGACGCGTCGGCGGCGCGACCTACCAGGTCCCGGTCGAAGTTGACACGCGCCGGCAGCTCACCCTCGCCGTCCGCTGGATGGTCGGGGCGATGCGCGCCCGGGGCGAGCGCACCGCGGTCGAGCGCTTCGCCGGTGAGGTCATGGACGCGGCGAACCGCGAGGGCGCATCCGTCCGGAGGCGCGAGGAGATGCACCGGATGGCCGAGGCCAACAAGGCCTACGCGCATTACCGCTGGTAGTAGAAGAAACTTCACGCGGGCCCGGCTGCGCGAAAGCGCCGTGGGATGTCGGGCCCGTCATACGCACTGCACACTGAGGCCGCGCAGCAGCACCAATCTGAGGAATACGGCTGTTGGTCCGATGCACAGGCTGTCGTCCGCAACACGGGTGAACTGATTTGCCGTTTGAGGAAACGCTGCGGAAAACTCGAAATATCGGCTTCGCCGCGCACATCGACGCGGGGAAGACCACCACCACCGAACGCATCCTGTTCTACACGGGCAAGGTGCATCGGATGGGGGAGGTCCATGACGGCGACGCCACGATGGACTGGATGCCCCAGGAGATGGAGCGGGGCATCACCATCACCTCAGCGGCCACGACCTGCAACTGGAAGGACCACCGGATCAACATCATCGACACTCCCGGTCATGTGGACTTCACTGTCGAGGTCGAGCGCTCGCTGCGTGTGCTCGACAGCGTCTGCATCATCTTCTGCGCGGTCGGCGGGGTTCAGCCGCAGTCCGAGACGGTCTGGCGGCAGGCCACGAAGTACAACATCCCGCGGCTCGCGTTCGTGAACAAGATGGACCGCATCGGCGCGGACTTCCACGATGTGCTGCACCAGATGCGCAAGCGGCTCGGCGCCGAGGCGGTCGCGGTGCAGCTTCCGATTGGGAACGAGGAGAACTACCGCGGAGTCGTCGACCTCGTCGAGCAGAAGGCATGGGAGTTTGACGAGGACGAGATGGCGCCTCCGAGGGAGGTCGAGATCCCCGAGAAGATGCGCGATCTCGTGGCGGCTTTCCGCGAGCATCTCGTCGTGAGCCTCGCGGACATCAACCCTGACCTCGAGGAGAAGTTCTTCGCGGGGGAGGATCCGACGCCGCGGGAGATGTGGGACACGATCCGCACAGCGACGATCGGTGGCACGCTTGTGCCGGTCCTGTGCGGCTCATCCTTCAAGAACAAGGGCGTGCAGCCGCTGCTCGACGCGATCGTCCGGTGCCTTCCGTCGCCGCTGGATGTTCCGCCGGTCGTCGGAGACCACCCGACGACGGGCGAGGAGGAGTCGCGGGCACCCGATCCGGATGAGCCCTTCTGCGCGCTCGCGTTCAAGGTTGCCGTCGATCCCTTCGTGGGGCACATCACATACATCAGGTGTTACTCAGGCACGGCGAGCGTGGGTGACCGCGTGCTCAACGCCGACAACGGGCGGAAGCAGCGCATCCAGCGCCTCCTGAGGATGCACGCGAATCGGCGCGAGGAAATCGAAACGATCGGCCCCGGCGACATCGTCGCGGCGGTGGGCCTCGATCAGACGATGACCGGCGACACGATCTGCGTGGAGGCCCACCCGCTCGTCCTCGAGCGCATGACATTCCCGGAGCCGGTCATCCAGATGGTGATTGAGCCGAAGTCGCAGGCCGACGAGGAGAAGCTGGGCGCGGGGCTGGCGCGACTGACGATGGAGGACCCGACGTTGCGGCTGGAGATCGATCGCGAGACCGGTCAGCAGCTTCTGGCGGGCATGGGCGAGTTGCACCTTGAGGTCATCGTCGATCGGCTCAAGCGCGAGTTCGGCGTCGAGGGCAACATGGGCCGGCCGCGCGTCGCCTACCGGGAGACCATCCGGCACCCGGCACGGGGCGAGGGCCGCTTCGTCAAGCAGACGGGCGGACGTGGTCAGTACGGTCACGTGATCCTGGAGCTGGAGCCGATCAACACCGACGAACGGCTGGAGTATGAGGACGAGAGCAAGGGAGACGAGATCCCGCCCGACTTCAGGAAGGCCGTTGCGGACGGCGTTGACGAGGCGATGGGGGCCGGGACGCTAGGCGGCTACCCGGCTGTGGGTGTCCGCTGCAGGGTGACCGGCGGGTCATTCCACGAGGTCGACTCCTCGGACGTGGCGTTCAAGATCGCCGCCGGGATGGCCTTCCAGAACGCGTTCGACGCCGGCAAGCCGGTGCTGCTTGAGCCGGTAATGGCGGCGGAGGTCGTGACGCCGGAGCAGTACTTCGGGGACGTCGTGAATGACCTGACGACCCGCCGGGCGCAGATCGTCCAGGTGAACGCGTCGGCAGGAGACGCGAAGATGATCGAGTTGCGCGTGTCGCTGGCGAACATGTTCGGGTACGCCACGGCGTTGCGCTCACTGACTCAGGGCCGCGCGACGTACAACATGGAGCCGCACTCGTACGAGCCGGTTCCGCCCAACCAGCAGCAGGAGCTGCTGGGCTGATACTCGGACGTAGAGGCGGATGGGCCGGAGGGCCCGGAGGTACCAGCAGATGGCCAACGCAAACAAGATCCGGATCAGGCTGAAGGCGTTCGACCACAAGCTGCTCGACCGGTCGGCGCAGAAGATCGTCGAGACCGCGGAGCGGACGGGCGCCAGCGTGTCGGGTCCGATCCCGCTGCCCACGAAGAAGCACGTGCACTGCGTGGTCAAGCCGACGGCCCTGGGGCGCGCAAGCCGCACGATGGAGCACTTCGAGATGCGCGTACACAAGCGGCTCATCGACATTCTCGGGTCAACGACCCGGACGGTGGATGCGCTGATGAAGTTGGATCTGCCCGGCGGCGTAGACGTCGCCATCAAGACCTACACAACGTGAAGCCAGACGAGACGCCCAGTTGGTGACAGCTATGCCGACAGGACTGCTAGGAAAAAAGGTCGGGATGACGCGCATTTACGACGAGACCACCGGCGAGGCGATTCCGGTGACGGTCGTGGTGGCCGGTCCCTGCGTGGTTGTGCAGCGCAAGACTGTTGAGACGGACGGCTATGAGGCCGTTCAGCTCGGCTTCGAGGAGGTCGCCCACAGCAAGCTCAACCAGCCGCAGTTGGGGCACTTCCTCTCGCGCGGCGTGAACCCGCAGCGACACGTGCGTGAGTTCGAGCTCCTCGCCGATGAGGAGCTTGAGCAGGGAAGCTCGGTGACCGTGGAGATCTTTGAGGCGGGCCAGATCATCGAGGTGACCGGCACCAGCAAGGGCCGGGGGTTCGCCGGCGGAATGAAGCGACACAATTTCCGCGGCGGCCCGGCCAGCCACGGCTCGAAGGTTCACCGCTCACCCCAGTCCGCAGGTGCGACCGACGCCCAGCGGGTCTTCCCGGGGAAGCGCAGCCCGGGCCACATGGGTGCGGAGCGGTGCACCACCAAGGGCCTGATGGTCGCAGGCGTGGACGCCGAGCGCAACGTGCTGCTCATCAAGGGCTCGGTGCCCGGTCCTCGCGGCGGTCTGCTGGAGATCAAGCACCGGGGCGCAGCCAGGGGAGGTAGCAAGTAATGCCCGAGGTAGCGCTCTACGACAGGCAGGGCGAGAAGGTCGGACAGGTCGATCTGTCCGACGAGATCTTCGGCGCTGAGGTCAACGAGGGCCTCATCCACCAGGCGGTCGTGGCGGTGGAGCGGGCGATGTCGCAGGATTCGGCCCGCACGCTGCGGCGCTCGGAGGTCAGGCTCACGAAGGCCAAGTGGTACCGGCAGAAGGGCACCGACCGCGCGCGCCATGGCGCGAAATCGGCCCCGATCTTCGTCGGCGGTGGCGTGGCGCACGGGCCGGACGGCCCGCGGCGGAAGCCGAAGCTGACGCGGAAGATGCGCCGCAAGGCGCTCTGCGCGGCCCTCTCCGTGAAGCTCGAGGAGAGCGCGGTGATCATCGTCGACGAAGTGACCGCCGAGGACTACTCCACGCGAGCTTTTTTGGAGATGCTCGATGGGCTCGGCGCGAGCGGGCGCACGTTGATGCTGCTCGGCAGCGATGAGGCGCGGGACCAGAAGGTCTACCGCAGCGGGCGGAATATCCCGAAGCTGATCATGCGCGAGTCGCCGCACATCAATGCCCGGGACGTGATCTGGGCGGAGACGATCATCATCAGCAAGGCCGGTCTGGCGGCGCTGAGCGAGGGAGTGGGCGCAAGTGCTTAGCACCGAGCAGCTCAACTACTACCGAACGATCATCCGACGGCCGGTCGTGACAGAGAAGAGCATGCGCGATTCGGAGCTGATCAACACCTACACCTTCGAGGTACATCCGAGCGCGAACAAGGTCGAGATCCGACGCGCGGTCGAGGCGCTCTTCGGCGTGAACGTCACGAACGTCAACACCATGCGGGTGGCCGGGAAGACGCGGCGGCGCAGCTACCGCCACGGGACCGGGCGCACCGCCGAGCGCAAGAAGGCTCTGGTCACACTCGCCGACGGCGACAGCATCGACGTCGTCGAGATGGGCGGCTGAGCCGGCGGGGCGAGATACGCGCACCGACTGACGGGAGAGTGCGATTGATGGCTTTGAAGCGACACAATCCGACGAGTCCGGGGCGACGGCAGCTTGTTACGCCGGACCGCTCTGAGATCTCGAAGAAGAAGCCCGAGCGCAGCCTGATGAAGGGCCGCCGGAACAACTCCGCGGGCAGGAACACCCACGGCCATGTGACCGTGCGCCACCAGGGCGGTGGGCACAAGCGCCGCCTGCGTGACATCGACTTCAAGCGCAACAAGGACGGTGTCCCCGCGAGGGTTGCGGCGATCGAGTACGATCCGAACCGCTCGGCGCACATCGCGCTGCTGCACTACGCCGACGGCGAGAAGCGCTACATCGTAGCGCCCGACGGCATCGGCGAGGGTGCGAACGTGATGTCGGGGCCCGACGCCCCCATCCGCGTGGGCAACTGCCTGCCGCTGGAGAACATCCCGGTGGGCACGGTGGTGCACTGCGTGGAGCTCACGCCCGAGCGCGGGGCGCAACTGGCGCGCAGCGCCGGCACCGAGGCGCAGTTCGTTGCTCGGGAGGGCCGCTACGCCTTGCTCAAGCTGCCGTCGGGCGAGATGCGCATGGTGGACGTTCGCTGCCGGGCGACGATCGGCCGGGTGGGCAACGTTGACCACGACAACCTCTCGATGGGCAAGGCCGGGCGGAAGCGCTGGCACGGGAAGCGCCCGACAGTGCGCGGCTCGGCCATGAACCCGGTGGACCACCCGCACGGCGGCGGCGAGGGGAAGGCCCCGATCGGAATGGATTCACCGCGCAGCCCGTGGGGGAAGAAGACTCTGGGCAAGCGCACACGCAAGCGCAGCAAGCCGTCGAACCGCTTCATCGTACGCCGGCGCTACGGCCGGTAAAGACTGGTAACGCCGTCGCACAGGAGCGAGGCCGACACAATGGCAAGATCACTGAAGAAGGGTCCGTTCGCGGATGCGCACCTGCTGGACAAGGTGCGGAAGATGAACCGCCAGGGTGAGAAGAAGATCATCCGCACATGGTCACGGCGGTCAACGATTTTCCCGGACATGGTGGGGCATACCATCGCGGTCTACGACGGCCGGAAGCATGTCCCGGTCTACATCACCGAGAACATGGTCGGGCACAAGCTCGGCGAGTTCTCGCCGACCCGGACCTACCGCGGCATGCGGTCGGGTCGTGCCGGTGGCGAGAGACTGACGCGCGTGTCCAGAGGTTAGGAGAGGGCCATGCAAGTTAAGGCGCAAGCGAAGTATCTAAGGCGCGGGCCGCGTAAGCTCCGCCGCTACACCACGCTGATCGTGGACAAGGGCATCGATCAGGCGCGCGCCATCCTTGCCGTGCAGTCGAGCCCGGCGTGCCGCGAGATTGAGAAGGTGCTCGAGTCGGCCGTCGCCAACGCTGAGAACAACTTCGGCCTCGACGCTGAGGACCTGAAGATTGAGCGGGCCTACGTGGACGCGGGGATGACGATTCCTCGCATCAAGCCGCGAGCGCGGGGCCGCGCGGACCGCATCCGCAAGCGGACCTGCCACGTGACGGTGATCCTCACCGACGAGAGCGATGAGGTCGTAGAAGAGGCCGGTCAGTAACAAGCGCCGCACCTCGGGCGGCGACGAACTGCCAGGGAGCTGAACACCGGATGGGTCAGAAAGTACATCCTTACGGATTCCGCCTCGGGATCATCCGCGACACGCGCAGCAAGTGGTTCGCGGAGGGCCGTGAGTATCGGGACCAGCTGGTCGAGGACCTGCAGGCGCGGAAGGTCATCCATGAGCGCCACCACCATGCGGGCATCTCGAACATTCTCATCGAGCGCGCGGCCGGCACCACCACGGTGACGATCGAGAGCGCCAAGCCCGGAATCATCATCGGACGTGGCGGCTCGGACGTGGACACGCTGCGGCGCGACCTCGACAGCTTCATGTCCGGACGAGTGCGCGTGAATGTTGAGGAGACCAAGGACCCGGAGCGGAACGCGCAGCTTATCGCGGAGGAGATCGCCGGCCAGATCGAGCGGCGGGCGTCGATCCGTCGCGCGATGAGCCAGGCGATGGAGCGCGCGGTGCGGGTCGGCGTGGACGGCATCCGCGTTGCGGTCAGCGGCCGGCTGATGGGCGCAGAGATCGCCCGCACCGAGCGGATGGGCCCGATCGGGAGCGTCCCGCTGCACACGCTGCGGGCGGACGTCGAGCGCGGCTTCGCCGAGGCAGTGACCGGCTACGGGCACATCGGCGTGCAGGTCTTCGTCTGCAACGGCGTGATCCTGCCGCCGCCGCCCAGCCCGCCTGAGGGGCAGCGCAAGCAGGCAGAGGAGGCTGCGGCACGTGAGGCCGCCGAGGCCGAGGAGGCTGCGACCGCCGAGGCGCCCGAGGCACCTGAAGCCGCCGAGCCTGCCGTGAGCCGCCCGATCGCCGAGGCCGTCGAGGAGCCAGTGGCGGAGCCGACGGGCGGGGCCAACGTGGCTGAGATGGACGAGTTGCTCGCACAGCCCGAGAGCGATCAGGTCGGTACCGTGTCGGCCTCGACCGCAGAGGCTGGAGCACCGGTGGAGGGCGACGCGGCGACCGAGCCGTCGGAGCCCGCGCCGGCAGATGAGACCGAGACCAGCGCCGAGGAGGACACCGGCGATGTTGATGCCTAAGCGAACCAAGCACCGCAAGCAGATGCGCGGTCGGATGAGGGGCAAGGCGTACCGCGGCTGCAATGTTGACTTCGGCGACTTCGGCCTGATGGCCCTCGAGCCCGCGTGGATTACCTCGCGGCAGATCGAGGCGGCCCGTGTGGCGATGACCCGTCACGCACAGCGAGGCGGCAAGGTCTGGATCCGCATCTTCCCTGACAAGCCCGTGACCAAGCGCGGCCAGGAGATGCCGATGGGGAAGGGCAAGGGCGCCCCGGAGTACTTCGTGGCCGTCGTCAAGCCCGGGCGGATCATGTTCGAGATGGCCGGCGTGGACCCGGACCTGGCCCGTGAGGCCATGCGGCTCGCCGCGCACAAGCTGCCGATCAAGACGCAGTTTGTGACCCGGGAGGGAATCGAGTAATGCTTATGCCTGAGGACGCGAAGAGCACCCGGGATTTCATCGACCAGTGCCGCGAGGCGACGGATGAGGAGCTGGAGGAGTTGCGGGCGGCGATCACCGAGAGCCTGCAGAACCTGCGCTTCCGCACCGCGTCCGGGCAGATCGATGACCCGAAGAGGATCCGGAAGTACCGCAAGTCGATCGCGCGGATCAACACCATTCTTCATGAGCGCGAACTGGGTATAAACCAGGGCCGCTGAGGATAGAGAGAGGCAATCGTGATGAGTGAGCGCTCGGGAACGAAGCCAACCCGTGAGGGCCTTGTCATCAGCGACAGGATGGACAAGACCGTCGTCGTGGAGGTCGAGCGGACCACCCGGCACCCGATCTACGGCAAGGTGCTGCGGCGGAACACCAAGTTCAAGGCCCACGATGAGAGGAACGAGTGCCGGGCCGGGGACCAGGTGCGCATAATGGAGTGCCGGCCGCTGAGCAAGGACAAGTCGTGGCGCGTTGTGGAGATCCTGCGCCGAGCAAAGTAAGGCCCGAAGATCGGCATCAGGGACAGACGCGCCGACCGGATACTGGGAGGAACGCAAGGTGAGCTGGCAACCGAAAGATCTGCGCAACGTCGCCCTCGTTGGTCATCGGGGCGTCGGCAAGACCTCTCTGAACGAGGCGATGCTCTTCGCCGCCGGCGCAATCAAGCAGTTCGGTTCGGTGGACGCGGGCACCGCGACCGCGGACTACGAGGAGCAGGAGCGCGAGCGGAAGATCTCGATCTCGCCCGCCCTCTGCCATGTGGAGCACCGTGGCGGGAAGATCAACCTGGTGGACTGTCCTGGATACTCAGAATTCTACGTGGACGCGCTCTACGGGCTGTGGGCCGTTGAGAACGCGCTGCTGACCGTCAACGCGGTGGCCGGCGTCGAGGTGCACACGATCAAGATGTATGACGCCGCCCGCGAGAAGGGCGTCCGCGTCATAGGCGTCGTGAACAAGCTGGACACCGAGAGGGCCGATTTCGCGGGCGCCGTCAGCAGCATGAACGAGAGCCTGGCCGACTGTGAGGCAGTTCCGGTGCAGCTCCCGATCGGCGAGGGGGCGGAGTTCAGCGGCGTGGTTGACCTGCTTTCCGAGACCGCGTGGATCGGCGGAGAGAAGGCCGAGGTGCCCGCCGAGATGGCCGACGCCGTCGCGGAGGCGCGCGAGGCGCTGATCGATGCGGTCGCGGCGACCGACGACGACCTGACGATGCAGTATCTCGAAGAGGGCACGCTGACGGAGAAGGAACTCATCACCGGGCTGCGGATCGCGATCCGCGAGGGCCTGTTGGTTCCGGTGCTCGCGACGAGCGCGACGAAGCAGATCGGGATCAGGTCGCTGATGGACTTTTTGATCGATGCGGCCGTCTCCCCCGCCGATGCCGGTCCGCGCATCGCGCTGGACGGCGACGATGAGGTCGAGGTCGAGCCCGACCCGGCCGGGGACCCGGTGCTGATCTGCATCAAGACGCTGAGCGACCCCTACGTCGGGCAGGTGAGCCTGCTGCGCGTGCTGCGAGGGACGGTCGCCGCCGACTCGGACGTTTACAACACCCGGAGCCAGGAGCGGGAGCGGCTGTCGAGCCTCGGCGTCAACCAGGCGCAGGAGAGCACGAATGTCGATCAGCTCGTGGCCGGTGATATCGGTTCGGCGGTGCGACTCGATGACACCGTCACCGGGGACACGCTGGCGACGCAGAACAGCAAGCTGGTCGTGCCGCAGCCTGAGACACCGGAGCCGATGTATGCGGTCGCGGTGACGGCGGCGACGCGGGCGGACGCGGACAAGATGTCGGACGCGCTGTCGAGACTGAGCGCCGAGGATATGGGCCTGCAGTACGAGCGCAATGTCGAGACCGGCGAGCTGCTGCTCAAGGGTCTCGGGCCGATGCACCTTGATGTGGCCGTGGCGAAGCTGCGCAACCAGTACGACGTGGACGTCGAGATGAGCGAGCCGCGGGTGGCCTACCGGGAGACGGTGCAGCGCGCCGTGCGGGTGCAGGGCCGGCACAAGAAGCAGACGGGCGGTCGCGGTCAGTTCGGCGACGTGTGGCTCCGCCTCGAGCCGATGGAGCGAGGCGAGGGCTTCGAGTTCGCCAACGAGATCAAGGGCGGCTCGGTGCCGACGAACTTCATCCCGGCGGTCGAGAAGGGTGTCCGCCAGGGCATGGAAAAGGGCCAGATCGCCGGGTACCCGGTCGTGGATATCAAGGTGACCCTTGACGACGGCAGCTCACACCCGGTTGACAGTTCGGACATGGCGTTTCAGCTCGCTGCAGGCATAGCCCTGCGCAACGCGATGGAGCAGGCGGGCGCGGTGCTGCTCGAGCCGATCATGAACGTCACGGTGACCGGACCTGAGGACATCATGGGCGACATCATGAGCGATCTCAACTCCAAGCGCGGTCGGATTCTCGGGACCGAGCAGGTCGGGACGATGCAGGCGATCAAGGCGCAGGTTCCGCAGAGTGAGATGATGCGGTACGCGGCGGATCTGCGCTCGATCTCGCAGGGGCGGGCGAGCTACGAGATGGAGTTCTCACACTACGAGACACTGCCGCCGCACATGACCGAGCAGGTCGTGGCGCAGGCGAAGCAGGCCGAAGAGGCGGACGAAGAGTAAGCGATCGGGCCATCCCGGTCCGGGGCGCGCGCACCCAGCAGATGCGAGGTAGGCACGATGATTCAGACGACAACCCGTTTGAGGGTCGCCGACAATTCAGGAGTGAGGGCGTTGTACTGCATCCGCGTGATGGGCAAGAGCGGATCGAAGTTTGCGACGCTCGGTGATGAGATCGTCTGCTCGACCAAGGCGGTGACACCGCAGAGTCCGATCCCGAAGGGAGAGGTCGTTCGGGCCGTCGTGGTGCGCTGCCGGGATAAGGTTCAGCGCTCGGACGGGACGGTCATCAACTTCGATGACAACGCGGCGGTGATCGTGGATGAGAACAAGAATCCGCAGTGCACGCGCGTGTTCGGTCCGGTGGCGAGGGAGCTTCGCGACAAAGAATACATGAGGATCGTGTCTCTGGCCCCTGAGGTCATCTGAGACGCTTCGGGAGATATCAAGCGATGGGCAAGACAAAGATGCGGATACGCGAGGGCGACACCGTCGAGGTGATCGCTGGTAAGGACCGCTCGACGCCGAAGCGCGTGCGTCGAGGGAAGGTGATCGACGTTGACCCTGACCGCAACCGCGTGACGGTGGACGGGATCAACATCGTGAAGAAGGCCGTCCGCCAGACGCAGCAGATGGCGCAGGGCGGCATCGTTGAGACGCCGGCAGCGCTGGACTCGTCGAACGTGATGCTCGTGTGCACCGAGTGCGACGAGCGCACGCGGGTGGGCAAGCGAGTGCGGGAGGACGGGTCGAAGGTCCGCGTGTGCAAGAAGTGCGGCGCGGACATCGGGCAGCAATAAGCTTTTCAAAGAGGCGGCCTGGCCGCCGGGATCGGTGAGAGCGCGATGGCAGAGACAGAGGTCAAAGAGACAACGCAGGCTCCGGAGCCGCGGCTGAAGCGGCGGTTTGAGGAGGAGATGTCTGAGCATCTCATGGAGCGCTTCGGCTACGACAACGTGTGGCGCGTTCCGCGCCCGCGGAAGGTGAGCCTGAACATGAGCGTTCCAGAGGCGGACACCGACATCGATGCGCTTGATCGGGCGCGGCAGGAGCTCGCTCTGATCGCCGGCCAGATGCCGGCGGTGACGCGCGCGAAGAGGGCGATCTCGAACTTCGGGATCCGCAAGGGGCAGCCGATCGGTCTGCGGGTGACGCTTCGCGGAGCGCGGATGTGGGAGTTTCTGGACCGGTTGTTCAACGTTGCGCTCCCGCGCATTCGCGACTTCAGGGGGCTGTCGGCGGACGCATTCGACGGTCGCGGGAACTATAGCCTGGGGATCACCGACGAGTTGATCTTCCCGGAGCTGAACTACGATGACGTGCAGACATCGCGCGGCCTCGACATCGCGATCGTGACGACCGCACAGACAGATGAGGAGGCCCGGGAGCTGCTGACCACGATGGGGCTGCCCCTGGCCCGCGAGTAGCTTCACAGGCACTGGAGGCTCAGTCAATGGCTAAGAAGTCGTGGATCAACGATGCCCAGCAGAAGCACAAGTTCAGCACGCGGGACTACAACCGGTGCCAGTTGTGCGGCAGGCGGCGCGGCTACATGAGGAAGTTCGGCATCTGCCGCATCTGCTTCAGGGAGAACGCGCTGGAGGGCAACATTCCGGGAGTCCGAAAGTCAAGCTGGTAGATCGGCGGGCGCTCCACGGAGGCCCTTGGCACGACGCGAACCTGAAAGTACGCTCCCCAGACGCACGGCGGCCGCAGGCGTGGCGGCCGCGGGAGGATCGAAATGGCAGTTCTGACAGATCCAATCGCAGATATGCTTACCCGCGTGCGGAATGCCGCAATCGCGCGGCATCTCGACGTGGACGTGCCGGTGTCCAAGATTCACCTTGAGATTGCCAGGATCATGCACCGCGAGGGGTATATCCGCGGTTATCAGCTCATCAACAGAGGCCGGACGGTACGCATCCGCCTGCGCTACGACGAGCACCGCGAGCCCGTGATCCGAGGGCTCAAGCGCGTAAGCAAGCCCGGCCGGCGTGTTTACAGGGGCAAGGACACTCTTCCCCGAGTGCTCGGCGGGCTCGGTGTGGCGATCATCAGCACCAGCGAGGGCGTGATGACCGACCGCGATGCGCGCAAGCGCGGCATCGGGGGCGAGGTCGTCGGGGAAGTCTGGTAGTCCGGCTCACAGGGAGACATGACAATGTCGAGAATCGGCCTTATGCCAATTGAGGTGCCAGGCGGAGTGGACGTGGACATCAGCGACCGCAACGTCGCGACCGTCCGCGGCCCCCGTGGCGAGCTGACGCAGGAGCTGAGCCGCCGGATGGAGATCCGGCGCGAGGGCGACGTGATCACCATCCATCGGCCCAGCGACGCACGGGACGACCGGGCGATGCACGGGCTCACGCGGTCGCTGCTCGCGAACATGATCACCGGGGTCACCGACGGCTTCGAGAAGCGTCTGGAGATTCACGGAGTCGGCTACCGTGCCGAGATGCAGGGGACGCAGCTTGTCATGCGCCTTGGCTACTCCCACGACGTCATCTTCGATCCGCCAGAGGGGATCGAGCTTGCGGTGGAGGAGAACACGAAGGTGGTCGTCCGGGGCGCCGACAAGCAGAAGGTTGGCCAGCTTGCTGCTGAGATTCGCATGTCGCGGCCCGCGGAGCCCTACAAGGGCAAAGGGGTCGGCTATCAGGGCGAGCACATCCGGCGCAAGGCCGGCAAGGCGGCCAAGGTCGGGGCGGACATGTAGGCGGGTTTCATCCTGAGAATTACCGGCGAGCGAGCCGAGGTGTCATGAGTGAAAGCAGAAGTCGATCGAAAGAAGCAGCGTAACAAGCGGCACATGCGCGCGCGCCGGCGACTGATCGGCACGCCCGAGAGGCCGCGCCTGGCGGTCTACGTCAGCCTCAATCATATCTACACCCAGGTCGTTGACGACTGGGCCGCGGAGACACTCGTGTCCGCAGCCACCGTCGAGGACGATGTGGCGGCGCAGTGCAGCGGTTCGACGAGCAACATCGAGGCCGCCGCGGTGGTCGGGCGCGCCATCGCCGAGCGGGCACTGGCGGAGGGGATCGAGCAGATCTGCTTCGATACCGGCGGCCGCAAGTACCACGGGCGCGTGAAGGCGCTTGCAGACGCGGCCCGCGAAGCGGGGCTGGATTTCTAAGCGAGATCGCCGGTCGGAGCTCGGCGGGTGGGCGCACGGTCTGGCGGCCGTGGCATCCACCCGGACGGACCAGGACCGATAAGGTGGCGACGACGATGGCCGAGATGGTAAAGGTAACTCAGAAGCGCAGCATGATCGGCGTGAAGCCCAAGCTCCGGGGAACGATCCGGGCACTGGGCCTGCGTGGGATCGGCACGACGAACACCCTGCCGGACAACGAGGTGACGCGCGGGATGCTCCGCGCCGTCTCGCACCTGATAGATTATGAGCCCGCCGAGGGGCAGTAGGAGCTTAGACGATGGATCTTAGCGATCTGAAGCCATATCCGAAGTCACGACGGTCCCGCAAGCGCGTGGGTCGCGGCATCGCGGCCGGCCAGGGAAAGACGGCCGGGCGCGGCGAAAAGGGCCAGAAGCATCGCTACTCGATCCCGCCCGGCTTTGAGGGCGGCCAGACGCCGCTGTATCGGCGGCTGCCCAAGCTCCGCGGCACCTCTAACGCGGCGCATAACATCGGGATCTTCCGGAGCGAATACGCGATCGTCAACGTCGGCTCACTGGCCGAGAGGTTCGAGGCCGATGCCGAGGTGACCCCGGAAGCGCTGCTCGAGAGCGGCCTGATCAGCAAGATGCTCGACGGTGTGAAGATCCTCGGCAACGGGGAGCTTGACATCGCTCTGAAGGTGCGCGCACATGCGTTCAGCACCTCGGCACGCGAGAAGATTGAGGCGGCGAACGGCAGCGTCGAGGTGATCGACGAATGAGAGAGCGTCTGGCGTCACTCGGACAGGCGATGCGCGTGCCGGACATCCGCAAGCGCATCCTCTTCCTGATGGCGATGCTGGGCGTGTATGTCGCCTGCGCTCATGTGCCGCTGCCGGGAATCGATAAGGCCGCACTCGAGACCATGTTCCAGGCCGCGGGCGGCATCGGCGAACTGCTCGACGCGTTCGCCGGCGGCTCCATCCAGCGCTTCTCCGTGATGGCCCTGGGCATCATGCCCTACATCACCGCCGCTATCATCATGCAGCTTCTCGCGATGGCAATCCCCGCCATCGAAGAGCTGCAGAAAGAGGGCGAATACGGGCGGCGGAAGATCAACGCGTGGACCAAGTATCTGACGATCGCGGTCGCGACCGTGCAGGCGCTGGGTATGCTCGCATTCTTCCGCAGCGGAGCGGCGTTCATCGGTGGCACCGGCCTTATGCTCTACGTGCTGCTGATGATGGTGGCGGGGACTGCGTTCCTGATGTGGATCGCCGACATGATCACCGAGCATGGCGTCGGCCAGGGCGTCTCGATCATGATCACCGCCGGCATCGTGACCTACATGCCGCAGGAGATCGCGGCGACGATGCGGCTGTGGCAGGGCGGAGAGATATCGTTCTTCAACATAGCGTTCCTCGTTGCGATCATGCTGGCAACGACGTACGTCATCGTGAAGTTCCAGCAGGCGGAACGCAAGATCCCGGTGCAGTACGCGCGACGCGTTCGCGGACACAGGGTATACGGTGGGCAGAGCAGCTACCTGCCGCTGAAGGTCAACCAGGCGGGCGTCATGCCGATCATCTTCGCGATCTCGGTGGCGATGTTCCCCGCCCAGGTTGCGCAGGGCCTGGCCGGACCGGGCGCGATCGACCGGATCTCGAACCTGCTCAATGTCAGTGACGAGGCCGTGAGCCGGGCGATGTTCTCGCTCGTGCAGTTCACGTCTCCGGGCCAGAACCATTTCGCGTCATTCCTGTACTTCCTGCTGGTTATCCTGTTCACGTACTTCTACACCGCGGTCACGTTCAACCCTGAGCAGATCGCAGAGAATCTGCAGAAGAACGGCGGCGCCGTCCCGGGGATCAGGCCGGGCGCGAAGACGCGCGACTACCTTGACAAGATCCTCTACCGGATCACGCTCGCGGGCGCTCTGTTCCTCGGCATCATCGCGCTGATGCAGTACTACGTGGGCGATATCACGGGCGTGACGACCTTCACGCTAGTTGGCGGCACGTCGCTGCTGATCGTCGTCGGTGTGACGCTGCACACGATGCAGCAGATCGAGGCGCAACTGCTGATGCGCCACTACCGCGGCTTCCTGAAGTAGACGGCAGGGTAGTTGTCGTTCGAGGGCGGCCTGCGGACTACCGCGTGTGAGCGCCGAGACCGTTACGAAGTAGAGAGGCGAAACGATGGCAGATCGAGAGTACAACGTGGTCCTGCTGGGCGCGCCGGGTGCCGGGAAGGGCACCCAGGCGAAGATGCTTTCGGCGGAGTTGGAGCTGCCGCATATCTCCACCGGCGACATCCTGCGCCAGGCGGTGGCCGACGGGACCGAGCTTGGTAGCGAGGCGAAGGGGTACATGGACCGTGGTGAACTTGTCCCCGACCAACTCGTCATAGCAATTGCGCGTGAGCGCCTCGCCCGGCCCGATTGCGAGAGGGGTTTCGTGCTCGACGGGTTCCCGCGGACTGTGGAGCAGGCGGAGGCTCTGGGCGAGACGCTCGACGACCTCGGTCGCGAGCCCCTGACTGTCGTGAATCTGGCGGTCGATGAGGACGAGCTTATCCGGCGGCTCAGCGGCCGGAGGCTCTGCCGCGGCGACTGCGGCGGCATCTACCACGTGGACCAGGAGGGCATCGAGAGCGGCGCGCAGTGCCCGGACCCGGGGTGCGAGGGTGAGCTTTTCCAGCGCAGCGACGACCAGCCCGCGGCGATCCGCGAGCGGCTGGAGGTCTACAAGGCGCAGACGCAGCCGCTGATCGACTACTACGATGAGCGCGGCCTGCTCGAGGATGTATCCGGCGAAGGCGATCCCGAGCAGATCGCCGAGCGCCTGCTTCAGGCCGTGCGGGGCTGAGCATGTCAGGCCCGCGTATCCGAGGGGCGCAGATCAGGCTCAAGACCGACATGGAGCTTGAGGCGATGCGCCAGTCGGGCAGGATCCACGCCCGCGCCGTCGCGCGGCTCAAAGAGGCGATAGCGCCCGGGGTCAGCACGGCGGCGTTGGACCGGATAGCCGAGGAAGTGATCGTGGAGGCTGGCGCGCGGCCGTCCTTCAAGGGCTACCAGGGCTTTCCGGCGACGATCTGTTCGCAGGTGAATGACTGTGTTGTGCACGGGATCCCGTCTGAGGATGAGATCCTCCGGGAGGGCGACATCTTCGGGGCGGATCTGGGCGCGATCTGGGAGGGCTGGCACTCGGACGGCGCGTTCACGGTCGCGGTGGGGGAGGTTGATGAGGAGTCGGCGCGACTGATCGAGGTCACGCGTGAGTCGCTGGAGCTGGCACTGGCACAGGTGCGGCCGGGGAACACGATCCGGGATATCGCACATGCGGTGCAGAGTCACGTCGAGGCGGCGGGGTTTTCCGTGGTTCGGGCGCTTGTCGGTCACGGGATCGGCTCCCAGATGCACGAGCCGCCGCAGGTTCCGAACTTTGTGGACGATGACCGCTGCGGCACGTATGATGTGAAGCTCGCGCCGGGGATGACGCTGGCGATTGAGCCGATGGTGAACGCGGGCGGACACGAGGTAGTGCAGGACGCCGACGGCTGGAAGGTCAGGACGCGCGACGGCAGCCGCTCGGCACACTTCGAGCACACGGTAGCCGTCATCGGTGAGGGCTGCTGGATACTGACCGCGGCGGATGATGCCGACGAACGGATTGGGGCAATGTAAGCCTATGGCGAAGAAGCAGACGACGCAGAAGAAAGAGCCCAAGATGATCCGGGTGCTTGGGACCGTGGCGGATAAGCTTCCGGACGCGGTCTTCAAGATCGAACTGGAGAACGGGCACGAGCTTCTGGCACATGTCTGCGGCAAGATCCGCATGAGGTACATCCGGATCATGCCCGGCGACAAGGTCACGGTGGAGATATCGCCGTATGACCTGACGCGCGGGCGGATTGTGTGGCTGCATAAGTAGTCGGGCTGCAGTGCAGTCCGTTTTGGGCCCCGGGTGTTGTCGAGGCGGAGCGGAGCGGGTGCGAGCCCCGTCGGAAGGATGTGGCGCGGGCGACGTGCCGGTGCGCATCCGCGAGTGCGAAAGACACGACCTGCAGGGGTGTACACGATGAAGGTACAGGCTTCGGTGAAGAAGCGTTGCGACAAGTGCAAGATTATTCGGCGCAAGGGCGTTGTGCGCGTGGTATGCTCGAACCCGCGGCATAAGCAGCGGCAGGGCTGAGCAACGTGCGAACGAGGCGTTCAGGACGCGACTGAGGAGGATTACCAGTGCCGAGAATAGCTGGCGTGGACCTGCCGGCGAACAAGCGTGTTGAGATTGCCCTGACGTATATCTACGGGATAGGGCGCTCGACGGCGAAGAAGATTCGCGAGCAGGCGCAGATCGACTCGATGACGAAGATGCGAGACCTCACCGAGAGTGAGGCATCTCGTCTTCGCGAGATCATCGACCGTGACTACACGATCGAGGGTGACAAGCGGCGCGAGGTGGCGGCGAACATCCAGCGCCTGATCGAGATCGGGACGTATCGCGGTCAGCGGCATCGCCGCGGGCTGCCGGTGCGCGGCCAGCGCACCCGGACGAATGCGCGGACGCGCAAGGGCAAGCGGAAGACCGTTGCCGGAAAGAGGAAGGCAGCGGCGAAGAAGTAGCCGCGGCTCGACCGGCGAGAATACACAGGAGGCACGACGATGGCTGAAGAGCGCGAGCAGGCCGACGCGCAGCAGGAGCCGGCCGCGGAGCAGGCACCGGCCGCGGAGCAGGCACCGGCCGCGGAGCAGGCAGAGGCTGCACCGTCGGGTGAGCAGAGGGCCGAGGGTGCGGGCCAGGAGCGGCCGCAGCGGCCGCAGGGTCCCCCGCCGGGGCGCCGAGGCGCGCCTCGGGGCGCACAGGGCCGGGTGTACATCAAGTCGACGTTCAACAACACGATCATCACCGTCACCGACCAGCGCGGGAACACGGTGGCCTGGCAGAGCGGCGGCACAGTCGGCTTCCAGGGGACCCGCAAGGGCACTCCGTTTGCCGCGCAGCTTGCGGCCGAGAACGCGGCCCGCAAGGCGATGGACGCGGGGATTCGCCGCGTCGAGGTCTTCACCAAGGGCCCCGGCTCGGGGCGTGAGACCGCCGTGCGCGCGATGCAGGCGGTGGGGATGGACGTGGGCGAGATCAAGGACGTTACTCCGACCCCGCATAACGGCTGCCGACCGAAGAAGAGGCGACGGATGTAGTTGCAGGTCAGGCTGCGGCCACAGTGCCGCACAGCCGCCTGCGGAGGTGAAAGATAGATGGCCCGATATACCGGACCGGTCTGCCGGCTCTGCCGGCGTGAAGGACAGAAACTCTTTCTGAAGGGCGAACGCTGCCACGGGCCCAAGTGCGCGATTGAGCGCAAGGCCTACCCGCCCGGGGCGCACGGCAACTCGCGCCGCGGCAGGCGCCGCCCGTCGGATTATGCACTGCAGTTGCGGGAGAAGCAGAAGCTGCGAGCGATCTACGGACTGCTCGAGAAGCAGTTCCGTCGGTACATCGAGCGCGCGCTCACGTCGAAGGGCGTGACGGGCTTCATGCTGCTCTCACTGCTTGAGCGGCGCCTCGACAGCGTGCTTCGGCGCGCGGGCTTCGCCTCCAGCCAGAATCAGGCCCGGCAGATCGTTCGGCACCGGCATGTGCTGGTGAACGGCAGGGTCTGTGACATTCCTTCGCGCCAGGTGAAGGAGGGCGACGTGATCGAGATCCGGGAGGGTTCGAGCGACCTCCAGTCGGTCGTCGCGTCGATCGGACGAGGCTATGAGGTGCCGGGCTGGCTGAACGTGGACACCCAGAACAGGACGATCACCGTTTCGCGGCTGCCCGAGCCCGAGGACATCCAGGTGGATGTTGACGAGCAGCAGGTCGTCGAGTTCTACTCCCGCTAAGTGCGGCCTGGTATCTGCGAATGTCGGCAAAGGAGAGTATTCAATGATAGAGGAGCTGGCCCCCGGGATGGTGGCGCTGGAGCTTTCCGAGAAGTACGGAAAGTTCGCCATCGAGCCGCTGGAGCGGGGCTTCGGACACACGCTGGGGAACGCCTTCAGGCGCGTTCTGCTGGCACATATCCCCGGCGCCGCGGTGACCGACGTGCGGATCGATGGCGTCCCGCACGCCTTCACCACCATCGATGGCGTCTACGAGAACGCGACGGAGCTTTGCCTGAATATCAAGGAGCTTGCCATCAAGTTCCACGATGAGGCGGAGGAAGACGACGAGAACGTCGCTCGGATCGATGCCGAGGGCAAGGGCGAGGTCGTCGCAGGCGACATCAAGTGCCCGCCCGGGATCGAGATCATCAACCCCGCGGTGCATATCGCGGAGCTGACCGAGGATGACTCGAGCCTGCACATCGAGCTGTGGATCGAGCGCAACACCGGCTACCACCCCGTGGAGGAGCCCGGGCGCGAGAAGCGGCCCGGCGACGTGATCGCGCTGGACGCGCTCTTCTCGCCGGTGGCGCGCGCGACCTACCGGGTGGAGCCGACGCGTCTGGGCCATCGCACCGACCTCGACCGGCTCGTGCTGGAGGTCTGGGGCAACGGGACGATCATGCCCGATGATGCGGTGCGTAAGGCCGCCGAGATCCTCGTCCGCTACATCACGATCTTCTCCGAGATCGAGATGCCTGAAGAGGAAGTGGAGGAGGAAGTGGCCGAGGAGGAAGAGGTCAAGAACAAGATACTCTCCTTCCCGATCGAAGAGATGGAGTTCTCGGTGCGGACCTTCAACTGCCTCAAGAAGGAAAACATCGACACGGTCGGCCAGTTGGTCGAGAGGACCGAAGAGGACCTGCTGGACATCCGAAACTTCGGCAAGCGCTCGCTCGAAGAGGTCATCGAGAAGCTGGCTTCGGTCGAGTTGGATCTCGCGGAGCCCGCGGCGGCCGAAGAGCTGGTTGAAGAAGAGGACGGCTGAAAGACCATCGGCTCAGTATGTGCCATGTGAAGGAACGAAACCGATGCGACACCGCATAGACCAACGAAAACTTGGGCGACCCACCGACCAGCGCATCGCCATGCTGCGCAGCCAGGTGGATTCGCTGTTCAGACACGAGAAGATCAAGACTACCGTTCAGAAGGCGAAAGAGACCCAGCGGATGGCGGAGAAGCTCATCACCACCGCCAAGCGCGGGGATCTGCACGCCCGCCGACAGGTGCTGCGAAAGATTCAGGACAAGGACCTCGTTGCGCACCTGTTCGAGGAGATCGCGCCGCGCTACGCCGGGCGAGATGGCGGGTACACGCGCGTCATCCGTGCGGGGCGGCGGGTCGGGGACAACGCCGAGATGGCGATCCTCGAGCTGACGGACTAAGCCGGGGCGGGCGCCCATGGGAGATTCCGAGCTTCGCAAGGTACTGCTTGTTGTGCAGTACGACGGAACCGACTACTTCGGCTTCCAGCGTCAGCCGGGGCTGCCGACCGTCCAGAGCGAGCTGGAGCGCGCGCTGAGCCAGTTGCTCGACGAGCGGACGACGATCGCGGCCTCAGGCCGCACCGACGCGGGCGTCCATGCCGTGGGACAGACCGTGACCTTTACGACGAGGAGCCCGATCCCGACCGGGCGGATCGTGAACGCGCTCAACGCGCTGCTGCCGGATGAGATCAGCGCCATCGAGGCGTCCGTGGTGCCGGCGGACTTCCATCCGCGCTACAGCGCGACAGGGAAGCTCTACGGCTACCGGATCCTTAATCGGCTGCTGCCGTCGCCGTTCATCGGCCGCTACGCCTGGCACCTGACGTGGGAGCTGGACATCGCGCTGATGGGCGAGGCGGCCGGAGTGCTGCTGGGCGAGCACGACTTCGCGGCATTCAGTTCGTCGGGAAGCTCGGTTGAGAACACGGTGCGGGAGCTTCGGCGGCTCGACATTGAGCCGCAGGGCGACCTGATCGAGATTCGCGCCGAGGCGAACGGCTTTCTTTACATGATGGTGCGACGGATCGTCGGGACGCTGACGGACGTCGGACGCGGCCTGATCTCAGTGGAGGAGGTCGGCGAGATCCTCCGCAGCCTCGACCGGACGCGGGTGAGGACGATGGCGCCCCCGCAGGGGCTGTCGCTGATCAAGGTGACGTATTGAGGAGAAATTGCGATGCACAATAAGACGGTGTCCGTGAATCCGACCGAGGTAGAACGCAACTGGTACGTCGTGAGCGCGCGGGGCAAGGTGCTTGGCCGGCTTGCGAGCGATGTCGCGGCCGTTCTGCGCGGAAAGCATCGGCCGGATTACACCCCGCACGTGGATTGCGGTGACTTCGTCATCGTAACCGACGCGGAGCATGTGCGGCTGACGGGGAACAAGGCGCGTGACAAGATGCGCTACTGGCACACCGGCTACATCGGGCACCTCCGCTCGAAGAGCTACGGGGAGTTGCTCGAGACGGAGCCCGATGAGGTCATCCGGCGGGCGATCAAGGGGATGCTTCCGCACAACACCCTCGGCCGGAAGATGCTCAGCAAGCTGAAGGTATACACCGGCCCGGAGCACCCGCACGCGGCGCAGCAGCCCGAGCCGCTGGAGTAGTAGAGCGCGCGACCGACACTCGCAGGAGGCGACCATGCCGAATTACGCAGGATACGGGACGGGGCGGCGGAAGTCCGCCGTCGCCAAGGTCTGGCTGATCCCGAACGGATCGGGCCAGATCACCATCAACGCTCAGACGCCAAGGGAGTACCTCAAGCGCGAGCGACTCGCGGTCGTCGTGCGTGAGCCCTTCAACGCAACCGACACCGCCGGTCAGTATGACGCGAAGGTCATCGTGCTCGGAGGCGGGCTTTCCGGCCAGGCGGGCGCGGTTCGCCACGGGATCGCCAACGCGCTGGTGGATGCGAACGTGGATCATCGCCGGGCACTTGGTCCGGCCGGTCTGCTCACGCGTGACCCACGGGTGAAAGAGCGCAAGCACGCCGGCTTCCGGAAGGCGCGACGCGCGAAGCAGTTCTCAAAGCGCTGACGCACCGGCGGTCGCGCCGCGGCGTCCCACCGCTCGTGCGGTGCGCAGGCGCGGAGCGGCCGGTTGGAGGGGCGCGCCGCCGCGCGCGGACCGGCACCGTTGCGGCCACGCCTACGTGCCGGAGCAGAATCTGGGGCCGCCACCTGTGCGTGGCGGCCCCTTTTGCGTATGGGTAATGAAACTCCGAGGCGGTCGGGGCAGTCTATTGACTAAACACCTCGACAAGGAGCCTGATTCATCATGCGTTCGCTGCGATATCTCGCGATCATCCTGACGGGCGCGGCCGCGCTCACGACGGTCCACGCCGCCGAGTATGGCCGGCAGCTTACGATGCTGGCCGCCGACGGAGGCCTGGAGGCATGGGAGCGGATGCAGGCCCGAGCGGACGGGGCGCCGGACAGCCCGCTGCTGCCCGATGGAAGCGGCAGGTACAACCTCGCCGAGACGAACCTCAACTGGGCGGCCGCACTGCTGCAGAGCGGGGAGCGATCCGAGCTTGCGCACCAGGTGATCGAATCGGTGCTTGCGCATCAGGACGTTCAGGATGGGTCGAAG
>JBMNNW010000016.1:0-61197 GCA_050942735.1 Armatimonadota bacterium
CACCCGGACGATGACTGAGTCGCGGCCCGGGGCCGCGATCGCGCGCCTCAGCGAAGGTACGTGCACAGGCTGATCTGCGCGCCCGCGACTTCGGCCGCGCGCGTGCTGTCGAGGCGGAAGCCCGCGTCCTCGAGCGCGCCGCGCCGGTCGTGGTCGGTGGAGGCCACTTCGGCGCGCGGATCCGGCAGGGTCTCTGCGAGGTCGCCGATTGCGACGGCCATCGCGCGCCGATCGAGGCCGAACACGTCGAGCGTGGGCCCCTCGTCGCCGCCGGCGGCCACGGCGAGCGCCATGGGCCTGCCGCCCTGCCGCGCGACCATGTGTCGGGAGCCCTCCCAGTCGTGCACGAATGAGATGAAGCGCCTGCTGCCGACGAGGCCGAGTGGAAGAAGGCGGATCGGTGCGGCGGGCCGTGACAGCAGATAGTCAAGCGCGACGTAATCAGCGGGCTCGGGCGGGGCGGCGTGAATCGGCCGCTCGGGGTCAGGCGTGAAGGTCTTCTCGTAGAAGCCGGCGGGTTCGCGAACCATCCACACATCGCCGCCCGGGTCGGTGATCGAGAGCTGCCAGCCGCGGCGGTAGTACATGCCGATCGCCCGCTGGTTCTCAAGCTGCGTGGGCAGCATTACCACGCGCGCCCCCTCCGCAGTGAGGCTGCTCAGGCAGGTCTCGATGACGCGGCTGCCTACGCCCATCCCCTGGCAGCGCTCGGCGACGTAGAACCAGCCAAAGTGCGCCAGCTCAGGGGAGTTCAGGGAGGCGGAGGTCCAGACCACGCCGACCCACTCCTCAGCTTGCGGGTCGCGGGCGGCGATCATGTGGTCGCGGACGCCCGGCACCCCCTCCCCGACCACGCGGGCAAGCCAGCGGCGCCACGCCTCATGCCGCTCCCCGATCACCTCGGGCTTCGTGTAAGGGTACCACCTCGCGAAGTCCTCAGGGAAGGGGTGTTCGAGCACATGATAGGTGAAGTCATCCGCGCGCATGGTCAATCTCCCTCAGTGTCCCGTCCGATCGTTCGATGCGGGGATGTGGTTGATGGCCCGCTCAAGGTTGCCGCCGAAGAGCTTGCCGAACCCCTCGTCGGAGAGGTTGAGAGTCCTGAGCTGGTGGAGTTCGTCGATCACAAGCTCCACCGGATTGTAAGGGAAGTCGAGGCCGTAGATCGGCATGTCCTCGCCGAGTCGGAAGATCGCGTCGCCGACCTTCTCGATCCCGAGGTACCACAGGCGCTGCAGATCGCGGTTGAGGACGCTGCTGATGCCTCCGAAGAGACGTCCCGGGCGCCCGACCGGAAGGTTGTTGCCCAGCACCCCGAGGACGTCATGGTAGAAGGGCAGTCCGCCGAGGTGTTCGAGCACGAGCTTCAGGCGCGGGTGCCTCCACGCGATCTCATCGAACCCGAGGGGGTGATAGTGTTTGATGCGGTACCAGTGAGGGCCGGTGTGGAAGTCGAGCACCACGCCGAGTTCCTCCGCGGCCGCGTAGAAGTCCATCGCGCGGTCGTCGAGGATGTCGAATCTGTCGCTGGCGGGGTGGATCTTGCAGCCGCGCATGCCCATCCGCACCGCCGCGTCGAGCCGCTCGATGGCGTCCTCATCGACCGGGCGGATGCACGCGAAGGCGACCAGCCGTGGCTCCTCCGCGACCGCCCCGGCCAGCCACTCGTTCGGCTCGGGATAGCCGCGCTCGATGGTGCTGCGGCGGTGGGGCGCGAAGCAGACCGCACGGGCGATCCCGCATTCGTCCATGAGCCTCAGGAGGCTCTCGATGCTGCCCTCAGGCCGGATGTCATTGGGAAAAACGTGTGCGTGGTTGGCGAATATCTCCATGAGAAGGCATCCTCGACGTCCCGGATGGACACTGCGGGGGTATTCGTCTGAGGGCCGCGCGCGACCTGCACGGATGCCCCTGGGGCCGTCTGCAACGTGCCCCACGGCGAGTGTCGGAGACCCGGGACTACCTCGGAGGGTACCGGTCCCCGCCCCGCGGCTTCGGTGGCGGCGCGGCTGAGGGAGGAGTCGGCGAGGACCGGACGAATCTCGAGTCGGTGCCTGACGGAATCACAGCACTTGAACGTCCCGCCCCTGGAGGGATTGACGATGCTCGGCGCACAGACGCTTTGCAGACTCGCACGGGACGAGATCATCCAACTGCGGCAGGAGGGCTGCGACACGACGGTGCTCGAGGAGCTGCTGGAGGCCTGCGAGGGCGCCGCCGACAGCTACGTTCAGGGCCGGCTGACCGACTTGTTCGAGATGGCCCGGCGGATGCGACCCGGCCCCGACTTCCCCTACGATGAGCCGTCCGACCTCGCCGGGATTCGCGAGGCCGCCCCGAAGGACGCCGAGCGCTGGACCGGCGAGGGCCTCGCCGAGGACTGGGTGCGCGACCGCCTCACAGGCGCATGGCTGGGGCGATGCGTGGGCTGCATGATGGGCAAGCCGGTGGAGGGGAAGACGCGCGGGGAGATCGAACTGATCCTGCGGGCGGCCGACGCCTACCCGCTCGAGGACTACTTCCCGGTGGTGGAGACGCCGCCCGAGGGTGTCTCATACAGCCCCGCCTCGGACCCGTGCCTCGCGCCCAACATCGACCGCGCCGTCCGCGATGACGACACGGATTACACGGTGCTTGGGCTGATGCTGATGGAGGAGCACGGGCCCGACTTCAGCCCCGGAGATGTGGCGCACGCGTGGCTGAGCCGACTGCCTTTTCTCAGCACGTACACCGCCGAGCGGGCCGCGATGCGCAACCTCATCAACGAGCTTCCGCCGCCGGAGACGGCGCGCTGGATGAACCCCTACCGCGAGTGGATCGGCGCGCAGATACGAGCCGACGGGCTGGCCTACTGCGCCCCCGGACAGCCGGAGCTCGCGGCCACCTGGTGCCATCGCGACGCCTCCATCTCGCACACGAAGAACGGGATCTACGGCGAGATGTTCTTCGGCGCGCTGATCGCAGCCGCGCTGGGTGCCGAGCACCTCGAGGCCTGCATCCAGCGGGCACTGGCGGAGATCCCGGAGAACTGCCGGCTCGCCTCGGCCGTCCGCACCTGCGTCGAGTGGTGTGCGGAGGACGGGTCGTGGGAGGACACCTGGAAGCGCATCATGGCCGACTGGGGGGACTACCACGCGGTCCACACGATCAACAATGCCCTGCTGTGCGTGATGGCGCTGCTGCACGGCAAGGGCGATGTGCGGCGCTCGATCGCGATCGCGGTGATGAGCGGGCTGGACACCGACTGCAACGGCGCGACCGTCGGCTCGGTGCTCGGCGCGCTGCGGGGCTCACAGGCCATCCCGGTGGACCTCGCGGCCCCACTGAGCAACACGCTGGAGACGGCGCTGTCCGGCGTCACGCGCCTGAGCATCAGCGATCTCGTGGAGCGCTCGGTGGCGGTGGCCATGGGCGGCACCTCGGACGGACCCGCCCGGTGAGCCCCGGTGGCGAGGCGCGGCTACCGCACCCACGCCATCGGGTACTGACCGAACTGCAGCATCAGCTCGCGCACGTACTCCATCGTATCCACGGAGATGTCCGGGCCGACCGAGTGGGTGGCAAGCACGAAGCCTCCATCCGCGCCCGCGCGGAGCACGTCCAGCACGTGCTCCCGCAGTTCGGCGCGCTGGCCGCGCGGGAGGATGTGCGCGTTATCGAGCCCGCCCAGCAGCGCCAGACGGTCGCCGTAGCGCTCCCGCAGTTGCAGCGGGTTGAGGCCGACGTGGTACTCCACGGGGTTGATCCCGTCGAAGCCGAGGTCGATGAAGAGGTCGAGCAGCGGCCCGATGTTGCCGTCTGAGTGCAGGATCACCTTCGCGGCGCCCGCGCGTTTGAAGCTGTCCACGATGTGCGCCCACGCGGGGGCGAGAACCGCCTCTGCGGTCGCCGGTGAGAACATCGGGCCCTTCGTCGCGGCCATGTCGTCGAAGACCCAGACGCCGGTGTCGTAGAGGTCCCAGCGGCGCAGCGACTCGAGTCCGATCTGCGTGATATGCCGCGCGGTGCGCATCGCCATCTCGGCGGCCATCTGCGGGTCGGCGGCGAGGTCCATCAGCCACTGCGTCTCCCCGCGCATGAAGCCGGTGCGGATGAAGGGGCCGCCGATCTTCGCGAAGACGCAGTAGCGCTCCTTACGTTCGTCGATGACAGCGTCCACGCCCGCGTAGCGCGCGTCGAGGGCCGGGTCCTCGAACTCGCCGTGGCGCAGCGCGCCGTCCGCGTCGTAGGCCACCTCGATCTGCTCGAAGAACGACCCGCCCTCGCGGGTGCGCTTTGTCTGTCCCCAGCCGTCGCGGCTGAGCGTGTACTCTCCCTCGGTCCCGATCGTTCGAGCAAGGCCCGGGTAGGGCGTCTCATCGGCCACCGCGATCCAGACATCTTCGCAGAAGTGATCCTCGATCGGCTCGTCGGCGCCGGTCTGCTCGCGCCACGCGTCACGGAACTCACTCCAGAAGGCCCATGGTCCGGTCGGCACGCGGTCGGGCTGCTGGAAGTTGAGTGCGGCCATGACGCGCTGCTTCGAGGTCATCGGCGATCAGCTCCGGGCGGATGATGGCGCTGGCGGGGGAGTTCGACGAGTGGGCGGCCGAGGCCTCTTCGGCGCGGTGGAAGCCGGTGTCACGCGCCTGTCCGGCCGCCGCGCGGGGGGCTGTGCGGAGGATTCGGCGCGCCGCGCGCCGAATGCATCCTCGGGCCGGGGCGGCGTGCGCTCCGGCCGTCTGTGTCGATGGAACAAATGCGCGCGGCCAACGCTCAGAAGAGAGTGCGGCGACCTGGAGGCGCCGTCCGCCATCATGCGCATCGCAGACCGCTACCTGCTCGGCGAAGCCCTCGGGCCCTTCCTCGTGGCGCTGGGAGCGTTCATCGTGCTGATCACCGGCCACATGCTCTTCCAGGTGGTCGAGGTGATCGTGGAGCACGGTGTGCCGCTGCCATCGGTGCTGCGCTTCGTCGCGCTTCAGGTCCCCAACGCGGCGGTGATGGCGCTGCCGGTCTCGGTCCTGATGGGCTGCTCGCTGGCGGTCAACCGCCTCGCGTCGGATCATGAGATCGTCGCGATGCGCTCGGGTGGCATGAGCTTTGCGCGGATGATGGCGCCGATGTGGGCGCTGGGGCTGGTGGCGTCGCTGGGCACGCTGGCGATCAGCGAAAGGGCCGTCCCGTGGTCGCGGGCGGAGGCCGAGCAGCTCATCCGCGAGATGGTGCTGCGGCGGCAGTCGCTGGCCTTCGAGCCGGGCAGATTCACCGACACCGGGCAGGGCCTTCAGGTGTTCGTAGGCGACCGCAGCGCCGAGGACGGCGAGTTGCACGATGTGATGATCTTCATGATGCAGAGCGGGGACTACCCGATGCTCTTCTCGGCGTCGCGGGCGGTCTTCCGCGGAGAGCGGCTCTACCCGGTCAGCCCGAACCTCTACTTCTTCGACGGCCGGTCGCTCACGACATTGCGCAGCGCCGGGGTCGAGGTCGATCTTCGGCAGGTCGCGAGCGGCGCGGTCGGCGGCATCCCCGGTCGGCTGGGGATGGGCGAGATGACCATCAGCGAGCTTGCCGGCGAGTACGAGGCTCGGGAGCAGCAGGCCGCGGGAGCGGGGCGCTCGTACGCGATCGAGCTGCACAGCCGGCTGGCGATGGCGGCCTCGTGCCTGGTCTTCGCGGCGCTGGCCGGGCCGGTCACGCTGCGATTCGCGCGCGGGCAGTCGCTGGTCGGGGTGATGGCCGCGATGATCATAACGTTCGGGTATTTCCTGGTGATGATCTGGACGAGGCAGCTCGGCGAGGCCGGCGCGCTGCCTGTCCCGGTGGCCGCGTGGGGGCAGAACGTCGTCCTCATCGCGGCGGCGACCCTCGGAATCTACCGGCTTCGGTGAGGCTCGGGAGCGTACGATGACCGGCGCCCTGCACACAACCTGCCGCGCTGCGCTGGTGGCGGTCGCGCTGGCCGTCGCGATGCCCTGTGTACCTGCGGCGGAGCCGACAGCGCAGGGCGTGATCGACAGCGAGCCTCCCCCGGACGCGGGGCCGCGCACGACCACTCCCGCGCAGATTGCGCCGAACCGCGCGGTCGATGCGACGGAGCCCGCCGAGGAGCAGCTCGGCGCGCCGTCCGAGGACGAGCGGCCGGCGACCGTGACCGAGCCCGAGGCGGCGACGGCCGAGCCGGACTGGCGCCCCGGCCCATCGCAGGACACGATCCTCGTTGATGCAGACCGGGTGTACTACCACGCGGGCGCCACGATCGCCGAGGGCAACGTCATCGTGCGCTACCGCGATATCACCGTCACCTCCGACACCGCCGAGATCGACGAGGATGGCGTCTGGGGGCAGTTCCGCGGCAACGTGATGATCGAGCGGCAGGGGCAGCAGACCACCGCCGAGCTGATCCGCATCAACTTCGAGACTGAGCAGTGGGAGGTCATCGGGGCGCGCGCCCGTCTTGAGCCGGAGTGGTTTGAGGTGGGCGTCGAGGAGCCGATCTTCGTCCGCGCCGAGACCGTCAGCGGCACCGCTGAGGATGAGCGCCTCGACGCCTTCGACGGTCTCGCCACAAGCTGCGACCTCGAGCTGCCGCACTACGGCCTGCACTCCCGGCACATCCGCATCGTCGGCGATGACCGCGTCATCATGGAGCGCCCGCGGCTGGAGGTCCTCGGCAACACCATCCTGCGCCTCCCGTGGGACCTGGTGCTCTCCCAGCAGAGCCCGAACAACCGCTTCTTCCCCGAGCTGGGGCAGAACACCGTGGAGGGCTTCTACGCCAAGTTCGCCTACCTCTACCTCACGAGCAGCGAGCTTAACAGCTACGTGCGGCTGCACCTGACGGAGAAGCGCGGCATCGGCATCGGCGGCGATCATTACTTCCGCACCGGCCCGCACTCGGGAGAGGCCTCGCTCTTCTTCCAGCCGAGCGAGGGCTCAATGAGCGCGCGCCTCCGCCACGACTGGGAGATCGCCGACCGCCTGTCGTCTCGCCTCAACGTCAATCTGCAGGAGCACAGCGGCTTTCAGTCGGCAACCCGGTCGCTGGCGGGGAATCTGACTCTGACGCACCGCGGGGAGATGTCCACCAGCACGCTGGGCTTCGACCGGGCGATCACCGACAGCGCCTTCGCCTCCAGCAAACGCTTCACCAGCACGCTCAACCACCGCCAGCGGCTGGGCGGCAACGCAAGCTGGGACCTGCGCACGGTGCTGCGGCGCTCGGAGTTCGGCAGCGTCCCCGCCTCCGAGATCATCACCGCGCACCTGCAGTACCAGGATCGCGGCGAGTGGTTCGACTGGGCGTTGGCCGCGGAGAAGCAGTGGGAGACCGCGGGCGACCGGCAGCAGGGCTTCCGGCTGGAGAGGCTCCCGGAGATCATCTTCAACACCGACTCGCGGCGGCTGGGCGACTGGACGCTGCCGGGCGGGATCCCCTTCCGCGCGAAACTCACGGCCGGGCAACTCGTGCAGTACCCCGACGAGCGGGAGGTCACCACCGCCGCGATCGACCTGGGCCTTGGCGGAGAGCGCCACCAGATCAGCGACAACACCGAGATGGTCGCGACCCTCAACTTCGACCAGGGCTTCTTCTCGGACGGCTCCGCGCTCTACAACGTGGGCGGAACGCTCAACATCAACACCGATTTCGGCTCCAACTGGCACTCGCGCATCGCCCACCACGCCGCCACCGTCGCGGGCTTCTCACCGCTGCGCCGCTCCTACGGCGGCGTCTACGACTACACGACGCTCTCGCTGGTGCAGCAGTATCCGAATCGATCGCGCTTTGAGCTGACCGGCGGCTTCGACTACGTCCGCGACCAGTGGCGCGAGCTGCGCCTGCGCGGCTGGCTCAATGCCTCCGACCGCAACCGGCTCGAACTGGTCTCCGGATACGCGCTCAATGACTCGACGTGGCGACCGCTGCAGTTGCGCTGGACGCACGCCGCCCCGTGGGACGTCTACCTCGCGCTCTCAAGCAGCTACGACATCGACGATGGCTCACTCAGCAGCGCCGACCTCGAGTTCGACTGGCGGATCGATGACCGCTGGCAGTTCGCCGGACTGACGCGCTACAGCGGTTACCAGGACAGGCTCAGCGACCTGAGCCTGCGCGTAACACGCGACCTGCACTGCTGGATCGCGAGCCTGACATACGACAGCACCTACGACGAACTGCGCCTGAACCTCGGGATCAAGGCGTTCCCCTTCGAGGAGCAGGACTGGACCGTCGGCCGCGGCGGCGCGCGACAGGGAAGCTTCCAGCAGTATTACTACTGAGGAAGCCACGAGCGACGGCGGCACGGGATCTCTGCGCGAGCCTTGCCCGCTATCTCTCCGCGCCGCTCACGCGCATCTGCACCGCGAACACCGAGTCGCGCGCGGTGATCAGCAGCGTCCGCAACTCCGGCCCCGCGAAGCACATGTTCGTCGGGCGGACCGGAAGGTCGATCTGCTCGATCAGCTCACCGGCGGGGCTGAACGCCATCACGCCCTCGGTCGCGAGGTAGACGTTGCCCTCCGCGTCGATCGTCATCCCGTCGCCACCATGCTCGACGAAGAGGCACTGCTCTGTCAGCGCGCCGCCCTCCGCGACGGTGAACTGCCACGTCTTCCCGTCACCGTGGTCGGTGATGTAAAGCGTGGTGCCGTCCGCCGTGCCGATGAGCCCGTTGGGTTTGGTCATCCAGTCGATGATGCGCTCGGCCTCGCCACCGCCGGGCGCGACGTAGTACACATGCTCACCGTCCTGCGTGAGATCGCCCCCACCGTAGAGCGGGTCGGTGAAGTACACGCCGCCATCTGGAGCGACCCAGACGTCGTTGGGCCGGTTGAAGCGCGCGCCCTGATACTGATCCGCCACCACCGCGACCTCACCGTCGGGGCCGATCGATGTCATCCGCCCGCGCTCGCCCTCACAGATGACGAGGTTGCCCTCGGGGTCGAAGTACATCCCGTTCGCACCGCCGGTCTCCTCGGCGACGAGCATCACCTCGCCGCTTTCGGGCGCCCAGTGGTACCTGCGGCTTGCGCGCACGTCGCTGAACACGACGCTCCCGTCGGCCGCGCGAGCTGGCCCCTCGGTGAACGCGAAGCCGTCCTGCACGAGAACCGGCTCAGCGCCCTCGGCCACCACGCGGCCGTCTTCCTGGGCGCCTGCCATCATCGCCGCGACCAGCACCAGCGCGATGATCGCCACTGCGGTCTGCATGACCCACCACTCCCATGATCCGGCAGAAGTCCACGTCCGTCATCGAAGGGTTCAGCGAGGGTGGAGGGAGTTCCTGCCCGGGGGCGGTCTCAGCGGCGGCGCGGGGACGACGACGCCGCGCAGGAGCGCGGCGCACGCGCCACGGACAGGCCGCTGCATCGCCGCCCGCCCGGCTCAGTCGACGGTGATGCGGAACACCACGTAAGGGCGGATCCGCTCCGGCGTCTCCATCGGCTCCAGCAGCCCCTGCTCCAGCGCGCCGCGGATGTTCCGGGCGAGGGGGTCGTCGCTGCTCTGCAGGTCCGGGAAGAGAGCGAGGTTGATCATCACGTGCGTCACATCGAGCCGCCGCCACTCCCGCACGAGGTCCTCGGCGGATTCGACGCGCTCGTAGCGGATCAATGCCGAGTGCCCCTCCTCCGCCCAGAGGTAGTCGCGGTCGAGGTAGTACCCGCGGGGTTCAGCGTAGAGCGCGACTTTCGCATCAGCCGGGGTGCGGTCATTGATGGCCTTCGCGGCGGAGTAGAGCGCGGTTGACCCGAGATACTCGGCCTCCGTCACCTGCCCGAACGCCGCCGGGGCCTGCGGCAGCACGTAGACGCAGATCAGGCCGAGCGCGATGACCGTCCAGACGCCGACGGCCGAGCGCACGACGACGGCGAGCAGCTTCGAATGCCGCTCGGCCTCCACGACGGCCCAGCCCGCCGCGGGCGCTACAAGAGCGAGGCTCGGCAGCAGGTAGCGGGTAAGCTGCATGCTCCACAGCCACCACAGCCACAGCGGCAGCAGCACCCACATCATCACGCTCACCGCCGGACGCCTGCGGAAGAGCACAAGCAGCGGCAGCAACATCAGCCAGAGCGGGCCGAAGCTGTCGGTCGCCCACACCCCAAGTGGCGAGAGCGGCACCGTGAACTCGGTCGGCTCGAAGGTGAGGTTGATCGGCGCGAGCAGCATATTCAGCGGCCTGCGAGGGCCCGCGAACGCCCGCTCGATCGGCGACATCGCCTGCAACTGCTCGGCGGGAGGCAGTTCGCCCTTCCCGTAATTGCGCTGGCTGAGATGATAGCCCTCCGCCCGCTCCTGCGACCACATCTCGCCGCCGAATATCTCATACGCGAAGGGGTAGACGGGGTTGCCCGTCCAGAGGTAGCTCTTGAGGTACCACGGTCCGCAGACGACCAGAGCGATGGCGACGTAGGCCGCCGCGCGCCCCACGCCCCTCAGGCGGCGGCCGCGCAGCACGACGATGACGCCCAGCGCCAGCACGCCCATCAGCGCCAGTCCCTGCATCTTCGTGCCCGCGCCCGCTCCGGCCATCACCGCCGACAGCCAAAGGAGCCAGTCGCCGCCTTCATGCGCCCAGCGCAGGAAGAAGAGCAGCGCCAGCAGGCCACAGGTGATCGTCGCGAGATCGACGTAGCCCACGCCCATCAGCCACGCGAAGCCGGGGGTGGTCGCGAGGATAAGCCCGGCCCACGAGCCCGCCGCCGGAGCCACCAGCCGCCGACCTGTCAGCACCGCCGCGCCGATCGCCATCACGCCGAAGCCCCAGTGAAAGAGCTTCGCGGCACCCGGCACTCCGAAGACGTGCGCGAGGGTGTAGAACATCTGCACGGTCGCGGGGAACTGCGAGTGATGGTCGTACCACAGCGGGTGGATGCGGCCGTCGCCGGCCCACGTCTTCGCCATCGCGAGGTGCTCGGCGAGGCCGTCGTAGTCGGTCGGCAGCGGCGGCGCAACCGCCGCGATGAGCTGCAGAACGATGATCAGCGCGATGACCCAGTGGACAACGCGCAGTGGTGAGCGCGTCATCTCCCAGCACACGCGCGCGGAGAGACCGCCGAGCCAGCGGAATGCGTCATCAAGCGCCCGCAGCCCCGCCAGCGCCGCCAGCAGCAGCAGATGCGCCAGCGCCCACCAGTGCAGGTAGCCCAGCAGGCCCAGCGCAAGGATCAGCAGCGCCAGCAGTACATGCCCCACCACGAGCGCCGCAAGCCCGCGCTGTGCGTCGTCATCGGGCGACAGACGCACGAGCCGCAGGATGCAGGTACCCAGCATGAAGGCGGTCAGGATGACGGCCAGGTAGACAACTACGCCAAGCAAAGTGTCACCGTCTCAATGCCTCAGATCCGTGCCTCAGCCGAACACACCCTGCACCAGAGCGCGCAGGTGCAGGGCAAGCACAGCGGTGATCCACATTACACCAACTGCCGTCCGCCAGTCCATCAGCCGCCTCGTCTCTGTCTGCTGCGCGGTTCGCCTCTGCCCCGGACGACGTCCGGGCGAGGGCGTCCCCGCCTGGTGGGCCGTTGCATCAGTTCACCGGCGCGTCCGCATCACCGGCACAACTGCGCGATGAGAAGCTCTACCACGGTGCGCTCGTCCATCCGAGTCTCCCCGCCACCCTTGAGCATCAAGTCGGCCTGGCAGAGACGGTCCATCGCCCGGGCCAGTTGCCCGTCGCTGAACATCGACGCCTGCCGGGTGAACTTCTCCGCCAGCCAACCCCTGTTGCCGGAGGTGGCGTCCGCAAAGTTATGCCGCTCGGGCAGCCGGGCGGCGATCTCGTCGGGTAGCTTCTGCACCGACCCCGCCGGCACCTTGCACTGGCGGACATACCTTGCCTGCCAGATGAGCCGAAGCTGCCGGGCGAGCATCCCGAGGAAGCCGAGGAACTCGCCCCGCTCGGAGCCCTCCCCGACCACGCCATCGAGCAGCCGCAGAGCCGTCGCGGCGTCCTTCTGCCCGATCGCGTCCATCAGCTCGAAGATGTCGGCCTGGCTGAAGCGGACGGAGACGGCTTCGACATCCGCGACCGTGACCTCGAAGCGCTCGCCCACGTAGCTCGCGAGCTTCTCGAGCTCCCGCACCAGCCGATCGATGTCCCCGGCCACGTTCTCGCACAGCAGGCCGGCCGCGTCGTACTGCATCGACTTGCCGAGGCGGTCCATCTCCTGCACCGCCCAGCCAGGCAGCTCGCGCTCGCGGGGGGCGCGAAACTGCAGGATCTGCCCGTTGCCCTCGATGGCGCGGCGCAGATCGGCCGCGACCGGAGCCTTCCCGTAGCTTCGCTCACTGGCCTCCCGCGAGGCGAGCATCACCACCATCAGCCCCGGCTGCGGGGTCAGGCGCGCGGCCAGCTTCTTCTGCTGCGCGTTCGTCAGCGCCGTGATCTCGCGCACCACCAGCAGCCTTCGCGGCGCCATCAGCGAGCCCGACTGCATCTCCGCAACGACCCCGTCCAGCCCGTCCTCGTCCGCGTCGAGACGGATCAGGCCGTACTCGCGCTCGCCCTCATCGAGCGCCGCGTCCACAAGCTGCGCAAGCGCGCGTTCCTTCAGCACGTCGGCGTCGCCCCACAGCAGCGTGAAGGGCAGGTCGGCTCTGGGCTCCGGGCTCACGAGTCACTCTCACCTCGGTGGCGGCGCTTCTCTTCGCGAAGGTCATTCAACAAAGCACGCGCCTGGGCCTTCACGCGCGCGATCTCTTCCTCGGACGGCTCAGCACGGCCGTAGCGGTGGTCGTAGAACCGCCGGGTGAACTCATCGAGGCGCTCGCGCACCTGAGGGCTGTGCCCGAGGCCGCGGTCGATGAGCGCCAGTTGCATCTCCGCCGGCGTGCGCCATCGCTCCAGCCGGATTCTGGCGAGCCTGGAGGCCCGGCGGCGGAAGCGCTCGAAGGCGAGGCCCATCCGCTCGCGCGCCGTCCGCGTCCGCGCCCGACCACGCACCCAGCGCAGCAGCACGCCGGGCCCGAGCACCGCGCTGACGAGTGCGGCGATCACGAGGGCGATCATCACCACGTTGCCCAGCCACGAGAGGAACGCGCTCAGTTCGCGGCGCCACTGCCCCGCCCGGAGGAATGCGAGGAGGTCATCGTCATCAAGCTCCTCCGCGGAGATGTCCCACGGAACCCAGCCGACACCGGCGAAGTATATCTCGGCCCAGGCGTGTGCGTCCCGCTGCAGCGGCACGTACTGACCGGCCTCCGGGTCGTAGACGCCGGTCTGGTAGCCGGTCGCGACCCGCGCGGGCACCCCGGCGAGCCGCGCCATCACGGCCATGGAGGTCGCGAACAGGCCGCAGGCGCCTCGCTGTCCCTGCTGCACGAAGTACACCGCGGCGTCCTCGCCGTAGGGCACGGCGGGCGCGCGGGTGGTATACACGCAGGTGACGCTGAGGAAGTCCCGGATCGCCTGCACCTTATCGTAGGGTGTCTCAGCGTCGGCGACGATCTCCTCTACGAGGGCCGACAGCTCGACCTGAGCCTGCACCTGCATCTGCTCGAGGTAATACTCAACGATTCGCCGGGAGTACTCCGTCGAGGTCGCCCGCAGAGTCTCCGGATCGGTGGTTGGCATGATCGAGACGACCTCGAACTCCGTCCCCTCGCTCATCATAAACTCAGTGCGCAGCGTCTGGTACATGTCCACGGAGGGCGCGTGCCGGGCTCTGGTGCGCTCGAAGCTCTCCTCGGTCATCCGCACCCGGACCGGGCGCGCGGCGGCGTAGAGTGCCCGGCCGCTCATGTTGTCGAGGGTGACCACCTGCCGGTTCTCCTGCCCGATCAGGTCCTCGGTGCCTGGAACGACCCACCAGCCTTCCTCGTCGCGACGCAGCGGGATCCGCTCCTCCAACTGCCGTCGCCAGCCGGTGCCCGTGTAGTAGTCATAGGCCGCCCCGCGCCACAGCGCCGGACGATCGGCGCTGACGCGGATCGCGGGCGCCGATGACAGGTGGATCGGCCCGCCACCGACCGAGAACGAATCGATCACGCCTCCGTAAGTCAGCAGATTCCGCTGCAGGTACTGCGCGTAGCGCGTCATCCCGCCGGGGCCGACGAAGAGCCGCGGCCCGACGAGGTAGAGCCCCGAACCAATGAGCATCCCCACCGCCAGCAGCACCGCCACCAGCAGACTCCCCGCGATCGCCTGCGTCCGCGCCATGCCAAGCCACTCGGCCGCCTTCGTTCCGGCCTCCGGCAGGTCCTCGCCCAGGTTAAGCAGGTGCTCGTAGCCCCAGATGAAGACGACCGCGAAGATAAAGATCGCGAAGGTGACCAGCATGATGGCGTTGAGGTTCACCGTGCCCATCAGGCCGAAGATGGCGAGGCCCGCCACGAGCGGGAAGAGCACGTTGCGGCGGCTCCCGAGCATGAAGCAAAAGCCCACCATCAGCCATGACCAGAGGGTGGCCCAGGTGAGATCATCATCGGCCACGACCTCGGGCGGGTAGAGCAGTTCAATTCCCGGCACCGGCGCGATCCGCTGGGTCAGTGCGGCGACCCCCACGGCGATCACCGCGACGCCGATGAATGTGCTCCAGCGCCCGAGGAACGCGCTGGAGAAGACGGCCACGAAGATCATCAGGTGCAAGACGAACTCGAACTCCGGCTCCTGAAGCAGCGTGGTCATCCCCGCCGCGGCGGCAGTGCATGCCACCAGCACCGCGAGCAGCAGAGGGCCGGTTCGCTGCAGGTCATCGCGAGTCTCAGCCGCCACGACGCACCCTCCTTAGACTCAGACTGATCGGACGACCGGCCGCGAGCGTCCATGCGTCAACGCCTCGATCGACCAGCCGCGCCGCCAGGCGGTGGGCCTCGATCTCTCCCGACGACGGCGCCCCGAGCGCCTCAACGATCATCCACGAGACCGAATGGCCGCGATCGAGCAGACTCGAGGCCAGTGACAGGGACTCCTCATCAAGCCGCGGCGAGATGATGATCGCCATCCCGCCGTCGGGAATGTATGGCAGGTGCTCGGCGACCGCGGTCGCGAAGACGTCCTTCGCATCGGCCTGGACGCGGGCGAGCGCATCCATGAGCTTCACCGTCTGATGCGGCGCCGCGGAGGGCGCGACTGAGAAGTCATCCTCTCCCGCGGCCACCAGCCCCACCGAACTGCCGCGTTCGAGGAGCTGCACGGCGACGGAGGCGGTGAGCTTCACCGCCCGCTCGATCGTTGCGTCATCGCCCTTCCCGCGATGCACGCGCTGCTCGAGGTCCAGCACGATCGTGGCATCGGTGGCCTCGGCCCGCTCATACTCGCGCACGACCAGATGCCCGCGGCGGGCCGTCGCGTTCCAGTCCACCCGGCGGAGGTCGTCGCCGGGGACGAACGGTCGCGTTCCGTAAAACTCCGTGCCCTCGCCGCGGAAGCGCCGGCGGGGCCTCTCGGGCGCCCGCAGCGACGCCACCCTCGTCCACACCTGCGGAATCTGCACCGGCGTGGGGTGGACGACAAGTTCGTCGGCCTGTCCGATCCTTCGGTCGAAGTTGAAGAGGCCGATAAGATCGGAGTGTTTGAGGGAGGCCGGGCCGAGCTTGAAGACGCCCCGCCACCTCGCCTCCAGTGTGTACTCGAAGCGGAACTCCTCCTCGTTGGCGAGGCTCGGCACAAGGGTCCGGCCGCCCGTCTCCCCCACCACCGCAAGGCCATCGGGCAGCTCATCCCCGATGGTGAAGAAGTAACGCCGTCGCACGCCGGTGTTGGTGACCACCAGCCGCACCGGTCGCTGCTGGTTCTCCTTCATGAGCCCCGGTGCCTCGCGCCTGACCTCCAGCGAGCCGAGGGTATCACGCGAGAGCAGGTAGGAGACCGGCGCAAGTAGCGCGAGGACCGCAAACATGACGTACATCTGCCTGACGGCGAGCACCAGGCCCACCAGCAGCAGGAAGATCGAACCCCAGATGAGTACGTGCTTTTTCCCGAATTCCATGGTTATCAGCTATTCCGCGGTCAGTCGTCGGTCGCCGGGCAGGCGCAGACGCGGTTGGCCCTGCACTCCGGCCACTCCGGAGTCGTTCCCATGCGCCGCGGAAGGCGCGCCTCCGGCTGTCAGGTGTCCGTCACGGCCAGACCACAAGTTTCAGGGCCACGAGCAGCAGAGACGCCGCGATCACCAGGCGGAACTGCTCCTGCGGGATGCGCTCGACCACCTGCTTCGCAAGCTCCGCCCCCACGAAGGAGGCCGGGATGAAGAGGAGAAGCCCCCACATCAGCTCGGGTGCCAGCCGCGTCCCGCCGTGAATGTACTCCCCGATGCGCACGGTGTCTATGACGATGGCGATAGCGCCGGAGGTCGCGATATACACAGCCCTGTCCAGATTGAAAGCCGCAAGAAACGCCCCGCGCACCGCGCCGCCCACGCCGAATATCCCGGCCATGAAGCCCGAGGCCGCGCCGCCGATGCCCGCCGCGGCGGTCGTGGCGGGCAGTTCAAATGACGTCTTCACGAAGAGAAAGGTCACGTAGATGAGCAGAAAACCGCCGAGGATCCGCTTCATCAGGTCCTCGGGCGCCGAGACCGAGAGCGTCGCGCCCCAGTAGCTGTAAATGACCCCGGTGACGCCGAAGGCCAGCCACAGCCGCCAGCGTATCCCGCGCTTGAAGAGCCATATCTTCCAAACGTCGCCGAACCAGTGGATGATCCCGACGAGCAGCAGTGTCTCCGGCAGTGGAAAGAACACCACCAGCGCCGGGACCATGATCGTCGATGTGCCGAACCCGCTGAGTGTGCCGACTCCGCCGGCCACCACGGTCAGCACCGCGATCAGCGCAACCGTCATCCACACCACCACCGCATGTCGAAAGATGCGTCTCAGGCCCACGGGCGAGAGACGCCCGTGCCACGGATAGCTCGCTACCGCTCGTCCCCGGCGAGCGACGGGCGCCCTCGCCCGTCGGCCGTTGCCGCGTCCAGATCGTCAATCCGTCGGCGTCGGAACGCTCCGCAGAATCTCCTCGACGATCTGCGTGGCCCGCAGGCCGTGGATGCTCTGCTCGGACTTGACGATCATCCGATGCGCGAGGCACTCCGCCGCGACGCGCTTGATGTCGTCGGGCTGCACGTAGTCCCGCCCGCTGACCGCCGCGATCGCCTGCGAGCAGCGCATCAGCGCCAGCGAACCACGCGGCGACGCGCCAAGTTCAAGGTCAGGGTACTCCCGCGTTCGCCCCACGATCGTCACGATGTACTTCTTCAGCGACTCCTCGAGGAAGACGTCGCGGACCGCTCGCTGAAGCTGCGCGGCCTCGCCCTCGTCGAGCACCTGCCTGACGTCCTCGATCGGGTGCCGCTTGATCTGCCGGGTGAGTATCTCCACCTCATCGGTCGCCGACGGGTAGCCCAGCGAGACGCGCATGATGAACCGGTCAAGCTGTGCTTCAGGGAGCGCGTACGTTCCCTCGTACTCGATCGGATTCTCCGTCGCCATCACGAAGAAGGGTCTCGGGAGTTCGTAGGTGATGCCGTCGGCGGTCACCTGGAACTCCTCCATCGCCTCGAGCATCGCCGCCTGCGACTTGGGCGTGGCGCGGTTGATCTCATCGGCCAGCACCACGTTCGCGAAGACCGGCCCCTCCCGGAAGATGAAGCACCCTTCGACCTGGTTGAAGACCGAGCTTCCGGTGACATCAGCGGGCAGCAGATCGGGGGTGAACTGCACACGCTTGAAGGTCCCACCGACCGACTTCGCAAGAGTCCTGGCCAGCATCGTCTTCCCGACTCCGGGGATGTCCTCGATCAGCACATGCCCGCCGGAGAGGAAGCCCGCGACGGTCATCTCGACCGACTCATGCTTCCCCACGATGACCGTCTCGATTGACTCGATGATCTTCCGTGCGCAACTGGTCACCTGCGACAGTTCCATGCGGTTCCTCCGGTTCATGTCGGCGTGTGCAACACGGCGGTCGCGGCGGCCCGATCGCCCGCCCCTACCTGACGACTGCGAGTTCGACCGCGTCGCCGACTCCGTATTCCCAGACTGACACAGTCTCGCCACCGAAGCGCCGGGTCAGTTCATCGGCGGTGAGACCGCCCTCGACGTAGATTCGCGTCTGC
The DNA here is from genome assembly GCA_050942735.1 of Armatimonadota bacterium. Classification (GTDB taxonomy): domain Bacteria; phylum Armatimonadota; class Zipacnadia; order Zipacnadales; family UBA5352; genus UBA5352. The sequence goes on from JBMNNW010000016.1 coordinate 18,037, forward strand.
TCGGCCGACAGCCGGGCGGTTCCCCGCAGTGCGCAGGCCTCGGCGCCCTCGCCAAGCCTCGCGCCGCGGAAGTAGAGGTGCCGACTGCTGGTGAGCGCTCCGGTCTCCTCATCGGCATGGCCCGTTGAGTACACGAAGTACGCATCGACGTCCAGCCAGCCGTCCCGGACCTCCGCCACCGGTCCGCGCGCAAGCAACGCCGTCGTGTCGAGGGTCAGCCGCAGCAGATCGCCGTCACTCTCTACTCCTTCGATGCGGAACATCGAGGTCCTGTATTGATTGAAGATGCGCACCGCCCGACCCGGCGCGAAAAGCTCTTCGGCCCCGTCGGTGTACGCGATCTCGACGGTCCTGTCGTCGTAGTCCAGGGAGGCGATCTTCCCGGTGAGGTAGCCCGGATCTGGCCCCACCGCGCCCACCCGGACGTCCCTCGTGACGGCGTCGCCCTGCCGCGAAACCACCCGCACACCGTGCGCGCGATGCGCGGTCGTGCGGCTCGGGCCGGGCGGAGTCGCGATCGTGATCAGGTCGATCCCGCCCTCGTACTGCACCTTGATCTGCAGCGGCGCCTCCGAGGCGATCCACGCTTTGTGCACCACCGGCGCGCCCTGATACGCGTCTATGATCGTTGCGAAGAGTGAGCGCTCACCGCTGGCGACGAGCCGCCGCGCGACGAGATAGTCGAGCTTCCAGTCGTCCGGTCGCGCGGGGCTGCGTCCGGCGCAGCGGATGACCTGCATCGGCCCGCCGACCGGCAGCAGGTGCAGGTTGAGCCGGTCGCCCGCATCCAGCCCGTAGTCCCAGTGCCACGTCGCCGGCTCGGCGAGCGTGGCGCGGCGGACATCCTTCACGAAGCTCGGGAAGCTCGTCCACGTCCGGCCCCAGCGGTCGGTGTATTCGGCGAACTGCTCCACCTCGGGGCCGGCGAGGGTGCCGCTCGGCTGCGCCACCCACTCAAGTTCGGGATCCTCGGGAGTGACGAGCGGGCCGTGCCAGCTCTGGTCGTGCTGGTCACCGCCGCGCACTGCGAAGAGGTCCAGCACGTAGAAGCGTTCGGGGTCGATGTCCACCAGCAGCACCGTGCGTTCATAGAGATCGACATCGGGGGCGGCGTTCTTTGTGTGCCCGTAGCCCTCGGGGTAGGGGTCGTGGCTGGCGACGACCACGTGCACCCCGTCCTCGCTGGCGAAAAGCGAGCATGCGTTGCCGAGTCTGCGCCGGGTGTCGGCGTGGCTCTCGCCGACGCTGACGGTGTTGTGCGCCATGATGTTGGCGTCCCACTCCCAGCGGTAGTCCCACGTGAAGGGGTAGCCGAGGTCGGGAAGGATGTCCACGCCGCGCGCGAAGACCTCGAGGTTGAGGTTGTCCTGCTGCCGGTGGCCGACGGTGGTGGCGTAGTTGAGGCAGACCGCGCGGCGGTGGTCGCCCTCGCCGGACTCGAGGATCGCCGCGCCGTAGCCGTCGAGCAGACGCGACCGGACCACCATCTCGGAGGCGGGGTCCCTCAACGCGGCCTTAAGCTCCTCGCCGGGATAGGCCCAGAAAAGCTCGCCGCGGAAGAGTGAGCCGTCGGCACGGGTGCTCGCGCGCGCGTAGCGCGGGTCGCCGAACTTCTCGAAGGCGTACACGTTGTGCCGCCCGACGTAGGAGTAGTCCTGCGGAGCGACGCGACGGGGCGCGCGGATGCCGCCGTTGTCGCCGATCGACGGCGTGTAGTAGCCGAGCATCTTGCAGTCGATGAACCAGTCGAACATCGCGCGGGCCCTGTCGCCGCCGAAGATGTCCGGGTAGCGCTCGAAGCCGAACTGGTCGGGGTGCACCGCCCGGATCTCCTCCATCAGGCGCGCCACGCGGATGAAGTCGGTCTTGATGCGATTGTAGTTCGGGCTCTCATGCCCGCCGCCGTCCCTGCGGAGGAAGTTCGGCATGATATATGCGCAGTGCCCGGTGCCGTGGTAGGCGTAGTCCACCATGTCGCGGGAGTTCGGGCGATTCGCGGAGTAGTCGTCGAGCACGAGCGCGATTGTCATCGCCAGCGCCTGGTGATGGCCCTCATTGCCCTTGATCGCGCCGTTCTGCAGCGCGACCGCCGCCGCGCGCAGCAGGTAGTGTTCGATGTATTCGCGCAGACCATCGGCGCTGTCGATCGGCATGCCCTTTTCCTTGAGGAAATCGATCAGGTCCGGGTCATCGCCGAGGTACTCGTAGACAGCGTCATAGGCGAGCACCGCGTCTTCGGTGCAGAAGGTCTCCCAGATCAGGTCGGTGATCATCCCGCCGCCCTTCCACTCGTAGTGCGGGTGGCGGCCGCCGTAGGGGGCGGCCCAGAGGCGGTCCTGGCGGTCATCGTGGTTGGGGTACTCCGACGCGAGGCGGGCGAGCAGAATCGCGGCCTTGCGCGCGTAGGCCCGATCGCCGGTGAGCAGCCAGGCGCGTGAGAGTGCGTTGAGCGTGGGGATGGTCACGGCCGTGTAGCAGGCATGGGCGTACTCGCGGATGAAGTAGAAGCGCCGACCGTCGGGAGCGAGGTAGCCGCCCCCGTCATCGGGGAAGTCGCCCGAGGTCATGTCGCCCGCGCCGAAGTCGTTGCTGGGATACCACTCCTCGCCCATCATGCACATGATCTGCCAGGGGTGGTTGATCGGGTCGATCCGCCACGGGTGCCAGGCGTTGTACCTGCGGACCTCGGTCCCGTGGACGGGGCACTCGGCCCGCGCCTCATTCGGGAAGATGCGGGGGATGGTGGTGGAGGGCTGAAGCTCCCAGATGAAGTCGTCGCTCTGCGCTGCGTAGTCTCTCGCGGAGGTGTACTTGCGGCCGATCACGTAGGTCTGCGGCTGCCCGTCGAGGATCTGCCCAAGCTCCTCCTGCGCCCACTCGTAACGCTCGACGTTCTCTCGCGCCATGGCGACCCGCTCGGGAGTGTAGAAGGTCGCCGCATCTTTGGCGTGGCCGACTGTCATGAAAGCTCCGATCATCAGCGCGGCCGTGAGCGCGGTGCGTGGGCGCATGGAGTGACCTCCGCTGCGGGCCTGCGGACTCGCCCGCGATGGGTCGCGACGTCTCCGACACGACAGGACGGGCCGGCCGGCGGGCCCCTGTCCTGAAGCAGCAGCTTCCCGCGCTACATCGCCGCCTCGTAGACGGCGACGACGTCCTCACGGGAGATCTCGCGCGGGTTCACATGCACATGCGCCGACTGCATCGCATCATCGGCCATGCGCTCGATGGCGTCGGCCTTCACACCCACCTCGCTCATCGCGGTCGGGGCGCCGACGCGCTGCGCGAGCGCGGCGACCGCCTCGGGCGCGGCCGCCGCGGCCTGCTCGGTGGAGAGGCCCTCGACGTCCACGCCAAGGTGTGCAGCGATCGCCGCGAAGCCCTTCGCATCCGCCTCGAAGTTGAAGCGCATCCCATGCGGGAGCAGGATCGCGTTCGCGACGCCGTGCGGAACGCCGAAGAGCGCCGAGAGCGGCAGCGCCATCGCGTGGACGATCCCAAGGCGCGTCTGCGCGAAGCTCAGGCTCGCGACCATCGCGGCGCGCTGCATCCCCGCCTGCGCCTGCATGTCCCCGGCATCCTCAGCGACCCTCTCGAGGTACTTCGAGACGCCGCGAATGCTCTCCCCCGCCCACTTCCGCGTCTCCGGGGTTGCGCGGTTGCTCACGTACGACTCGACCGCATGCGTGAGTGCGTCGAGACCCGCGGCGACGCGGACCATCGTCGGCGCGCTGACCAGCAGCGTCGGGTCGAGCACCGCGCAGCGGGGGTAGAGCGCCTCGTGGCTGAGTACGAGCTTGCGCTCGGTCTCGGTGAAGGTGATTACTGAGAAAGGATTGACTTCCGAGCCCGTCCCGGCCGTCGTCGGGACGCAGACGATCGGCAGCGCCTCGTGGGCGATCTCGGTGGGCTCACCGGGGCGGTCCTGCGCGGCGATCCAGCCCTCCGCGCCGATCTCGGCGGCGATGGCCTTCGCGCAGTCCATCGACGAGCCGCCGCCGATGCCGATCACGACCTCGGCGCCGAAGTCTCGGCCCATCGCCCCACCCTCGATCACGTTCGCATCCGTCGGGTCGGGCTCGGCGCCGGAGAAGACCGCCGTCTCAATGCAGCCCTCGCACGCGCGGGTGAACTCCTCGACCTGCGGGAGCTTCGCGACGTTCGCGCCGCACACGATCAGGGCCCTTGCGATGCCCATCCCGGCGAGACACGCCCGGCTGCTCCCGAGGGCGCCGGGGCCGGACACAACGCGCGTGGGGGTTTCGTCGAAACACTCGGTGCGGATGGTCTCACTCACTGTGGACACTCCCTGTCGCCGGGCAGGGGGCCCCAACGCGCCTGCCCCTCGCATGTGCTAACACCAGTTCGGCGCTCATTATATCCCGCAGGCCGGGGCACCCGCAAGCAGAGGGAGGCAAAGCAGACCTGCCGCGGGTGTGTCGGCGCGACCGAGCTGCGCTGCGTACCTGCGTCACGCAGGAGTTAACGCACGTCCGCCCCCTTCACCTGCACACTTCCGATGCCCCGCGCTCCTCACAACCAGCCTCCCTGGCCCCCGCCGCAGGGCGGCAGGGGCCTCACATGTACGCCGGGAGGACGCCGCCACACGCGCGGCGAAGTTCACTGCACAGAACGTGGTGGAGGAGGCCCCTCATGCGAGAGATGAAAGCCCTGCCGGTCCTTGTGTTGATTGCAGTGATCGCCGCGCCAACGGCGTTCGCCGAGGACCCGGGGACCGCGCCGACCCGCCCCGCCGATCGCTTTCGCGGAACGATCCAGCAGCGACCGACCGTGCCCGGCGTCTACGTCGAGCAGTTGCCGGTGGGCGCTCGGACCATCCAGCCGGCGGCGACCTCGGTCGCGGGCTTCGTCGGCGCCACCGCTCAGGGGCCGATGGACTCCCCGAAGCTGGTGACGAGCCTCGCCGCGTACCAGCAGCAGTTCGGCGGCCCTGACGCCGACGGCCCGGTCGGCTACGCGGTGCGCCTCTTCTTCGACAACGGCGGCTCCCGCGCGTGGGTCGTGCGGACCGACCCGGCCGCTCTGCCCGGCGACGCGACGAACTCGACGGGCATCTACGCGCTCGGCGACGCCGACACGCTCAACGTCCTGTGCATCCCGGAGGTCTCCGACCCGGCGGTCCTGACCGCCGCGGAGCAGTACTGCCGGCAGCGCCGGGCCTTCCTGATCATCGACCCGCCAGCCGGCGCCGACAGCTCGGCGGCGATCGCGGCGTGGCTGCAGAGCCCCGGCGGACCGCCGCGAACGCCCAACTGCGCCACGTATTTCCCGTGGCTGAAGGTGCAGGACGCGGCGGGCTCGCAGACCCTGCGTGAGTGCGGCCCATCCGGCGCCGTCGCGGGGATCTTCGCCCGCACCGACGACGCCCGCGGCGTGTGGAAGGCCCCCGCGGGCACCGAGGCCGACCTGCGCGGAGTGCATTCGCTGAGCCACGCGCTCACCAATGCCGACGCCGCGGAGCTCAACCCGCGCGGGATCAACGCCCTGCGCGAGCTGCCGGGCCTCGGGATGGTCGCGTGGGGCGCGCGAACGCTCAGCAACGACCCTGAGTGGAGGTACGTCCCGGTGCGCCGGACCGCGCTGATGATCGAGGAGAACATCGACGCGGGCACGCGCTGGGTCGTCCATGAGCCCAACGCCGAGCCGACGTGGGCGAACGTGCGCGCGCAGGTGGAGGCGTTCATGCACGACCTGTGGCGGAAGGGCGCGCTGCAGGGCACGAGGCCCTCGGACGCGTACTTCGTGCGCTGCGACGCGACCACGACCACCACCGCGGACATCACGCTCGGACGACTCAACATCCTCGTCGGCTTCGCGCCGACGCGCCCCGCGGAGTTCGTCATCCTGACCATCAGGCAGCAGGCCGCAACGCCATGAGGAGTTGGAACGATGCCGACGACAGTCCGAGCGCTGCATGAGAGCGAGTTCGACGAGCACGCGGAGCTGGTGTACGTGTCGTACACCCACGGGCGGGAGGTGCCGGCCGGGTCGATGCTGACTCACCGCGACTGGTGGCTGCGCGGCATCGAGCGCGACCCTTACTACGTGCCCGAGCAGACGCGCGTGATGGAGGTTGACGGCGCGCTGGTCGCCAGCGTCACCTGCTACCATCGCCCCAGCTACGTGATGGGCCGCGAGGTGAGGGCCGCCTGCATCGGCAGCGTCTGCACACACCCCGACCATCGTCGCAGGGGTTACGTCCGCGAGGTGCTGGCCGAGGCAGTCGAGTGGATGACCGCCGAGGGCTGCGAGTGGTCGTTCCTTTACGGCCTCTCTGAGGTTTACGGCGGTAGCGGCTGGTTGAACCTCGCGACGTGGGACTGCACCACCGAGCTTCGCCTGCGCGACGACCTCGGCGGCGAGCTGACCGACCGCGCGGCCGAGCCCGACGCCGACGCGGCGCTGCTGGCCGACCTGCACGCGCGGTTCAACCGCGGGCTGACCGGCCCGACCGTGCGCAGTGAGCGGTACTGGCGCAGCCGCATGCTCGGCGCGAAGGTCACCGGCGAGCCGCCGGCGTTCCGCATCGTCGAGAGTGACCGCGGGCCGGTCGGGTACTACCACCTCGAGGGAGAGGCCGTGCGGGAGATCGCGTGGGCGGACCGGGCGGAGCAGGTGCTTGCGCACGTGATGCGCCGGGCCGGCGGCGAGCGGGTCAGCTTCGACTTCTGCACGATGGAGCTGCTGGCGCTGCTGCGCGACATCTCGGCGATCCCCGAGCAGAAGCAGTGCCGCGAGGGGGAGCCGGGCGGAGTGACCCTCACCGAAGCCTACCGCGGACTCTGGCGGCTCCACGGCGGCGCGTTCTGCGAAGAGCACGGGATCGAGGACACCCAGGGGCTTCTTCAACTGCTGCGCGAGCACGACTACGTCATGTGGCCGGGCGACAGGGCCTGAGACGGCGCCGTCCGCCCGCGCTCGCCTCTCGAGGGGCCGATCGCGCCCTTGCTCCGAACTTCCCCACCTGCGGAGAGGACCTTCCGCGCGCGAAGGGAACTATCAGGTGCCGCCCCCGGCGGCGCAATGCCGTCGTGATGTGAAATGTGCGTGACGCGCGCCGTATCGGACGCACACCGTGAAGGATGAGATTGATGGAGAAGCTTGTAATGATCGGCGCCGGGAACATCGGCCGCAGCTTCGTCGGACAGATATTCTCCCGCGCCGGGTACGAGGTCGTCTTCGTTGACGTCAGCCAGGAGATCGTCAACGCGCTCAATGAGCGCGGCGAGTACAACGTTGAGATCAAGGATCGCGAGCCGAAGACGATCGTCGTCAGGAACGTGCGCGGCATCGACGGCCGCAACATGCGGGCGGTCGCGCGGGAGCTGGCGACCTGCCGGGTGGCCGCCACCGCCGTGGGCCCGGCCGCGCTTCCTTACATCTACCCGAACCTCGCCGCGGGCCTGGTCCGCCGGCGCGAGCTGGATAACGGGCCGCTCGACGTGATCATCTGTGAGAACATGCGCAACGCCGCCGAAGCGATGTACGCGGGTGTCGCGGAGCAGCTCCCCGGCGACTTCCCGGTCCGCGAGATGCTCGGCGCGGTCGAGACCTCCATCGGCAAGATGGTCCCGATCATGGACGAGCAGACCCGCGAGCAGGACCCGCTGCTGGTCTATGCCGAGGCGTACAACACGCTCATCTGCGACGCGAAGGCCTTCCTCAACCCGATCCCCGACGTGCCGCAACTGGCGCCGAAGGAGAACATGAAGGCCTACGTGGACCGCAAGCTCTTCGTGCACAATCTCGGCCACGCACTCTGCGCGTATTTCGCACACCTCGAGGCGCCCGAGCTGGTGTACACGTGGGAGGCCGTGCAGCACCCGACGGTCGGCCCGGCGACCCGCGAGGGGATGATGGAGTCGGCCCGCGCGCTGATCGCGGCCTACCCCGACGAGTTCGACGAGGAGAACCAGTGCGAGCACGTGGATGACCTGCTGCAGCGCTTCGAGAACAGGGCGCTCGGCGACACGATCTACCGCGTCGGGCGCGATGTGCGCCGGAAGCTCGGCCGCGAGGACCGCGTGATCGGCGCGCTGCGCTTCGATGCGCGCTGGGAGACCGACGCACCCTTCACCGCACTGTGCGCGGCGGCGGGGATGCGCTTCCGTGCGGTCGATGAGAACGGGGAGATGTACGAGAACGATCGCGACTTCGCCAACCACGTCTACCCCGAGGGCGCGGACTACGTGCTGCGCGAGGTCTCGGGGCTCGAGGTGGGCGACCCGCTCGACCGCACGGTGTTCGACGCGGTGATGGCCGCCGACCGATTCGTCTCCGAGCGCCTCGACGCCGGAGAGAGCATCCTCGACCTCGAGGGCGACGAGTTCGCGCAGTTTGGCGGGGAACAGGAGGCCATGCCGGAGGGGGACCGAACGTGACGAATGGCAAGGAGAGTGAGAGACCCGACTTCAGCAGTATGAGCATCGAGGAGATAAGCGAGTACTACCTGGAGGCCACGTCGCGACCTTCCGAGGTGCCACTAGGGGATGAGTGGCTTGATGAGGATGGAGCGCTCCAAGATGCGGCTCTGCCAGCAGCGTACCTGGATACCTCGGCCGTGATCGACTACTGGTGGACAGAGGGTGCAGACATCCCTCGGCGGCCGCCTCTGCGCGACAGTAAGACCCTAATCCAGCAGTTCTTAAGCGCGGAGCTACGCACGAAGCGCGCGACAAGGGGATTCGATACCATGGTCAAGGTCCGGGACACACTACTGGTGCCCGGAAGCGACCTTCTCCTCGTTACGAGTCCAGTCGCTTTGCTGGAATTGCAGTCCTACATGTCCGAAAGCAACATGCGCTATTGGCTGCACGAGGCTGTTGGCGCGGAAGCGGTCGATCGACGAGGTGCAAAGGACATTGGTGACATCCTTCGCTCCTGCTGGGACGAGCACCACGCGGCAGATGGTGAGTGGAGGAACGCGCTTGGCGGGCTGCAGAGCGATGGGATACTGGAGCCGAGCTACGTTGATCATCACGGCCTTTGGGGCGTGTACGTCGCAAACATTAGACGCTTGGACCTGACCGTGAGTCAGTTCTGGGAAACTGCCATCTGGCTTATGGCGTACCTTCAGGTCGGAACTGCAGATGTGCTGCACACGTGCGTTGCGCAGCATCTGGGTTGTCAGTACTTCGTCAGTTTCGACGGTGACTTCAAGCGTGTGCGCAAGCAGATGAAGGAACAATTGGATCTTGAGTTGGTGTGCTCGCCTCAAGCACTGTTAGACGCGCTCAGACGTCACCCAGCGACCAAGAAGAGACGCGGTGAGTAGGGCGGCCTGGTCCCCTCTAAGCACCATAACGTTCTTCTGGAGGCAGGAGCGATGGCGATATCCAGTGACAACGCAATCCCAGCCCCCGAGACCCGCGGCGTCTGGTACCACTGCGGCGCGGCGAATCTGCTGCCCGGACAGGGCGCCGTCTACTCCGGGCCGATGGCCACCTACTGCGCGTGGCACCGCCCGATGGCGATCTACCGGCCCGACGCGAACCGCACGTACTTCGTCTACGGCAGCGCGGGCAACCGGCCGACGATCAGCTTCTACGACCACGCCACGCGCGAGTGGGCCTGGCCGGTCGTCATCGGCGAGAATCCCGACGGCGATGCCCACCGGAACCCCACGCTGCTGATCGACGAAGCCGGTCATCTCTTCATGTTCTGGGGCGCGCACGGTCACGAGAGCTTCGTGCACCGCTCCGTCCGCCCGCATGACATCAGCGAGTGGGAGGAGCGGGCGCCGATCGAGCCCGAGGAGGGCAGCACCTCGTATCCGCAGCCGTGGATGCTCCGTGAGGGCGAGATCTTCGTCTCCTACCGCAAGGCCCCCGGCTGGCGCGCGCGTATGTCCACCGACGGTGCGCGAAGCTGGTCCGATCCGGTGGACATCGCGGCCTTCGGTATGCCCGATGACGCCCGTGGCTGCGCCGAATACTCGATCTACGGCTCAACCGTCGCCGACGAGGGCCCCTGGCCGCGGAAGGTGCACTTCGCGTGGTCGCGGCTCGGCGGCGGCACACCCGAGGAGATCGAGCAGAAGCATCTGTGGGGGCGCAGGTACAATCTCTATTACACGTACTCCGACGACGGCGGCGAGACGTGGCGGCGGAGCGACGGCGGCGCGTACGACCTGCCGATCGACGAGGAGCACGCGGAGCTTCTCTACGATTCGGGCACGCGTGGCGTGTGGATCAAGGACATTCAGGTCGATCCGGCCGGCAACCCGATGATCCTCTTCCTCGTAGCCGAGGTCGAGACGTTCCGCGCCTGGTGGAAGGTCGCGCGCATGACCCCGGAGGGCTGGCAGATCGCCGATGTGACCGAGAGCGATCATATGTATGACGCGGGCGCCCTGATGGTCTTCGACGACGCCGACATCCGCATCTGGGGGCCGAGCGCGCCGAGCCAGCCGCACGAGGACGGCGGGGAGATCGAGGAGTGGCGCTCGGCCGACGGCGGTGGGACGTGGACTCGGACGCGGCGGTTGACGCAGGGCTCCCGGTACTCGCACAATCACGTCAAGCCGGTGATGGGCCACCGCGAGGGGCCCGGTGATGTGCGCGCGATTTGGAGCTACGGTGACTCGCGCAAGCCACCGGAGACCGAGGATGTGCGGTTGTATTACATCGGGGATGGCATGGACGAGGGACGCGAGATCGCCTTCCCGCCCGGTCCTGAGGAGGACTGAAGGATGGCGCAGCAGAGATTCCCGCTCAGCCGCTGCGAGGACTGCGAGGCGCGCGAGGCCTGCGCGTGCCGCGGAGCCGCGCAGCTTTCGTGCTACGTGGTGGAGCAGCTCTTCGGCAGCTTCGGCGAGTCCGGGATCGACACACCGGAGGAGGTCGGCACGCCCGTCCCCTCGCGGGGCCGCGTGCTCGAAGCGCTCTACTGCTTCATGGACGTGCTCTTCCCCGGCCGGATGCACACCGAGCTTGACATCGACTCGTCCACCGAGAGCTTCGTGCAGGAGAGGCTGGCGCGTGGCTACCGGCTGATCGGCCGGGAGATCGCCCGCGCCCTGCCGTTCCGCTGGACGGGCGCCTACGCCCGCACGAAGGGTGAGGCGGACGCCGATGGCAATGTCCGCGAGACCGCGACGTTGCTGGCCAACCGCTTCGTGGCCGAGATCCCGCGGATCCGCAAGCTGCTGGTGGATGACGTTCAGGCCGCATACTACGGCGATCCGGCGGCACACACCTACGCGGAGATCATGCTCAGCTACCCGGGCCTTCAGGCGATCACCGTCCAGCGCATCGCCCACGTGCTCTACGACCTCGACGTCCCGTTGATCCCGCGAATCATGAGCGAGTGGGCGCACACCACCACCGGCATCGACATTCACCCCGGCGCGCGGATCGGCAGGAGCTTCTTCATCGACCACGGCACCGGCGTGGTCATCGGCGAGACCTGCGAGATCGGCGACAACGTGAAGCTCTATCAGGGCGTCACGCTCGGCGCGCTGAGCTTCCCGCTCGACGAGGAGGGCAACCCGATCAAGGACATCAAGCGCCATCCGACACTGGAGGAGAACGTGGTGGTCTACGCGGGCGCCACGATCCTCGGCGGCGAGACGGTGATCGGGAGGGGCTCGGTGATCGGCTCGAACGTGTGGCTTGGCAGGTCTGTCCCGCCCGGCAGCACGGTGACGCAGGGGAACGTCGAGGTGAAGGTGAAGCGTAACGACGAGAAGTGAGCCGGCCGAGTTGCAGGGGGCGGGCGTGCCCCGCCCGGCCGTTCGATGATTGGAGCGACGCACGGGCGGGACGCTCGTGCCGCGGAAAGAGCGGAGCAATACGCATGAGGAGGGCGGACCTGATGAAGACTCAGACCCCGAAAGAGCACATTGACGAGGCACAGATGGTGCTCGACGACATGCAGCGCCCTGTGGAGATGCGCTACGCGGGCGCCCAGACGCACGCACTGCTCGCCATCGCCAAGCTGATGCTCGCGCAGATGGAGGGCGAGGGCGAGGAGTAGACCGGCTTGCGCTGAGATCAGGGGCCGGAGGTGCCACGATGCGAACGATCGCGCTCGTGTCGCTCATGGTCATGCTGCCTGCAGCAGCACAGGCGCAGCAGCCGTCCGTCGCCGATGCCGCCGAGGCGCTGCGCGCGGCGGTGAGCTTCTACCACGAGCATGTCGCCGACCACGGCGGCTACGTCTGGCGCTACTCCGGCGACCTGTCGCTGCGGGAGGGCGAGGGCCGCACGGACGGCTCCGCGGTGTGGGTGCAGCCTCCCGGAACGCCTGCGGTCGGCATGGCGTTTCTCGACGCGTGGGAGGCCACCGGCGAACGGCTTCAGCTCGACGCGGCCATCGACGCCGGACGGTGCCTCCTGCAGGGCCAGCAGCTCTCGGGCGGCTGGCATTACTCCGTGCAGTTCGACCCGCAGAAGCGCGCTGAGCGGATGTACCGCGTGGACCACCCCGATGCCGACCGCGGCCCGACCACCGACCCCGGCGGCGAGGAGGGCTGGCACGTCTGGCGTCAGCGAAAGCACCTGGCGAATCAGACGATGCTCGATGATGACACCACCGCCTCGGCCATCCGCTTCCTCGCGCGGCTTGACCGGGCGCTGGACTTCGAGGATGCCGCCATCCACGAGGCCGTGCTGTACGCTCTCGAGGCGGCGCTGATGGTCCAGCACCCCGTTGGCGGGTGGTCGCACAACTACGACCGCTTCCCCGCGCATCGTCCCGACCTGTCCACCTACCCGGTCATCCCCGCGTCATACCCGGCCGAGTGGTCGCGGACGTGGACGAAGGACTTCGCCGGCTGCTACCACCTCAACGACAACATCACGCCGGACATGATTGAGGCGATGCTGGTCGCGTACGAGGTCTACGGGGACGAGCGCTACCTCCGGTCGGCCGAGAGCGGCGGGGCGTTCCTGCTGCTGGCGCAGATGCCCGAGCCGCAGCCCGCGTGGTGCCAGCAGTATGACCGGGCCATGCAGCCGGTGTGGGACCGCAGCTTCGAGCCGCCCGCGATCACCGGCGAGGAGTCGCAGGGCGTGCTGGAGTGCCTGCTCACGCTCTACGTCGCCACGGGCAACGGGCGTCATCTCGACCCTGTCCCGCGGGCGATCGAGTACCTCCGCGGCTCGCTTTTGCCCGACGGGAACCTCGCGCGCTTCTACGAACTGGAGACCAACCGCCCGATCTTCTTTGACCGCGAGTACGCCATCACCTACCGCGCCGAGGATATGCCCGATCACTACGGCTTCCTCCGCGAGAGCCGCCTGGACGCGATCGATGCGGAGTACCGCCGGCTGCTCGCCGACGGGCCGTCGGAGCCGGCTACCGCTGCGCCGTCGGCTGCGGAGGTCGAGGCGATCATCGGGGCGATGGACGCGCGGGGCGCGTGGATCGAGGACACCTCGCTCAGCGCATGGAGGACGCGCCCGGAGACCGGTGTCATCGAGAGCAGCACCTTCATCGCCAACGTTCGAACGCTGGCGGCGTGCGTCGAAGCGCAGTAGGGCGCACCGAAACTGAAAGAGGCGGCGCCGTGACCATGGCGCCGCCTCGAAGGTGCGGGGGGTTATGTCTCATGCGCCGCGCTACGGCACGACGTCCTCGTCGAGGTCGCACTCCTCGTCGTCCACCTGCTCGGGCTCCTCGCGCATCATGAACTTCTTGCGGTCTCCCTGCGCAAGCTCGAACTCGGTGGTGAAGCTGATTGAGCCCTTGTTGCACGAGTAGGCGCACTGCCCGCAGAACACGCAGCGGTCCATCTCGAACTCCACGTGCCCCACGGTCTCCTTGGTGCCGTCCTCGCGCTCGATGCGCTTGCGGACGACCTTGATGACGTCGGCGGGACAGTCGCGCTGGCAGAGCCCGCAGAGGCTGCAGTCGGACGGGTCATACCGCATCTTGCCCCGGAACCGCTCGGGTGGAGCGAGCCGCTCAACCGGGTAGAGCACGGTCGCGGGCTTGCGCACAAGCAGTGACTCCATCAGCTCCATCGCCATCGCGGCGATGCTCAGTTTGCGGGCCATCGGTTATACTCCTACCTGGCTCGTCGTGAATATGATAATCCCGAGGTTGATCAGGGCGGGGATCCCCAGCCACACGAGGCACCACTGCACCATCTGGTCGATGCGAATGCGCGCCATCGCGGCCTGGGTGAGCGACAGGAAGAACACGATCAGCATGATCTTGACCGCAAGGACGATCATCCCGACCAGCCCCGCGAGCCACGGCGCCATTGACGCGTAGGGGATGCCCCAGAAGTGCGGGCCGCCGAGGAACAGCGCGGCGATCAGTGCCGCACCAACGATCGTCTCGGTCAGGAAGGTCAGCTTCCAGACCGCCAGCCTGCGCCCGCTGTACTCGACCTCCGGACCGGTCACGATCTCAGTCTTCGCCTGCGGGATGTCGAATGGAACGCGCTCGAGCTTCCCGATCAGCGCGATCATCGCCACCGCGAACGACAGTGGCGCGGCGACTATCAGCCAGCCCCCGTCGCTCTGGCGCAGCGCGATGTCGCTGATCGACCAGCTATTGGCCGCCACCGCGGGCCCGAGGCACGCGAGGAAGAACGGGACCTCGTAGCCGAAGAGCTGCGAGAGCACGCGCGTGGCGCCGATCGTCGCGAACGGGTTGGTGGAGTACCAGCCGCCCAGGACGAGCGCGAAGGCCGGCAGCGTCAGCAGGTAGATGACGACGATCAGGTCGCCGGTGAAAGAGTTGACGGCCTCATGCGACCACATCGGGATGTAGATGACGGAGGCGATCACTCCGGCGAAGGCGACGAGCGGAGCCGCCGCGAACATCGCCCGATTTGCGTGCTCGGGGACGATGTCCTCCTTCGCCAGCAGCTTGATCAGGTCGGCGAAGGGCTGGAACATCGGCGGGCCGACCCGGTTTTGCATCTTCGCAATCAGCTTGCGGTCAACCCAGGATGCGAACAGCCCGAAGGCCACGAGAAACAGGAACCCCGGGAAGACAAATACGTGAAACAGCGGCGTCAACACCTGCATTGACGGTCCTCTCGACTTCCGTTACCCCGGGGCGGGCCATCTCGCCGAAGCGTCCTCCGGCCCGCCCGGGGTATTAGGCTGTACCTGTTGCGGCAGTGCGATCGGCGCTGAAGACGCCCGCGAGCAAGGCTCACCAGAGATCGTCGGAGCGCCACTCGTCAGCGATTGCGGCTCAGCTTGACCAGATCCGCCCACGTCATCGTCCGGCTCTGACCCGAGCCGACGTCGTCGAGCACCACCATGCGGTCGGTGCAGGAGAAGCATGGGTCGATCGACGCGAACGCGATCGGGATGTCCGCGATATACCCGCCCGTGACCATCTCCAGCGAGGCGGGGAGATTCGCGAGGGTTGGTGTTCGGATCTTCACCCGCTCGGGCACATCCGTGCCGTTGCTGCGGATGTAGTAGATCAGCTCGCCACGCTGGGCCTCGACCCGCACGGCGGCCTCGCCCTCGGGGATCCGGCGCGGGAAGCGCGCGTTGACGTCGCCCTCGGGCATCATGTCGAGACACTGGACGCAGATGTCACAGGCGTCTATGACCTCCTGCACCCGCACCAGCGTCCGGCCCAGCACGTCGCACAGCTCGGAGGTGCGGACCGGGAACTCGACCTTATCGTACTGGAGGTACGGGAACGCGCGGCGCACATCGAAGTCCACGCCCGAGGCGCGCAGGACCGGGCCAACCGCGCCCAGCTCAACGCACCGCTCGCCGGACACGGTCCCGACGTCCATCGTGCGGTCGAGGAATGTCTGCTCGCTCGTCGCGATGTCCGCGTAGTACTCCGCGCGACCCCGCAGGAACTGCAGGCCCTCGCGGATCTTCGTGGCCATCTCGTCGGTGATGTCGTAGCGCACTCCGCCGAGCGTGGTCATCGCGTAGTGCCCGCGATTGCCTGAGACCATCTCGAGGATGTCCTGAATGACCTCTCGATCGCGCCAGACATACATGAACAGCGACTCGAAGCCGATCTCGTGACCCGCCACGCCCAGCCACAGCAGGTGGCTGTGGATGCGCTCGAACTCGTGCATGATCATGCGGATGTACTGGGCGCGCTCGGGTATCTCAAAGTCCGCGATCTTCTCGACGGCCATGCAGTAGGCCTGCGTGTGGGCGTTCGAGCAGATGCCGCAGACGCGCTCACACAGGTACAGGTCCTGCACGAAGTTGCGCTCCGAGCAGCTCCGTTCGATCGAGCGGTGCACGTAGCCGATGCGGATGTCCGCGTCAACGACCAGCTCGCCGTCCACGGCGAATCTCAGGTTCTCAGGCTCTTTCAGGGCCGGATGCTGCGGGCCTATGGGAAACTGAAGCTTAGCCATTGTCCTCCTCGCCCTCCTCATCCCCGGTCTCGTCTCTCCGCAGCGGGTAGTCGCCCTCCGGCCAGTCCTCAGGGAGCACCAGCCGTCGCGGGTCGGGATGTCCGGCGATGGTCACGCCGAACATGTCTGTGATCTCCCGCTCGTACATGATCGCCGCGGGGACGATCGGGGTGATCGTATCGATCTCGTCAACGCCCTTGTCTACCTCCACGCGCAGGTTGAGCGAGACGCGGTCGGCGACGAAGTGGTAGATGATGTCGATATGACCCCCGCGGTCATTGCCCGTGATCGTGGAGAGATGCAGCGGGCCCCACTCATCGACGATGAACTGCGCCATCTTCTGCACGTCTTCTCGCGGCACGCCGACCCACGCGTCAAACTCGGACCGCGCGTCGGCCTCGGTCAGGTCGCCGTCATACTTCTCCTGCATCTGTTCGATCAACTCGGACGCCGTCACCGGGATCCCTCTCTATCGCTCACCTGCAAACACCCGACCGGTCCCACATCGCGCCTCCGGCGGCCAGGGGCATACCGCGTTGCGCGCGGAGGAACCCCGCCCGGACGCCCCTCGCCGTCGAGGGGAATGAGGCGGCTGCGAACCGACCGAATCGGTGTCAAATTGTCGCGAACGACGGTCTCTCAGCCCTCGCCACGAGCGGGGCTCTGGCCCAGCGATGATTCCGTGCCCTCGCGCTGCTCGGCGACCTGCTCGGGCGTGTAGATCAGGCCCTCGGTGTCATGCGTGGCCTCGATCTCCTCCACGAGCGCCTGCGCCTTCGGGTCGAGCGTCGCGAGGAGCTTGAGCACCCCGTAGGCGATCGCGTCGGGCCGGGCGGGGCAGCCGGGGACGTACATGTCCACCGGGATCGCCGCGTCCACGCCGCCAAGCACGTTGTAGCCCGGATAGAACGGAGCGCCCGAGACACCGCAGGTGCCGACCGCGACCACGAACTTGGGGTCGGGGACCTGGTCGTAGACCCGCACCACGCGGTCGCGGATCTGCCGGGTGACCGGCCCCGTCGCCATAAGCACGTCCGCATGGCGCGGGCTGCCCTCCAGCAACACTCCGAACCGCTCGAGGTCGAATCGAGGCATCAGAGCCGCCACGATCTCGATGTCGCATCCGTTGCACGAACCACAGTTGAGATGGCAGACCCACGGGCTTTTGCCCCGAGCCCACTTCACCAATCCGTTCAGCATATCGGTTCCTCTGTTGAAACGGCGTACGTTCAGCGTCTCGCCGCTCAGTCGTCAGTCTTTGAACAGAATGACTATAGCGACCAGGCCGACCACAAGATACGCCCCGGCCAGCCACAGCATCGCGCTTTTCGGGGTCGTCCCGAGGACCAGCGCGACCACGTCCAGCAGCGTGAAGATGAACGCCGCGTGAAACAGGTGATACGCCGTGGGAAACGAATCACCCTCGACGTTTTCCCCGCAGGCGTACGTCTTGAGCTTGCCGCCCACCGCGCGCATCGGCGGCGCGATCGCCCTGCCGAACGCATACAGCAGCCAGCCGGCGAAGAGACTGAGCCCGAACACCGTCACCGGGTGATACAGCACGCCTGCCGCCGTCATCTGCATGTGCCTCCGTCCAACTCGCGGACGCGGTACCTTGGACACCGCGCGCCCATCGAATGTTCACCACTTAAGTGCGCTTTAGCCCCGTGCGATGCATATCAGTCCGGCCGGGCTCACCAGCCGGTAAGCATCGCCGAGAGTTGCTCGGCCGCCGGGTCCACGATCACAAGGCCGATGTCGGGCAGCACGCCCAGCAGCAGCGTCAGAGCCGCCAGCGCGACGATCGGCAACACGACCAGGAAGGGCAGCGGCTTGAGTGTCTTCGGCCGGTCCTCCGGCACCGGGCCGAAGACGACCGTGTTGACCGCATCGAGGTAGTAGAACAGGGATATGACGCTGTTGAGCACCAGCATGACGATCATGAAGATGCCCCAGCCACCGACGTCTGCGCCTGCCTTCGCCAGCAGCACCTTCGAGAACCAGCCGTTGAGCGGCGGGGCCCCGGCGAGGGCGAGGGCGAACATCAGAAAGCAGATGCCGATCAGCGGGAAGCTGCGGCCGATCCCCGAGAGCTTGCGCATGTCGCGGGTGCCGAGGACATAGAGGAATGCCCCGGCGCAAAGGAAGGCGCCGCCCTTCATGATCGCGTGGTTGAGTATGTGATACAGCGCCCCGCGCATACCGCTGAAGGCGGCCAGCGCCGGGAAGCCCATCGCGAGGCCCACGCCCATCACGATGTAGCCCATCTGCGCGACCGACGAGTAGGCGAACATGCGCTTGAGGTCGCTCTGGCGCAGGGCGATGAGGTTGCCCACGAACATCGTCACCACGGCGAGGACCACAAGCAGCATCCCGAACTGCACCGCGGCGACGGCCATGAGCGCCTTGATCATGGTGATCAGGCCGGCCTCGATGACGATACCCGACAGCATTGCCGAAATCCCGCTCGGTGCGGCCGAGTGCGCGTCGGGCAGCCACGTGTGCAGCGGGACGATCGCGGCCTTCACGCCGAAACCGACCAGCAGCAGCGTGATCACGCCCATAAGCTGCGCGGTGCCCACGTGGGGCTCGAGCAGCGACGGAAGCGCCGCGAGATCCAGCGAGCCGGTCCACGTGTAGACGATGGCGATCCCAAGCAGCGCCATCATCGAGCCCACCGTCGAGATCACGAGGTACTTCACGCCCGCCTCAACCGGCTCCCACTCCTCGCGCTCGAAGGCCACCAGCACGAACGAGGCGATGCTCATCGCCTCGAAGAGCACGAACATCGTGAAGAGGTCACCGGCGAAACCGACGCCGACGATGCCCGCGGTCATGATCAGCAGCAGGCCGTAGAACTTGCCGATGTTGCGCCGATGCATGTAGCGCATCGAGTAGACGACAACCATCAGCGTCAGCAGCAGCGCGGTCGCCGCGAGGAACACTCCGAGGTGGCTCGCGAGCAGGTAGCTCTGCAACTGGACACGGGCGCCGGCCGCGGGCCAGCCGATAGAGCGGCCCGCCTCAAGCAGCCCCCAGACCTGGTAGACCGCGTGCCCGGCACCGAGCACGGCGACGAATGCCACGAAGCCGGTCAGCATCCGACTGCGCGACAGCCTGCCCACGATGTAGGCGAGCAGTGACGCGCCCGACAGTGTTGCGATGGGAAGTAGGACTTCCATTGCTTTATCCCCAACCCAGGAACATCAGCAGCACGGCGATAAAGCCGATCGCCAGCCACAGGCTGTTGTAGTTGAGATCGCCCGTCTGGAAGAGACTAAGTACCGACGCTACGGCCCGCATCACCACGTACCAGAAGCCCCAGAACCAGTCCATGAAGCCCTTTGTGTCGGTGACGAGATCAGCCCACATCCGCGGCGCCTCGGGCACCGGCGCGCCGCGGCGGCCCCACTGCACCGCAAGCCCAACGAGGATCGCCACCACCGCCAGTCCGATCAGCAGCAGCGGATTGAGCGGGCCGTGTCCGACACCGTAGATCGTGTGGTGCCACAGCTCGCCAAGCTCCATGATCTCCACGCGGTGGTAGGGAAGGGCCACCCCCAGCTTCGTGGTGTAGCCGCCCACGTAGAGCCACGAGACGAGTGTGCCGACGCCGAGTGCGACCAGCGGCGCGGTCATCTGCCACGGCGACTCGTGCGGCTCGCCCTCAGCGCGCGGCTCGTCCTGGAAGGTCAGCCAGTACATCCGCCACGAGTAGATCGCCGTCAGCAGCGCCGTGATGATCAGCAGCACCAGCGGGCCGATCTGCCCGGAGTGGGCGAGGGCCTCGAAGATCGCGTCCTTCGACCAGAAGCCGTTGAGCAGAGGCACGCCCGCGAGAGCGAGCGTCCCGATGAGGAATGTGATGTGCGTGATGGGCATCGAGCGCTTCAGCCCGCCCATCTCGTACATGTTCCGAGTGTGCGCAGCGTGGATCACCGATCCGGCGCAGAGAAACAGCAGCGCCTTGAACGTGGCGTGGTTGAGCAGATGGAACTGGCTCGCGAAGACCGAGGCGGCGCCGACCGCCGCCATCATGTAGCCAAGCTGCGAGATCGTCGAGAACGCAAGGACACGCTTGAGGTCCTTCTCGACCAGCGCGAGCAGGGCTGCGATCAGCGCGGAGATCGCGCCGATCCATGCCAGGGCCGGCAGCCACCATGAGATCTGCTCGAACATCGGCAGCGTCCGGGCGCAGAGGTAGACGCCCGCGTTGACCAGCGTGGCGGCGTGGATCAGGGCGCTGATGGTGGTCGGCGCTTCCATCGCGTCAGGCAACCACACATGCAGCGGGAACTGCGCCGACTTGCCGATCGCGCCGGCGAGGAAGCCGCCACCGGCGATCGCCAGAAGGTGCGCGGGGATCTGACCGGCGACCGCGGCCTGGATCGTGGCCTTGATGCTGAAGGGGTTCTCGGCGCCGAGGTCCTTCATGACCGACCACAGCACCACGACGCCGACGAGCAGGCCGATGTCTCCAAAGCGCGTCACGATGAATGCCTTTGCGCCCGCCTCGCGCGCCTTCGCCTTCCTGTACTCGTAGGCGATCAGCGCGAACGAGCAGAAGCCGATCAGCTCCCAGAACACGTAGAGCACGAGGAAGTTGTCGGCGAGCGCCAGCGCGATCATCGAGCCGATGAAGAGCAGTGTGAGGAAGTAGTAGCGCGTGGGCCGGTACTCGCTCTCGAGATCCTCCATGTATTTGATCGAGTAGAGGATCGCCAGTGAGCCGATGCAGCCCGCGACGGCCGCTACGTACATCCCGATTCCGGTCAACTGGAGGCCGAAGGTGGCGTCCACTCCGGGGATCCAGTACAGGGCGGTGATCTCATGGCCGGCGCTCGCGCGGATCAGCGCGACGGTCAGAGCGGCGGTGGCGAAGCCGGCCGAGACCGTGTACCACTTCATGAGCCGCTCGTTGATTGCCCCGAGCACGGGGATCAGCAGGCAGCCTCCGAGCGGCACGACGATTGTCAACAATGCGATCAGTTCAGTAGACGTGTCGGCTCACCCCTTCAGCCGCCGAAGAGCCGTGATCGACAGGCTCCTGTTGTGATTGTAGGCGGCAACCACCAGGGAAAGAGCGATTGCCACGGTGACGGCCTCGATCAGGATCGCGGTGACGACCACGGACTGCGCGGCCGCCATCGTCCCGGTCTGCAGGCCACCGAGGATGAACACCAGCGATACGCCGCGCGACATAATCGCGAGGCCGATGACGATCTGGAGCAGGTTCGTGCGTGTGATGGTGGCGTACATCCCGATTATGACCATCGCCACGCCTGCGGCTGCGTAGCCACTCATCAGCGCTCAATCCTCTCTTTCGTCAGCACCAGGACGCCGAAGGTCCCCGCCATGATGATCATCATCTGGCCGATGAGGTCCAGCGACCGGTAGTCCCAGAGCATCTCGCGGAACGGCTGGGTGCTCTCGCTGACCTGCATCGTCGGTTCGGGGTCCATGAAGAAGATCGCCAGCAGCCCCAGAAAGATCGCCACTGATACCAGAAAGCCCGCGGCCCTATTCATTCTGCTCCCTCGCCTCCGTCAGTGCGATCACTGCGAGAAAGAGGACGGTGATGAAGCCCGCGCACACGCTCAGTTCGAACATCGCCGCCCACGGGGCGCCGAAGTGGTAGAACATCGCGGCGAGTATCGCGGACATCACTGCCAGCGCCAGCGCACCCTTGAGCACATCGCGCAGATGCACCGCCAGCACCGCCAGGATCAGAACGAGACCGAGAGCAACCCAGTTGAGAACCTGGATCGCCATGATGAGCCGTCTCCTTACATTCGGCGCCGATCGGGCGCCTCTCTCAGGGCCGCTGCAAAGCGTACACGAAGGCCTCCCGTATCCTCGAGCATCATTGCTCCGGGACTTGACGGAGACCTCAATGCCGACCCCGTGTGTTGCCAGGTGTTGTTCGAGCGACTTAGCCCGCGGCAGTTCGCCGTCGGGGCTAACGCCACCTCCCGCGAAAGCCCGCGCGGGGCAATGCAACGAAAGAACTCGCTCCGTTCGTGTCACGAAGCGACTCTCAGCACGGACGGCGGTGTCAGGGAGGACGCCGCTACGCGGCCGTCATCTCATCGATCCAGAGGCGGGGACGCCGCTCACGCCGGTGCCGCTACGACAGAACCTCAACCGTCTCCCGTGCGATCATCAGCTCTTCGTCCGTCCTGATGACGAGCAGGTGCGTCGGCGAATCGTCCGTCCCGATCGAGATCAGCCCGTTGTCGAAGGGCAGCGGGTGGACGTTCTTCTCCGGATCCTCCACGATGCCGAGGAACTCAAGGCCCTGCACCGACCAGCGCCGCTGCAGGTAGTCGTTCTCACCGATCCCGCCGGTGAACACCACGCAGTTGACGCCGCCCATCGCGGCCGAGTAGGCCCCGATGTACTTCCGCACGCGGTAGGCGAAGAGGCTCATGGCGAGCTGCGCCCGGTCGTTGCCCTCCCCGGCGGCGGCCTGCAGGTCGCGCATGTCGTTGCTGACGCCCGAGAGGCCGAGAAGGCCCGACTGCTTGTTGAGCAGCTCGTCGATCTCCTCGAGGCCGAGCCCGAGATTCTGCGCCATGTAGATGACGATGGCCGGGTCGAGGTCGCCGCAGCGGGTGCCCATCAGCAGGCCCTCGAGCGGCGTGAAGCCGAGCGTGTTGTCGATCGACGCGCCGGCCTTCACCGCCGTCATCGAACAGCCGTTGCCGAGATGGCAGGTGACGATCTTATGATCCTCGTTCGCGATCCCATGCTCCCGGAGGTACTCCGAGGCGCGCAGCGCGACGTACCGGTGGGAGGTGCCGTGAAAGCCGTAGCGACGGATCCCATGTTCGGCGTACATCTCCCACGGCAGGCCGTAGATGAACGCGTGACGCGGCATGGTCTGGTGGAACGCAGTGTCGAAGACCGCGACGTGCGGGACGTTGGGGAGGGAGTGCCGCGCTGCGCGGATGCCCATCAGGTTGGGCGGGTTGTGCAGCGGTGCGAGCTGACCGAAGCGGTCGATCGCGTCCTCCACCCTGTCATCGATCACTACTGAGGAGGCGAACTTTTCGCCGCCATGGACGACGCGATGGCCGACGGCGCTGATCTCCTCGAGCGAGTCGATCACGCCGGCCTCGTCGCCGGTGAGTGCCTCGACGGCCCGATCGAATGCGACGGCGTGGTCGGGCATCTCGACGTCGGCGGCGTACTCGCGTCCGTCGTGCGCGGTCTGCTCGACGTTCGCGCCCTCGCCCCCGACCCGCTCGCACAGGCCGGCTGCGAGGGAGCGGTCTTCGTTCATGTCATAGAGCTCATACTTCAGAGACGAACTCCCGGCATTGACAACAAGTACGTTCACGAGCTTACCTCCGTCGGGTAAGGGGACGGACGCGAACAGGCCGAGGCTCAACTGGCCCCGGCTGATTGTGGGGTGGACCGGCGAGGCCGGGCCGATGCCCGCTACTGCTCGAGTGGCGGTCCGGGCTCCTCCGGCTCGCGCCCGGGTTGCTGCGCGAGCAACATCTTCTTGGTCTTCTGCACTGTCGCCTGGATGCGATCTGTGTAGTTCTCCAGCCGCTCGACCATGCTCCGGGCCCAGGCTTCCGCCTCGGAGCGGATGTGGTCGGCCTCGACCTCCGCCTCGTCGATGATCTGGTCGGCCCGCACTTCGGCCTGCTTGACCAGCTCATCGTTGGAGGTCATCAGTTGCGCCTGCTCACGCGCCGCCTCGATGATCTTGGCCCGCTGCTGGTGCGCCTCCTCGAGGATTCGGTCGCGGTCACGCGCAAGCTGCGACGCCTCCGTCATCTCCTGGGGGAGGCTGCGCTCTATCTCGGTGATCAGATCCCACAGGTCACCCGCGTCGAGGACCGTCTTCCCGATGAAGGGCGGGATGCGGCAGTACCACTTCTCACCCTCATCGGCCAACGCCTTCAACTCGTCGAGCAGCCGGTAGATGTCCATCCGATGACCTCCCTGCTCGCGCGCGCCGCCGGCCCCGCCTTCGCCCTGCGGCGCCTGGCGTGGCTGAGCCTGCGTGCCCTGTGCCTCGGCTTCGTCTCTGTTGCGATTAATGGCGCATTCTCTCCAGAGCCTCGGCGACCGGTTGCGGCACGAACTCGCTTACATCGCCGCCGAGTGTCCAGATCTGTCGTATCAACGATGAACTGATGTATTGCACGTGCGGTGAGGTCACGAGGAGGACTGTGTCCGTCTCCGGCAGCATCCGCCGGTTCATCATCGCCATCTGCTGCTCATGCTGAAAGTCAGCGATCGATCGGAGGCCCTTGACGATCGCCGCCGCCCCCACCGCGCGGGCGTGATCGACCAGCAGCCCCTCGAAGGTATCAACCTCGACGTTTTCAAGGTGCGCCGCCGTCGCCCGCGCCAGCTCGGCGCGCTGCGACAGCGGAAGCAACGGGTCCTTGCCTGACACGGCGGCTACGAGGATGATCACCTGATCGAAGAGCCCCGCAGCCCGCTCAAAAATGTCCTGGTGCCCCAGGTGGACCGGGTCGAACGTCCCCGGGCAGATTGCCTTGCGAAGATCGCTCATGCAGTCACCGACCGCGTCCCACGCGCCCATCCTCACGCGCCGGTCGTCTCCACGAAGAAGAACGCCAGCACGCTCTCACCGAACTGCTTGATCCGGTCGGGCTCACGCACACCCTCCAGCTCCTGCCGGCCCGGATACTGCAGAACAACCGTGCCGAACTCCGCCATCCCCTCGCCCGCGATCAGACGCCTCGCGAGATCGGGCAACTCCTCCGCACCGTAGGGCGGATCAACGAACACGATGTCGAAGGGCCCGTGCCGCCCAGCGGCGTCCTCGTAGCAGGCAAGCACGTCCCCGCGGATCACAGTGCACACGTCGGCCACGCCGCAGTGCTCGGCGTTGGCCTCGATGGTCTCGACACCCGGACGCGTCCGCTCGATGAATACGACCCGCGCGGCGCCCCGGCTCGCGGCCTCGATCCCGACGCTCCCACAGCCCGCGTAGAGGTCGCAGAATGCCGCACCGGCCACCTGCGGCCCGAGGCTGTTGAACAACGTCTCCCTAATAATATCAGCAGTCGGGCGAATGCGCAACCCCTTCGGGCATTGAAGCTGCAGCGAGCCCGCGGTCCCGCCTATCACGCGCATGAATCGATGGACCTCCCGATGCAACCGCCTGCGGTCGTCGCCGTCACAACGTCCACATCCCGCCGCTCCACGCCCTCCGCACCAGCCCCCGCAGCGGAAGGTGCTCAGCGCTCTCCAGCTTCGGATCGCGCTCGATGATCGCGAAGGCGTCCTCCCGCGCGTCCACCAGCGCCCCGGTGTCGGCGATGATGCTCGCGATGCGGAAATCCGGCAGCCCGCTCTGCCGCACCCCGTCAAGCTCCCCCGGCCCACGCCGCCGCAGGTCCTCCTCGGCGATCTCGAAGCCGTCGGTGGTCCGCGTGAGCACCCCCAGCCGCGCCAGCGTCTCGGAGTTGCCACTGCCCGTCAGCAGCAGGCAGTGCGGCTGCCAGCCCGCCCGCGCGACGCGCCCGCGAAGCTGGTGGAGCTGGGCCAGCCCGAAGCGCTCGGCGTTCTCAATCACGATCGTGCTGGCATTCGGCACGTTCACCCCGACCTCGATCAGGCTCGTCGCGACCAGCACAGCCGTCTCCCCGTCGCGGAAGGCCCGCATCGCCTCGTGGCGCTCCTCGGTCGTCATCCGGCCGTGGGCAAGCCCCAGCCGCAGGTCGCTCAGCGGCCCCGCCGACAGCGCCTTGAAGGTCTCCGTGGCCGCCGCCATCTCCTCCGACGGATCGATCGCCGGGCAGACGACGTAGGCCTGCCGCCCCTTGGCGACGCGCTCGCGCAGAAGCTCCCACGCTCGCGCGCGCTCCCCCGCAGGGAGAAGCTCGGTCACCGGATCCTTCCGCCCGGGCGGCAGTTCGTCGATCACGGAGATGTCGAAGTCGCCGTGGACGGCCAGCGCCAGCGTCCGCGGGATCGGCGTCGCGGACATCACGAAGACGTTCGGCCGCTCGCCCTTGCCCGAGAGCCGCGCCCGCTGCCGCACGCCGAAGCGGTGCTGCTCGTCGATCACCACCACCGCCAGCCGCGCGAACTCCACGCCGTCCGAGAAGAGCGCGTGCGTGCCGACCGCGCACGCCACCCGGCCCTCCGCCAGCGCCTCCAGCGCCGCACGCCGCTGTCTCCCCGGCAGGCCGCCCGTCAGCAGCACCGGCTCGATCCCCAGCGGCCCCAGCAGCTCCCGCAGGCTCTCGTGGTGCTGCTCGGCCAGCACCTCAGTCGGAGCCATCAGCGCCGCCTGCTTCCCCGCCCGCGCCGCGACCGCCAGCGCCAGCGCCGCCACCGCGGTCTTGCCCGAGCCCACGTCGCCGTGGATCAGCCGGTGCGCGGGCGCGTGAGTGCTCAGATCCGCCGCGATCTCATCCATCACCCGCTCCTGCGCCGCCGTCGGCTCGAAGGGCAGCGCGTTCACGAACTGCTCCCGCGCCCTCGCGACCTCCAGCGCCGAGCCCTCCTCAGGCGCCTTCGCCCGCCGCCGCCGCAGCGCCAGCGCGAGCTGCAGGCCCAGCAGCTCCTGGTAGGCCAGCCGGTGGCGCGACGCGCGCGTGGCGGGCAGGTCCGATGGGCGGTGCATCTCCCGCAGCGCCTCGCTCAGCGGCATGAGCTTCCGCTTCGCCAGCAGACGCTCGGGGAGCGGATCGTCGGGGATAACGCAGCGCTCGATCGCCTGCTCCGTCCACGCCCGGAGCATGTTCTGCGAGACGCCGTCGGCGGTCGGATAGACCGGCACGATCCGCGCGGCGTCGCCCGGGTCGCCGCCAGGCGTCTCGAACTCACTGACCGCGATCGCGGGCTGCCCGTCCTCAAGCTTCACCGTGCCGATGACCAGCAGCTCATCGCCCTCGGCGAGGCTGTCGATCAGGTAGGGGCGGCCGAAGAAGAGCAGCGAGCCCTCAGTACCCCCCGACTCGGCGGGGATGATGGCCGTCGCGCCGCGCCGGGGGTTCGTCCGCCGGCCCCTCCCGCTGATGGTCACCCGCACCACCGCCGTCTGCCCGTGCGTAACCTCGCGCATCGTCAGCACCTGGCGGCGGTCCTCGTAGCGCGCGGGGCAGTGCAGCAGCAGATCGCCCGCGCACTCGATGTTCATCCGCGCCAGCGCCTCGGCCCGCGTCGGCCCGACGCCCCGCAGTTCAGTGACGCTGTCGCGCCAGCGCAGCGGGGCCGGAGGGGCCTCCTCCTGCGCGTTGCCTTCATCGGCGGCCGCCTCCTCCGGGGGCGGCGGCGCGGGATCGTCCGGCGCGATCGCCTCCAGCAGCCTCTCCGCCCGGGTGATGAGCGGCTCGCGGCGATCGGGCGCCAGGTCGTGGTAGCCGCGCGCGTCGCGTTCGAGGCGGCGGAGCGACTCGCGCGCGGGGGCGGGAAGGTCGACGGAGGCGAGCTGCCCGACGATGTGCCGGATCAGCTCCTCGACGCCGCCCGGCACCGAATCGTCGCAGCCACGCCTGCGCTCAAGGCGCAGGGCGCGGAGTGTGCGACGGATGACGGTCCGTGCGGCGTTGTCCATGATCGGTCGGCCCGACCTCCGGAGTCGCGCGACAGGGTGCCGGCGTGATGGGCATACGTTCGCGATAGGCGGGCGCGGCACCTACCCGGCGGGCCAGCCCCACACCCGCACTTCGCCGAGGCGCACGGCCTCACCCGCCGAGGTGATCTCGAAGCGGACGCGCCGCCCGACGTGGTCGCCGAGGTCGAACGCGAGGTCGTCACCCCATCCCAGCCGCGGATCGACGCCGGAGTTCGCGTCAACCTGCACCCACTCGTCGTCCCCGTCGCCGGTGCTGACCCACGCCGTCACGGCCTGTTCCTCAGTCGGGGCAAAGCGTATCAGGGCGTGACTGAGTCGGAAGTCATCGAGGAAGTCGAAGGTCACCGTGATCCGCGCTGGCGGCCAGAACCAGATCGCGTAGCCGCGCGGGTAGTAGATGTCATCATCGGTCAGGTCGCCGTCGAGCCGGTTCTCCGACTGCGGCGGCCCGGTGGCGTGCTCGCCGCGGAAGTAGATCGGCCCCTCGGTCACCCGACAGGCCTCGCCGTGATGATCCGGCGACGGGTAGTGGCTGTACGCGTAATACCCGCGCGTGTCCAGCGAGGGCGTCAGGAAGCCGCCGTTTCCCGTGAGGCAGAAGGGCAGCTCCTCCGGCTCGGGCATCGCCTCGGGCGCGAGTTGCCCGCTCTCGCGCATCACCGTCAGCCCAAGCTCGCGCAGCCGCTCCACCACCCGACCGGCGGTGTCGCGCTCGCGATTGCCCAGCACCTCCGAGACGCTCGCATCGACGAGCCGCGCCGCCTCCCCCGCCGCCTCGCCGCCGGCGTGCTCGCTCGCAAGCTCCCGGACCCACTCGACGATCCGGTAGTCCTGCACGCCGTGCCGCCACGCCTCCCAGCGGGCGCTGCTCGTGGGCCGGTCCGCGCCTCGGTAGACGACCGAGTAGTCGGACCTGTCTCCGTCCGTATCATCCCAGTTAGTCCTGTTCGGCCCGCCGACGTCGTTGTAGTTCCAGAAGCCGATGCCCTCGTAGTCGCGCTCGAGCGCTCGCCAGGCGTTAAGCCGGTAATGCCAGTACGCCCCGGCACTCTTCGACAGCACCATGTACGAGAAGAAGCGCACTCCCTCGTCGCGGCGGCTCTCCACAAGCTCCTGCTGCCAGTCGTTGAGGCTGAACTTCGGCACCCAGAGGTTCACCCACGGGACCATCATCTCCAGCGCCTCGCGCGTCACCGCGCCGTAGACCGTGACAAAGCGCCGCTGCTCGGGGTCGGCCTGCTCCATCCGCCTGCCGAAGGTCGCCACCAGCTCCGCGCGGTCCACTCCGGATGGCTCGTCATCCACGTACCACGAGAAGTCCTCCACCGTCAGGCCATTGCTCTCGAAGAACTCCCGCACGGTCCTGACCGTGTACTCCAGGTTCCGCTGCTGCGCATCGGTCCACTCCGCCCCGTTACCCAGCGACTCTCCGGGAAACCAGCGGTAGAAGTGTCGCAGAAGGTAGTGCGTGCCCTCGGTGCCGAAGCGGGCGATCTCCTTCTCGACGTCGCTGAAGTCGATCGGCGTGGTCACGTTCCCCTCGCCATCGAACTCCGGCCAGCCGATCCGCACTCCGACGATGTTCGTGTGATGCTCTCTGAGGTCCCTGACCGTCGCCTCGGGATAGGGCTGCGAGGGGTAGCGGTCGTAGTCGTACCAGTTATACGAGTAGGGCCTCGGTCCGGCGGGCATCGCCGCCGGCAGCACGCGCACTTTCAGGCGCACCGAGCGCGCGCGTTCGGGGTGCAGCAGCGGCATCAACCTGATCCCCGCAACCCACGTGCCCGGCTCCAGGCCCCGCGTGTCGATCGTCGCCCAGACGATCCCGTTGCGGCCGCTCGGCAACGCCACGTGATGCGACTCGCTCAGCGGCGGCAGCGCGTCGCGCCGCACCCCTCCGCCCAGCAGACCGACCTCCACCGCCTCGCACAACTGAACGTGCCGCGCCGCCGGGACCTGCCGATCCATCTTCAGCGACACGAGGTCGGTGGTCCTCGCCTGCACCCGGATCGGCTCGGCGAGAGTGTTCGCGATCGCGAACGCGCAGGTGGCCCACTCGCCCTGCAGCGCCGTCACCGTCAGCGTCTCAAGCTCCTCAACGCCCGGGTCGGGCAGCGCGCGGCTCGAGGGCATCTCCCATGGGTTCACCTCGTAGATGAACATCCCCTCATCGCCCAGACCAAGTCGCCTGATCTCCGACTCGGCCTGCCGCGCCCCCGCCTCGAATGCCTGCCAGTCCGCGGCCGACGCAAGCTCCGGGCCGCGCTCACGCAGATCCGAGAGCCGCTCGCTCCAGAACGCAAGCTCCCGCCCCACCTGCGCCCCCTCGCCGACCGACGCGAGCGCCTGGGCGTGCAGTTGTCGCAACTGCCCGACGCGCCAGTTCGCGGCGCGCTCGTAGGTCCCGATCAGAAGCTCGCCGAAGATGCCGCGGTTGTGGAAGAACCCGCCCGTCGGACTCCACGCCTGCAGCGGGTCGGCGGCGCCCGTCCCGTGCGCCTCCCGGCAGACGTTCAGCGCCATCCGGTGCCCCTCCTCGACGCCGTCGGGAAGCCCAAGCTCGGCCAGCGGGATCTTCACCTCGAGCGTCCAGCCCTCCTCGCCGATGGCCGTCGCATGCTCCACCCGGTAGTTGAAGTCACCGGCTCCCTGCTGCTCGTGATTGTCCCAGAGGCTGCCGGTGGGGCCGAACGCGAAGTGATAGTACGCCGGGTCCTCGGCCTCGGGTGCGAGGAATACCTCGATCGTGTCGTGATTGAAGATCGTCACCGCGTCGCGCTCGACCGGCACATCCCGCAACTCATCGGGGGCGGGGTGCTCAGCGACGAACGCGAAGAACAACGACGCCCCGTCGGTCACCATGCGGAAGGTCATCGGCGGCTCGGCGACCGCGTCCCCGGTCCGGGCGGTGCGCAGCGGGCCGTAGAGCTTACTCTCCGCCCACGCGGGGTCGCCGAGCTCCCCGTCAATGACGGGCGCCTGCTCGACGACCGGGCAGATCGCGGACGGCAGGTCGGCGGCTCCGGCCGACATCACGGCGGCGGTCAGCATCACTGCGAGCACGATCGTGGCCAACATACCTCGCATGGTTCGAGCGAACATTCCGTCACACGCCTTTCTGCGGTCTCTGACGCGGCCTGGCCGCACACACGCGAGACTCTCGTGCCGGATCGGCCGCACACACGCAGCCATCGCGTGGACTGGCCGCCGCGCGCAGCGCGGTCAGGTCCCGGCGAGCGAAGCGAGCGGGACCTGAGGTTCCACCCCGGCCCGCTACGCTCAGAGCCCCTCCGTCTCGATCCATCCTGCCTCCGCGAGGCCCGTCGGCAGCCTGCGGCGGATCTCGTAGTCGTTGACCGCCTCGCCCCAGGCCACGTGGCTCATCGCCCTCTCCCGGCGGAACTCCTGCAGCCTCGCCGCAGCCTCGGTGAAGTCGGCCTCTGTCGCCCCCTCCGGCCGGAAGCGCGGATCGGCCAGCGCCACCGTGTCGCGCGTCAGCCGCAGGTGCGTCAACCCGTCGCGCAGGAACGCCACGCGCGCCCGCACCTGCGCGCTGGCGTCCGCCGCCTCCGCCCGGTCGAGGATCGCCTCGGCCTCGGCAAGCAGCTCGTCGGTGTAAAGCGCCGGCAGGATCGGCCAACTGCTCGCGATCGGGTGCGGATTCATCTCATACTGCCTGATGGC
Organism: Armatimonadota bacterium; assembly: GCA_050942735.1. Lineage (GTDB taxonomy): Bacteria > Armatimonadota > Zipacnadia > Zipacnadales > UBA5352 > UBA5352. Next base: position 49,626 of record JBMNNW010000016.1, read on the forward strand.
TGTCTCGTAGAGCCCGTCCGGATCGACCGACACCACGCCCCCCGCGGGCACCGCGTAGACCGCCCGGTCGGCGAAGTCGTCCCAGAAGCGCAGATACTCCTCCACCGCGGGACCGGCGGCGCCGAAGGCTGAGGCGTACTCGGCGATGACATCATCGACGCTCATGTCGTCGCGGTAGCCGAGGCGCGCGATCAGGTAGTAGAGCGGCCCCTGCGTCCCCCAGAAGCCCAGCAGGCTGTCGAAGTCGAAGCCAACCATCGCGTGCTCGCGGGCGAAGAGAAAGTAGCCGCCCTGGCTGCTCAGCGGGATGTGCGGGGCCGGGCCGCCCATGTGCCACCAGTTCGGTCGCAGGAAAAGCTGCGCGCCCGCGTCGCTCCAGCCCTGCCACTCGTCGAATGCGTGGTACGTGTGCACCATCCCCAGCACGATCCCCGGCTCCAGCGTCAGATCCACCGGCGGCTCGCGATAGGCGCTGTAAGCGTAGCTGGAGATCGTCACATCCGGGTTGATCTCGCGCATCTGCGTGATCAGGCGGTTCCAGAGCTTCACGTACCGCGCGGTGAGGTTCGCCCGCCCCCGCCAGATCGCGTCGGGGTCCTGGTCGGGCGGGTCATCCATCGCGCGGCAGTCGTCGCAGGTGCAGAAGCCCGAGCCGTCGTTGGGGCAGACGTTCCAGTTGTCCGGCGCGCCGGCGGCTTTCCACTCCTCGATGATGCGCTCGGCCACCGCCGGGTTCGAGACGCACAGCTTGGCCCGGTCGGTCCTCATGGGGCTTGCACCCTCGGGCGGGGTCGCGAAGTACTCGGGGTGCTCCTCGCCGTAGCGCTCCCACCACTGCCCGAATGCGTGGCCGAAGCCGAAGGTGGAGCGGCTGCCCATCTGATGGCGGTACTTCCAGCGGTCGGTCTCCTCGGCCAGTTGCAGCCGCTGCTCCTCGGCGACAAGGCGGGCCCTGTCGTCGGCGGGCTCCCTGTGCACGAACGTGCGCAGCCTCCGTTGCTGGAGGGCGGGCCGCTCGCGGACGTCGAGATCGGGCGCGACGATGGTTGAAAGCTCGGGGACGTACGTCCCCGCCTCACCGGGCCAGAGCCAGCGGACGCCGAGTTGGCGGTCGAGGAACCACTGCACCGCCCACATCGTCGCCGCGGATGCGGTGACTCTCGCGGTAGGGCCCCCCTGCGCGCCGCCGAGGTCGTGGCCGGCGAAGACGATACGGCGGCCGATCGTGCGCACGATGTACTCCTCGGGTGCGAGGTCATCCACGTCAACTCCGAGGCTCCTGGCAAGATCGGCGCCCACCACGAGGTGGGCCATCTCCGCGGGCAGCGTCGCAGGGTCCTCGGTCTCAATCAGCGGCAGCTCGGCCCCGGAGGCGAGTCGGAGGTGCTCGCGCAGCTCATCCGCGGCCTCGCGCACGATGCTTTCGGCGTCGGGGCGGATCGCGACGACGGCCGCCGGTCTGCCGTCGTCAACGAGGGTGAGTTCATCTGCGTGGACGGAGCCGCTCAGTGCGTGGAACGCGCAGGCCAGCGTGAGGAGGATCAATGTCTTCACCATGGTTCGGACCTCTCCGATGAGACGTCATGCTCGACCTCATGACAGGACGCCGCGCACAGAGATGTGCGCGCGACGGCCTCGGGGGTGTTGCGCCCCGTGCCTGCTTCGCCGCGGCTCACACCTCCACGCCCATCTCATCGGCCTCGCGGGCCATCCGCGCGCAGGTGACGTAGGCGTCGAAGATGGAGTACACCCAGATGGCGAGGTAGGCGACGATGGCGAGGATAATCAGCGTCCACGTCAGCGGGCCGTAACCCTCGATGACCTGCCGGGCGGCCTCGGGGTCGAGCCGCGGGTTCCGCGCGCCGGCTATCAGCGCCGCCCCCTGGTATGAGAGCAGCCGCTCAAGCACCCAGGCGAGCAGCACCAGTGCGCTGGCGGTCAGCGCGAGGCCCTTGTAGTACTCCCCGTTGTAAAGCTGGCCGAGGCCGGGGACGACGGAGTAGAACGCGGCGGTGACGGGGTTCTTGCGGAAGCCCTGGTACTCGTCGGGGTCTTCGACGACGCGCTCCATGCGCTCGCGCACATCGGCGGCATCGCGGATCCTGATGACCGCCTCGCCGAGCTTGGCCTCGGCGTCGGCGTTGATCGGCTCGATCTCCAGGGCCCGCTCGAAGTGCTTTCGGGCGGCGTCGAAGCGGCCTCGGGCCATCTCGACGTCTCCGAGCAGCTCCTCGACGGTGGTGGTGTCGGGAGCAAGCTCGGCGGCTTCGGCGGCGATCTGCTCGGCCCCGGCGAGCTGGTTCATCGCGATGGCGCGACGGGTGCGCCGCACCAGCTCACCGAGCCGGTGGTGGCGCTCCATCTCATCGAGCGCCTCGCGGTCGTCATCCCGGCGCATGGGTCTGTCCCCTACCCGGTGGTGCTGGTGCGCTCGCGAGCGGGCAGCTCGACTCGCCCGGCGTCGTGCCAGAGCCCCTCGAGGTTGTAGAACCCTCGCGCGTCGGGCTCGAAGACGTGTGCGACGACGTCAAGGTAGTCGAGGATAACCCAGCTTGAGTCGGGGATCCCCTCGATATGACGGGGCTCGATCCCCAACTCGCTCATCTGCTCTTCGATCTCTTCGGCGATCGCGTCCACATGCAGCCTGGAGCGTCCGCTGCAGATCACGAAGAAGTCGCAGATCGTCATCAGGCCTCGCATATCCAGTATCTCGATGTCCAGCGCGCGCCTGTCATCCGCCGCTTCGGCGATCCGCAGGGCCCTTTCCTTCGGCTCAAGTTCCAATACGCCACGCCTCCCTGTCCTCGGTGTTGTGTTCCGGTCTGCCAAAAACCTTCCACCCGACCCACGACGCGTATCCCGTGTCACAGACCGGCGCGGTGAGAGCCGCGGAGCTGCTCGGGGATCGGGTCCGCCCTATCCCTCGCGGCCCTCCAGCTCCTCCGGGTCAATGTCCGCGCCCAGCACGATCGTGATCCGGTCGGCGGCGTAGGCCGCGTCGCTGTCGAGTTCCACGAGGTCGCCGGTCCCGAGCACCCGCTGCACGCGCCGTGCCGCCGCGAGCCCGTCGTCGGGGTAGTAGACCAGCGTCTGCTCGTAGTCGAAGCTGTCGGCGTTGCCGGTGTCGTTGATCTCAAAGCCCTCGTCGATCAGCAGGCCGCCCGCGGCCGCCGCAACGCCGCTCTCGCCGCTGCCGTTGAGCACATCGACCACGTTGATCTGACCGGGCATCGTGTTCAGGTGATGGTTGATCTCGTCGAGCACGCGCTTGATGCTGCTCTCGGAGATCGTAACGTAGTATATCCCGCCGATCTTCGTGTCCCGCAGGTAGGGCTGGAAGTTGGTCATCAGCAGGCAGTCGGGACGGACCTCCCGCACGACCCGTGCCAGGTCCACCGCCTTGCGCCAGCCGATGTCCGTCTCGATCGCCTCGAGCGCCGTCGGGACCACCTTCGCGAGGTCCAGCGCGTTGCGCAGTTTGAGCTTCTGCTCCGCCATGGCCTTGAGGAACTGCTGCTGGCGCTCGGAGCGCTTGAAGTCGCTGTCGCCCTTGCGGTAGCGCACGAACCCGATCGCCTGCCTGCCGTCGAGCATCTGCACGCCGGGCCGGAGGTTGATGTAAAGGTTCCCCGCGCGATCGGTGTAGTTCATCCCCCGCCCGCGTCCCTCCACATCCGGCACGTCGATCTCCACTCCGCCGAGTTGATCGACGATCTCCACGAAGCCCTCGAAGTTCGCGGTGGCCCATGCGTCGATGTCCACCCCGATCTCCTGCTCCACCGTCCGCCGCAGCAGGTCCACGCCCCCGAAGGCGAAGGCGGCGTTGATCTTGTTGGAGCCGTAGCCGGGGATGCTCACCCGCAGGTCACGCGGGATGCTCAGCAGCGCCGCCTTCTTCGTCCGCGGGTTGACGAACAGCAGTATGACCGTGTCCGACCGCCCGTGATCGCCAAGCTCGGGGCGCGCGTCGCAACCGACCAGCAGGATCGTCTGCCGCCCGAGGTTCGGCTCCGGCAGCGTCTCGGCGGCGCGCTCCCCCGCGTCCGCGGAGATGATCACGCGCGGCTGCTCGGAGACCGCGTCCCACGCGCCCAGCGCGCCCACGCCCACCACGCAGAAGGCGAACACATAGATGAGGTAGTCCACGAATGCTCTCATGATAGACCGGTCTCGCCCGCCAACACCGGCTGCGGCTCGTCCACGTACAAACCTCGCTTCTCGATGTAGTCGATGACCGCTCGCGGCGTCAGATAGCGGATCGACTCGTGCGCCCTCACCCGCCCGCGGATCATCGTCGAGGAGATCGCCGCGAGCGGTGCGTCGATGATCGTTACCTTTGACGCTCGATCGGCCCCAAGCGTTTCATCGAGTCTGCTCAGATCGAAGCCCGGCCTCGGCACCGCGAGTATCTGCGCCTCATCGAGGATCGCGTCCGGCTGATGCCAGGTGAGCATCTCAAGCACCGCGTCGGCGCCCGTTACCCACGCGACCTCCGCCCCGGAGCCGATCTTCGCCTTGAGCTGGCGGATCGTGTCGATGGTGTACGACGGGCCGGGCCGATCGAGTTCGAGGCGCGAGACGGCGAAGTTCGGGTTGTCCGACGTGGCCAGCACGGCCATGATGTAACGATCCTCGGCGGAGGTGACCGCGCAATCATCCTTGTGCGGCGGGCTGCCGGAGGGCATGAAGAGCACCTGCGGCAGTCGGAAGCGTCGCCGGACATCCTCGGCGATGAGCAGATGCGCGTAGTGAATGGGGTCGAAGGTGCCGCCCATCACGGCAAGGCGCCTCGACAGGATAACATCGTCGATGCTCATTGAGAATATCTTAGCAGAAAGCCCCTGCCGATGCAATTGGCGAAGGGAGTGGTGGGTGCGCCCGGATTATGTGGGTGAGGGCAACGACAGCCTCCCCCGCCCTCATACACGACATTCGGGCACCCCCTCCGGAGCAGAGCACGGGGACGGAGGGTGCGGCCGCCGCAAGCGCCGGCGCGACCGCCATCAGAATACGCGTTCTCATCATGATTGCCCCTTCGGATTCCCGCCTCCGTGCGCCGTCCCCCGCGTGCCACGGACGCTCACCGGTGGCCTACGCCTGCCCCAGCACACGCTCGTACCGCCGCGGATCCACCGCGCCACTGTCGGCCTGCTCGCGCGCGAAGGCCAGCGCCGATGACCTTGCGGCCTCCGCGCGCCGCCGCAGGCTCTCCCGCCTCACCTCCGGCGCCTCCTTCGCATCGCGCAGCAGGCGCTGCCACTGTCCCACCAGCAGCAGCAACTCCTGCCCGACCCACGCCTGCTCGACGGCCTGCCAGTGCCGCTTCTCGCCAGTGGCGGCGAGCGCCCGCGCGCGACCGAGCGCCTCCAGCGCGGGCCGCAGCGTCCGCTCGGTCGCCCGCGTGGTCCACGTCAGGTCGTAGTGCCCGGTGCACGGCCCGGCCTCCATCAGCACCTGCGCAGACTCGCTACGCCACCGTCCGATCCGCTCCGCGGCGGGCCCGCAGATCGCCTCATCGTGCGCGGCCAGCCACGCCTCCACGTCCATCCCCGGCTCCCACGCCAGCCGCGCGATCTCGTGGATGTTAGCGCCGAACGCCCCCCACTCCTCAGGCACGAACTCCATCGTGAAGCCGTCGCAGCCCGCGTCGATCAGCCAGCGCTGGTTCTCGGCGATCATCTCGTGGATCGGGAAGGGCAGCGAGAGCGTGTGTATCTGCGAGAGGTAGCTGAAGACGTAGAGATCGCCCGGCGTGACCTCCCGCCAGCGCACGAACTCCCCCGCATACGCCGCGTTCATCCGGTCGCACCCCACGTCCGGGCGCAGTGGGTGCTTGAGACACCGCAGGAAGGGCGCGAAGCACACCGCCACGTTCTCCGCGGGGCGGGTCCGTTCGGGCGCGTCGGCGTAGTTCACGTAGGCCAGCGCGCTGAGCCTCCGGCCGGGGTGCGACTCCTCGACGAGCTCCGCGACCGCGTTGACAAAGCGGAGGTAGGTGTCCGTCCGCCGCGGATGCTCGGGCCGGAACTGCGAGGGCCGCGGCTCCTCGATGGTGGTGCACCGCTCGCACTCGCACCAGCCGAAGCCGTCGTTGGGCCAGAGACCGAACATCTCAACTGTCGGGTGGGCGTCGAAGAGCGCGCAGATTCGCTCGGCCACGCGCTCCACCACCTCCGGGGTCGAGGTGCAGAGCTGCCCGTCGGGGCTGCGCTCGCCGTCGATGAGCGCGTACCACTCCGGGTGTTCGGCGAAGTGCGCGTCCGGTGGCAGGAGGAAGCGGAAGCTGTGATGGCCGAGGGTCGCGTCCATGTCGCGGATGGCAAGCTCCGACTCAAGGTCCGTGAAGGCATCCAGCGATCCCTCGACGTTCAGGAACGCCATGAAGCGGTTCATCCGGTTCTTCGCCATCCAGTCGATGTGCAGCGGGTATTCGCGGTCGATGGCGTGGAGGTTCGTCAGCTCCCGGATGGTCATGGCGGGCTCGGCAACGTGCTCGCCGTGAGGCAGTTCGACCGTCGGGGTGCGCGGGATGATCTCGCCGCCATCGCGTGGATGGAGCCACCGGCAGCCGAGCGTCTCAAGCAGCGCGTAGACCGCGTGAAGGACCGCTCCGGGTCGCTGCGCGACGATCTCAACGCCGCGCTCATCGATCCGCCATGCGTACGCCCCTCGCCCGCCCACGCGCTTAAGGAGGGGCGGGCTTCCCTGCCCGCCCATGCCGTCAAAAAGGGGCGGGCTTCCCTGCCCGCCCATGCCGTCAAAAAGGGGCGGGCTTCCCTCCCCGCCCATGCCGTCAAGGAGGGGCGGGCTTCCCTGCCCGCCCATGCCGTTTGTAGGGCGGGGACCTGTGCCCCGCCATGCCGTCCGTCGTTCTCCCCCCTCTCCCGCCAGCGATGCGCCGTCTGCATCGCCCAACCCCGCAGAGGCCGGGAGGGGGCCGGGGGGGTGCGGCGTCGTTGCGGTTCGGAGGAACACGCCTCCCTGCGCGCCTTCGTCTTCCTCACACACAGGAAAACGCCCGCCCGTGAGGATCGCGAGGTAGCGGCTCAACTCACGCGCGGCGAATGAGACCGCCGGCGGCGAGTCGGGCTCGATGACCACGCTCGCCGCCGGCGTATTCTCGGCAGTCAGTACCAGTTTCATGCGCCGTCCGGTCGCCTCCGTTACTGCGGCGTGGGGCTGGAGGGCGGCTCCGGCACGCTCGGAGCCTCGGGGGCCTCCGGTGCCGCCGGGCTCTCGGGCGCCGCGGAGCCGGCGGCCGCGACTCCGGTGACTCCGTAGTTGTCGCGGTATGCCAGCGCCATCATCGTGGCGGTGATCGGGACGGTGATCAGGAAGCCCACCGCGACCGCGCCGCCGATGGCGTTGAGCACGCCGATGACCAGCACGAAGAGCACCCAGCTCATCAGGTTCTGCTTCGTCTTGTTGATGCTCTCGGTGATCGCCGGCCAGAATGACCTGCCGCCCTCGACCACCAGTGGCAGCGCAAGGACCACCAGCGCCCCGGTGAAGAGCGCGCCGATGCCACACGCGATCGCGCCGATGCTGGCGATGAGCCCAGCGACGATCGCGACGAGGAAGAGCTGGACGAAGTTCTCAAAACCCTTCCCGACATCGCCCGGCTGCGGCTTGTAGGAGGGGTTCTTCATCTTGTTGAAAATGATCCACAGGTAGCCGCCCATCAGCGGTCCGGACAGCAGACCACCGGTGATGCTCGAACCCAGCCCCACGATCAGCGCGAGGATGATGTGAGTGACCAGGTCCTCGGAGATGATCTGCCATGCCTCGGACAGCCAGTCGCCTATCTTGACCATCGTTTCTTCCTCCTGCACCGTGTTCTGACTGTGTTGGTGTGTCGAGCCTGCTACAGTGCGTCGTCGTCGCTCTCGGGCCGCTCGACCGGCTCAGGCGCCTCGGGCATCTGCGGCGCCAACTCGGCCGCCTCCCCGGATGCAGCGCTCCCCCCAAGGGCATCCTCGTACGACACCGCGACCGCCGCCGCCATGATCGGACCGGTGATCAGCAGACCGAGCCCGCAGAGGGCGCCGCCGATCGCGTTGAGCACGTAGAGGATCAGCGCGAAGCCCGCGAAGGGGATGAATTCCGGGGTGGTCGTCTCCGCACTCCGCTTGATCGCCTCAACCGCGTCCGCCCTGCGGTCGGCGATGAGCGGGAAGACGAAGACCAGGATCGCCGTCGCGCAGATGGCCATGACGGCGCCGGTCAGAGGGGCGAGCAACTGCCCGATGATCGGGATCGCCGAGACCACCGCGGCGACCACGCCCACCAGCGCGCCCGCGATCCCAACCACGATCGCGATCAGAAGCCACGCCACGAACGCCTGCCCGAAGACCTCGAAACCCTTCCACAGATCTGCGAACTGCGGTGCGTATGAGGGGTCCCGTCGCTGGCGCAGCAGGATCATGAACCAGCCGCACGCGAGCGGGCCGCTGAGGATGCCGATCGTGACGCTCGAGAGCAACCCCGCCACAAGCGCAATCAGTATGTGCGTACCAAGGTAGGGCTTGATCAGCGACCAGCCCTCTGATACCCAGTACCCCGACCTGACCTCAACCATCACGCCACCTCCACTCGCACGGCGAACTCACTCGCAGATTCGACGCTCCTGCAATCCGACCTCCCTGGACGGAAGGAAAACCCCACCGCATGGGCGAATGAGGCCCCGACCGACGGGTTCGCGCGCGTCGCCCTCCGCCGGGCGCGCTTCAGGCGCAGAGAGAGACAACCGCCCATGAGCCAGCCCCAACCCATCGAACTGTCCGTGGTCATCCCCGCGTACAACGAGGAGCAGCGACTCGGCCCGACGCTTGAGCGCATCGTGGCGTACCTGCACGAGCAGCCGTGGCCGAGCGAGGTGGTCGTCGTCGATGACGGCAGTTCCGACGCCACCGCCGAGCTCGCGCGGGAGATACTCGAACTCACCGGCGTCCCCGGCCGCGTCCTTATAAACGAGCAGAACCGCGGCAAAGGGTACTCAGTGAAGCGAGGGATGATCGACTCGAGCGGCCGGCTCGCGCTCTTCTCCGACGCAGACCTCTCCACGCCGATCGAGCACACCGCCGACCTGCGCGCCGCCATCGAGCGGGGCGCCGACATCGCCATCGGCTCCCGCGCCACGCCCTACTCGGAGATCGAGGTCAGCCAGCCGTTCATGCGCCAGACCGCCGGTAAGATGTTCTCCGTCGTGCAGCGCGCGATTCTCGGCTCCGGGATCCGCGACACGCAGTGCGGCTTCAAGATGTTCACCCGCGAGGCCGTCGAGGCCGTCTTCCCGCATCAGCGCCTCGAACGCTGGGCATTCGACGCCGAGCTAATCTTCATCGCCCTCCGCCTCGGCTTTGAGGTCGTCGAGGTGCCCGTGCACTGGGTGAACTCCCCCGACACGAAGGTCAACGCGCTCACCGATGGCCTGCAGATGGTGGCCGACCTGTGGAAGATCCGCCGGATGCACCGCGCGCTGGGACCGGGGGATCGAGGGGCCTGAGCGTGGGCACGCTCAGGCGAAGAACCTCATCACCCGGAACAACGCCCACGCGTTAAGCGCCACCGCAAAGACGAGCGCCACGAGCGGCAGGGCGGGGCGCAGCCGCGCGGGCAGAAGCTCCGAGAGCCCCAGCGCGATGCCCATCGCCACCACCGGGATCATCACCGGCACGTAGCGCCCGGCCCAGCGGATGATGTGACCGTCCACCATGAGGGTCTGATGGATGATTCCGGCGGCCGCCATCACGGGGATCCCGATCAGCACGCAGACCAGGTGCCGGCGCTCGAGTCCGCTCTCCGACTCCGCCTCCGCACGGCGCAGTCGCAGGAGGCCCTTGAGCGTCAGCGCGCCGATCACCAGCGGCACGAGCAGCATCCATGCCGGGCGCGACGCCGCCGTGAGCCCGCCGGCCACGAGCAGATCGGCCACCAGCGTGTGATGGTCGCGCAGGAGCCACTCCAGCAGCCACGACCCGGCTATCATCTCCTCCGCCGCCATCATGCTCGCCAGGATCGACGCCTCCGGCTGGAAGATCACTTCGTCCAGTGAGGAGAACAACGGAGGTCGCTGCGCACAGTTGAAGGTCGCAGAGCCCACCACACGGAGATTGCGCACGAACCACGGCCCCGCGATCACGGCCGCTATGCCGACCGCCAGCAGTGCACCGCCAGCCACCCGCCAGCCGGACGCACCCGCTCTCCGCGCGGCACCGATCGCCGCGACTGCCAGCGGCACGATGATGACCGCCGCGGTGAGTTTCGTCAGCAGGCCCGCGCCAAGCGTGACGCCAAGCGCCAGGAACCACCGCATCGGCCGATCGCTCTGCATCGCGCGCACCGCGAGGTAGACAGAGAGTGCCACCAGCAGCACCGCGAGCGTCTCGTTGTTGAAGCTGCCCATGATGAACGCGAAGGTCGCCGAGCCCGCCGCCAGCGCCAGCCCCGCCGCGACAGCCAGAGGGCGATCGTCGAAGGCGCGGTGCATCGCCGCGCGCATCAGCAGCAGCGCTGCCAGCCCCGAGAGCACCCCAAGCCCACGGCCGATCGGCGTCAGCAGCCCCGGATCGCGACCTGTGAGCATGTGAACGCCCGCAACGACCGTGTAGAAGAGCGGGGGGTGGTGCGCCTGGGCGCAGTCGAAGATGACGCGGCCGTCGGGACCGATGCGCTCGCCCGTCTGCGCGAACGGGTTCGGCAGCACTCCATGCGAGACGGCGCGCGCGTAGATGGTGTGCCCGTCCTCATCCGGCGCCGAGAGCGGCGGGGTGATGATCGCGTAAGTGACACTCGCGGCAAGAAAGATCACGAGCGCCGCGATCTCGGCGCCGACGAGCAGGCCCCTCTTCCCTTCCCGGACCTCCTGCTGATCCTCCATCACGGTGCATCCCCCTCGGTTCGAACTGCCTGAGCTTCCGCCTTCGCGCCCCTGAGGCTCTTCGGCGCGTGGGCCACGCAGTCCTCCGTGGCCCACCGCAACGCCTCGCAGCCCGGCTGCTTCTCTCGCCGCGCAGGTGGCTCGTCGCTGCAGGAGAACGCGCGCGACGAAGGGAACCTGAGCCCGGCATCGAGACCGGAGCCACGAGCCCGAGGAGGACGACGATGACCTCGAGAGAGCGCATCCTGGCCGCCGTCAGGCGCGAGCGGGTTGACTACGTCCCCTGCTGTGTGGCCTTCAACCCGCTGTCGGACGTCCAGCGGCGCGGACATACCTGGCAGTTCCCCTGGCAGCCCGGTGCCCCGCACGAGGAGCAGCTTCGCTATCAGGTCGAGGAGCTTGGCCTCGACCAGGTCGTGCCCTTCGGCCTCAACGTCTGCGCGCCCTCCCGGTTCGAGCCGCAGGTCCGACTCGACGGCGACGTGCTGCACAAGAGCTACGACACGCCCGCGGGCACGCTGCACGCGGCCGTGCGTTACGATGCAAGGTGGCCGCACGGTGAGGACATCCCGTTCTTCAGCGACTTCAACATCGGCCACTACGTCGAGCCGTGGATCGAGAGCCAGCAGGACCTCGAGGCCCTCAAGCTCGTGCGCCCGCTCGATGACGATGACGCGATCGAGGCGCGGGCCG
>JBMNNW010000101.1:0-17803 GCA_050942735.1 Armatimonadota bacterium
CCACGCGCTCATCGCGCGCCCGCGGTAACTCTCCAGCGACGCCCGGCGGAAGCGTGTCTCGCCCCGCACGCGCGAGTCGGTCAGGCACGGGTACACCGCGACACCGTGCGCGTGGCCCAGTTCGACGCTGTACTCCCACGGGTTCAAGCGGAAGTAGCCGCTGGTGATGAGGATGTCCAGCAGCCCCTCCTCCAGCCACAGTTCGAGGTCGAGGCCCATGTCCCGGCAGAACTCCACCGAGTCGGGCACGCGCATCGCCACGAGGATCGGCCGGCCGCGCTCGACCCCGACCTCCTCGGTCATCACCCGCACCCGCCGCATCAGGTCGGTCATCAGCGCGCGCTCGTCATCGCTCGCCACGCCGCCGTTGGCCGTGCTCGCGAAGAAGCACAGGTGGCGGAAGAAGTCCAGCTCGATCCCGTCCACATCGTAGTTGCGGCAGACCTCGTCGATATACGCGAACGCGAGGTCGCGGATCTCCTCCACTGCGTAGTCCACCGAGCTCCACCGCCCGTGGGGCGTGGGGGCGTCGTGTGCGCCCACCAGCCACTCGGGGTGCTCCTCCTTCAGCGGCGGGAAGAGCAGGTAGGGCTTCTCCGGCGTGTGCGCCACATCGTGGGTGTCGTTCATGCGCATCGACCAGAACACCTCGATGCCGTTCGCGTGGCCGAACTCGATGACGCTCGCGAGGCAGTCGGAGCCGAGGTCGATCAGCGGCCCGGTGGCGTTGCGCATGTTCGGGTTGATGCCGTAGTCGGCCGATTCACGGGTGAGAACCGTCCCGACGTCCGTGTCGTGGGTGAAGAAGCTGAAGCCGGAACTGATGCTGCAGTAGATGATCGTCCCGACCTGTGAGTCCTCGTCGGCGAGCGCGGTGGTGCGGCGGTTGAGGAAGTTCTCGACCGTCAGTTCGAGCTCTCGCGGGTAGTAGAGCGCGTCACAGCCGTCGTTGTTGGCGAGTATCCCGCGCGGCTTGAACGCAAGCTCCCGCCGCGCCTCACGAAGCTGCTCGAGTGTCATGGTCTCCCCGGCTCCCTCCTGCTGCGCGCCGGCGTCAACGGTGAGCATCGCCAGCGTCGCGATCGCAAGCAGTCCTGAACACGCGGCTCGGATCATCGGGCTCATCAGCTCGCCCTCCAGTGATCTCAATCATCGCGGACGGCAGTTCGCGGTGCGCCTCCCACGCCGCCGCGGTCATTCCCCGGGCATGAACGTCTCCGCCAGCCCGCGAAAACCCTCCACGCGATGGAAGGTGATCAGGTCATTGTCATGCTGGTTGGGCGCATCGCGGGCGGTGCGACTCACCACCAGCAGGTCGTCGCCGTCGATGAGCAGGCCCGCGTAGTTGGAGGCCTGCCGCCGCAGCGGCCAGACGATCACGTAGCCCGCGGGCAGCCAGTTGAGCGCATCGAAGCTGCAGAAGAGCGCGAGGATCCGCCGCTCATTGCCCGGCGTGCCCTTGAAACTCTCGTCCGCATCCAGCTCCCGGGCGAGCACCCGGTCCTGCGAGCGTGTCGGGAGGTTCGAGGTCATCCAGTGCAGGCCCGAGACGTCGTCGCGGATCACGTGAAAGTGGTTCTGCGCGCCGGGCCACGGGTAGAACTGCGCGAAGCGGTAGTCGAGCCTCTCGCCGTCGTCGTCGAGGTCGCAGATCGCCGCGACGCCGGGGGTGGCGTAACCGTCGATGCGCGTACGCCAGCAGACCCGCAGCGCACCCCGGTACTCCACCACGTTGCCCTCAAGCCAGTGGTCGTGGAAGGGCGCGCCCGGACTGTCGTTGACCCCGCGCCGCAGCGAGGCCGGGGTGCCGGGGTAGGTCAGGTAGTCGGAGATGCGCCACGCGCCCGGATCGGTCAGGTCTCGCTCGAAGTCCGCCGCGATCACCACTGTTCGCGACCCTGCCGCGTTGAACGAGCCCGCCTCATTCACCGAGCCGAAGCACCAGTAGAGCCGCCCGTCGCGAACCACGTAGCCGCTGGCCGCGTTGTAAAAGCCCCCCGCGAAAAGCTCCACCGGCTCGCTCCAGCTCTCCCCCATGTCGTCGGAGCGGATGATGCGGATGCCCTCGCCCCGCGTGGGCCCGGCGCCGACGAAGTAGAGTGCCTCGCCCTGCGGGATCAGCCGACCGCAATGGAAGGCGCTCTCCGCGGGCAGTCGCCGCCAGGTGCGCCCACCGTCATCGCTGCGGTGGAACCGCAGCACCCCCTGACCCCGCGGCCTGGTGATCAGCGGTGCCGCGCACAGCAGCCCGCCATCGGGCAGGTGCGCCAGCGACGGCGCGTCACCGATCGTGTACTCGCCGGTCGCCGGGTCCGGGCGCGAATCGACCTTCGCGACCACCTCGTACTGCTGCGCCAGCGGCGTGGTTGCTGTCATCGCCTTCGCCCTCCTGATGGCCCTCATGCAACCGAAGTCACGCCTGAAGCTGATAAAAGAGCTTGTGATCGGTAGTCCTCTCGTGGCCATCGGCTGGCCCCTGCAGGTAGCGATGCAGGCCGCCGATGAACGACGGAACCGCGTCGATCTTACCGCGCATGGCCGCCTCGAGCGTCAGGAGGGCCAGCGGCTCAAGCGCGTCAAAACGCGCGTATCTGTATGTCGCGCCCGAGATGAAGAGGCTGTTGTGAAAGCGATCGGTCACGATGTTCTCGCCGATGCGCCCGGCCATGGGAAGGTAGACGGGCCGTCCGGTTCCCCGGTGCAACTCCAGGAGTGCAAGGAGCGCCAGCGGGTCGCTGCAGTCGGTCGCGGGGTTGAGCTCCACGCCCTCGCCGCCGGGCGCTCCGATGTCGCCCAGCCCATTGCCGCGCGCAATCTCCCGCGCGGTCGTCCACAGATCGGCATCGGCGCTGAGCCGCCACGCGCGCGCATAGGCCAGCAGGTAGCAGGGATCCGCCGGCGTTGCCTCGATGACGGTGCCGACCTCGCTGTTGCTGCCGAAGCGCTCCACGACATAGCCGGTCATGTCGGTCCCGTCCCCCCACATCGCGCGGAAGTGATTGCTCGCCGGATCATACGCGTGGTTCGCCCACGCCTTCAGCCCCTCGACCGTCCAGTCGAGGAACTCGCGGCCACTCTCGCCCAACTGCTCGAAGATCGCCATCTGCGCGAGCGAGTATTCGAAGTAGATGCGCCGCACCAGCACACCCCACAGCTGCCACGGCTCGATGGCCGCCGGGCCGAACTCGGCGCCGAACTGACTCTGCGCCCGATCGCCGTAGATCGTGAACGTTGCCTGTCGCGATTCCTTGAGATGCTCGGGCACTTCCTGCTGTTTGAGCAGCACGGTGAACTTCGCCGCGCCCAGTCCTGTCTCCGGATGGCGCGCCCTCGCCAGCATCAACGCCATGCGACGCGCCCACGGCAGCGACTTCTCGGCACCACCGCTGAGCATGTGCAACATCGCCGCAGACCAGGTCATGTCCGAGAGCGGCATCACCGAGCCGTGGTGGGTCGTCTCGTAGAGTGGCTCGGGATCGTCCCACTCGCTGGCCCAGAGATCGTCCGGAGGCTGGCCGTAGTCGGCATGGCGGTTAAGCTCCAGCCGCCGCCAGTCGTGCATGTTGCCGCTCCAGTAGGCGCGGATGAAGCGCGCCGTCGCCCCCGAATCCACCTCCCAGAGCAGCTCGTAGTAGGGCAGGTGCATCTTGATCTCGTGCCGGGGCCCCTCGATGTGCACGACCTCGAGAGTCCTCAGGTCAACGAAGGTGTGCCCGCCCCAGTAGAGCAGGCCGCAGGGGCTGCGGAACCGCTCGAACATGAACGCGGTCGCTTCGCGCGCCGCCCGACGATAGCGGTCATCCCCGGTGATCCGCGAGAGCCCCACCAGCGTTCGCATCAGGTTCTGCTGGCTCGCAAAGTTGCTGACAATGTGATGACGGCCGTCGCGCACCCACTCGACCGGCTCCCATGTGGCGACCTGGCAGCCGTCGGCGAACAGCGGAGTACGCGCGGGGCTCCAGCGATCGAGCCCGCGTTCCAGCACGGCGCCGGCGAACTCCTCCACCGCACGCATCGGTCCCGTGGCGGCCTCACCCGGCCACTGCGCTTCCGTCATGATACTCCGCCTCCGGAATCGTACTTCGGCAACGGGTTGACCTCTGTGCCGCGTTCGCCCGCGGCCACCTAAAGCCCCGCGCGCTCCATCCAGACCAGCAGACCCGTGAGCAGCGCCGCCACCGGAATCACCACAAGCCAGTGATTCACGCCCAGCAGCCGCGGAAGCGTCAGATCGCCGAACTCTCCCCACCGCAGGACGCCCGACTGCAGCCGCGGATAGATCGCCGCGAATATCCCAGCCCCCACGATGATCCCGACCACCCCGCCGACCAGCGCGTCAAGCTCCCCCTGGCCGACCGCGCCCGCCACCGTGCCGGGGCAGTACCCCAGCACCCCGAAGCCCACGCCGAAGATCAGACCGCCGATCACCGTCATCCCCACCGAACCGGCCTTCGGGTGCAGCTCCGCCCAACCGAGGCTCCTGAGCGCGTGTACCCCGACCATCCCGGTGATCACCGCCGTGAGCATCACCTTCACCACGGTGAAGTCCTGCCACAGAAGCTGCCCGATGATCACGTCGTAGTACGTGACACCGCCCTTCTGCAGCAGAAAACCAAAACCGACGCCGATCAGCAGCCCGATCACCATCTGCGCCCGCGTGTTGTCATGCACATTCCTCAGCACCGCTCACCCCTCCTACCCCGCGAACACTCCGAAGATGAGCATTGCGGCGGCGGTTCCCGCGGCGAAGAAGCACACGGCGGCGAGCCAGCCGCTCAGCGCAAGTTGCAGCGACCCGCTGATCCCGTGCCCGCTTGTGCAGCCGTTGGCCCACCGCGCCCCAAGCCCCATCAGCACGCCGCCCGCGAACGCCACCACCAGGCGCGTCCACGCGACCGCGCCGAAGGCCTCCCCCCAACGGTCCGGAACCCAGCGCAGCCCCCACGCCCCCGAGAGCAGCGCGGAGACGAATGCCCCCACCACCACTCCCGCCACCAGCATCCACTCCCAGTCCACGCGCGGCGCGAACTGACGGTAGTACGGCTTCTCACGCACACGCTCCCCCCCCGCCCAGCATCTCGATCATGCCCGCCGTACGCGCGAAGGCCGTCGAGCAGCCGATCGGCTTGTTCGAGAGCACGAACGCCACCCAACTGAGCACGCCGATCCCGATGCCCACCGCATACGGCGACCAGCGCTCCATCATCAGCGCGTCCATCAGGCCCGTCTGCAGCCATCCCATCGGCCACCTCACCGCCCCGCACCCCGGCATCCGCCGGAGGACGTTCTCAGTCCCTGTCCATCCCCGCGTCATACTGCATATACTCGAAGACACACCCATCCTGCATCACGAACACCACCGTGCGCTCATCGTCCGGGCGGAAGGGCCCGAGGATCACCTCGCAACCCTCGATCTCCCGCTCGTAATCGTCGGTCTCAAAGCACACATGCGGCAACTCGCGCAGCGGACCGGTGACCGGACTGTCCTCCTCGTAACGCAGAAACTCAACCATGAACGGATGAGCGTCCGGCTCGGTCACCCAGACCTTCGTCGCCTCCACGTACCACTCGCCCTTCTGCGGCTCGGTGGTCGGCAGCCCGATGTGATGGAACTTGCGCATGCTCGCCCTCCTGGACGTCAGTTATTGCCCGCCGGTCACGCCCGCCTCGCTCAGCCGAGGATGCGGTCCATCTGATAGCCAAGGCCCGTCCCCTGCAGCGACGAGGTATCCGCCTCGCCCCGCGTCAGGCTGAAGATCCCCTCGTGCACCCGCTTCTCCGCCTCCGAGGTGGAGGCGGGGAAGAACTGCCGCGAGTTCGCCTCCACGCCCATGATCGTGTCCAGCCGCGCCCCCAGCCCCACCGAGTGGATCAGCGCAAGCGACGGGTTCGTCAGGTCCTGCACCGCGTAGGGAATCCCCAGCTTCCCGGCCTTCGCCACGAAGAGCATGTCCGAGGAGTGCCCCTTGCAGGTCTTCAGCGCGATCCCCGACCAGCCAAGCTCCATCGCCCGATCGAAGGTGTCCAGAGTCGTGAGGCTCTCGTCAATGATCACCGGCTTGAGCGCCGCGATCGGCCTCATGTCGTGGTCGGCCTCGTCGAGGTCCCGCCCGGTCGGCTGCTCGATGTAAAGCGTCCGCTCAAACGTCTCCGGCGACCGCTCGCGGATTCGATGCAGCATCTCAACGATGTACTCGGGGCTCTCGCACATCTCATTCGTGTCGGCGGTCAGGTGCATCGTCTCGATCCCCTGCGCCCCAAGCTCCTCACGCCCGATGTCATGCACCGCGATCATCCGCTCGATGTCCCAGTCGAGGTCATTGCCGCGCAGCTTGACCTTCAGACAGTACATCCCCTCATACGCGATCCAGTCGGCGAGGCAGTTGGGTAGTCCGTCGTCGGGGTCGGAGCCATCGAGTTCATCGCGGGTGAGCTTGTCCAGCCCCCCCACGAGGTGGAACACGGGGACCTTCTGCTTATACTCGCGGCGGATATACTGCTCCACGTACTCCCCCTCGAACTCCGGCCCCAGCCAGGTGCTCAGATCGTCCATCCAGTCGGGCCCGTAGCCGTCGTACGAGTCGATCCCGTTGACGTTGCCGAATGCGTCGTGCAGCGCCGCATCGACCGCGGAGACGCAGACGAGGGCGCTGAGGAATGGCTGCTCGGAGGCGACGCCCTCCTCCCGGCAGATGCGCGTGTTGATGCGCGCAAGATCCTCCTCCAGCTCCATGAAAAGGTTGATCGGGTGGAACATGCCCGCGTGGGTCGTCACAAGGTGTACGTAGGCATCGAGGACGCGCTCCATCACCCGCTGCTTGTCCTCATGGGAGACGGCCGGGTCGGGCCAGCCCCACTGGTCCATCATGAAGATCCCGCCCCAGCCCTCGGCGATCTCGTGACAGCCGTTCTCGACAGTTGCGCGGATCTTGCAGAATGGCAGCTTCTCCACGACCACTCCGCCGAACTTCAGCGGCGTGCGCGCGGTCTGGGGTTCGAGGATGATCTCCAGCTCTTCGACGGCAATGTCCGACTTGCGCGTGGATGGCATCGGTGGGCCTCCCCGGTCGATCTCGATGGCGACGTGTGGGGGGAGTCTTCTCCGGGGCTGCGGTGAATCCTGCGCTCAACGTTGGCGGCGCGGGGGAAGGCGCGGCAGGAGTGCATCCGGCAGGGGCGAATTAAGCGGCAGCGCCCACCGGGGGGGAACGGTGGGCGCTGCCTTTGTCCGCCGATCCTCTGAAAGCTTGGAGGGAGAGAGTCTCGGCGAACGGCGTGGCCTGACGCCACGCTCCGTCCTGTTGTCTTTCCCGGCACTCCGTGTGTATCTCATACCCCGACCCCGGGCGTGGTAAACCTGCATTTCTCAGAAATATCATCCGGCCCCGATCGGCTCTCTCCTCTGCCTCGCGACTTCTACCTGCGCCCCACCCGCGAGGTCGCGCGAGCCCTGCTCGGCTGCCTCCTCGTGCACCGCGCCCGCGACGAGACGCTCGTGGCGCGGCTGGTCGAGACGGAGGCGTATCTCTCCGAGGACGATCCGGGCTGCCACGCCGCCCACGGGATGACCGCGCGCAACGCGCCGATGTTCGGCCCGCCCGCAACACTCTACGTCTACCTGATCTACGGAATGCACCTGTGCGTGAATGTCGTCACGCAGCCCGAGGGCGTCGCAGAGGCCGTGCTGCTGCGCGCCGCCGAGCCGCTTGAGGGCATCGAGGCGATGCGAAGGCGACGAGGACGCAGAGCGCTGAAGGACCTCTGCTCCGGCCCGGCGAAACTTGCGGAGGCGTTCGGCGTGACGCTGGAGGACAACGGCCGGGAGGTCACAGGAAGCGGGCTCTTCATCGCCCGCGGCCCCGAGCCTCCCGAAAAGGTCGCCGTGACCACGCGCGTGGGGCTGGGCGAGGGCTGCGGGCAGGAGCTGATGCTCCGCTTCCTCATCGCCGACTCACCGTGGCTCTCCCGCCCGCCGAAGGCCGACGCGCCGGTCAAGATTGAGGGAAGGTGAGTGTCTCTATGAAGATCAGCTTCATGACGTTCGTCGCGCCCGAGTGGTCGCTTGAGGAGAACCTGACGGCCGCGATCCGCTACGGCTACGACGCGATCGAGCCGCGCTGCGAGGCCAATCACAACCACGGAGTCGAGCTGGACACCACGAAGAAGCAGCGCGCTGAGATCAAAGATCAGTTCGAAAGCTGCGGCGTGGCCCTGACCACGATCGCCACCTCGCGCCGCTACGCGTTCGCCAGCGATCACGAGCTGCGCGAATCGATCGACCTGACGAAGCAGTACTGCGACCTGTGCAAAGACCTCGGGGCGACGAATATCCGCGTCTTCGGCGGGATGACCCCGGAGGGCATGGACTTCGCGGACGCGAAGAAGGTTGTCGCAGAGGCGCTCCACGAGTGCGGCGGGTACGCCGCCGGCGCGGGCGTGTATCTCTGCCTCGAGACGCACGACGCCTACTGCAACTCCGCCGATGTGCTCGAGGTGGTGCGCAACGCCGACAGCAGCGGCGTCGCGATCAACTGGGACATCATGCACCCCTTCCGCTTCGGCGAGAGCATGGAGACGGCGTTCAGCAACGTCAGGGACCACGTCCGCCACTGCCACATACACGACGGCGTCCGGCCCGAGGACGGCTCGCCGACCGGCTGGGACCTCGCGCTGATGGGCGAGGGCGACATCCCGCATGACGAGGCGATCAGGCTGCTCGCGACGATCGATTACGACGGCTCGCTCTCGGGCGAGTGGATCCGGGCATTCGATCCGGAGGTCATCCTCCCCCACGACGCCCGGGTGCTGCGGGAGTACATCTCACAGGCGCAGTGACGGCAGCCGCGGGGCAGGCCGAAGTAGCCGTCCCGGACGGCAGGAGACACAGCACTGAACTGAGCGGATCGGACGGTGGCGTCGATGACCGAACTGACGATGGCGGTCGAGGAAGCGTCGGCGGCGTGCAGCCGCATCGCGGACAACGTCGAGCGGGTAATCATCGGCAAGCGTGAGGCGATCGAGCGGAGCCTCGTCGCGATGATCGCCCGCGGCCATGTGCTGCTCGAGGACGTGCCGGGCGTGGGCAAGACGATGCTGGCGCGGTCGCTCGCCGCGTCGATCGGCGGGGACTTCCGCCGCATTCAGTTCACGCCCGACCTCCTCCCCACCGACGTCACCGGCGTCTCCATCTACGACCAGCGGGCCGGGGAGTTCAGCTTCCGCCCCGGCCCGGTCTTCGCGAACATCGTGCTCGCCGATGAGATCAACCGCGCCTCGCCGCGCACGCAGTCAAGCCTGCTCGAGGCGATGGAGGAGCGCCAGGTGACGGTGGACGGGATCACGCACACCCTCCCCCGCCCCTTCATGGTCGTCGCCACCGAAAACCCCATCGAGTACGAGGGCGTCTACCCGCTGCCCGAGTCGCAGCTCGACCGCTTCCTGCTGCGCTTCAGCATCGGCTACCCGCAGCGCGATGAGGAGAAGCAGATCGTCCGGGGCCAGCTCGCCGGGCACCCGGTGGAGACGCTCGAGCCGGTCGTCTCATCCGCCGAGGTGGCCGCCGTGCAGCGAGTCGTCTCCCGCTGCCACGTCTCCGAAGACGTCTACGACTACGTGCTCGATCTCATCGAGGGAACGCGCGAGGCCGATGAACTCTACCTCGGGGCCGGACCGCGCGGCAGCCTCGCCCTGGTCCGCTGCGCCCAGGCCGTCGCCACGATCGACGGCCGCGACTTCGTCGGCCCCGATGACATCAAATCGATCGCCGCCCAGGCCCTGGCACATCGTCTCATCCCCAGGCCCGAGGCGCGCGTCAGCGGCGTCACGGGCACCGAGGTCGTGGAGGCGCTGCTCGAGCGAACTCCCGTCCCATCGTGAGCAGCATCGCCGAGGGGTCGATCTGATGAGCCGGAACCTGCGCATATTCGCCTTCGCCGCGGTCGTCTTCGCCACGGTCGGGCTGATGAACGACGCCACGGTCATGTACGTGCTCGCCGGCGTCTGCGCCGCGGTGATCCTCGTCGCGTTCCTGCTCGCGCACCTCTCGCTCAGCCGCGTGCGGGTGCAGATGCACCCACCCGCGGGCAGCTCCGTGGCAGGCTCCGAACTCCGCTCGCGACTCAGTGTCGAGTCATCGGGCAGCATCACCGTCTCCTCCGCCGCCGTCGAGCTTGCCGCCGTCAACCTCACCGTCGAGGGCGTCGAGGCGAGGCGCACGGTGCTCCTGCCCCCGCTGCCACCGGGCTCGGGCGCGGACATCGAGGTCGCCCTGCGCCCGCCGACCCGCGGACGCTACCGCCTCGGACCGCCCACCGTCATCGACAGCGACCCACTCGGGATGTTCGACGGCCGCGCCGAGCAGGGAGAGGCGGTCGAGGTCATCGTCTTCCCGCGCACCTACGACGTCCCCCGCGTCGCCGCATGGGAGACGGGCTTCGGGCGTTACTCCGCCCGCGGGCGCGAGGCGCGCCGCGACCGCGGCGAGTTCCGAGGCATACGCGAACACACCTCGGGCGACGACCTGCGCCACGTGCACTGGAAGGTCACCGCGCACGTCGGCGAGCTTGCGGTCAAGGAATACGAGCCCCTGCGGCACGACGTGATCTCCATCCACCTCGACCTGAGCGCCGACAATCACTACGGCGAGGGCGCCACCGGCACCCTTGAGACCACGGTCTCCGCCGCCGCATCCCTCGCGCGCGGCGGCCTCGCCGAGCAGCGGTCCGTCGCGGTGATGGGAGCGAACCTCCCGCCCGGAGTCGCCCGCCCCGGCTCGGGTCAGGCGCACATGCACCGGATCATGGTCTCACTCGCCGAGGCCAGGCCCGCGCAGGGCCGCTTCACCGAGGGCCTCGTAAGCCAGCTTCGCCTCGTACCCCGCGGCGCCTCGGTCTTCGTCATCACCACCGCGGCAGAGGAGGGCCTCGTGCAGGCGCTCTCAGGCGCGATCTCCGGACCCGGCTCGGTCATCCTCCTTGTCGTCGAGGGCCATCTCGAGCAGGCCGACGAGCGCTTCGCCGTCTTCCCGCGCCGGGCGATCGAATCCGCCCGCGCCTCCGGCATCGGCGTCGGCCTCCTCCGCTCACCCGCAGACATCGCCGACGCCCTGACCGTCGCAACGGGCCCGTCGATCCGCACCGGGGCGGTGATCGGCTCATGACCGCCTCCGGACAGAAGGCCCCCGGTCGCCTCCGCGGCTGGCTCCAGCGGCACAGGCTCACACCCAGGCCGCACACCCCGCCCCCCAACACGCCCGCGGAGCGGCGGCGCTGGCTGATGCTGATGCTCGCCGGCTGGATGACGATGGCCGGAGCCCTGCTCGCCGCCGCCTCGCTGCTCGACAACCCGATCCTGCTCGCCGAACTCGCCGCGATCATCGCACTGGCATTCCCGGTCGCCTGGCGGATGCACTTCAGCGAGATGCCGCGCTTCTGGCCGAATTACATCACGTTCTTCATCGCCCTCATCCTCGGCATCATCCACTGGCGGCTGGGCCTCTTCACCGGCGGGGAGGCCGACTCGCGGCTGCTGCTGAGCTACCGCGCCCTGGTCGCGCTCTTCTACTGGGTGATGGCATTCCGCGCGTTCGCCATCCGCGACATCCGCGACCTCACTCAGACCGCTCTGCCCGCGATCTCGGGCCTGCTGCTGGTGCTGATCGCCGCCCCCACCGCGCTCGCCATCACCGGCACCACCATCGTCCTTGCCGCCACGCTCGCGATGCTCGCCGCCGAGCACACCACCCGGCGCATGGAGGGCATCGATGAGGTCATCCCCGCCGACAGGATCCGCGGCGGCCGATGGCGTCCGAGGGTCAACTCATGGGTCAGCCTGCTGCTCGCCGCCGCCGTCGCCGCCTCGATCCTCGCCGGTGTCGCCGCGCGCATCGAGCCGTCGAACCCCGTCGGCCAGTGGCTCCGCGCCCAGCTCTCCTGGCGGCTCGCGCGCCTGATGATCGGCGAGGGCTCCCTGCCCTACGCCCCCGGGCGCGCGCTCGAACTCGGCGGCCCCGCACCCGACGTGCGCGACCAACTGATGCTCACCATGGAGACGGAGAGCCCCATCAAAGTGCGCACCGCCGTCTACGACATCTACCGCGGCCGCTCGTGGGAGCAGAGCGAGCGCGAGTGGTTCCGCCTCAGGCTGCCCGGCGGCTTCTGGGAACTGCCCGAGCCCGAGCACTTCGGCCTCTCCTCGGTGGTCACCGAGCCGGTCGATGTGACGATCACGCCCAGCTACGCATTCTTCGGCGCGCTCCCCGTCCCGTGGTGTCCGATGCAGTTCACGCTCGACGTCCCATCCATCCGCTACGACCGCTCGGGCATGGTCATGTTCAACGGGCACCTTCCCCCGGGCCAGACGTACACCGCGACCGTGGCGGCGCCCACCGCCATCTCCGCCCCCGCGGGCACACCCCCGCCCCCGGAGGTCGATCTTGAGTACGCCCTGCAGCTTCCCGAGACCCTCCCGCTGCGAGTGCGGCAGTTGACCACCGAGCTGGTCGCGCAGACCTCCCGCCGACCCGCGGAGATCGCCATCACCTTCGAGGGCTACCTGCGCACCGAGCACGTCTACGATCTCGAGACCCCGCCCCTGCCCCCGGGCGAGGACTTCGTCGATCACTTCCTCTTCGAATCAAAGCGCGGCTGGTGCAATCAGTACGCCAGCGCGATGGTCGTCATGCTCCGCGTCGCGGGCATCCCCGCGCGGCTCGCCACCGGCTTCACCTCGGGCGAGTACGTCGCCTCCCGCGAAGTCTTCGAGATACGCGACCAGGACGCACACGCATGGGCGGAGGTCTTCCTCCCCGACACCGGATGGATCGACTTCGACCCGACGCCCGCCGGGGATCTCGCCGGTGACACCACGGCCCTGGGCATACTCGAATCCCTCGGGCGGCTCGGAGTCGCGGTCGAGAGCGCGCTGCTGTGGATCCGCGCCCACCTCGCGTACGCCGTGACCGTGCTGCTGCTGCTGATCGCCGTCGGCGTCGGCGGAAGGCTCGTGACCCGCTGGTACCATCGCCGCCTCAGACCCCTTCACCCCGGCGCCAACCCCGCCGAGCGCGCCGTCTACGCATACCGCCGATCGCTCCAATGGCTCGCCGGCGATGGCATCGCGCGCCCGAAATCGGCCGCGCCCTGGGAGTTCCACCGCCTCGCCGCCGGAGCGCGGCCCGCGCTCGGGTCCGACCTCGCGTTGCTCACCGAGGCGTACACGCGCGCGCGCTTCTCACCGAGCGCGCCCGACGAGCGGGTCGTAAGTGAGGCCGAGGCGGCCCTCGCGCGCGTGCGCGAGACGATCTTCAGCCCGCAGCCCGACGAGAGGGCGGACGCGGATGAGTAGCGCAAGGCTCAGCATCATCTCCCTGGTCGCGCTCGTCGCGATCGCTTCGGCCCAGGCCGCCGGTGTCTCGCGGCTCGTCGAGTACCGCTCGCCGCTCGACGACTCACTGCAGGCCTACGGCGTCTACCTCCCGGCCTCCGGGCCGCCGAGCGACGTGGGCTACCCCGCGGTGCTGCACGGGCACGGCTACGGGTGGAGCGTCAGCACCAACTTCGGCAGCTTCAACCGCGAGTGGGCCGATCGCCACGGATGGGTGCTCATCAACCTCAACGCCCGCGGACCGAACTTCTACGAGGGCGTCGGCGACTTTGAGACCCTCCGCGTCGTCGAGCACGCCGCAGCGCAGTTCGGCCTCGACCGCGACCGCATCTTCATGACCGGCGGCTCGATGGGCGGCACCGGCGCACTCCGCCACGGCCTCCGCCATCCCGACGTCTTCGCCGCGGTCATGGGCGTGGACGGATGGAGCGACTTCCGCCTCTGGCACAAACACTGGTACGCCCGCACAGACTACCCCGAACTCATCGAGGAGTTCCGCAGGCCGCTGCTGCAGGCCGCATCCCCGCTCTACTGGGCCGAGCGCGGCCTCCTCGGCGCCATCGGGCACATCGTTGACGGCGCCGACACGACCGTCTGGCCGGAGAACGGACTCCGACTCTACGAGCAGCTCCGCGCGCTCATGATCGAGGACCCCGGCGGCTACGACCACCGCCTCATCTTCAACCCCGAACTTGGCCACGGGCGCGGCACCGACTACGTTGCCATCTACGAGTTCTTCCGCGGCCGCCAGCGAGTGCGGGACCCCCGCGGCTTCCACATCGCCACCAGCGTACTGCCGCACGGCCGCCTTTACTGGGGACGCATCGACAGCTTCCTCCTCGATGGCATCTCCGGCTCGCTTCAGGTCGACTCCGACGGCGACCTCGTCGCCGCACGGACGCGGAACCTGGACGCATTCACGCTCTTCCTCGGCGGCGGCCCCCCGGGCGAGCACGACAGCGTCCGCGTCTACGCCGACGGCATCCCCTGCTACCACGGCCCGCCCGAGACCCTGACACTGCAGGCGGACACCGATGAGGCCGGCACCGTCGTCGGCTGGCGCGTCAGGATCCCCGAGGCCGGGCCGATCAAGCGACCCGAACTCGCCGGACCGATCGGCGACGCATTCCTGCGCCCCTTCGCAGTCGCGTGGGGCACGCGCGGCCCGGACGGCGAGGTCGCCCGGCACAGACTCGAGGCCGAGCAGTTCGCTCGCGACTGGAACGCCTTCATGGTCCACGGCCCCGGCGTCGAGGCCGTCCCGGAGACCCGGCTCAGCCCCGCCGCGCTGGCCTCCCGCACACTCGTGATCTTCGGCACTCTCGACAGCAGCGACCTGCTGCGACGGGCCGACGCAGCCCGCAGCTTCCCCGTGCGGGTCCACCGCGACGGCGTGATCGTCCGCGATCCGCTCCACGGTGACCGCAGATACATCGGCGAGCAGTTCGGCGCGCTCCTGTGCGCCCCGAACCCTCTCACCGACGCCGCCACCTACATCGTCATCGCCAACCGCCGCGTCTTCACCCAGCCCGACGGCGGCGTGCCGCAGTTGCTCGCGTACGATCTTGAGAAGCTCCCGTGGGCCTACCCCGACTACGTCGTCTTCAACAACGATCAGTCCGAGCTGCCCTTCGTGCTCAACGTCAACAACAAGCCGCCCGTCACCTGCTACGAGGCCGCGTACTTCGTCGAGGCCGGCTTCTTCGACGAACGCTGGGGCGTCGATCGCGCCCGGCAGCTTCGCCGCGTTCGCAGACAGAAGCCCGAGGAGCATCGCCTCGTGCATATCACCGAACTCGCGCTGCAGCGGGAGGGCGTCGCGACGGCGATCGTGCGCATCGAGGACGCGGCGGGCGCGCCCGTGGACACCGCGCGGGTGACCGGCCGCTGGTGGGGAGCCGGCGAGACGGTTGCCTCCGCCTCCACCGATGAGGACGGGCGCACGTGGTTCCCCGCGCCCACGACCGCCTCGCTCGACGAGCACAGCTTTGAGGTCGTCGGCGTCATGGCTACCGGCTGCACATGGGACTGGACGGCCGACCGCGCCCGCCGCCTCGCACCCACCGAGCGCTCCCCCGAGCCGCTCGACCTCGTGCTGCTGACCGACCGGCCGGTCGTGGCGCCCCACGGGGCGGTCGATCTGACGCTCGCCGTGTGCAACGCCGGTCCGGGGCCGCGCCGCGCCCGCGTCACGCTCGTCGCCCCATCCGGCCGCCTCGCCCCAACGCACCACGACCTCAGCGTCGAGGCGGGCGGGCGGACCGAGGCGCGGTTCACCTGGTGGCCGCAGGATCGCCCGGCGGGGCCGGTCGAGCTTCGCGCTGAGGCCCACCTGCTCGGCGACGGGCCTCCCGCCTCCTCCGCCCGCCCGGTGCCGGTGACGGTGCTGCCCGACCTCGGCGTGCCGGTGCTGGTGCTCGAGACAAAGCCCACCGATCAGGACTACGGCGTCCCGTGGAAGGTCGCCGCAACCCTCCGCAACCTCGATCCGGCGCGGGAGATCGAGGTCGTTGCACACTGCGCGATCATGGAGGCGCTGTGCTACCCGGCGGCGAAGAGTGTTTCCATCGAACCGGGCGGCACGCAGACCGTCACCTGGACGGGCCCCGGGCCACTGCCGAAGGGCGAGCACACCGTTCGTGTCGCGGTTGAGGGCTCGCGCGGCGGACCGGCCACGGGGAAGTTGGCCGTGCGCTGAACGCAATCATGACGTCTGGAGCGGGAGACATGAGGACGCAACTGACGGGGGCCCTGATCATCGCGATGGCATTGCTCGCCTCGCAGGTGCTGGCCGCGCCGACGCTTCAGCAGATCGGACAGACGGGCGCGACTGAGATCATCATATACACCGACTCCTCGAAAGCCGTCGTGCGTCAGCAGTCCGTCGTGCGCCTCGCTGAGGGCGCCAACTCCGTCGGCTTCGACTGGACGGGCGATGGCGTCGATGCAGCCTCGGTGCGCCTGCAGGGCGGCCAGGCCCTCGCCATCGGCGACGTCGTCCGCCCCGCCGGTGCCGACCGGCGAGTGCAGTGGACCGTCCGCGCACCCGCCGCGGGCCACTACCCGCTCACCACCAGCTTCCTGCTCTCCGGCCTCAAGTGGAGCGCCGACTACTGGCTCGGCCACGCGCCCGCGCGCTCCGAGGCCCTCCTCGGCGGCTGGCTCTCGATCAAGAACGACAGCGGGATGGACCTCGACGACCTCACTGTGACCTTCGTGCTCGGCAGGCCCGGCGTTGACGGCGACGCGCAGGCGACCTTCCCGATCCGCGACCTCCGTGAGCTGCCCCGCGGCAGTTCCGTGCGCTCGGGCTTCCTTCGCGCGATGCAGGTGCCCGTCCGCACCGTCCACCGCATCGACTCCGAGACCGCGCCCGAGCGGCTGCGGCGCGTGCTCGAGATCACCCCTCCGGGCGAGGGGCCGCTTGCCCGCACCGCGCTACCCTCCGGTCCGCTCACCATCGTCATGCCCACTCAGATGCCGCCCGCGGACATGATGAAGGCGACGCTCAGCTATGAGCCGTCAGAGGTGTTCGAGGTGTCGCTGGGTGAGGAGCGCGACGTGATTGTCGAGCGCCGGCTTCTCGATCGCCGCAAGACGGATGTTGAGTTCGACCGCCTCGGGAAGGTCAGCGGTTTCGACACCGTGGAGCGCTACGAGTTAGAGGTCCGCAATCGCCTGCGCGAACCGCTCGAGATCGAGGTGCTCGAGACGGTGCTGTCCACCTGGGAACTCAGGACCGACGCCCTCCACGTGTTGGAGGATGGTCGGGCGCTGATGCGCATTACCGTGCCTGCCGATGGTGAAAGCGCCCTTGAGTTCACCCTGGTGAAGCATTCGGGCACACGCATCCCGTAGCCGCCTGCAGGGCCGACCCCACTGCAGGGTGGGGACTCCGACCGGGCGCCCCCGCCCGGACGCCGTCGCCGTTGCAGAGCGGGGACCCGTGCCCCGCCTGTCGCTAAACGCAGCAGCGTCCCCGTTGTAGGGCGGGGACCCGTGCCCCGCCTGTCGTGTGTCGTCCGCCTTCCTCCGTCTCGCAACGGCGACAGGCAGGGATGCCTGTCCTACCAACGGCAACACCAACGACTCCCCGGCGAGGGCGCCGGGGCCGCAACGACAACGGCTGACGTCCGCCTTCCTCAGTCGCACAACGCCGCCGCCGTTGTAGGGCGGGGACCCGTGCCCCGCCCGCCGTCTGTCGTCCGCCTTCCTCCGTCTCGCAACGGCGACAGGCAGGGATGCCTGTCCTACGAACGGCAACACCAACGACTCCCCGGCGGGGGCGCCGGGGCCACAACGACAACGGCTGACGTCCGCCTTCCTCCGTCGCACAACGCCGCCGCCGTTGTAGGGCGGGGACCCGTGCCCCGCCAGTCGTGTGTCGTCCGCCTTCCTCCGTCTCGCAAAGGCGACAGGC
>JBMNNW010000017.1:0-60409 GCA_050942735.1 Armatimonadota bacterium
CGCGCTGTTTCTGACCATACACCGCCTCAACACGAACTGGGCGAACAGCTCGTGGGCGCGCCAGATCGCTCCTCTACTGCAAAACTCAACCCTTAGACTTTGATACAGAGCCAGGAAGCCGCCCGCCGTGCGGGGAACTGTGACCCGGAGGAAAGGGTGGTGCGATCATGACTACGCCGTTCGCTCGCGGGCTTTATTTCGCCGCCGACACCGGCCTATTGGCCGAGCCGGCGATCTACGAGGTGACGCGCGGCGCGCTGGAGGGTGGCGTCGTGCTGGTGCAGTTGCGCTCGAAGAACCTCGCGGTCGATGAGATGACGCAGGTCGCCCGCAGGCTCGTGGCACTGTGCGATGAATTCGAGGTCCCTCTGCTGGTCAACGACTTCGTTGAGGTTGCCGTGGAGGCCGGAGCGGCGGGTGTGCATGTCGGCCAGGAGGACGTGACGGTGGCGCGCGCCCGCGAGGCGCTCGGCCCCGACGCGATCATCGGGGCGACCACGCCCACGGCTGAGGCGGTCCGTCGCGCGGAGGCCGGGGGCGCCGACTACGTCTCGGCCGGGCCGATGTTCCGCTCGCCGACGAAGCCCGACAAGCCGGTCGCCGGCCCGGAGCTTGCGCGGACGCTGCGGCCGCTGACCGATCTTCCGCTGTGCGTGATCGGCGGCATCACCGCCAGGAACGTGGGCGAGCTTGCCGGCTGCGGGGTCGACCTTGTCTGCGTGATCTCCGCGATCTCCGCCGCGCGCGATCCGAAGGCCGCGACGGAGTCGCTGATCGCCGAGATGCGATCGGCGGCGGTGGCGGCCGGTGGGTGAGCCCGGCGGCTACTCGGCGTAGATGTACTCCAGCAGCGTGTCCCCCACCTGGTGCAGCGAGTCGGGGCTACAGTTCTCGGGCGTGTCGTGAGTGGTGTGCCACTCGGGCGGGACGAAGTGGATGATGTCGATCGACGGCACTCCGCGCTCGATGAACGGGACGTGGTCGTCGATGACGTAGCGGCCCTGCCGGCGCTCGAAGGCCTCGTGGCCGCGTTCCTCGGCGATCGTCCAGATGCGATCGACCAGGTTGGGAGCGCTGTGCAGCGAGTTGCCCTCCATCAGCAGACTGAAGCGTTCGACGGCCATCGGAGGCACCCCCACCGCGGGGTTGTGCTCGCCGTCACCGCCGACGAGATCAACGAGGATCATCTCGTCGGGCCACGGCAGCTCCCGGGGCCAGTTCTCCGCCATCTGCCGGGACCCGATGATCCACCCGCCATCCCTCAGATCGGAGCCGCTCGCGCCCTGGTCCTCGGCGTCGAAGAAGGCGAGGATCACGGGGCGGCGCGGCGCGGTCTCGGTGAAGGCGCGCGCAATCTCCAGGAGCACCGCGACGCCCGAGGCGCCATCGTTGGCGCCGGGCACCGGCTGATCGCGCAGAGCAGGGTCGGGGTCCTCATCGGCCTTCGCGCGGCTGTCCCAGTGTGCGCCCAGCAGCAGCACGTCGCCTCTCGCATCGCCCGCGAAGAGCCCGGCAACGTTCGTGAAGTCATACTGCTCATCGCCGCCCAGCGCGGTGCGCGCGGAGAACTGCTGTGTGACGACCTGCGCGCCCGCGTCCTCGAGGCGCTCGATCAGAAACTGCAGGCAGTCCTGATGCGCCTCGCTCCCGGGGATGCGCGGCCCGAAGGCGACCTGCGCCTCAAGGTCGGCGAAAGCGCGCTCAGCGTCGAAGGCCGGGCGCTGCGGCGCGGTCGGCGGTGGATCGACGGGCGGTGTGCCGTTGCCCCCGGAGCTGCAGCTTGCGCCGAGAACCGCGTAGATGCAGATCGTCGCGAGAAGTCTCATCACTGTCACTGGTTCCACCTGTGCTCGCGCGCCGTGCTGGAAAACATGCAGAGACGCCGCCTCCGAAGCGGTCGGGGGGCGGCGCAGTTGAACGCGTGGTTGCTCATTGTCTCAGTTGAGCTGAATGCCTGAGGGCGGATTGTCCATCCTCGGCGTCTGCGACCCGTTGATCCCGGCCGCCATCCGCGCAAGCTGCTCCGAGCGCTCGGCAGGCGGGGTGGGCTCCGGCTGGTAGACGGCCCTCGGGGGCGCCTGCCTCGGCACCACCGTGGCGCGTATCGGCTCGCGGACGCTCCCGGGCTTCGGCGCGCTCGGCCGCACCCCGGCGCTGACCGGCTCGGCGGACGGCTCCGAGGAGGTCACGGGCTGCGGCGCCGGATCGCGCGGCAGCGCGGCAACCGCGGTCTCCCTCGGCGCG
This sequence comes from Armatimonadota bacterium, assembly GCA_050942735.1. GTDB lineage: Bacteria > Armatimonadota > Zipacnadia > Zipacnadales > UBA5352 > UBA5352. The sequence goes on from JBMNNW010000017.1 coordinate 2,245, forward strand.
GGCTGGCGGGCCGGTGGCTCGGGCGCGATCTGCGGCGCGGTCTCATGTTCGGGCGCCGGCCGCGAGCGCTCCTCGACGACCACCGGGGCGGGCTCGGGGGTGGTGCGCGCGGGCCGCCGCGGCTCGACGGTCTCAGCCGCGGACGCCGGCGCAGTGTCTCTCTCAGTACGCGGCCGGACGGTGGCCGATGACTCCGGCTGCGCCTCGCCGGACGACGCGGCCGAGCGGGCGGGACCGGCCGGGCTCGGGGTCTCGGCGACGACGGAGCCGCGTGGCCGACTCTGCCGAACGTCGGCGACGCCGGCGGGCCTCTCCGGGGACGCAGGCTCGTCAACTCCGGCCGGCTCGACCGCCTCGGCACTCTCTTCGCCGACCGCCTCGGCCGTGAGCGGCCCATCTGCAGGCTCGGCGTCGATCATCGACCCGACGGTCGTCTCGGGCGGAAGCTCGGCGATCGCCGGTTCCTCAACGCCCGGCATCTCGCCGCCACGCGGGATGAGGACCGCAGCAATCAGCGCGGCCGCCGCGGCCAGTCCTCCCAACACCTTCGCGGCCCGTCGCCAGGCGAAGACAGACTCGGCGCCTCTCTGATCTGCCACGGCGGCGGTGATCCGCCCGTGCAGGCCCTCGGGCGCGCGGGCGGCGGGAGTCTCACGGAGAACGTCGGCGGTGCGCTGCATCCGTCTGAACGCGACGTAGCATGCCTCACAGGAGAAGAGGTGCGCTTCGAGGCAATCGCGCTCCGCGCGATGCAGCTCGTCGTCGAGATACGCCGAGACAAGCTCGAGGCACTCCTCGCAACTGATCTCTTCGACCGGCTCGGCCTCGTCACACGCGCGAAGTATCCGCTCGCGTAGATCGGCGGGCGGCCTTCGGCGGCCGGTCGAGGCCAGGGCGCTCTGAATCTCTCTCATCTCGGGATGCACGGACAGGCAACTCCCTGTCGCACAGGACGGTACGCGGATATTCACTCGGGTTGTCGGACCCCGGGGGGATAATCTTCGAATGAGGGCAGCACGCATCCCCACGCAAGAGAGTTAGACACAGGGCGCGGAGAAATGTTTCGGGGGACCGGCAGATGCTTTCAGATCTGCTACGCTCGCGGGAGCAGTTGCTCCCACCAGCGACGGATGCGGCTGAGAACGTGGGGGGATCGCTGCTCCTCGCCCCCCGCGCTTTCTCCCGCGCGCGCGGCAACGATCGCGAGGCCGATGCCGGTCGCGTAGATCGGGCTGGAGACGGAGTCGACCATCCCGACGATGCCCCGCGGCGTGCCCACGCGCGCGGGCAGATCGTCGAGGACGCGCGAGGCGAGCGTCGCGGTCTGCGGCAGCTTCGATCCCCCGCCGGACAGGACGATCCCCGCGCTGACCTGCTCGTAGATGCCCGCCCGCTTGATGTTGTTGCGGACGAGCGAGAAGATCTCCTCCATCCGCGGCTCGATGATCTCCGCGACGAGCCTCACCGGGACCTCCTCGGAGCGGTCGCCGCTGGCGAGCTGCACCTGCACCATCTCGTCGCCGGCCTGCCCGTCGGGGAATGCCCGACCGTAGCGGCACTTGAGCATCTCCGCCTCATCGAAGCTGACGCGAAGCAGCCGGGCGATGTCGCGGGTGGTGTGATTGCCGCCGACAGGGATCGCCGATGTGTGCGCGATGGAGCCGTCGAGGAAGACCGCGACGTCACTGGTCCCGCCCCCGACGTCCACGAGGATGACCCCGAGATCGCGCTCCGCGTCGGTGATCACCGCCATCCCGGTGGCGATGGGTTCGAGGACCCGGCTGGCGACCTTCACACCGGCGTCGGCGACACAACGCTCGATGTTCTCCACGATGCTCGCCGTCCCGGTGACCGCGTGCAGTTCGACGTCGAGGCGACGCGCGGACATCCCGACCGGTCTGGTGACGCCGGACTCCCCGTCCACGGTGAACTCCCGGGTCACCTCGTGGATGATCTCGCGATCCTGCGGCAGAGGCACGGCGTCGCGCGCGCTCTGGACGGCCCGCTGCACATCCTGCTCGGAAACTGCCGGCCCGGGCGCGACGTTCGTGCGACCGGTGACGTTCACGGAGGAGATGTGCGCGCCGGTGACGCCGACGTAGGCGCTCTGAAGCTCGACCTCGGCCTGCTGCTGTGCCAGCTCGACCGACCTGCGGATGGCGCCGATCGCATCCTCGCGATCCACGATGATCCCACGCTTGAGGCCCGCCGACGGGGTCAGCCCGACGCCGACGATCTCAAGGCGTCCGTCCGCATGCGGGCACCCGATGATCGTGCAGATCTTCGTGGTGCCGACGTCGATGCCGGCGACAAACGAGCCGTTGGGCAAGGATGGATCCTCCGCGGAAAACCTCTCAGTGCGATCGGCGTGTGAGCCCCTCTGACGTGCCGGAGTTCGCCGTGCGCGCGACAGTGTCCTCCCTCCCCGCGCGTGCTCAGTCGACGCGCTTGTACGTCGGGCGGGAGGGGACGCGCAGGTCGATGTAAAGCGGCGCCTCGCCCTGCTCCTCGAGCGTCTCAAGCAGCTTCCCGAAGAGCAGGGCCTTCTCCGGCAGCATCTCCGGATTCCCGAGCTTCCCGAGTACGCCGTCGGCGGTCCACACCTCGATGCGCACCGGGCGGCTGAGATCGATCCGCGCACCGTCCAACCGGCCCGTTTCGGCAAAACCCGAGCGGACCGCGTTGAGCATCTCCACATCGCGCCTCGAGAGCCGCCCGCCCACACGGAGCGATGAGGGTGACTCAATCCGCACCTGCGGCAGCCCCTCCGGCGCGCTTCCGGTCCAGTGCATGCACGCACCGTCCTCATCGATCACCATCAGCCGATCCTCACCATGCACCACCGCGACCGGGCTGCGGGGCTGCACGACAATCTTCAGCGTGGACGGAAGATCGCGCTCAACCTGCACGGTCTTTGCGCGAGGCAGGCCGCCGATAAGACTCTCAATCTCTCGCATCGGCGGCAGCCAGATGGTGCCGAATGAGAGCTGCTCCGCGCGCTCCGCCGCCTCAGCCGCGAGACTCTCATCAGCCGAGTCAACCAGCACGCTGCGCACGGCGAAAAGCTCCGAGTCGAAGACGCCGAGGACCAGCCCCATGGCGGCGGAGAACGCGATCAACCAGACTGCCGCCGGCGTCATGCTGCGACGCGAGCGCGTCTGCGCCCCGCGCTCGGTCGCGCGCGGAGCGGAGCCGCCCGCACCACCGCCGCGCCCCCGCCCCGGCGGTCTGCCACTCATGCAAGCTCCTCCGCCACGCGTCGGATGTCCCCGGCCCCGATCGTCAGGATCAGATCGTCGGGCCGCGCCATCCTCCGGACAACCCCGGTCACCTCGGCCCGCTCGGCGACATACCGCACCGGCACCCCCGGCGCGATCTCACCCACGCGCCGGGCAAGCTCCGCGGCGTCCACGCCCTCGATCGGCTCCTCCCGCGCGCCGTAGATCCCCGCCACCACCACGGCGTCGGCCGTCGCAAGCGCCTCGGCGAACTGCTGCATGAAGTCGCGTGTGCGGGAGTAAAGGTGCGGTTGGAACACCGCCACCACGCGCCGCTCAGGCCAGCCCCTCCGAGCCGCCGCCAGCGTCGCGGCCACCTCCGTGGGATGGTGCGCGTAGTCATCAACCACCAGCGCCCCGTCAAGCTCGCAGATCAACTCAAAGCGCCGACCCACGCCGCGGAACGCCCCCAACCCCGCCAGTGCCTCCTCCGGCGCAACCCCGGCTTCCGACGCGGCCGCCGCCGCGCACAGGGCGTTGAGCACGTTGTGCTCGCCGGGCACCCGCAACTGCACCTCCCCGACCTCTTCTCCCCCGGCCCGCAGCCGGAAGGACACCCCGAAGGGCCCCGGCTCGACGCACTCCGCGCGGAAGATCGCGTTCTCCGACATCCCGCAGGCGATCGTCCTCCCCGCACAGCGCTCAACCATCTCCCCGAGAACCGCGCAGTCCGCGCCCCACGCCAGAAAGCCGTCCTCCGGCACCAGATCGATGAAACGCCCGAACGCGTCGCAGACCGCCTCGAAAGTCCCGTGCTGGTCGAGATGATCGGCCTCGACGTTCGTGATGATCTCCGAGCACGGACCGTAGCGCAGGAAGGTCGCGTCGCTCTCACATGCCTCGAAGACCGCGAGGTCCTCCGATCCTGCGTGATAGTTCGTGCCAAGGTTGGCCGCGTCTCCCCCGACGAGCACGAGAGGATCGCGTCCGGCTTCGAGGAGGATCGTGGCAAGCATCGAGGTGGTGGTCGTCTTCCCGTGCGTGCCGGAGACGGCGACCTTCGACATCCCGTCGATGATCGCCGCGAGCAACTCAGACCGGTGGAAGAGCGGCAGCCCGCGCTCGCGCGCATCGACAAGCTCGGGATTGCGCTCGGGGATCGCCGTGGAGACCACGACGGCGTCGGCATCACCCGCGCCGCCTGCGACCTGCGGGACGTGGATACTCACGCCCAACTCGCGCAGCGCCGCCACCCGCACTCCCTCGCCGCTGTCCGAGCCCGTGACGGTGAAGCCGCGCCCTGCGAGTATCCCGGCGAGCCCGCTCATTCCCACCCCTCCGACCCCCATGAGGTGGATGTGCTGGCCCGGCGTGAGCCTCAACCTGCGTTCTGCCGTCATCCGTGCTGTCTCCCGATCGCGCGTTCCTGATGAGTGTGCGTCGGGCTGATTCTACGCGCCCGCGCCCTGCTCCGCAAGGGCCGCCGCGTTCGCCACCTGCAGAACCATGTCCGCCACGTCCCTCGCCGCCCCCGGCTTTGCCGCCGCCTGGGCCGCGTCGGCCATCTCGCGCCGCCGATCGTCGTCCGACAGCACCTCGCGCACCGCGCTCAGGAGTCGCTCTGCCGTGAAGCGCTCGTCCTCCACGATGATCGCCGCGCCGTCCTCTGCCAGCGGCTCAGCGTTCCGCCGCTGATGCCCTCCTGCGTGGGGGTAGGGCACCACGACCATCGGCAGCCCGTGCAGGCACGCTTCCGCCAGACTCGCGGCCCCGGCGCGCGTGATGACAAGGTCGGCGGCCGCCAGCGCGAGACCCGCGTTCGGAAGATGCTCGATCAGATGGTAACGCGCCGGCGCCCCCATCCGCTCCGCCTCATCTCGCAGGTACGCGTGGTCGAGCGATCCCGACAGGTGCACGATCTGCACCCCGACCTCCTCGAGCAACTCCCGCAACGCGCCGATGACGGCCATGTTCAGGCGGCGGGCTCCCTGCGAGCCGCCGGTCACCAGCAGCATCGGCAGCCCTGCCTCGAGGCCGAGCGCGCTCATCCCCGCCTCGGCCGTCGCGTCCGCAACCTCGCGCCGGATCGGGTGCCCGGTCACCACCGCGACCTCGCCGAACTCAGCGGCCGCCGCCGGGGAGACGCACGTCACCGCCCTCGCCCACCGCGCAAGCAGCCGGTTCGCGCGATCCGGCAGCACATCGGAGGCGTGCAGGATCAGCGGGACCCCCAGCGTTCGGGCCGCGATCCCCGCTGCCGCCCCCACGTAGCCTCCGGTGTTGAACATCACGTCGGGCTCAAAGCGGCGGATGATCGCCCGCGTCTGCCGAATGCCTCGCACAAGCCCGGCGAGCCCGGCGAGCGCGGCGGCCGACACGCCGTAGGGCATCGGCTTCGCGTCGATGAGATCGTGCGGCAGCCCGCGAGCCGCAAGAAGCTCGGCGTCGATCCGACCACTCGCGCCGATGAACCGGCACTCCACGCTCGGATCGACCGCCTGCAGCTCCTCCGCGACCGCCACCGCGGGAAAGAGATGGCCGGCGGTGCCACCGCCGGCCATCAGCACGCGCGTGCCGCTCATGACTCACCACGCCGCTGCCGGCGAGAAACGCCCAGCACCAGCCCCGCGCCGATCGAAGCCGACAGCAGGCTTGTGCCGCCTCCGCTGATGAACGGCAGTGTCAGGCCGGTGACAGGCATGCATGACGTGTTGACCGCGATATGCGCGATGCTCTGCACGCAGAGCATCACCGCGACGCCCGCCGCCACGTAGAAGCCGTATGCGCTGCTCGACCGCCTCGCGATGTGCAGACCGCGCCAGGCGAGCAGGCCGACGACGACCAGCACCGCCAGCCCCCCGATCAGGCCCATCTCAGAGCCGATCACCGAGAAGATGCTGTCGGTGTGTGGGGCTGGAAGCGAGCGCCACTTGTCCGGACTCATCCCAAGCCCCATCCCGGTCACGCCACCGCGCGCCTGCGCGATGAGCATGTTGAGGATGTGATAACGATCGTCCGCGGGGGCGTTCTCAAGATCGATGAACGCCATGATCCGCCGCCAGCGGTAGGGCTCGAGATACGCGAAGATCAACCCTCCGGCGATCGCTGACGCCGCCATCGGGACCAGCTTCCACAGGCTCATCCCGCCGAAGAGCAGCAGCGAGAACGCGATCGCAGCGTAGATCGTCGCCATCCCCTGGTCGCGCTGCATCAGCAGCATTCCCCCCACGATGCCCACCAGCAGAAGCACCCAGCCGAAAGCCATCGGCGCCTCGTCCCTGCCCTCATCCTTCCGCGCAAGGAAATGCGCCAGCAGGATGATGAACGCGATCTTCATCATCTCCGACGGCTGGAACGCGGGTAGGCCGGGCAGATCGAGCCAGCGCTTCGCCCCTCCAAGCGTGACGCCCCACGGGCTGAAGAGCGCAAGTCCCATCAGGAGCGCGCCGCCCGCGAAAGCCCACGGGGCCACCGTGCGCACCACCCGCGGGGGCACCAGGCTCGTCAGCAGCATCGCCACAAGAGCGATCGCCACGTACTGCAGGTGCTGGAAGAGGTAGTGGTAGGGGTCGCCGGGCAGCATCAGCGCATCGGGACGCCCCGCGGTCGGGAAGCTCGCCGAGAACACGAAGATCACGCCGGTGACCATCAGCGCCCAGACGTGCAGGAAGTAGACGCGATCCATCGGACCCGAGACCGCGCCCTGCCGAACACCGGTTGCCTCCCTGTCACGCTCCATCTCCACCACGCCCGCGCTCATATGCCTCAGTCCCTCTTCAGCGCTGCCGCTGCCTTCCTGAAGGCTTCACCGCGGAACTCGTAGTTGCGGAACATGTCAAAGCTCGAACACGCCGGCGCCATAATGACCGCCCACCCCGGCCCAGACAGCTCATACGCCCGCTTCACCGCCGCCTCGAGCGTGTCCGCTCGCTCGACCGCGCCGCCCGAGAGCATCCGCTCGATCCGATCCGCCGCCTCCCCGATGAGGATGACCGCGCGCGCCCGATCGCTCAGAAGCTCCGCCAGCGCGGAGAAGTCCGCGCCCTTGTCCTTCCCGCCGACGATGGCGACGAAGGGGCGCTGCATCGCGCCGAGGTCGGCCGTCGCCGACTCGGGATTGCTGGCCTTCGAGTCATTGATGAACTGCACCCCGCCCACCTCGGCCACCAGCTCCATGTGATGCCGTGGCGGCACGTAACCGCGGATGCCCTCCGCGATCGCCTCAACCTCCGCCCCGACATGCCGCGCGATCACCGCGGCCACCAGTGCGTTCGTCATGTGATGACGCCCCGGCAGCGGGAGGTCGCTCGCGGCGCAGACCGGCTCCGTCGCCCCCTGCGAGCGCACGAAGAACTGCCCGTCAAACACTCCCGCGTCGAGCCCGTCGGTTCGCAGGGAGACGCGCAGCTTCTGAGCCGCCGTCTCCTCGGCCAGCCGTCGTGAGGCCTCGTCATCCTCGTTGATCACTGCGAGATCGTCCGGCCGCTGGTTCTCAAAGATGCGCGCCTTGGCCGCCGCGTAGGCCGCGAAGGTCGGGTGGCGGTCGAGGTGGTCCGGTGCAAGGTTCAGGAGCGTGGCAACCCGCGGGCGGAAATCCACGATCGTCTCAAGCTGGAACGAACTCACCTCGACGATCGCGGGAACGTCGGGCGCGGTCGCGTCAAGTCTGTCCGCCAGCGGCAGGCCGATGTTCCCCGCGAGGATATGCTCGATCCCTGCGCTCGTCAGCATCCCCGAAAGCATCCGACAGACGGTGCCCTTGCCGTTCGTGCCCGTCACCGCGATCACCGGCGACGCACAGAGCCGCCACGCGAACTCCATCGTGCCGAAGGTCTCAACCGCGGCTGCGCGCGCGTCGGCGAGCGCCTCATGCTCCCACGGGATCCCGGGGCTGGAGACCACGAGGTCAACTCCCCTGATCTGCTCGAAACGCTCGAACTCCTCCACCAGCACCGCGCCCAGCCCGGAGGCCTCCTGCGCCGCGGACACAAGCTCCGAGCGCGACTGCGCATCTGCCAGCCGGACGCGCGCCCCGGCCTCCGCAAGGCGCCGCATCGTCGCGAGGCCGCTGCGCCCCGCCCCGATGACCGCGACATCGCGCCCGCGCAGTGATGCGCGGTAGTCCTCGACTTCCTCGATGCTGCGCACGGGTTCGAGTCTCATGACACTCCCGATGCTCACATGACGAGCGCCGCGGCGTAGATGACGCCGGTCGCCGCGAGGCCCGCGCCGATCAGCCACGCCCTCACCACGATCGTCGTCTCCTCCCAGCCGACCAGCTCGAAATGATGGTGCAGCGGCGACATCCGCAGCACTCGTTTCCCGGTCGTCTGATAGCTCACCACCTGCACGATCACCGACAGCGTCTCCACCACGAACACCAGCCCCACCAGCGCAAGTAGAAGCTCGATCCGGGCCGCGATCGCGATCGCACCCAGCGCCGCGCCGAGGCCGATGCTCCCGACGTCGCCCATGAACACCTTCGCCGGTGGTGCGTTCTGCCACAGAAAGCCCGCCGACGCGCCTGAGACCGCCAGCGCAAGCAGCGCCAGCTCCATCTCGCCGGTCACCCAGCAGCCGAACGCCAGCCCGACGCCGCACAGCGCCGTCAAACCGCCCGACAGCCCGTCGAGCCCGTCGGTCAGATTCACCGCGTTCGCCGCCCCTACCACGACGACCGCGGCGGCGACCTTCCACAGCCAGCTCGCCGAGGCCAGCGATGCCACCGTCAGCCCGCTCACAAGGCCCTCCGGCTCATGCCCGCCGAGGTACCACACCAGCAGCCCCGCGAAGAGGAACTCCAGCAGCAGCCGGAACCTCGCGCCCACGCCGTAGTGCGTCTTCCGCCGCAGTTTCTCGAAGTCATCCCCGAAGCCCACCAGCGCCATGCCCACGATGAACGCCAGGACCGCCCACGTCTTCCCGCTCAGTCCGCCCATCCCGACCGCGATGATCCCGGCGAATATCAGAAGCGTCGCGTGGATCGCGAGCCCGCCCATCGACGGCGTCCCGGCCTTCGCGAGGTGGCTCTCCGGCCCATCATCACGCACGTGCTGGCGAACGTTCGCCCGCCTGAGGCTCGGGAGCAGTGCCCCGGTAAGCGCCGCGCTGAGCGCACAGCCGCCGACCAGGCATATCCATGCGATCAGCAGCTCAACTGTCATCCGCCAGCGCCTCCACGACCCGCTCGAGTCCCATCCCGCGCGACGCCTTCACAAGCACCACGTCACCCTTCGTCAGCTCCGGGCGCAGCAGCTCGACTGCATCGCCCGCCTCGCGCACGCGGTCAACCCGAACGCCCAGCTTCTCCGCCTCCTGCCCGGCCAGCTCCGCAAGCTCGCCCACCGTGATCAGCCACTCGACGCCCGCTTCCGCCACCGCCCGGCCAGCCTCTCTGTGCGCCGGCTCCCCCTCTGCTCCCATCTCCAGCATATCCCCGAACACGAAGACCCTGCGCCCCGCCGCCGACCCCAGAACGTTCAGCGCCGCCCGCACCGAGTCGGGGCTGGCGTTGTACGCATCGTTGAGGAGGATCGCGCCCCCCCTGCCCGCCGTGCGCTGCAGCCGCATCGCGCTGCCCTCGTGCTCCTCAAGCGCCGTGACGATCTGATCGAGGCCAGCGCCGAAGTGCGCGGCGGCCGCGCCCGCGGCCAGTGCATTCATCACCGTGTGCCGCCCCGGCACGCGCATCCGCACGTCCGCCTCACCCATCGGCGTGACCATCCGGAACCCGACGCTGTCAACGCCGCCGTCGTCGATCTGCAGGCCGCGGAAGTCCGCCTCGCTGTCAATCCCGAACGAGACCACCGGCGCCTCAGACATCGCGCTCAGCACACTGAAGAAGAAGTCGTCCGCGTTAAGCACAGCCACCGCGTCGTCGCGAAGATGCCCGAGCAGCTCCGCCTTCGCCTGCACGATCGCCTCGCGCGAGCCCAGACGGCCGACGTGGCTCTGCCCGATGTTCGTGATCACACCCACGTCCGGCCGCGCGATCCCGGCCAGGTAGTCGATCTCCCCCGGACCGCGCATCGCCAGCTCCAGCACACAGAACCTGTCTTCCGCCGAGACCCGCAGCAGCGTCATCGGCACGCCGATCTCGTTGTTCTGAGTCCCCTCGGCGACCACCGACGGCCCCAGGCGCAGGAGTATCTGCCCCAGCATGTCCTTGGTCGTCGTCTTCCCCGTGCTGCCCGTGATCGCCGCCACCCGAGCGGGCATCTTTGAGCGGTGCCACGCCCCCAGCGCTCCCAGCGCCCTGAGCGTGTCAGCCACGACCACCAGCGGCAGATCGCCCGGCGCGCGCCCCGGCTTGGAGACCACCGCCCCCACAGCCCCCTGCTCCAGCGCGGCCCCAAGGTAATCATGACCGTCATGCTTCTGACCCTCAAGCGCAACGAAAAGCTCGCCGGCGGCGAGTTCCCGAGTGTCGGTACTCACCCCGGCGACGGCGATGCTCTCCCAGCGCTCCTCGACCGTGCCTGAGCAGGCCGCGGCCACTTCACCAAGCGTCGCGGAGAGATACGTGCGGTTCCGTGACACGACTGTCACCTCGGATCAATCTGCGCGCGGAAGGTCCGCTCAGCCCTGAAGCTCCGCGATCAGTTCGCGCGCCACCTGTCTGTCGTCGAAATCGATGGTCCGGTCGGCGAAGATCTGATACGTCTCATGTCCCTTTCCCGCGATCACCACGATGTCACCGGCCTCGGCCATCTCAAGTGCCATCCTGATCGCGCCTGCCCGGTCCGGCTCCGTCGCGTGTTCGCCCCCGACCACGCCCGCCACGATCGCCTCGATGATCGCCATCGGCTCCTCCGACCGCGGGTTGTCGGAGGTAATGATCGTGAAGTCGGCATGCGCCGTCGCGATCCGTCCCATCTGCGGCCGCTTGTCCGGGTCGCGATCCCCTCCGCAGCCGAAGACGCAGATCAGCCGGCGCGGCTCCAGCTCGCGGGCCGCCGTCAGCACGTTCTCCAGCGCCTCCGGCGTATGCGCGTAGTCCACGATCACCCCGAAGGGCTGCCCCTCGTCCACGCACTCGAACCTCCCCGGCACCGCGTCCATCGCCGAGAGACCCGCCGCGATCGCCTCCGCCCCGAACCCCATCGCCTCCGCCGCGGCGGCCGCCGCCAGCGCGTTCTGTATGTTGAACGCCCCCGGCAGGCCAAGCGCCACTCGAGCGCGACCCGAGGGCAGGCGCAGCTCGAACGTCGAGCCCGCGTCCCTCATCTCAACGTCCACCGCGCGGATGTCGCACTCCGCACCCAGCCCGTAGCCCAGGACCGGGCAACTCGCCCGTTCGGCGATGCGCGCGCCGAACGCGTCGTCGAGGTTGATCGCGCCCACCATCGGCTTCTCCGATGCCTCCGCGTACTCCGTGAAGAGCAGCAGCTTCGCCTCGAGGTAGCGCTCGATGTCCTCGTGAAAATCCAGATGATCCTGCGACAGATTCGTAAACACCCCGACGTCAAACGAGCAGCGCCACGGGCGGTGGAGCACCAGCGAGTGTGACGACACCTCCATCGCCACTCCCTCGATCCCCGCGTCGGCCATCCCTCGCAGGCGCCGCTGCAGTTCGATCGCGTCGGGCGTCGTCCGCGGGGCCTCGGCGAGGTCGTCCACCGGCCCGTAGCCCAGCGTCCCGATCACCGCACCGCGCCTTCCCGCGGCCGCCAGCACCGCCTCGATCAGAAAGGTCGTCGTCGTCTTCCCGTTGGTCCCGGTCACCCCGGCGAGCAGCAACTCCCGAGACGGATTCCCGAAGTACGCGGCGGCCAGCTCCGCACACGCGATGCGCCCGTCCTCCACGCGGGCCCACGGAACTCCCTCGACGGTCGTCTCGTGACGCGGGTCATCGAACACCACCGCGACCGCGCCGTTCACCAGCGCCGGCTGGATGAAGTCGTGGCCGTCCGCCTCAAAGCCCCGGTAGGCGATGAAGGCGTCACCCGGCTGCACGAGCCGCGAGTCCGACGCGATACCCGTCACCGTCGCGTCGCCGCGGCGCGCAACCAGCCCCGGAAGATTGCTCACAAGCGAACTGAAACTCGCGCTCGTACCCATGATGCTCCGTTGTGCGGCGGAGGTTGTGTCCACGTTCGGCCCTCACCGGCGCCGCTCAGAGTGTAGGCTCCTCGCTGATCTCCACCTCTTCGGGAAGCATCCCCGCCTCCCGAAGCGCGGCCAGCGCCACCGTCTTCGCCACCGGCGCGGCCACCTCCGAGCCATGCTCGCCGATCGCAGGCTCATCGGCCGTGACGAGGATCGCGAAGCGCGGATCATCGAGCGGGGCGACCATCACGAAGGACACGATGTTCCGCCCTCTCACGAAGCCCCCCTCTTCCGCCAGCCACTTCTGCGCCGTCCCCGTCTTGCCCCCGACCGCCATGCCCTCAATCGCTGCTCGTCGTCCGGTCCCGCGCTCCACCACCGCCCCCATCATCTCCCGGACGCGCGCCGAGGTCTCCTGCGAGCAGACCTGCCGCAACGGCAGCGGCTCGATCTCCCGTACAACCCGGTTCGTCTCAGCGTCCATCACCGCGCGAACGATGTGCGGCTGCATCAGTGTGCCGCCGTTGACCACCGCGCTGACCGCACTGAGCATCTGAATATCTGTGACCGAGACGCCCTGCCCGAAGCCAAGGTTCGCGAGGTCGCGCACGCGCATTCCCTGCGGACCGCGCAGAGCGCCGCTCGCTTCTCCCGGCAGGCCGATCCCCATGCGCTCACCAAGCCCGAGGCCCTTGAGGAACGCGTGGTAGTACTCCCCGCCGATCAGCAGCGCAAAGCGCGCCGCCGCGATGTTGCACGAATGCGACAGCATCTTCGCCAGGTCCGCGGTACCGTGCCCCTTCGGGTCCCAGCAACGCAGCGGCTGCCCACCGAGGTCCGGTGTGTAGCCGCCACAGTAATACGCCTCCGTGCCCCGATACTGCTCCGATTCGAGCGTTGCAGCCGCGAGAAGCACCTTGAAGAGCGAGCCCGGCTCATACTGACGCACCACCGGCAGGTTCTTCAGCCGCGTGGTGATCTCCTCAGGGCTGCCCTCCGCCATCGCCCCCGGGTTGAAGTTCGGCCGCGATGCCAGCGCCAGGATCTCCCCGGTCCTCGGGTCCATCACAGTGCAGGTCGCCGCCTTCGGCTGATTCTGCTCCATGAGCTTGTCGAGCGCAAGCTCCACCACCTGCTGCAGCGACCAGTCCAGCGTCAGCACCAGGTTCTTCCCCGGATCGGGACGCAATACGCCGGTCGAGTCGGCCCCGAGGATGCTGCGCCCGTAGCTGTCCATGTTCTTCGACGGCGTGCCCGGCCGGCCGTCGAGCAGAAACGCCCACCGCAGTTCGGCGCCCTCAAGCGGCTCGTGCCACGAACTCCTGCGCCCCAGCACATGGCAGGCGAGCCGCTCGCCCGGGTACACCCGGCGCCACTCTCGCTCCGTCCACACTCCCGCCGGGCGGCTCTCGGCGAGCGGAACGACCTGCTCGGGGTCGAGCAGCCGCGCCACCGTGATCGACTTCAGACCCCGCTCGGCACCCGCCTCGAGCGCCGCGCGGATCTTCTCCGCGTCCAACCCGGCAAGGTCCGCGATCTGCCGGGCCGTCCCGTCGATCCCCCTCTCTGAGCCTGCGATCTGCACGGGGTTCGCGTAGATCGTCAGTCGAGGCACGCTTACAGCCATCGGCTGCAACTCGCGCGAGTATATCCCGCCGGGGACGGGCGTCTCAGGATCGGGGCCGCGATGAATGCGCGCGTCAAGTTCGAGGTAGTGACTTCGGTTGAAAACCTGCACACTCAGAAGCTTCCCGGCGAGGATAACCATCAGCAACGCAATGCCCGCGAGGAAGAGACGCACCCGACCTCGTACGAGCGGGTGCGTGAGCGTCGCTGCGCGGGCGTCATAAGCTCTCCCGTGTGCCATCAGCTCATCCCTGCGTCCTCTCACTGCACTCGCGCGGATGCGAGTTGGCGGCCTGAAACGTGCAGCGGCGCGTCTGCTCCGCCGGGAAGCTCACCGAGCCTGATCTCCCGGCTGTCACGATCCGAATCAGCGGTCGGAAGCACTTCGTAGAGAGCCGCCGGCACATCGGTCAGATGCACATGACGCGTCCCGCACGGCCGATCAAGCTGGTGCTCGACGATGTGCGCCTGGATGCGCTCGGCGTTCTGCACGCTCGCGAGGTGCTGCTGCAACTGCAGTTCCACCGCCTGCTGCGCCTCGCCGGCTCGCTCGAGCCGCCGCAGGTCGCACTCGATCACAGAGACACGAGCACACGCCCACAGGTACACGACCGCGCCCGCCCCTATCATCCCGATGATAAGAGCGGGCTGGATCAGATCTGACCACACACGGCGGGCCGATGACACCCGGGGAGTCGGCGCGGACTTCCTGTGCGACGCTGCCTGTCGTGTCATCGGGACCCTCCCCACCGACCAGATGTTCTCTTCGGGTCCCGCTGGAGGGCGGCCTCAGATGGCTCTCCCTCCCGCGCGGACCGCTGCCGGGCTTCGCTGTGAAGATTGTGTGGGAACGGGCGCCCATGCATGGTTGCCTCGATGCAATGGTGCGATGGACCGCGTGCCTTGGGGTGCACGGTACCGCTTCGTCGTTTCGGCGACCTTTGCTTCGTTCATTGCTGTGATGAAGGGCTGCGATGTCGGCTGTGATGGTGCTGCAAAGGTTGCTGCGTGTGTTACCCGGGCACCCGTTCCCGGTCTCCGGTTGATGGCCGCCTGGAGCACACCTTCCGGAGAATCCTGTTGTAAAAAGACCTCATGCGCAGACGGCGCGCGCGTAATCAGAGACGTTCCGCGGCATGGAGCCTCGCGCTGCGGGCGGCCGGGTTCCCCTCAACCTCCCGCTCGCTCGGATACAACGGCGTCGGCGTGAGCACCTTCACCTTCGCCTCTCGCTCGGGGCCCCCGATCAGTCGCGGGGGCCCGATCGGCCCACCCTCAAGATCTCGCAGCTTCCGTCGAGCGATGCGATGCTCCGAACCGTGGAACGTCAGGACGACCAGCCGTCCCCCCTGCTTCAGGGCCTCCACCGCGGCGTCGATGCCGCGCGCGAGGCCCTCAAGTTCCTCGTTCACTGCGATCCTCAGCGCCAGATATGCCGCCATCACGCGCTTTCCGGCGTCGGGACCCTTGAAGCTCAGTGCCTCCTCCAGCACCCGCGTCAGATGCCCCGCTGTCTCGATCGGCTCGCGCTCGCGCTCCCGGACGATCGCCCTCACCACCCGGCCGACCTCTCCACCGCGCAGCGTTCGCGCGAACACCTCGCGAAGCTCATCCACCGAAAGCTCGGCGAGCAGCGAGGCGGCGGTGCGCGGCTGGTCCGGATCGTACGCCATCTCCAGAGACTCGTCGCCGCCCCACACCGAAAAGCCCCTGCCCCGACCGGCCGTGCGTCCCGCAAGCTGGTCGCGACTGGGACCGCAGTCGATCAATGCGCCGTCTATGCCGTTCTCAAGGTCCAATGCGTCGAGTACGTCCGCCAGATCCTCGTAGCTTGCGCGCCTCAGCGTCACCCTGTCGCCAAACTCCGCGAGCCTCTCGGCCGCGATCGCCAGCATGGCCGGGTCCCTGTCAACCGCAATCACGCGGCTGTCCGGCG
Organism: Armatimonadota bacterium; assembly: GCA_050942735.1. Lineage (GTDB taxonomy): Bacteria > Armatimonadota > Zipacnadia > Zipacnadales > UBA5352 > UBA5352. Next base: position 18,073 of record JBMNNW010000017.1, read on the forward strand.
CGCTCTCAAGAATTCTCTTTGAATGTCCGCCCGCTCCGGCCGTCCCATCGAAGTACGTCCCGCCCGGACGCGGCTGCAAATACTCAATGACCTCGTCAGGCATGACCGAGATGTGCTCGAAGTCGATCACTGCTCCGCGGCCGGAACCTCGGCCTCATCCCCGCTGCCGAACCTGCGACGGGCGAACGCCTTCAGATCCGCCCGGCGCATACTCATGTAATCCATGTAGCTGCGCTGCTCCCAGACCTCCCACCGCGTGCCGATGTTGAGGACCAGTGCCTTCGACTGCCCCGGCTTGAGCCCCGCCCACTCACGCAGCGCCTCGGGAATCTTCATCCGGCCTCGATCGTCCAGCTCAACCTCAATCGCGGCACCAACGAAAAGCCGGCGGAGATCGTCCATGTCAGGGTCCATCGGATCGCCGCCGGTCAACTTCTCCGCGAAGTGCGGCCACTGTTCGGGGCTGAACATGTAAATGTTCTCATCGAACCCCTGCGTCAGGATCACGTGGCCATCCAGTTCACCCACCTGATGATCCCGGAGAGTGATTCTCCCCGAGGCATCGACTGGATTCACCGTCGCTCCGTGCAGATCCATGACTCCCGTCTTTCAACGACCGCGTCCTGTCCGCCCTCGAAGAGACGACCCCCACCCTGCTGGACCCTATGCTACCTTGCGAAACCCCATCTGTCAAGCATATTCGAAGAAAGTCCGCGAATTCACTCCGAAATATCGGCTCATAGTGCCTACTATACCCGCCAAGGGCTGTTTTTACTCATGGGGATTTGCGGGGTGTGATCTTCAGAGAGGCCGGATGCGCGGGGGGCGCCGGGGGTGGGCGGGGGAATGACACGATGCGCGAGAATCCGCCTCAGAGGCGCCGTACACGCAAAAGCGCCCCCGCGGATGGCGGGGGCGCCTCGGTTGCGGTCATGGTCGGCGGTGCGCGATTACTCGAGCGCGCGGAGTTGGTCGATGGCCGTGGCGTAGCCCTCCGGATGCTGCAATACGAACGATCCGGACACGATGACATCCGCGCCGGCCCGGCACAGGCGGCGGATGTTGTCGGTGCCGACGCCGCCGTCCACCTGGATGTGGACCTCGCGGCCACTCGCCTCGACCATCGCGCGCACCTCGGCGACCTTCCCGACGGTCTCCTCGATGAACTCCTGCCCGGCGAACCCGGGATGCACGCCCATCACGGTGACCATCTCAATCAGGGGCAGCAGCTCCTCGAGCTGCTCGGCGGGCGTGTCCGGGCTGATGGCCAGTCCGGGCTCCCGCCCCGCCTCGCGCACCGCATCGATGAACTCGCGGGCATCATCCTCGGCCTCGATATGCGCCGCGATGATATCCGCGCCCCCCTCGATGAAGTCGTCAAGATAGCGCAGCGGCTCGGAGATCATCAGGTGCGCGTTGAAGACCAGCGCGGAGTACTCCCTGCAGGCGGCCATCGGCAACGCCCCGTGAGTGAGGTTGGGCACGAAGTGCCCATCCATCACGTCCCAGTGCAGCCAGTCCGCGCCGGCCTGCTCAAGAGCCCTGGCGTCCTCTCCGAGTTTCGCGAAGTCCGCCACCAGCATCGATGGTGCGATGATCATCGTGACATCCTCTCTGCGTACTGCGAACTTCCCGCGTGCGCCCCTCGTGTGCCGTCGCTCGTCGCTCGTGCCCGCGAGACTCCCTACCTGCGGCGGTAATCCGGGCAGTGTGTCGCGTTGGGGCGCTCGGGTCGTCTGCACACATCTCCGTAGTCGTAGCGGCATGAGTCACAGAGGAATCTGCCGGGCGCTCTGAGGCGCTGCCACCAGCCGTTGAGTCGCTCGATGATTCTCCGGACCAGGCCTCGGATACGCTCCACAAGTGCTCCCTCTGAGTGTCGTCATCGCTCGGCAACCAGGCGGGCGATCTCCGCCATCTCCCACCGCACCCGCCCCAGCGCCGCGCCTCCGGTCGTCAGCGTCGCGAGCACCGTCGGCTCGCCCGCGTACGCGGTCCACTGCATTGTGAGCAGGCTCTGCCCGCCGGAGACCGCGACCCAGTCGGGCCCGTCGAGGGCGACGGCATCGGCGAATCGCTCGATCGGAGCGACCATCCGGGCGGTGTGCCGACCGACCGTCTCCACCTCCGCGCCCGGAGCCGCGTGAACCGCGATGATGCGCCTGTGTGGCCCGCGCCACGCCCGCCAGCCGTCGCCGAAACGTCCGGCCAGCGATCGCGCGATCTCATTGACGACTCCGGCAACATGCTCCTCGGGGCTGATCGGCAGCGCCGAGGCTGCCTGCGGCGGCGGCGGCGGAATGTCGCCGTCACGGCCCGCGGCCTCCGCCATCACCCGGACGGCGTCGGCGGCGCGCTCGGCGGCAAGCTGCATCCGCCCCGCGGCCGCGTCGCCACGCGCGGCCATGATGAGCATCACTGCTCCGGCCGGGTCGAGCGACTGCAGCGCCCATGCGCCGATCGAGGTGGCGGCGATCTGCGAGCAGCCGTCCTCCGTCAGCCACTCGCAGACCTCGAGATACGCGCTGACGAGGGCGTCGGCGTGGCCGCCGGTGCCTGCCGCGGGGGTTCCCGATGGGACCGCGGCCAGGACGGTTCGCCGGTCGGAGGTGCGCCAGACTCGCACGTCGGTGCCCTCCCCCGCCGCACCTGAGATGACGTCGATCATACCCCGCAGGTTCTCAGGCGGCTCGATCTCCCCCACCTCGGGGATGGCGGGCGAATCGACCGGCGTCAAACGCTCGGTGTCCTCACCCGCCGAGCCGGTCTCAGGCGGACGCTTCTCCGGCTCAGGCTCTGCATCGGCGGACACCTGTGCGGCCTCGTCTGCCTCGTCTGCCTCGTCTGCCTCGTCTGCCTCGTCTGCCTCGTCTGCCTCGTCTGCCTCGTCTGCCTCGTCTGCCTCGTCTGCCTCGTCTGCCTCGTCGGCCTCTTCCGTCTCTTCCACTGCGGCGGCCTCGTCGCCTTCGCGCGCTGCCGCTGCATCGCTCCCGGCGACGGTCTCCTGCTCCTCGGCGATCTCAGCGATGCGCCCGGCGACGTCGGGTCTTGCGTCGATCACACCCGGTGGCAGTGGCGACTCATCGGCCTCGTCGGCCGCCTCATCGTCGTGCTCCTGCTCGGGCTCCTCAGGCTCGTCCTCGTCGAAGGGCAGGGCGAGCGCCTGCGCGACCTCCTCCTCGGTGAGGTTGCGCTCGACCGCCTCTGTGAGGTCGCCGATCTGCCGCTCCTCGAGGACGGTCGGGCTGACCGGCGGCTCCTCGGGGTCCTCCGCGAGCGCCTCGAGGAGGATGTCGCGACGCTCCTCCCTGTGCCGGTCATCCCTGAGCGCCTCGGCAACCTGCGGCCGGCCGCGACGCAGGCGGCGACGACGGGTCGCGATCATTGGCCGAATCAGCCGCAGAGCGAGCGCAACCATCAGCACCTGTGCCAGCACCGCCGGCCAGTAAGACGCGTAGAAGAACTTGCCGCTGGCGATCAGGTCGCCGGCGACCTGAGGCGACAGGGCCCCCGCCGCCACGGCGATCCCCGCGCGGAAGACGAAGCCCAGCAGCACGGAAAGCAGCAGGATCGGCGCGGCGACCGCGCCTCCACCGAGCATCAGAATGTATACGATCCCCTCGCCGGTCAGCACGACCGGGAGGATGCGAGAGAACTCGACGGGCCTGATGTCCAGATCGGCAAGCGCAGCGCTGGCCGCAACCGCGACCACCGCGGAGGCCAGCACTCGTAAGACGCCCATCAGGATACGCGCCCCGGTTCGCGACCGGGGCCGATTCTGCGCCATGCGTTGTTCCTCCGTCCAGCCGGTACGTGTCGTGGTACCATCCGGCGCGCATTTCGACGCCCCGCCTCAGATCCCCTTCGCCCGCGGCCGCGCGCGGCGGCGAATCAGAGGTCATCCGGTCCTCGATCGCGAAGACACAGATGCGCCATCGACGACCGACCGGAGGCAGCACCACGTGAGTGACACCGTCCATCCCCGCAACCGCCTGAATGAACTGACCAACCGTGAGTGGCTGATCGAGACCAAAAGCTTCTGGCATTCCGAGGCCGAGGACGACCTTCCCAGGTGGTTCGAGCCCGAGTTGATTGAGCAGTTCGGCCTGTGGCTGGCCGAGCAGCACGGCGAGGAGCGGGCGTCGGAGATGATGGGCCAGCTCTTCCGCAGCACCATGCGGTCGTCCGCCCCACCGCGCGACAAACTCAAGGCCACCCACCCGGCGACCTTCTCCGAGCGCGACATCGCACGGCTGATCCGCTTCTTCACGAAGTCCGGTCAGGTGGTTCTCGACCCGTTCGTCGGCAGCGGCTCAACGCTGCTTGCCTGCGAGCAGACCGACCGCATCGGCATCGGGATCGAGCTGATCGAGCGGTGGGTGAACGTGACGACCGGCCGCCTCGAGGCCGCGGAGATCCCGCACCGCCTCGTCGAACCCAACGAGGCTCTCGACGCCACGGGACGGGGTGCCCAGGTGCTCATGCACGGCGACGCCCGCGGCACGCTCGGGGCGCTTCCCGACGAGTGCGTTGACTTCATCGTGACCAGCCCGCCCTACTGGAGCATCCTGCAGAAGCGCGGCGCAAAGGCCGCGCAGGAGCGCGAGCAGAAGGGCCTCCCCACTCAGTACTCCGAGAGCGACGCGGACCTCGGGAACATCGAGGACTACGACGCGTTCCTCGACCGCCTCGGCGAGGTCTTCTCCGAGTGTGCCCGCGTGCTGCGGGTGAAGCAGTACATGTGCGTGGTCGTCGCGGACTTCCGCCACGGCCCGCAGTTCCACCTCTACCACGCCGACATCGCGCGGATGATCGAGGACTGTCACGAGGACCTGCAGCTCAAGGGCCTGACCGTGTTGCTGCAGGACTCAAAAGGCCTCTACGCGCTCGGGATCCCCTACGCCTTCGTCGGCAACATCCACCACCAGTTCGTCCTGGTCTTCCAGCGGATGGACTGACGGGGGCGGGCCTGCGGTCACCCCAGCAGCCGCTCGGCGTTGTCGCCCAGGATCGCCCGCTTCGTCTCCTCCGGAGCGTCGAGCACCTCGATCTTGAGAAGCGCCGGCTCCGGATACTTGAAGGGCATCCCCGTGCCCAGCACCACGCGCTCCGGGCCGAGGTTCTTCACCAGCGCCCCGATCTCATCGCCCACGGTCGCGCGCATCCGGGAGATCCCCAGCACGTAGTTGTCCGGCAGGCCGTTGTCCGCCTGACCGAGGCGGGAGCCGGTGAATCCGAGGCCGTTGACGAAGGCGAACTGCGCCTCGGAATGCCGCTCAACCAGCGCCTCAAGGTCCGCCAGCGCCACGTCCGGAATCTCCAGCAGCCAGTGTCGCTGGCGCTGGTCGATCTGACGGATCGGGATCGAGACGATCAACCCGCGCTCGGCTGCGGCGGCGATCAACTCGTCGCAGCAGGAGTCGCCGAGGGCGTAGTTGTGATAGTGCGGGTAGAGACGCAGTCCGCGGGCGCCGAACTGCTCCGCGCAGACGTCGAGGTCATGCTCCCAGTCCACGTACGCCGGGTTGATCACTGCGAAGGGCGTCAGGCGGTCCTCGTGTCCGGCGATCTGCCCGGCAAGCTCCTCGTTGCCTGCCTGCGAGTTCCGGTAGAAGATCGCGCTCGCCGAGGAGACGCAGGCGCGGTCGATCTCCGCGCGATCCATCAGCGCCAGCAGCCCGTCGGCGTCATTGTGCCGGAGGCGGCGGAAGGGCCAGTGGCCGAGATATGCGCTCATGTCGATGATCATTGCGCCTCACCCCGCCGCGCCAGGATGCGCTGGAAGTTCCCGCCGAGGATCATCTCTTTCTGCTCGTCGCTGACCTGCGCGCCGCGGATCTTCCCAACTCCGGCGGTCATCGACATGTCGCAGGCGAAGAGCACTCGCTCGGCACCCATGACCTCGACCGCCATCTCGATCATGCCCTCATCCACGACGCTGCCGGAGGTGTCGGCGTATGCGCTGGGGGCTGAGCGGAGGGCTTTGATCTGCCACTCCCAGTCACCGCCGCCGCCGATGTGCCCGCAGATGATCGTGGCCTCCGGGTAGCGATTCGCAAGCTCGGCGATCTCCACGCCACCGGACATCCGCGGCTGCGCCGCGACGTAGTAGTGACTGTGCCCGGCGTGGTGGAGGATCGGAACGCCCAGTTCGATGCACAACTCCACGAGCGGGAAGACCACCGGCTCGTTGCAGGGATACTCGTTGTAAAGCTTCACGCCGATGAAGCCCTGGTCGACTCGCCGAAGGACCTCCTCCGCGGCCTCGCGCACCCAGCCGGGGTTCACGTAGCAGTAGCCGAGGATGCGATCGGGGTACTCGCGCATCGAGTGAAGCACCCACTCGTTGCCCTGGCGAAAGTCCTTGGGGACGGCCGGGCGACTCGGGCAGAGGTTTGAGCAGGCGAGTTGATCGATTCCGAGCCGGTCGGCGGCGTCGATGAGGCTCCTGTCGCGCTCTTCCCAGTCCCTTCCCGCACCGCGCCATGTCAGGTGTGCGTGCGCATCAATGACCATCGAGCACCGCCTCCGTGACTGACTCTATTGAGCGCCTTCACTCGCAGGGCGACGACCTGTGCCCCGCCGGTCGTTGCCGCTTGTGGGGCGGGGACCTGTGCCCCGCCGGTCGTTGCCGCCTGTGGGGCGGGGACCCGCCCGCCGCCGGTCGTTGCCGCTCGCAGGGCGACGACCTGTGCCCCGCCGGTCGTTGCCGTTATCCGTTCAGGAGGGGCGGGCTTCCTTGCCCGCCCGCCGTCGCCTACGCCGCCCAGAACAACACGCTGAGGATCATCGTCGCCGAGCAGACCCAGTGCAGCAGCCACGGCCCGATGAACGATCGCGTCCGCCAGCCCCACCAGCCGAGCGCGACGCCGGCGATCAGCGACGCCCAGATCTCAATCTCAGGCTTGCCGAAGTGCATCATCACGAAGGGCATGGTCTGCAGGGCGATCGTCGCGGCGCCGAACCTCTCACCGAGGCTCTGCAGCAGAAAGCCGCGGAAGAAGAACTCCCAGGCGAAGAAATACACCGCCCACCCGGCCATGAAGACTATCAGCAGCGGGATGTCGTCGCGCCCCCACATGTACTGCCCGTAGTAGAGGCGGAAGTCCATCATGCGCGACGCGATGAGGATCGCCGGGAGGGTGACGCCGCCGAAGAGCGCGGCGTACCTCATCTGCAGCCGCCAGTCGCCGCCGCGCAGGCCCATGTCCGCAAGTGAGCGCTTGAGGACGTACTTCGTGATCAGCGCGGGCACGATGAAGAGGCATATGAAGTTGAGGCCGAACCAGTTGAGACGCGCGCGCTGCGCCCACTCGGGGATGAAGCGAATGTCGGGACCGTGCTTGTACACGACGACGAGCATCGCGGTCGAGACGAGCACCACGATGGTGGTCGGATCGCGCAGTACATCGATGATGCCGCGCTGGGCGGTCTCCGGATGTTCCGTCTGCTCGGGGGGCATGCTCATGATAGCAGGGGATAGTGCGTCACGGGGATGAGCGATTCCTCCACGGGACGTCAGGAAAAAAGCTCGCGGAGGGCTCCGCGGTCCGTGAGCGCCTGCGTGCTCGCGTGAGATGAATCGCCACTTTCCCTTGACTTGCGAACATTTGTTCGATATACTGTCGGGGCCGTCGGCAAGTCAGGGGGTCACAGCGATGTTGATGCGATCTCTCGAGGCACAAGATGTGCCTTCAGTTGTGCTTGACGCGTGGGAGCGGACGTGCGGAGACAGCCTGCTGCCGGTGCAGGAGCAGGCGGTCAGGGCCGGAGTGCTTTCGGGGCGGAGCCTGCTGGTCTCTGCGCCCACGAGTGCGGGGAAGACGTTCGTCGGTGAGATGGCCGCGATCCATGCGGCACTCTCAGGGCGCAAGGTCATCTACCTCGTCCCGACGAGGGCGCTGGCGGAGGCCAGGTACCACCAGTTCCGCGCGCGCTACGCCCCGCTGGGCCTGACGATCACGATCGCCACGCGGGACCGGCGTCATCAGCACGATCAGATCGGCCGGGGCGACTTCGACCTCGTCGTGGCGGTCCCGGAGAAGATGCGGGCGGTGTTGGCCGAGCGTCCTGCGATGACCGGAGCAATCGGGGCGGTGGTCGCCGATGAACTGCAGGTGCTGGCAGACCCGGAACGCGGGCCGTGCCTGGAGCTGCTGCTGGGCGACCTGATCGCCGACAGCCCGGGGCTGCAGGTCGTCGGCCTCTCGGCGGTGCTGGGGCAGGTGGAGGCGCTGGCGGAGTGGCTGGGCGCGGAGCTTGTGCGCGAGCGACGGAGGCCGATCGAGTTGCGCCGGGGCGTTCTTGATGGCGGCGAGTATCACTTCCGCCAGCACAACGATGGCACCGAGGGCGTCGAGCAGTGGCCGGAGCTGGCCGAGGGGCCAGCCGACCCCGGCGAGCGCATGGCGCAGGTCGCCGGGCGGCTCGCCGAGCGCGACGGCTCGGTGCTGGTGTTCGTGCGGGACAAGCGCACGACCGTGCGGATGGCGCAGGCCATCGCGGAGGTGACTGATCTGCCGCCTGCGGAGCACACGGCCGGGCAGCTTGCGGGCCTCGAGGCGACGCGCGCGACCGGGGTGCTTGGCGAGCTGGCGGGATCGGGCGTGGCGTTCCACTCCGCCGACCTGCGCTTTGATGAGCGCGAGGTCATCGAGACCGGCTTCGCGAGCGGCGATCTGTCGGTGCTGGTATGCACGTCCACCCTGGCGATGGGCGTGAATCTGCCCGCGCGCGACGTGGTCATCGACGCGCGGCGCTGGCGTTCCACCGGGTCGGAGGGGAAGCCGACGCTCGGAGCGATCACGCGGGCGGACTTCGAGAACATGGCGGGCCGGGCCGGTCGCCTGGGCTGCCTCGACCCGGCGTCGGCCGAGGAGGTCGGGCGCGCGGTGCTGATCGCCGAGGGTGAAGTCCAGCGGCATGTGCTGATCGCGAGCTACCTTGACGGCGAATTCCCCCGTCTGCGCCCGCAACTGCGCGAGCAGACGCCGCTGCACCGCGTCTGCCTGCTGGCCGGATCGGCCTCCGCCGGAGGCTCGGGGGGGCTTGCCGAGGCGTGGCGACGGTCGCTCTCGGCGCGGGAGACGGGCCTGCCGCCGGACATGCTCCCCAGTGAGCTGCGCGAGGCGCTCGACACGGCGGCCGCGCACGACCTCGTCGAGGAGACGCGGGCCGGCGGCTGGCGTCCGACCGCGCTCGGGCGGCTCTGCGGCACGAGCGGTCTGACGCCCCGGAGCTTCCTCGCGCTGCATCGCGCGGCGGGGCGGGCGGAGGGGGTGGCGCCGGACGAGCTGGAGGCGCTGCTGGTGGCGGCGCTCACCGACGAGGTGCAGGCGATCCCGCTGCCGCCGCCGGGTTGGGGGGCGGCGCTCGCCGATGAGTTTGCCGACCCCGCCGCGCCCTGTGATGACTACTGGGAGCTTGAGCGGCTGCTGCAGACCGCGGGGCGAGTCGCTCCGGGCTCGGCCTCGGCGAAGCGTCGTGAGCGGGCGGTGCGCGTCGCTCTCGCGCTCAGACACTGGAGAGGCCGGGCGCCGACCGCCGAGGTCGAGCGCGCCGCGCGCATCCCGGCCGGCCGCCTCGCCGCGCTCGCCGAGGCCGCGGGCTGGGCGGTGCAGGTCCTCGCTCGCCTCGGCCGAGAGCTGGCGTGGGCTGGCGAGCAGTGGCGTGGGCTGATGCGCCTCGGGGAGAGCATCGCCGCCGGTGTGCCGGAGGAGGGCCTGCCGCTGCATGAGCTGCACGTCCCGGGGATGGGCCGGGGGCACATCCTCGCGCTGCTTGACGTGGGCGTCACCTCACGAGCCGCCGTCGCGCACTGCGACGCGGAGACGCTTGAGCGGCTGCTCGGCCCGACGCTCGCCGCGCGGGCGATGGCCGTCGCGTGCGGAGTGGCGATCGACCCTCGCGAGAGCCGCCGGCCGGAGCCGCGCCGCGTTGACGCCCCCGCCCCGCGATCGGTCGCGGAACCTCACACCCGGAAGGACAGCCGGCTGGTGATCGACGCGGACCGCCCGGATCACATCCTGCTGGACGGGAAGCCGGTGGAACTGCGCCCGGCGGAGTTCCGCCTGCTCCGAGTGCTGGCGGAGGCGCCGAGGGCCTGCGTGGACTACGAGGCGATCTACCGCGGCATCTGGGGCGACGAGACCTTCGTGGAGCCGGCGCAGATATACTCACACCGCTCGCGGCTGGCCGGGAAGCTCGCCGAGGCCGTCCCGGGAGCGGCCGACCTGCTGCGCACGATCCCGAGGCGCGGCATAATGCTCGACCTCCCGCCCGAAGGCGTGAGCGTAACGTAGTGCGTCCCGCGGGCGGCGCCTCGGCCCCACGGAAGCCGGCGCGCCGCGGTCTTCCCCGCAGGCAGCCGCCTCGCCGCCCGCCGGACTGAGAATGACCTCCTGCCATCAGGACAGGACACCCTCGCGCCTCATGCGATCGAGCGCGGCGCTCCGGATCCGACTGACCTGCGACTCGGAGATGCCGAGCATCCCCGCGATCTCCCTCCCCGAGTGCCCGCGCGAGAGCCCGCGGATGACCATCCGCTGCCTGCGGGTGAGGTTCGCGTTCACGACCATCCCCGCGAGCGCCGCCTCGATCTCCCCACCGGGCGCGGGCGCGCGTTCCACGCCCGGTCGTTCGCGCCGCCCGAGAATGTCCATCCACCGCTCCGAGTGACAGGGATACTCCTCACGCCCACGCGCGTCACGCCCGCGCGCGCCAAGCAACTGATCGCTTCGTCGCTCAAGCTCGCGTCGCCGACTCTCGATCATCGTGCGCCCTCCCGCGATCCTGCCGTCTGCCCCGGATGCCGCGCTTTTCGGGTTCGGCGCACCGGGATCTCTGACAGGTCTGATCGTAGCGGGAAGGCGGCCTCGAAATCCTTCGCGGGGTCTTGCAGAAGGCTGGCAGAGGGCTGGAAGAATCCTTGCAGGAGGAGACGATCGGGGGGATCTGAGGCGCTCGCGGCACCTGCACGCCGCTGTGCGTGGACGAGGACGGCGGGCTACGCGTCGATGACGAGCAGATCGAGCACGCCGAGCGGCTGGGCCATCATGCGGTCATCCCACAGCGGATGCGCGGCAGGCGTCGTCTGCAGGCCGGTGGCGGCGAGGACGTAGCTGGGGTGCTCGTCGCGGAGGCGAATGCGATCGAGGGCGAGCGCCAGCTCGTAGAGCGTGTTGCCGTTGATCCCAGGGAAGACCTCGATGAGGCCTGTGCCCGCGGGGATGACCTTGAGCTGCTCCTCGACCTCGGAGGCGGAGCGCAGCCCGGGCCGCTCGATGTGCTTGACACGGACGGTCTCGCCCGACTGCCCCATCCGCCGCGCTATCCGATCGATCTCCTCCTGGGAGGCGCCGAGGATGATCTTCGGCTCGACGTACTCCGGACCGAGGTCGCGCTCGAGTTCAATCATCCGCAGGATGCGATCCATGCTCCGCGGGGTGACGTTCGCGAGCACGAAGTCATCAAAGCCCAGCGAGTTGCGCAGTTCCTCGAGAAGATTCGGCACGCCCGCACAGAAGAAGTTGGCGCATTTCGCGGGCTTTGCTTCGTCGCAGATGCAGCCGCTCTCGTCGAGGTAGAAGAGGCAGGGCGGTGGCGCGATGCGCCGTCCGCGGAACTGAAAGCTCGCCTGGTTTCCGGAGAGGTTGACCAGCGCGCCGAGCCCACCGGGAAAGCGGGCGAGTGCGTTGAGCGTGTTCGAGCGAATCGCGGAGAACATCAGCAGCCGCCGCATCTCGGATTGACAGACCTCGAAGTCGCTGCGCAGCCATCGGACGAACTCCACCCAGTCCTCGACGCTGCGCCTGAGTTCGGCGAGTTCGTCGCCGCGCTCCTCGCCGGCCGAAGCGGCCAGCAGCGAGGTGACCTCCTGGACCACGCGAAGGTCCACCTCGAGGCGATCGGCGACCTCCATCAGCCCTTCGCGGACCTGCAGGTCGAACTGCTCGTCGAGCAGCATCTCCCGGATCAGCCGGCGCAGATCCTGCGTGCCCATCATCGTCATCTGCTGACAGCACTTGTTCTCACACGCGCCGCAGACCCCGCCGATGATCACGTCGCGGCGCTGCCGGGCCTCGCGCACCTTCGCCACGAGTTCCTGCCCTGTCATGCTCGGTCCCCGGTCTTCCGGTCACTCATCGCTCCTGATGCTCTCTCACGAAGTCCTCACTGACGGTGAACCCAAGCCCCGGCCTGTCGGGGATGACCACGAAGCCATCCTCGAGCAGCAGCGGCTGCTCCAGCAGTCCCTCGCTGGCCGGAGTTCGCGTGAACTCCACCTCGGTCATCACGCAGTTGCGCAAAGTCACGGCGGCATGACCCGACGCGATCGCGCCGATCTGCGACGACCAGTTGTGCGGGCTGATCTGCACGTGAAACCACCGGGCCAGGTCTGCGATCTTCACCAGGCCGGTGATTCCGCCGCACAGCCGGACATCGGGCATCGCGACGTCGAGCGCCCCGGCGGTGAATGCCCGCAGGAAGGCGCCGGGCGAGCGCAGTCGCTCACCGCCGGCCAGTGGAGTGTTGAGCGCGTTGCGGAGTGTCACGTACCCCGACCAGTCGTCGGACGGCATCGGCTCTTCATACCAGAAGACTTCGGCGCGATCGCAGGCGGCGCCGAACGCCAGCGCCTCATCCCGATCCTCGAAGCCCTGGTTGGCATCCACCAGCAGCGGGACCTGCGGTCCGATCGCGTCACGCACCGCCGCCAGCACCGCCGCATCCTGCTCGAGCCCCGCGCCGGCCTTGATCTTGAGCGCGCGGAAGCCCGCCTGCAGAATCTCCCGGGCCTTCCCCGCGGCCACCTCGGGCTCCTCAAGGTAGATCCCCGTCGCGTACGCATCAAGCCGCGCCATCCGCCGCCCGCCCAGCATCCGCCACACCGGAAGGCCGACCGCGCGACCGGCGAGGTCCCACAGCGCAACGTCGATCGCCGACAGCGCCGCTGCGCCCCCCTCCGGCGGCTCCTTCAGCGCGGTCAGGCGATCGACCATGCGCTCCCAGAGTGCGCCCCGATCGAGCGGATCGGCGTCTATGAGGATCGGGCCGAGAAGCTCGACGGCCTCGTCGAGCGATGCTGAGACATCACACCACGCCTCGCCCCACGCGACTGCTCCGTCGTCGCAGGTGAGGCGGACGAGGTGGATCGTGAGGCTCTCGGTAAGCGGGCGAGCGACACTGGCCGGGATCGGTTCCGCGAGGGGCACCCGGAGATGGACTGTGTCGATGGCTGCGAGTTTCATGGTCCTGTCACCAGCTCCATCCGCCCGGGTCAGGCATGTTCCTGTCAGGCGGCCATGCGGTAGCCGACGCGCGGCACGGTCACGATCAGGCGCGGGTTCGACGGGTCGCGCTCGATCTTCCTGCGCAGGCGGCCAACGTGCACGTCAAGGGTGCGGCTGGAGACCGAGTCATCATACCCCCACACGCGCTGCAGCAGGGCGTCGCGCGCAACCAGCCTGCCGCCCCCGCGCGCGAGTTCCCGCAGCAGGTCGAACTCCTTCGGGGTCAGTTCCACGCTGTCTCCCCGCACCAGCACCTCATGGCGGTCACACAGCACCGTGACCTCCCCGAGGTCGATGATCCCCGCCGGGGCCAGCGAATACTCCCGCAGCCGCCGAAGCAGAGCGCGCACCCGGGCGACCAACTCGGCGGGGCCAGCGGGATGAGGCATGAAGTCGTCGGCTCCGGCTCGCAGCAGATCGGCCGCGTCCATCCGTCTCGCCGGGTCGCCGAGGGCGATGAGCCCCGGCAGGCCGGCCTCCCGCAGGGCGGCGCACAGGTCGCGACCGTCGCGCGCGGCGGCCGCCAGGTCGATGACCGCCACGTCCGGCCAGTCCGTGCCCGCAAGCACGTCCTCAACACATTCGGCAATTCTCACGTCGATCCGTCGTTCGCGGAGACCCTCGATCGTTCGGTCGCGTGCCTCATCCGACAGCATCAGCAGAAGCGTCTTACCTTGCATCGTCAATCCCTCTCGGGGGCATCAGAGTCATGATCCTCCCGGGAGGGTGGGGTGATCGCCCGTCAGACCTCGCCACGCTCTCGACGCTCGAGGAATTCGAGTATGTCGGAGAGGCGGAAGCGTCTTTGATTCCCGGGCGTGCGAAAGCAGTTCAGCAGCCCGCGATTGGTGTAACGACGCACCGTGGTCGGGCAGACATCGATCAGCAGCGCGGCTTCGCGCAGGGTGAGGGTGGGGTCGAGCAGCCGCTGGACGAGTTCCTGGCGAGTCTCAGTCGCCCTCGGCGGCCGATCGTCGTCCTCCTCTTCCTGCGCGTCCTCGATCTCGATGGGCAGTTGTCGCTGCCGGGCCTGGAGCTGGTGGAGCCGCTCCTTCATGCCGCTTCCGGCCCGGTCAAGCTCCTCCTGCAGGGAACTCAACACCGCCTCCCGGTCTGTGAGTGTACTCTCGGCATCCTCGGGAGCGGCTTGAGTCACCTCCTCTTCGGCTTCCACAGCCTCGGACGGGGGCGCCGTCTCCTCTGCGGCGACCTGTGCTTCGGTCTCCGGTGTGTCCGAGCCGGTCGCGGCTTCCTCCTCCGCGACCTCGGAGGCCTCTGCCTCCTCCGCGACCTCGGAGGCCTCTGCCTCCTCGGCCTCCTCACCGGCGGTCTGCTTCACCTGCTGTTTTCGGTAGCGAATCCACTCGTGCATCAGCATGACTGCATCGCCCCTTCTCCGGGCGGTTGTGCGTGTTTGCCTGATCCCGGTCCGATCCTCTGTATCTACCTTCGCAGGTACATTGCCAGCCACATCGCGCCGCTCAGGACAACGCTCAGTGCGATCATCGTTGCCAGCGGGAGGTAGAGCGTGAAGCCCTCCCGCTCGATCACGATGTCACCCGGAAGCAGCTTCCCCGAGGGGGCGAAGCGTGCGATCAGCACCATCAGGCCGCCCACGATCAGCAGCAGCAGCCCGATCCCCGCGATCACCCGGCCCATCTGATCGAGCATCGCGCGTCTCGCCTCAGCCCCGGCCTGCACCGCGCAGGCGCTCGAACTCCCTCACGGCGTCCGCGTGCACCTCGCAGGCGCGCTCGACCATGCCATCCTCACCGAGGTCCAGCCAGGTCAACGCGATGACCGATGCCTCGAGCGCAAGCGAGTACGCGAACTGCCGCTCGACGTGCCCGGCGCTCAGGGCACCCGGCGGCTTGATACTCTCCGCGAATCGCATCGCCTCTTCGAGCTGCGCGCGCATCTCGCTGAGTCGCCGGTGGACCATCTCGCGGTGGCCCACCCCGTTGTACGCGTAGTCCTCGAAGACGCTCCAGCCCTCGGTCAGCGCCTCGTGGACTGCGCCATCCGCGGCGGACATGACCTCCGTGTAACGCCTCTCCACCATGGTCGTGCGCGATGGGTTGAACTCCGCCGCTTTCACGTACGCCGTGAGCGCCTCGCGATGGCGATGGCGCGTGACGTAGAGATCGCCCAGCCGCTCCCACGCGGCCGCGCGCTGCTCGCCCTTCGCGACGGAGGCGGCGCGCACGAAGTAACGCTCCGCCAGCTCGATGTTGCCCTCTCGTCCATGCAACTCCGCGAGCAGCATCAGCAGCGATGCGTCATCCTGACCGCGATCGGCGGCGGCGGTCAGCAGCGCGATCGCCTTCCGCCGATGGCCGTGATCGCGGTAGAGCCGCGCGAGTCCCAGCAGCGCCTCGAGGTGCCCGGGCCGGGCCTCGACGGCCTGCTCGTAATGCTCCTGTGCCGTCTGCCAGAGGCCCTGCTCGACCAGCAGGCGGGCCAGCCAGACCTGCGCGTCGGCCAGCGATCTGTCGATCCCGACCGCCCGCTGCAGATCCCCGATGGCGGCGTCACGGTCCTGGCGGGCGAGGCTCAGCCGCGCCCGCAGATAGTACGCTCGCGCCGAAGCGCCGGTCTCACGCAGCGAAGCCTCCACCAGCGCCTCGGCCTCCGACAGCCTTCCCTCCCGGTAGGCGGCCTCGGCCGCAAGCAGCGCGTCGTCCGCCTCATCAGCGTCAGGTGCCTCAGCGGGCTCCTCGACCGTTTCCGGCTCGTCCGCTACTGTCAGCGCTGGCCTCTCTCCGGTGCCGGGGCGCTCATCGGGCGGGGGGGCGGCCTCTGCCTCGATCGGCGGTTCGGCGGCCGGCTCCGGCGGTTGAGCGGGGATGTCCGTCTGAGGCAGCGGCACGGCCTCGTCCGCGCGGTCCGAGGGCGCGGGCAAATCCTCGATCGCAGCCGCCACGCGCGTCGCGAATGCGGCGGGGGTCCGGTCGGACGATGCCGCGCGCAACTCCCTGCTCGCCCCGCCGCGGACGACCAGCAGTCCCTCCGTCATGCCCGGCTGAGAATCCGCCCGGTGCGCGGCGAGGAGCACGTGGTCGAGGCGAAGCCTGGTGGCGATGCGGTCCAGCACACTTACGAGGGGCGTCCAGTCATCATCCGCGCTCACCGACGGGAGGTTCACCCCACCCGAACGCAGCAGCGGGGATGCTTCGTGCAGCAGCACCGCTCGCCGTCCCTGCTCGACGAGGCCCGCGACGACGCCCTCGGCGTAGAGCGCCTCAGCCTCGGTCATCCTCTCACCCGCCGGGGCCACGATGACGCCCACCCCGTCCGCCCACGACGCGGCTGTGCAGGCGACCGTCGCGACGGCAATCGCGAGAGCGATGCGGAGGACCTCACGGCGACGTGCTCTCACTGGTTCCCCCCGGACTCACACTGCTGGCGGAGTGTCTGGCAGGTGGCGATCGCGGCCTGGTTGGCCTGTCGCCTGGCCGGGTTCTGCGCGGTGTCGGCGCGGTAGGCCTCGATCGCCTGATCGAGCAACTGCCGCCCCTGATCGCAGTTCCCCCGGCTGATCGCCGCCTGCGCCTGCCTCCTCAATTCGTACCCCCGATCGGCGTGAGCGGAGCCGCCCGGCTGCTGCGCCGGCCTCTCCGCGCTCTGTGACGTCGAGGCGCTTCGCGGGCTGAGCCAGATGCTGATCTCGCCCTGCCGCCGCTCGGGCTCCTCGGCGATCTGCTCCTCCTCGGCCGCGTCGGCGGCCGCCGCGGGCCGCTCGACCGGCTCATCGAGCACCTGCCCGAAGGGCATGATCTCCTCCCGCGGAGTGGTGGTCTGCTGCGACCGTCGGCTCACCTCAACACTCTCGCTCGACATCACCGGCGGCGGAGTGCTGCGAGGCGCGGTGGTCTGCGGCGGCTGGCCCTGTGCCTGCTCGGGTCCGGGCGGCTGCTCGTCGTTGCCGGAGCCGATCGGGATCGGGGAGAACGGGTTCGGCCCTCGGGAGGGCAGGATCGACGCCTGGTAGGGCATTCGCTGCGCCACCGCGGTCTGCGTGGGCGAGGTGCCGGTCGCGGGGGCGAGCTTGCGGCGGGCGTAGCGCAGTCCGCGCTGCGCGTCGGCGTCATCGGGACGCGCAGCCAGCGCGGCCTCGAAGGCCGTCGAGGCCGTGCGGTAGTCGCCACTGTCGAGCGCGGCCTGCGCAACCTGCATCTGATCGGCGAAGACGTGCTCGGCCGAACTCCCCGCGTGCACGCGGAGGCCGACCGCAGTCAGCGTCATCATCACAAGAAACGCGGCCGCAACCGCGGCCACCCACGGAGCCCACGCCGCGATGCGGCGGTCGGTCTCCGTCTCACCATCAACGCCTTCATGACGCGCGGCGTCCCCGGTGGCGTAGAACATCTCGAGCTTCTCGCGCTCGACCTTCCGATCCGGGTCCAGCTGCAGCACCCGGCGGTATGCGCCCGCGGCGGCCACCGTGTTCCCGCGCTGCTCCTCGGCCATCCCCAGCAGCGAGTAGGCCGAGACGAGGTCGGGTGCGATCTCGATCGCCTCGCGGCACTTCGCCGCCGCCCCGTCAGCGTCTCCCGCGGAGAGCAGATCTCCTGCCTCGTTGAGCAGCTCCGCCGCCACGCCTCCGACCTCGACGCCATCCTCAGCGACCTCGGCCACCGGCGCCTCCGGCTGCATGGACGCCACCCAGATCTCCGTCGCCGCACCGGCGGCACCGGCGGCACCGGCGGCGGCGCCATCGCCCTCAGCGGCGGTCGGGCCGACGGGCTCGAGAGTGTCGGTGGCCTCACCCTCGGGAACGTCCTCGACGTGCATCAACTCGGCACCACAGCGCACGCAGAACGTGACATGTTCCGCGTTCCTCGCTCCACATTCATCACACTGTGTCACGTCACTCACCGCCTCCAACGACCCGGGTGGAGCTTTGTCGCACTTTCACCTGCGAGGTTGCACAGTGCCGCAAGGCTACGGTAGCGCAAAGGCAGCGGCCCTGTCAAGCAATCCGAACGCGAGGCGGTCGTCATGCGCGCCGATGCTGCGCGGCCGGCGGTCCCGGCCGGCCGACCCGTCAGCGGCTGGCAAAAGGCGCACGAGTTACCTCGCGCGCCCATGAAGACGAGTCTGCCGCCCCCGCGGTTCAAACGACGACCTTGCTGAGGGGGTACTCGATGATACCCTGCGCCCCGGCGGCCTTCAGCGCCGGGATCAGGTCCTTGACGATCTTGCCGTCCACGATCGTCTCCACCGCCACCCAGTGCTCGTCGCCACCGTTCGCAAGCGGCGCCACCGTCGGCTTCTTCAGCGCGGGCAGACAGTCGATCACCGCGCGAAGATCCTCCTCACGCGCGTTCATCTTCAGACCGACCTTGTTCTCCGCCTCAAGCGCCGCGTTGAGCATCAGCGCGATGCTCTCGATCTTCTCGCGCTTCCACGGATCCTCCCACGCCTCCTTGTTTGCCACGAACTTCGTGCAGGAGATGAAGAGGGTCTCGATGATGCGCAGGTTGTTCGCCCGCAGCGTGCTTCCGGTCTCCGTCCCCTCGACCACCGCGTCCACAAGGTCGGGGCACTTCGCCTCTGTCGCGCCCCATGAGAACTCCACGTCCGCCTCGACGCCGTGGTCCGCGAGGAACCGCCGCGTCACATCCACCAGCTCGGTCGCGATCCGCTTGCCCTGCAGGTCCTCCCAGCGCTCGATGCCCGAGTTCTCGTGCACCGCCAGCACCCACCGATAAGGCCGCATGCCGCCCTTGGCGTAGAGCAGGTCGCAGACCTCAACGACGTCAACGTCCCGCTCGAGGATCCAGTCGTAGCCGGTGAGCCCGCAGTCGAGCACGCCGTGCGCGATGTACTCCGGAAGCTCCTGGGCGCGCAGCAGCACGCCCCAGAGGTCCTCGTCGCCGAGGTCGGGCGCATATGCCCGTTCATCCACTGTGACCGCGAAGCCCGCTTTGTTGAAAAGCTCGATCGTTGAGTTCTGCAGACTGCCCTTGGGCAGCCCGATGCGCAGCTTTCTGTCCGACATGGGCATTGTCACTCCTCAGTATCAGCGCCGGCGGCACCCGCACAGGCGTCCTCCAGCATCTCGCGGGTGGGCAGGTTCTTCGCCTCATCGCCCGCGCCCAGCCAGATGAAACGCACGCCGGTCCAGATGAACCAGAGGCTCAGCACGACCAGCGCGGCGCCGCAGACAAGTATCAACCACATATACACCGTCGGCGAAAGCCATGTCGCGCCCGTCACGATGATCAGCCCGACGATGGCGTACCACACAAGATCCGACAGTTCGTGTCCGAGGTAGAACGAAATGTACTCCGAGATGCTGCACGGCGCGGTGTGCGCCAGTTGGCCGGTCCCGATGGTCGCCCACCAGCCGACGAAGTAGGGGTTCACCGCACAGACGAACGCCCCTGCAAGCACCAGCTCCAGCCACGGCATCCCCGCGCCCGCGGCGCCGAACTCCAGCGTCACCCTCCCGGCCGCGAGCATCATGTCGATGCCCATGTACGCGAGGAACGCCCCGCCGACCAGACCGATGCCGCCGCGCACCGCGGGCCGCTGGATCACCTGCCGCAGCCCGACCATCAGCAGGATGACGGTGATGATCTCAAGCAGCGCGTGCCCGCCGACGATCGCCCAGACCGGCCCCATGCTCTGATGGGCTCCGACCTGCCCGATCGTGAGCACGAGCATCGGCCCGGGCATCATCGCTCCCGAGAAGCCGGTGATGAACGCGATGCCGAAGATCCGCGCGATTCTCATGTGGCAGGCTCTGTCGAGCCAGGTGCCTCCGCAGCGCGCTGGATGATATCAAGAAGACGAACTGCGCAGTACTGACGTGCTCCGCTGGAGGTTTCGCCACGCTCTTCAACGATACCCAGCGACTCGAAGCGCCCCAGCAGATTTCGCCCTGTCTGTGACGTCACGCCCAGAAGTCGTGAGGCACGTGTTGCTGTGATGAACGGATTCTCGAAAAGCAGGTCCAGCAACGTAAGGGCGTTAGCCGATTGAGTGTGTTGAGCAATACGCTGTCTCAACTGCTCTCGCAGACTCACGATCTCTCGACAGCAATCAACTGTGCGGCGTGCCTGCATAAGGATGCCGCGAAAGAAGAACTCCAGCGAACCATGCCAATCGCCCTCTTCGCTGATTGCATACAGCCCATCGAAGTACTCTCGGCGATTCGCCTCCAGATACGCACTGAGATAGAGGAGCGGCTGAGCCAGAACTCCTCGCTCACAAAGCATGAGCGTAATGAGAAGGCGACCGATCCTTCCGTTGCCGTCGAAGAACGGATGGATCGCCTCGAAGTAGTAGTGCGTTACTGCGCATTGCACAAGCACCGGCATGTCCGTTGGAGGCGTAGCAAGAAAGGCCTCCCACTCATCCATCAGGGGCGCCACGAAGTTCGCGGGGGGAGGAGTGTAACGACCAACATGTACCTGCAGCGTCCGGAATTCACCGGGAGTAAGATTCTGACCCCGGACTCCTGTGAGCAGGATTTCGTGCACGCGCTGGACGAGACGATTAGATAGAGGAAGCTCATCGAGCAACTGAAGACCGCGTTCCATCGCTCGAATGTAGTTCCTGACTTCACGCACGTCATCACTGACAGCTGTCTCAGGTTCGGCCGCTTCGCTCTCGAGGAGTTCTGGTAGCGTCGTCTGAGTTCCCTCAATCCGCGAACTCATCATCGCCTCAATGCGAATATAGGGCGTCACAAGGAGTTCGACATTTGACACCAGCACACCGATTCCGTCAAGTCGCCCCAACGCGCCACGTGCCTCGGCGAGGAGATTGGTTAGAGCGGGCGAGTAGTTGATGGTTGGGGGCAGGGTGTCAGGAATGTAGGCAAGGCGATTGCCCACTGTCGGAACGGTCCTGCCTCGAAGCGCTTTGAGTTGCGCTGGATCCACCATTGCTGCACATACCTCATTATGGCTGACCGACAATTGGGTAATCAAGGCCTCTCTGCCGACCAATACAACCGCGACTCATTTGGGGAGTTCAGCTGTTTACCCAAATTCCTTTGGCCCATCCCTTCTCCAGGCCAAAAGAATCGCGATTTCTTTGGCCACCCTAACGCACTACCCAAATCCCTTTTGCCTGCACCCCTGTGATGCCAAAGGAATCGCAGTCCCTTTGGCCATGTCAGCCATCTGACAGGTGCAGACTGCCTCTGCAGGGTCATCGCTCCGGCGAGTCCCCTACCCGACCTCCGCAAGCGCCGCCTCGAAGGCCTCCTCGAAGATGTCGAGCGTCTCGTTCGCCTGCTCCTCGGTGATCACAAGCGGCGGGGCCACGCGGATCACGTTGCTGCAGAGGCCGATCGGAGCGATCATGATCAGGCCGCGCTGGAAGCTCTCCCAGACGATCTGCCGCGTCAGCTCCGGGGCGGGCTCGCGGGTCTCGGGATCCTTCACGAACTCCAACCCGCCCATCAGGCCCAGCACGCGGATGTCGCCAAGCTGCGGGAAGCGCTGCTGTATCTTCCTGAAACGCGCCTCGAAGAGGTCGCCCATCTTCGCGGAGTTCTCGACAAGCCCCTCCTGCTCGATGATCTCGATGGCCGTCAGCGCCGCGATCGAGGAGATCGGGTTGCCGCCGTTGGTGCTACCCATCGAGCCCTCCGGCAAAGCGTCCATGATCTCGGAGGTGCCGATGACCGCCGAGCAGGGGATCCCCGAGCCGAGGCCCTTGCCGAGTGTGATCAGGTCGGGCTGGATGTCCCAGTGCTCCATGCAGAACATCTTGCCCGTGCGGCCGAAGGACGACTGCACCTCATCGAGGATGAAGATCAGGTCGCGCTCCTTCGCCCACTTGAAGAGCCCCTCCATCCACGACTTCGGCGGGATGATCCCGCCCGCGCCGCCCTGGTAGGGCTCGGTGATGACCGCGCACAGCGCGTTCGACGACACGCGCGAGACCATCCAGTCAAGGTACTCCAGGCAGGCCTGCGCGGCCTCCTCCTCGCTCTTGCCGCGGCAGAGCGGGGCGCGGTAGAGATACGGGAAGGGCGCGTGCAGAAAGCCCGGTGTCATCGGCCCGTAGCCGTTGCGGGTGCCCATCATGCCGCCCGCGGACGCCGCGCCCCAGGTGCGGCCGTGGAACGCGCCGTCGAAGCCGATGATCTCGAAGCCGTCGCTGACGCGGCGGGCCATGCGCATCGCGGCCTCGGTCGCGTCCGAGCCGGTGGTGACGAGGAATGCGCGGTCGATGTAGTCGGGCGTGATCTCGACGAGCTTCTTCGCGAGTTGAGCGCGCGGCCCGGTGACGAAATCATAGCAGTTGAAGAGCTTATCACACTGCGCCTTGACCGCCTCGACGTAGCGCGGGTGGCAGTGGCCGACGTTGGTGACGAGCACGCCCGATGACCAGTCGAGGAACTCGTTGCCGTCCACGTCCCAGACGACGCAGCCCTCGGCGTGGTCCCAGACGACGGGCATCTGGTCGCCCATCGACGGCGGCTCGTAGGTGCGCGCGGTTTCGAGGATCTCCTTCGACTTCGGGCCGGGGAGTTCGGTGATGATCTTCGGCATCTCTCTCGCCTCTCTTGGCTGACGCTGAAGGGAGCTTTCGCTGGCAGTAGCCGGTGCTGAAGGCGTCCGGTACATCGGCGTGCCGGAGCCGTACATGCAAAAAGGATGGGCGGCGAGCGCGCACCTGTGGCGCCTCCCCACCCGACCTGCGGGAAGTATACCGGGGCGCGGGGGCGAAGTCAAACCGCGGCGCCGCCGGAGGGTCCGGGGCCACCGTTCTCGGCTGCAGGTCGCGGTTGAGTTCGCCGTCGTCGGCCGTCTCCGTCGCGAAGGCCACACAGTAGAGCGGGCCCACGAGATCGCCGTCCTCGTCGAACTCGACCCCGGTGAGCGTCGTGACATCGCTCCAGTTCGTGCCCGCGTCGATCGGCTGGCCGGTCAGCGAGCCGAGCAGCTCAAGGTCCGGGCCGTGGGACCTGAGGTCCACATCCGCCGCCTCGCGGTTGAGTGTGTAGCTGGCCGGAACTGTCAGCGTCCCCATCGACTCGCTCTCGAAGGAGTAGCGGGCGCCGGAAGCAATGCCCCGCGCCCCGGCCACCGGTGTCTGCCATCACTGCCACCGCACCCACGCGATGCGGGCGGGCGCCTCCCATTCGATGCGGTGGCCGAATGCCTCCACCACGAAGCGCAACGGCACCCACAGTTCCTCCTCGATGAGCTGCGGCGCGACCTCCATCTCAGTCTCCGCGCCATCCACCACCGCGGTCCGCGATCCGGCCCTGAGCGTCATCGCCACGCCGCCCTCGCGCGAAACAGTGACCGTCTCATGATCGTCGCTCGCCTCGCACTCGAGCCGCAGCGCTTCCGCGAGTTTCGCGGCGGGTACGAGCAGACGCTGAGCTTCACCCACGGGGCGGGAGGGGATGAGGCGACGCCCGAATGTCATCACCACAGGAGAAGCCCGGAGTTCTCCGTCTGCTGCCAGGGTTCTCCGGGCCGAGGCGATCATGGCGGGGATGCGCCCGTGTGACTGCGACCATGACAGGTACTCCTCCCACCAGTACATCGCTTCATCAAGCTGCCGCAACTGCTCGTAGGCGTGTCCGAGCATCACCTGAGGATTCGCACCATACACTCTCGCAGTTGGGTAGTCCCTGCGGAACTGAGGGTCGTGGGCAAGCACACGTCTATACGCGGCGATCGCCGCCTCATGTTGACCGCTAAAGGACAGCGCCCCCCCAAGGATCAGCTCTATCTCTGCTCTATCCTCCAGCGTTTGGGCCTCCGCAAGAGCGCTCTTGAGATGGCCGATGGCCTCTGCGAGCAGTCTCTCGAGATCCTCGGCGGCTTCAGCACTGCGACGGTCACCAAGTATCTCAAGGCCCCGTTCATACTGACTGCGCCACTCGTCCGCGGCCTGAGCAGTTACGGCGAGAACCAGCAGCATGACCACAGCGCCTCCAATCATGGCCGTGCATTCACTTAGCAATGCGTAGGCAAAGAGCCGAATACTCACTTCAGCAACACCTCCGTGTTCCCGGAGATCAGCACGTCATTCAGCCTGCAGATTGTGGAGCCGCCACTTGAGCAAACATGCGCCGGTGCTCGGATCACCAGGCTCCGGTACCGAATCGGTACAGAAGGTTGATCGCGGATTTTCCCAACGGGGGTCTCCGTAGACCATCACACAATCCTGATCGCCTGCCTCCTCGGGAAGATGGTGCCAGATCGCGATGCGGTGGCCTAACTCATGTGCGATCGTGCTGTTGATCCCTCCTTCCGCATCATACGGACCGGATGCCTGTTCTATCGTTTCCGTGTAGATGATCGCGGCAACGCCACGCAGGTGAGAGTCCGCGGGCACACCAGGATCGCCGCCAGCGTAGCCCCACCAGCCGCTATAGTTGACCCCTCCATCAATGTATGGCACGGCGTACTGGGTCATGATGCTATGCTCTGTCGAGTTGGGGTTAACCGCATAGGATGTACCCGCTTCACTTTCGCCTACGAAACGCAGGGTTACACCACTGCTCGCGAAGAAGCCCGGTCCGAGATCATCTACATCGACGAGAAAGATGTCCTTGTCGTCATCCGGGTTCGTTCGAACGTGGTTGCCCTGCACCATGAAGCCGCGGTACTCCTCGAAGCGCGTGAAGCCATCCCCGGGGTAATCGGGATCGCCCTGACCGTTGAGGTCCTCATCGTCGTCTGTCGCATCACCCGCGCTCCACTGCCAGCAATCCGCGATGAAGTTGCCCTGCTCGTCGATGGGATATGTCGAACTGCGCTTACACCAGTCCCCTGGGATATTCGCCAGCTTCACGGTGTCGGCAACCTGTACCAGTCCGACGAGATTGCCCCACGCGCCGTAGTCGCGACATTCAAGAGTGACCTGCAACTGATTCTGGGGGCTCTCGGTGGTCGCCATCTGCTCATATACATCCTCAAGGTCATCCGTGCAGGCGGTCCGGCACGCGAGAGCGCCAATATCAAGATAGCCACAGCTCAGGGTGACGCCCTCCTGTGGCTGCATCTTCAAGTC
This sequence comes from Armatimonadota bacterium, assembly GCA_050942735.1. GTDB lineage: Bacteria > Armatimonadota > Zipacnadia > Zipacnadales > UBA5352 > UBA5352. Next base: position 43,365 of record JBMNNW010000017.1, read on the forward strand.
GTAATCGCCGAAGAAGCTTTCGCTCTCGTCCGTGGGCGCATTCATGCAGTAGCCCGGCCATGCGGTGGAGTGGAGGTAAACCTGGATGGTGCCCTCCACTCCCTGGGGCTTGATGCGCACGGTTGCCGTCACTTCCGTCGGGGCGTCGAGTTTGCCCGCGGGCATCCAACTGGCTTCACACTCGTCGATCTCCGCATTCCAGACCGTAGCTTTGACGATATCCTTGATGGTGTCCATCTGGTCGCGTTCCCAGACCAGTTCAAAGGTCACATCCCGTAACGATCCGCTCACGCCGCATCCTTCGATCCAGTACTCATGGTAGCTCGCGGCCTTCTGCGGCGTCCCGTCGTCTATGTAGACGATAGGGAGGCTCCAGGGTCCCCACCTGTCGGGCTGAGCAAAGACTCTGACAAGTCCGGCGCCTGCGGTGCACTTGAGCCTCAGCGTGCCTTCATTCACCACGGCCGGATCCCACGTGACGATCAGTCTCTTGAGATCGTTTTCCTCCACCACCTGGCCCGCTTCCTCCGCGTCCATGATCCCGCTCCCGTTGTCATCGTCATTGTTCAGCACGATGAAGCCACCAACAGTCTCCTTCTCGTTGGGCGATACACCGTCAATGTGCAGAAACAGAGGAATCCGCTCCAGCTGCGTCGTCCCCTTCGGCACCGCCGGTTTGGGCTGGCCGTCGCGGTTGAGGGCGCCGTCCTCGGCCGTCTCCTTCGCGAAGGCCACGCAGTAGACCGGGCCCTCGGGATCGCCGTTCTCATCGAACGCGACGCCGGTGAGCGTCGTGACATGGCTCCAGTTCGCGCCCGCGTCGGTTGGCTGGCCGGTCAGCGAACCGAGCAGCTCAAGGTCGGGGCCGTAGAACTCAAGCCTCACATCCCCCGCCTCGCAGTTGAGTGTGTACCTGGCCAGAACCGTCAGCGTGCCTACTGTGCGTCGTTGCGGAAGAAACGCCTATCCAAGCTTTGCATCGCCGGTGGTGCCGGGATCAGCTCTCCGGTGCGGGCGTCAACGTCACGGACAAGGCGCCGATCCCACCTGTCGCCCCCAATCGGCGGCCGGATCGCGACCACACGCCATGCCGGGCCCTCTCCGGTGGCTTGTGGGTGGCTGAGCATGAGAGTGACGCTGAACTCGACCTCATCCATTTCAACTGCTGCGGTATCCTCTATCAGCGCCCGAACTGAAGCCAGCGCCTGCTCCTCAGAGACGGTGACATCCTCCTCACGGTAATCCACTGCCGGCCGCCCCATGTAACTGAGAATATCGCCCGTGTTGGGGGAGACACGAACCTGGGCCCAGTCTCCAGTCTCGGCGTCCTCAATGTACCCCCGCCACCAGAACTGGTACCCGGGCAGCCCACCGGCCGTCGCGGGTAATGGCTCGCGAGCGGAGGTGAGTTGGAGATACCCGTCGCGTTGGGGAAATCGGGCGCTGATGAACCGCCACGCGATCCCCTCGGTTTCGTCCCGCGACAGGACGAAGTCGCGTTCCACCAGGCGCGATCGGGTGGTTGAGTCCAGTGGACTGGCGATGTACATCGTGACGTAAAGTCGCTCAGCATCAACCGCGATGCTAAACGACCATAGGTCGCCTTCACGGGTCTCGGCCCGCACGCGGAGTTGGTACTGTGCACGGCTCGTAAGAACGTCCTCACTGCGCGCAGTGCTTGTGAACTCGAGACCATCATCAACAGCGAACTGGTCGGGGATGAAGGCTTCGACCGCCTCCTTGACTTCCGGAGGCGGATCCACGGTTCTCTCTGACAGAGCCGGTGCAAAGGTGAGGAGGATCAGGGCTAATCCAATTGCGCTCCGCGGTATCATTGCCACACCTCCCTCAGTCGAGCCGTCCATCTTCGCGTCTGAAGAACGCAGCCTCGAATATGGACCCACCCAGCGGAGGGAGCATCTCGCCAGTGCGGGCGTCAACCACGCGGCGGAGCATTCGGATGTTACCAGGCGCGGTTCCAGGGCGGCTCGCCACCACCTCCCAGGCGGGACCTTCGTCCTCAATTCGGGGGTGGCTGAGAGTGAGCGTCGCGCCGAAGCGTACCTCTCCAGGATCGATGCCCGCCTCCTCTACAAGCCTTCTGACCAGCCCTGTGGCGTGATCCCGGGAGATCGCAACAGCGTCCTGATCGAAGTCGAGTGCTGGTCGCGCATCGTACATCAGCACAGCTCCAGTATTCGGGGAGACCTTGACGATAAGTCGATCTCCTGTGCGCACACGGTCTGAGACTCGCCCCTCCCAGCGGAACGAGAACAGTGGAAAGCCGCCCGCTGCCGGCGGCAGCGGCTCCGAGACACGGACCAGCGTGAGGCGCTCAAACGAGCCGGGGAACCGGGATACGGCGAATTCGCGGGCGATTGCCTCGACCTCATCACGAGATAACTCGAAGTCACGCTTTCGAAGGAACTCGAGGGAACCGGCCTCCCGAGGAGTCGCGTGATAGCTGTCCATGTAGGAGCGCGCCTCGTCGATCCCGAACACCAACAGCCACTCGCTCCCATCGCGAGCCTGAGCCGGGACGGCAACACTCCGTATCACGCGCTCCGTGAACGGGTGTTTCCCCGAGTAGATCTCAGCTGCCTGCAAGTCTGTGATCGCGAACTCGTCGGGCACAAAACCCCTCACGAGATCAACCGATTCCGCTGGTAACCTGAGATCATCCTGAGCAGATGCGCCTCCGAACAGGATGCCGGTCAAGCCGATGACCGCCACAACGCTCATTCGCATCTCTACTCCTCCTCAAGCGCCCAACGGGCGGGTCTGAGGTATGCAGTATCGTCCCCGTCAATGAAGCGCCCTTGAATCTGGCTCATGACTTCCTTGACATCATCCTCGTCAAAGTCCTCATTCTCCTCCAGATCAGACTTTATCTGGTCCTCGGCGGAGGCGGCAGCCCAGAAGATGCTCACCGCGCCTTTCGCGTTCAGCCAATCCCACAGATAGACCCCCCACTGCATTACGGCGTTCTCTATCTCGGTCGGGAATCCGATGACGCATCTCGCCCCCCGGCCTCGAGCGGCGTGAGCGACACAGCCACATCCGTCAGGATCTTGCTCCCAGTCAGCGGGCGTGTGGCAGGCCGTTAGGCATCCCATGAAGGTAATGAGATGAACGTGTTGAAAGGCATCGTCTGGGAGATTGCAGATGTAGCGGATCCCGTTAGCCGGATCATCTTGAGGGCTATCGGCAGTGCGTCCGCCTCGCAACTCCTCTGTGCCATCCGCTACCCCATTCAGTGAGAGGTAGCTATAGTATGGAGTCTGATCAGGTCCGCTGTTTCCATGGCCGAAGTAAGCGATGAGCGCATCGCTCTCAACGTCCGGCTGTGTTGCTTGCGCCAGCCATCGCGAATGAAGGGCATTTGCCCCAAGCACGCTCTGCGGCACCTCGGCACAATAGGGGGGAGAAGCATAGGCATCTGGGTTCTCCTGTGCGCTCTTCGCAGCACTGCATCCGTCTGCTGCCTCGGACTCGCGGGAGCCACCCCCATAGAAGTTGAATGCCGGCGGCAGAACGGTCTGCGTCGCCCCCTTCTGCAGCGCGGGCTTCGCCAGTCGGTCGCGGTTGAGTTCGCCATCGTCGGCCGTCTCCTTCGCGGAGATGACGAAGCGATAGTCGCCGACGATCTGCCCCGGGTCCTCGAACTCCAATTCCGCAAACGTGTGCGATCCCAGGCTCGCATTCAGCGGGAGTGTCTCCACGACCTGTAGATCGTGATTGTAGATCTTCAGGGTACATTCGGCGGCATCCCGGCTCAGCTCGTAGTCAAGCGTCACCTGCGCTTTGGTCGGCAGGTTGGTCCACTCGAAGTCGCTGACAGTGACGTTGGTGATCTCCAGCCGCGCCGACTTGTCGCTGTCGCCGCATGCGCCGATCGGCGGAGGATCAAGGTCGTGCTCGGCAACGATCCTGTACGTGTAGATGCCCGACGCCGCCGGCAGGTTCTCGTCCCAGTCCACGCTTCCATCGCCCACGTCCTCGCCCATCCTGGTTATCGTCTCCACCACGTTCCCGGCAAGGTCGTGGATCGTGACCTCGACCATGAAGGTGTTCAATCCGGGGTAGTGCGTCAGATCCCACGAGATCGTGTGCGAGGTATCTTCGGCGTCGTGCAGGATGAGATCGGGGCCGGCTGCCTTAACGACCGTATTGTCCGGTGTCCATGTATCATAGAGGTTGAGCACGATGATCTCCGGGGGCCACATGCCAACCTCATCAAGCTCAAGCTCCGCCCGCCATTGCACGGACTCGTTCGGGTCGACACTCGTATCCCATTCGTGGATCGCGTGCAGGCCCAATTCCGCATTCCAGGTCAGCCCCCCAGACTGCTTCTGAACCCAAACACCATCTTCGTAGCGGTAGAACCTGACCACATACCACTCATACGGCATCACGTGGTCCGGAATCTGATTGACCACCAGTTGGACCTGATCGCAGACCGCGCTGCAGAAGGTATGTGTCCCGGCGCGGGCATAGAACTCGAAGTCCTCGGGACCGGCACGCGGCAGTATGGTCTCCGACACGATGACGGTGATCTCGTCCGTCCCGATCAGGTTGCCAAGGGTCGCGGTGACGCTGACGCGGAATCTGCCGTGCTCGTCGAAACGGTGGCCGGCAGGGTTGCCGACGACCGGCTCTGTCCTGTCGCCGAAGTCCCAGGTGAAGGAGGCCTTCTCGGTGAGGTCCGTGCCGCGCGCGTCACGGCAGACCGCCTCGAATGCGGTGCGGTGGTACTGCTCGATCTCAGCGGGGGTGGTGTCGGGCAGGACGATCTCGACGCTCAGAGCGTGAGCGGCACCGGCGAAGACCAGAGAGAACGCGACTGCTGCGACCAGAGCGAAGCAACGACGGGCGGCGACGACGGAGAGCCTGTCTGTCTGTCTGTCTGTCTGTGCATTGCCATACCTCCCGCATCACACGTTCGGTACACTCCCGGCGTATGCATGGTACCCATACTCGCAGCAATCGTCACGTTAAGTTTCGGTGCCGAGGCGCGCCGCCCGGCGGGGGGACCGTCCGCCGGGCGGCGCTCGTCACACCGGAAGCCCTACGCATCAACCTCCCGCGGGCCGTCGGGGGTCTCGATGGTCGCGCGCAGGGACTCGCCCGGCAGCGTGAACGGATCGGCCACCAGTTGCCCGCCGATCCAGCGGGCGTTCCAGCGCCGAAGCTGATGCCACGTCACGCACTCGATCGCTTTGTTCGCGTGGTGGTCGCCTCCCCGGCGGAGGGTGTCGAGGGCGCCGGACTCGAGGCGCGCACGCATGACCTCCTCCCACGCCTCGAGGTAGCGCGGCTCACCGAAGCGCCTCGCCGCGAAGAGCATCGCCCGCGCCGGATACCAGAAGCCGAAGCGCCCGACCGGATGCCTGCTCTCGGGGTCGCTGGGCATCCCCGGGTTGTCGCCCCAGCCGACCTGGTAGGGCCAGTAGAGGCGGTCGTCCTCATCGCGGAAGAGCTGCTGCATCTGCCAGTCGAAGATCCGGCGGGCGGTCTGTGCGATCTCCTCGTCCTCGGGATGGCGTTCCAGCCAGTCCATCATCGGCTCGAGCACCATGAAGTTCATCCACGGCTTGAGCACCATGTTTCCGGAGGCGTGCGATCCGCCCGGCCCGCCCTGGTCGGTGTAGGCGCCGTCCTCGCGCCGGCACTGGATGACGCGCCCCAGCGCCTCCCGCGCGATGTGAGTGAAGCCGCGGCCGGGGAGGTAGTCCGCCAGCGCGATCGGCCCTCGGATCCACATCGCGTCACGGCCGTATGAGCGGCGCGGCCAGTTCGAGCGGTCCATCGCCGCGGAGCACATCGCGACGTTCTCGGCAGTCTCGGCGAGGTAGGGGTCGCCGGTCTCGAGGTAGCCCTGCAGCAGGCCGAGGGTGCGGTTCATCGTGATAGAGATCGCGCCGAAGTCGTAGCCGTGCATGCGGAACATGAAGCTGGCGTGATCGACGGCGATGTCGGCGCAGTTGTAGAGCGTGCGGAGGGCGCACTGCCACGTCTCCGGCGTCGGACGGCGGTAGAATGCGCGGAGGTGGTTGTAGGGCGCCTCCCCCTCCCAGCCGGACTCACGCGCGCGGCCGTCCTCATAGTAGTGCAGGCTCCCGCGCGGGACGGAGCCGTCGTTGAAGAAGCCGCGAAGCTGGCACTGGTTGAGCCACTCGACGGCGGTGCCGACGATCTCATCGCGCTCATCGCGCACCGGCAGGATCGAATCGGGCACAAGCTCCGCGCAAAGGCCGAACCACCAGTAGGGCACGGTGTACCGCTCGACTCGCGCCGGGGCGTCGGAGAGGCTCAGGGTGAAGCGGACCGTGCGGGCCGCGCCCTTCGGCATGATGCCCTCCTCGGGCGCGCAGACCCACGTCGGCCCGTCGCAGCGGCGGCCGTGCCCGTCGAGCGTGATCTCCACGGCCCCGTACGGGCGGAAGATTGTCACCTCGCCATCGCCGACGAGGCTGCCGGGCTTCTCCTCGGAGGCGAGGGTGGCGCACTCCTCGGTGCTGAGTGTCACGCCGCCGAGGTCCACCTCGACCGGCTCGCCGGTCAGCGCCATCTCGCCCTGATAGGCGCAACGGAAGGCGATCATCGGGACGCCGGGCACGTCGCGGCCCTCGTCGTAGAGCTTGTTGTTGACATGCCGCGCGGTCAGATGGACCACGCCGTTGGCGAAGAGCAACGCGTAGACCTCGCAGAAGAGCCAGTGCTGGCGGTGGGTCCACTTGCAGGGCCGGTGGTTGACCACGTCGGGGTGCTCGGCGTGCAGGCGCATGGCGGAGACGTAGCCGCCGACGCGGATCGCGCGGCAGGCCGGGCCCGACCAGAGTTCCTCGACCCGCAGCCACTCCCACCACATCGGCTCGCCGTCCTCACGCGTGAGGCCCATGCGCAGGCCGATCTCCGCGTCGCCGTGGCGCAGGACCAACTCGCCGGTCTCCCAGTTGATTGAGCCCATATAGTTGTGCTCGAGCACGCGCGTCTCCCACTGCGGGCCTGCCCCGCTCTCCGCCTCCGACACCGCGTCGCGCGTGACGCGGATCTCGGGCGGCAGGTCCGCCTCGCCCGCGACCGTGAGCAGCACGCGGCGGGGCTGGCCGGCGGCCTCGCCCGCGAGGTGCTCGCGCCACCACGCGATCGGCTGCGCCTGGCTGGTGAAGTCGGCGGCGCGCACGTCTCCTGCGCCGGGCGGCGCCGGGAGGGAGACGATGGCGGCATGGGCGGGGCGGTCGGGCTGAAGCCGGGTAAGCGCGAGGTCTTCGATCATCTCAGGGCCGGGAAGCTGCATCATTCATCCTCCGCTGCTGAGCGTCGCGTTGGTGTCAGCGCGCAGGTTTCCCCGCCGGCGCGAGGTCTCCTTGTTGCGGGCATCCGCGGCAGGGAAAGTTCAGCGTCGTGGCGAAGTATGATGGTCGGAGCGCCTCTCTCCAACGAGCCGACCGGGGGCCTCCGCATTCCCTGATCCACGCTGCAACCGACGACGGGAGGACCTCCTGATGCCCGAATTCCCGCAGGCGTTTCGTGATGCGAGGTTCGATGACTCGCTGATCGCCTGCATCAAGCACACCGCCGCGACGGGAATCCCTCTGCTCGCGCTGGGGCAGACCGTGTTCTGGGATGAACTGCTCAAGTCGATGATCGTGGCGGCGGCGCAGAAGCATGCGCCCGATCTGCGACTTGTCGCGGGTGCGCATGACACCGATTACTTCAGCAAGCTGCCCGACAGCGCGCCCGGCGACGGTGAGACGCGGATCAACGGCTTCTCGCTGCAGCCGCGCGACGATCATCGCACCAGCCAGATGTGGGCGGCGGTGGCGGAGACCTCGGCGGTGCTCGGGACCGAGTACCCCGTCACGCGCGCGGAGTTGCGCTCAGCGGGCCTGCCGCTGCGCCAGCTCGCGCGTGAGCACCCTGAGAGCCCCGCGCAGTTCTACCGCGAGGCGACGATGGCGTGGGGATGGCGGGGAGTGGCGAATCACTCCGCCGATCGAGCCGTGGCCTGCGACATCCCCGCCGCCCAGGTCTCCCCCACCGTGCGGGCGCTGATGGACTGGGCGGTCGAGCAGAGCCGCGACGTGCTGCTTGACGACGGCTCGCGACGGACCGCCGAGCGTCTGCTGGAGGTCGTGGAGGGCCTGATCGAGCAGTGCCGCTCACAGACTGGCGAGCGAACGCTGACCGACCTTTACCTGTGCCTGCTGGGGGGCTTCTACTCGGTGCTGCTGGGCGAGCTGCCCGAGCAGGTCCGGATCGCAGCATCGACGGAGATATTCCTTTTCACCTGTGACACGGCGGACCGCCCGCGCTTCGACATCGTAGATATCTTCCTCGACCCTGCGACACGCGACGTCGCGCGGGAGGCCTACGACACGGTCGTGGCACACAGCGGGATCTACCGCCTCGAGCAGTTCGGCGAGGGCGCGATCCCCTTCGATGTCGTCATCTGCGGCCGCGGTCGCGGGACGATCCGCGTGCTGGGCGATCGCGCGATCTTCGGGATGCCCGAGGGCCCCATCGAGGCCGAGACCTCCGGCGAGATCGTCGATCGGAAAGGGCTGCTGGCGGCAGCCGTGCGAGCATTCGGCTGCGACGCCCGTGTCGTTGGCAAAGCCATCGCGCTCCCGCTGATGCTGAGCCGCGAGTTCTCGATGGTGCTGCTGGAGAACGCGTCGGTCTACGTCCCGCAGACGCATCGGCTGATCCGCCTGCTCCGGCGTGCGGGTGTTGAGTTCGAACTCAATCCGGTCGTCCGCCTGCACCTCGAGACGTGGGACGCGATGGGCGTGGCGGACGCACGGCTGCAGATGCCCGAGCATCTCGCGCGCTTCTTCGAAGAGGACTGCATGGAGGCGGAGTGCTTCTCGCGCCGGTGGCGAGGTGCGGTGGCTCGTGCCCGCGCCATGACCGTGAGGCTCGGCGATGCCCACGCGCCCGAGGAGATGCTGGGGGTGCTGCGCGACGCCGGTGGGGATGTCTCGGAGCTTGCCGCGGAGTATGAGGCGGTTGCACGGGCCCGGCGCGATTCGGGCGAAGAGATCGAGGCGCTGCGCGAGCGAACGCGGGCGCTGTGGCTGGAGATAAAGCGTCTGCTGCGCGCCGCCGACAGCGCGCACCAGGCCCCACCGCGAGAGCGCCTGGAGCAGCTCCGATCCGAGCGAGAGGAGCTGCTGGATCGCATCAGGCGGCTCGCCGGCTCCGATGAGCATCAGCGGCTGCAGAGGCGCTACCACGAGCTGGTCCTGGCGCTGCAGCGTCGCCGACTGGGGATGCTTGCCGATGCCCATCGGACGGTGGGGCTGGAGCACTCGAACTACCGGCCGCCGTGGTGGTGGTTCCTCGCGGTGGATCCGTCCGGGTCATGGCTGACCGAGCTTGCGGAGACCGCGACGATGCGCTTCGAGCCTTTCGGGATGAAGGTGTGAGTTGCGCGTGGGAGGTGGCTGATATGTCGGGGAATGCCTGGGATCTCGTGGTGATCGGTGGAGGCGCGGGCGGCAACGGGGCCGCTGGCCTCGCTGGGAAGCTCGGCTTCAAGACCGCCCTGATCGAGCAGGACCGACTGGGCGGGGCGTGCATGTGGGTGGCCTGCGTCCCGTCCAAGGCGCTGCTGCAGGCCGCGGCGGAGTACTGGCGGCTCCAGCACGGCCCCCGCGCGGGGATCAGGCTGCGCGCGGATGAGATCGATCCGTCCGGCGCGCTCCAGTGGGTGCGCGAGATCACGAACCGCCTCGCGTCCGAAGCACGGCCCGAGAAGCTCGCGGATCGTGGCGTGGAGTTCCTGCGAGGCACGGCCGCTTTCGCCGGCCCCGATGCGGTCAGAGTCGGCGAACATATCCTTCGCACCCGCCGCACCGTCATCGCGACCGGCTCCCGGCCCGCCGTGCCCGCGATCGACGGCCTCGAGGCCTCCGGCTACCTCACCAACCTGACACTCTTCGATCTGCCCGAGCCGCCGCGCTCGCTGATCATTATCGGCGCGGGTCCGGTCGGGATGGAGATGGCGCAGGCGTTCAACCGGCTCGGCACGACAGTGACCGTCATCGAGCGCAGTAACCGGGTGCTCGAGCGCGACGAGGCTGAGCTTGCCGCGATGCTCCGCGACCATCTCACAGAGGAGGGCGTCCACTTCGCGCTTGACGCCGACGTCCTCCGCGTCGAGCGCATCCGGGGGGGCGCGCGGGTCGTCACCGCGCTGGTTGCCGGCGAGCAGCTCACATTCGAGGCGGACGAGCTTCTCGTGGCGACGGGTCGCGAGGCCGCCGTCGATGGGCTGGCGCTCGACGATGCAGGTGTCGCCTGGAGCGCAGGCGGCATCCCGGTCAACGATCGGCTGCAGACCGACAATCCGGAGGTCTACGCTGTGGGCGACGTGCTCGGTCGCTGGCAGTTCACGCACATGGCGACGATCGAAGGGAAGCACGCCGCGCGCAACGCGCTGCTGGGTGAGCGCGAGCCGTTCAGCTATGACGCGGCCGGCTGGTGCACGTTCACCGACCCGGCACTCGCGAGCGTCGGGCTCACCGAGGCGCAGGCGCGGGAGCGCGGCCTCGACTGCGAGGTCCATCGCATCAAGCCGACGCTTCTCGACCGGGCGCGCATCGAGGGCCATCCCGAGGGTGCCGCGAAGATCATCGCAGAGCCGGACGGCGGGCGCATCTTCGGAGCGCAGATACTCGCCGCGCACGCCGGTGAGATCATCCAGGAGTTCGTCGCTGCCGTCACTCACGGCGTCCCGTTCCGCGCGCTGGCCGAGGACGTGCACCCCTACCCCGGACTGACACTGGCGCACTACGTGCCCGGACAGATGGACTGGCTGCGCGCCGCGCACGATCCGGACTGGCTGGAGCAGATCCGCCGCGAGGCCGGCTTCGCCGGCCGCTCGGATGGCTGAAAACGCACACAGGAGGACGCACCATGCAGGCGATCAACGATGCGATGAAAGATGGACCATTCGAGATGGTCGTGCTCTTCGACGGCTGCACGCTGGAGCATTTCAGGCGCAGGGGCGGCGGGGAGGTCGGATGGGAGCTTGACCCGGAAGAGGCCTCGATGACCGTCGTTCCGAAGACGGGAAGCATTGTCAGCGTCGAGACCTTCACCGACTGCTTCCTGCACGTCGAGTTCCGCTGCCCGGACATGCCCGAGGCGGAGGGGCAGGCGAAGGCCAACTCGGGCGTCTTCCTGCAGGGCCGCTACGAGATTCAGGTGCTCGACTCGTTCGGCTGGGAGGTCCCCGGCCTCGGCGACTGCGGCGCGATATACAACCAGCACGCGCCGCTGGTGAACGCCTGCAGGCCACCCGAGCAGTGGCAGAGCTACGACATCGTGTTCCGCGCGCCGCGTCTCGACGAGGAGGGCAACGTCACACAATACCCGCGCATGACCGTCTTCCACAACGGCGTGCTGATTCACAACAACGCCGTGATGAGCGGCCCGACGGGCGGCCAGCTTGATGAGAGGATCGGCGAGCCCGGCCCGCTGATGCTGCAGGACCACGGCGACAGCGTCTCATTCCGCAACATCTGGCTGGCGCATCTGCCGGAGGAGACGTCCACGGAATACGAGCCGCGCTGAACCGCGGAGACGATCCCGGGAGCATGGCGGCGATCCGTCATGCTCCCGGCGATCCATCAGGTCTGTCTGCGCCGCGCTGTCCCGCGGGCGCTTCCTCACGCGAAGAACTGCCTCAGATGCCGCGCGGCGAGACGCACGTAGCGCCACCGGTTCTCCGGGGCATTCCAGTGCCTCCCGTGGGGCTCGATGCTCACCCAGCCGTCGTACCCGTGCTGCTGGAGGATCGCGAGCATCTGCCCCCAGTGCAGCTCACCCATCCCGGGAGGCGGCTCGATCTCCCCCTCCGCGAGCACCAGCCTGTCCTTGGCGTGGAAGAAGGCGCAGCTTGCGCCGAAGCGGTGGAGGAAGTCGCGGGGCTCAACGCTGAGATTGCGGATCAGGCCCACCGGATCGAGCTTCAGGCCGAGGCCCTCGACGCGCTCCACCGCCGCCGCCACCTGCGCCTCACTGCAAAGGAAGCTGCCTTTGTGCCCGAGGTAGACCGCGAGGTCCATCGCCTCAGCCAGCGCAAGGTCCTCCCAGTGCGGCCACGCCTCTGCCAGCGCGCCGATCTGGTCGTCCCCGTCCGGCTCACCGGCGCCGGTGAAGAAGCAGTCGGCGCCGACCCGCCCGGCGTACTTCAGGCCCGCGAGGATGACCTCCCGCGTCCCCGCCTCGAGCGGGTCGGCGAGGCCGACGTGCCAGACGCCGACCGCCGAGACACGCACCTGGTACTGATCGCAGAGCGCGATGACCTCCTCCGCGTCGTCGAAGTCGCTCTCTTCGGGCGAGTGGTACATCAACTCGAGACCGTCGAGGCCCTCGCCCGCGGCGAATACGGCGGCCTCCCGGCGGTTGTCACCGGGCCGCACGATGAAGGAAATGCGCATCTCGTCCGCCTCCCTCAGCTCTCCCCACTCAACGCCCCGCGCAGGGCCGCCATCTCGGAGCCGCTGAGCGCGCGCTCGCCGGCGGCGGCGTTCATCCACGCCTGCTCGGGGGACTTGCAGCCGGGGATCGCGACCGGGTCTGATGAGTGCGAGATGACGTAGCGCAGCGCGGCGGTCACCATCTCGTCACCGGGCTCGACGACCTTCTTGAGCCGCTCGACGCCGGCGATGTCGCGCTCGTACTGCTCCCGCCTCGCGCCTCCGGGGTTGAAGGGCTCCCGCACACTGTCGGTGAACTCGGTCTGAAGGTCATACTTGCCCGCGAGGAGCCCCTGCCGCAGCGGACCGCGCACAAGCACCGCGATCCCGTTTTCCTCGCAGTAAGGGAGGAACTCCGCCTCCGGCTGGGCGTGGAGCAGCGAGTAGTCGACCTCGACGACCGAGCAGGTGCCATCCACATTGAAGCGCTTGAGCACGTCGAGGTCGTTGGTGGAGATGCCGTAGACGCGGAGCTTGCCACGACTCTGCAGCACTTCGAAGGCCTCGAGGAAGATGCTCGGGTCTTCGATGTCGGCGACGTGACAGAGCATTACGTCCACCCAGTCGGTGCGCAGCCTGTGCAGCGAGGCGTGGCAGGACATGCGGATCATGTCCACCGTCGTGTAGGGCACGGCCTGTCCGGTGCGCTGACCCCAGTGACCGATCTTCGACACCACGTAGACCTGGTGGCGTATCCCCGACAGGGCCTCACCGAGGCGCATCTCCGACAGGCCGTTGGGGATCCCGTACGACTCTGCTGTGTCGAAGAGGTTCATCCCCGCGTCGAAGGCCGCGCGGACGGTCGCCCACGCGGTCGCATCGTCAAGCTCGCCCCACTGGTTGCCGATGTTCCACGTCCCCATGCCGATCGCCGAGACGTCCCAGCCGGTCCGTCCGAACTCACGGTAGAGCATCACGTCCACCTCCATGGCGCGTCTGTGCCCGCGCGGTCAAGTTCGCAGCCCCACGCCCATCTACCTCCCCACACCCTGCAGGAGCCACACGTTCGCCCCGCGAAGTAGATTCACGGGAGCAGCCGAACTGCTGGAGGCGATCGCATGAGAGCTACGCCGGGGAACTACCCGCACAAGCGAATGCCCGATCAGCGAGCGCGGCTTGAGATCGACAGAACCTTCTCCGAGCCAGAGTACCGCGCACTGATCCACGGACGTATCCCCCGCTCACAGACAGACCGCTGGTTCGCATTCGAGGTGGACGACTGGTTCTCCCTGCACCGCAGTGCGACCGGCCACTGCATCTACCGAGTCAGACTCGAGCAGGCGGCCGACGGCTGGAGGGTCGCGGAGGCGTGGGCCAACCGCGACCCCGATCAGTATGACTCCACCGATGACGAAGCGGACGCGCAGATGCTCGGCAGCCTGCTCGACCGCGTCATCGAGACAAACGGGCACTGACGCGCCGACCCGCGCCGCTCAGAGGAAGTCGGCCAACGGGACCTTCAGCAGGTAGTGCACCGACGAGGTGTCACAGGCCATGTAGAGCGTCTCCCGCTCCGGCTCGATGTGACCGTGCGGGTAGTACACACCGCGCCCCTCCGTGACGTCCGCGATCGTCAGCCGCGTCGGCCAGGTCGCGCCGCGGTCGCGGCTGACCCACAGCTCCAGCGGCTTGCGCTCTCCCTTCACCGGGTTGGGATTGTTCAGCAGGATCAGCGCGCCGTCGTGCTCGAGCAGCGTCAGCTTCGTGGACGGGTTCGGGATGTCCGTCGGGTGCGGCTCCGACCACGACAGCCCGCCGTCACACGAGTCGCTGCGCCACAGCGCCCCCGTGCCCTCCGCGCGCATCAGCATCACCAACCGGCCGTCGGCGACCTCCGCCACGTTCGGCTCCCACAGCGTCACCTCCGGGTGGCGGATGTACCCGTGCTGAGTGAAGCTCTCTCCTCCGTCCACCGAGCGCATCACTCCACAGCGGAAAGGCCACACACGGCTGGCCAGCGGCTTCTTCCGATCCGGGTCGCGTTCCCACGCGAAGCCGCTGAGCTGCTCCTGCCAGTAGATCGGGAAGAGCCACGCGCCATCACGCAGCACGATCCCCTGTCGCGTGCAGACGTGGGACGGCGTTCCCGGCAGCGAGGTCGGCTCGGTCCACGTCCTGCCGCTGTCATGCGTCCACGAGCGGAATGTGTGCAGGTCGCAGTAGCGGCTGGCGGCCTCGAGGGTATGCACGAACGCGCACGGCGCGCCCTCCTCGACGAAAAGCTCCGTGCACCAGACGCCGCGATGCGGGTGGTCGAAGAGCACCTCAGGCTCGCTCCAGGTGTCGCCGTCGTCGCTGCTGCGGGTGATGAGCACGAGGTTATCATCATGCGGCTCGCGCGGGCCTCCCGCGTAGTGCAGGCAGGCGAAGCTGCCGTCGGGCATCCGACGAAAGACCGGCTCGCGCGCATAGGTCCACGTCTCATCGCGCTCGAAGATCACGCGCGGCTCATAGCGGAATACCACATTCGCGTGGGAATACTCCATCGGGCTCCATCTCCTTGACTGCGCGACGGGCGTGGTATGTCGCCAGGATCGTTTCGCACATCTCCCGCTCATACCTCCCCCCAGGGGAGGAACCGGGCGGTTCTCCCGCGAAGGATAGCCATGACCGAAGACGCCGGCCATGGAGGCCACACGATGAAGGTCCTGATCATCGGCGGAACGCGCTACCTCGGGCGCGAGATCATGTTGCGTCTCTCCGAGCGCGGCGACGACGTGACGGTGCTCAACCGGGGGCGCACCGACTGCCCGCTGCCTGAGAACGTCAGGTGCGTCACCGCGGATATCACCGATCCCGAGACCGTCGTCAGGGCGCTTGAGGGCAGGCGTTTTGACACCTGCGCGCACATGATCGCGATGGACGGCGTACGCGCCGAGCGCGTCATCGAGGCCGTCCGGGGCGTGGTCGGCCACTACGTCCAGTGCGGCTCGACGGGCGTGTTCATGCCGCTGCGGCGCTGCCCCGCCGACGAGACAGAGCCGGTTGACCCGCCCACGCCCGAGTGGGGCGGTTTCGGCGCGAAGGCAGAGTCCGACCGGGTCGCCCGCGAGCTATGCGAACAGTATGACCTGCCGCTGACGATCCTGCGGCCCACCAACATCATGGGGCCGGGCGACGTTCCGATCGACCTGCTGGGCGGCCGCGACCCCGAGTTCTTCCAGGCCGTCCTCGACGGCGGCCCGATCACGATCCCGAATCTCGGCGAGGGCCTGCTTCAGCCCGGAGATGTCCGCGACCTCGCCGACGCATTCGTGCTGGCGATCGACCGGCCTGAAGCCGCCGGCGAGTACAACATCAGCTCCCCCTACGCCATCACGCACAACTACTACGCGGAGCTTCTCGCCGACGCGATGGGCGTCGATCCGGAGGCGAGGCACGTCCCGTTGGACGAGCTGATCGACGAGTACACGGGGACCGACGGGTTCTCGGTGCGCGGAATCCGCTTCTTCACCGAGCACATGTGCTTCACCATCGAGAAGGCCCGCCGCGAACTGGGCTACAACCCGCAGTACACCGCCGAGGATTCAGTCGAGCAGACGGTCCGCTGGATGTTCGACAACAACGTGATCGTGCGGGGATAGCGCCCCGCGGCCTCACGAGAGGCCGGACCAGGTTTCGACCTGTGCAGTTCTGCCATTTCTTCAAAGAGAACAGGGAGGGTCACACAATGGACATCGACATTCCGAGGATGACGCTCAAGACCGGCGCCGAGATGCCGAAGCTGGGCCTCGGCACCTGGCAGCTCACCGGCGACACCTGCGTTCAGGCCGTGGACATGGCTCTGCAGATGGGCTACAACCATCTCGACACCGCCGACGTCTACGGCAACCACCGCGAGGTCGCCGCGGGGATGGCCAACCACGACCGCGAGAGCATCTGGATCACCTCCAAGGTCAATCGCGGCAGTCTGCACTACGATGACGTGCTCGCGGTCTGCGAGAAGAACCTCAAGGAGCTTGAGACCGATTACATCGACCTCTACCTGATCCACTGGCCGGACCCGGAAGCGCCGATGGAGGAGACCTTCCGCGCGCTCAAGAAGCTCCGCGATGAGGGCATGGTCAATGACATCGGCGTGAGCAACTTCATGGTCGAGCATCTCACCGAGGCGCTGGAGGTCGCTGAGGTGCCGATCGTCAACAACCAGATCAAGTTCCACCCCGCGCACCAGCCGTGGGACGTGGTGGAGATGTGCAGCGAGAACGAGATCGCCGTCACCGCCTACTCGCCGCTGGGGCACGGTGGGCTTCTCGAGGACGAGACGCTCGCGCGCATCGCGAAGGCAGTTGATCGCTCGGTCGCGCAGGTGGCGATCCGCTGGCTGCTGCAGCAGGAGATGATCGTCATCCCGAAGGCCTCCAGTGAGGAGCACCTGCGGGCGAACCTCGACGTCTTCGACTTCCAGATCTCCCCCGAGCAGGACAGGGCGATTCGCGGGATGGCGTAGACCGGGCGCAGAGGCAGAACGCATTCCGATGACTCAAACACTCGGCGTCCGGGTGCCTCGCCCGGACGCCGCTGACCGCAGCCTGCTGAAAGGAACGATCC